>NZ_JBSHIO010000002.1:0-677318 GCF_053618995.1 Allobosea sp. NPDC055594
GCGCTGAAGCGACCCGTCGTCGTCGACCTGCGCAACATCTACCGCTCGAGCGAAATGCGCCAGCGCGGCTTCGAATACCTCAATATCGGAAACGCGTGAGCCGAAAATTCCCGGGGGTCGCCTTGATAACGTCATAGGCCTCCCCCACCTCTCGCATGGCCGGGCAGCCGCCCGGCCCAACATGAGAGGAGATGACGATGACGCCGCAGGAACGCGACGTGATCGCCGGGATTTTCGACCGCCTGCGCCAGGCGGCCAACCAGCCCCGCGACCCCGAGGCTGAGAACTTCATCGCCGAGCGGCTGCGCGAACAGCCCTATGCCGCCTATGCGATGGCGCAGTCGATCTATGTCCAGGAACAGGCCCTCGCCAATCTGCAGGCCCAGGCCCAGCAGCTTCAGGCCGAGGTCGAGGCGTTGCGCCGCCAGCCGGCCGCAGCCCCCGCGCCGGCACAGTCGGGCGGCTTCCTGTCCGGGATCTTCGGCGGCGGCGCGAGCCAGCCGGCCCGCAGCGGCTCCGTGCCATCCTTCCCGCAGCGCGCCGCGCCCCAGCCTGCCGCAGCGCAGCCGGCCTCGCCGCCTTGGGGCGCCCAGCCGGGCCAGCAGGGCATGGCGGCAGCGCCCGCTCCCGGCCCCTGGCAGAGCCAGCAGGCGCAAGCCCCGGCGCGCGGCGGCTTCATGGCGAGCGCCTTGACCACCGCGGCCGGCGTCGCCGGCGGCATGGTCGCCGGCAATCTGCTGATGAACGCCTTCGGCGGCGGCAAGAGCGCGTCATCGGAAGCAAAGCCGGCCGAGGCCAGCACGGCACAGCAGAACGACACCGCCACGGCCGAGAATGCCCAGCCGGCGTCGAACCAGTCCTATGAGGATCCCGGTCACAGCTACCAGGAGCCGAGCTACCAGAACGCCAGCAACGAGGGCTATGACGACGGCTCGAGCGGCTTCGGCGACGACGAATGGGCCTGAGCGGCCGCTTCGTAGTCCCTGGATGAAATCAGCAGACCCGCCCGGCAACGGGCGGGTCTTTTCGTTGGGCGGACGCGCCCGGGCGCCCGATGCGGCGCATTGGGAGAGCGGCGGAGAGACGCAGCCGACCGCGCCTCTCGCGGCCATTTCGCCTTTTCCGGGGCTATCTGTGGAACATGGGCATGCGCATCGGCTCCGCGCGAGGATCGGCCTCGGGCGCAAAAATGGCGACGGCTCCGGGGTGAACCTTGAAATGGGCCGGCGTCGCCGTGACGATCTCGCCATCGGTGTTCACCGGCATCGGCCGCTTGGTCAGGATGTCGAATTCGACGCAGCGCGCGGTGCGCACTTCCTGCCAGGCTCCGTGCGTGCCCGATCTGAACGAGCGCAGCATCAGCGCCAGTTTCCAGAGGTTACTGAGTTCGAGGCTGTAGAGATCGAGATGGCCGTCATCGATCTCTGCGTCGTCCCGGACGACGTTTCCGCCGCCATAGTGCCTGCCGTTGCCGATCGCGATCTGGAAGGTGTCGACCTCGGTCGTCCGGCCCTTCTCAGTGATCGTGGCATGGAAACGCGAGGCCTTCGTCAGCACCTTGGTAGCCGCCAGAGCATAGCCGAGACGCCCGAAGCGCTTCTTCAGCGTCGGATCGAGCCCTTGCGCGAGCTCGCTGCTCAGGCCGATGCTGGCGACGTTGAAGAAGGCGTGGCCATTGACCGTCCCCATGTCGATGCGGCGCGTCTGCCCGGCGGCGATCACCCGAGCCGCGGCGATCAGATCCATCGGGATCGCGAGGGTCCGGGCCAGGTCGTTCGCCGTTCCCATGGGCATGATGCCAAGCGGCAGGCCGCTTTCCATCACCGCCATCGCGCCTGAGGAGATCGAGCCGTCCCCGCCGCAGATGACGATCAGGTCGGCGATGCTGCGCAGACGCACGATGTCGCGCGCGATCTCCGGCAGGGCCTCGAATGTCTCGATCGTGACGTCGATCCCGGCGAGCGCCAATTGCCTGAAGGGACCGTCGAGGGATTCCTGCCCGCGCCGCGCCTTCGGATTGCGTAGAACCAAAGCGCGTTTGCGATCAGCCTGCTTCATCTGCACAGTTCTCGTGGCGGGACAGCCGGGCTCACTTGGGAGCGCGGGCACGCAAATTCAATCGCGCGGGTCGGCAGGCTGGGAACGCTGCTGCTTCAGATCTTGGAGCCGGACGCACGCCGGCGACAGAGATCAGCGTTCGATCCGCGAACCGGGATCACTTGGCGAGGGCGTCGCCGACCCCATGCCAGATCTGGTCCTTCAGCGCGATCAGCGGCGGCGCGGGAATGGTCGCGGGCGGTTCGGTGCGCCTCACGCCGTCGGCCACCAAAGTGGCGATGTGGATCTCGCCATCGGTGTAATAGGGATCGCCTTCGCCATTGCGGCCGAACAGGGTCGGCCCCACCCCGGAGATCTGGAAGAAGTTCCGGACCATGCCGGCCTTGCCGAGGTCCTGCATCAGCAGGTCTCGCTCGACGTCGATGTCGGGCGCGATGTGGTGCGTCACCTGGCCGGTATCGTGGCTGAAGCCGACGCCCCGGTCGAAGGTGACCGAGCCAAGCCAGACCGGGCGGCCATCATTCCCCTTTTCGAGGACCACCCAGAAGCGCACATGGTGCCGGCGATCCGCGCTGGTGCCCTCGGGCTTTTCGAAGGCGAGCTGCTCCTTCTTGCCCTCATAGTAGAGCGGGCTGACCGGTGCATCGCGATAGGGCCGGTCGAGCACCACGCTGCCGACGATCTCGATGCTGGTCCGCAAGGTGATCGGGTCGGCCGGATACCAGCCTGCGGCATGCATGGCGCGCAGAGCGTCGTCCTTGCTGCCGACGAAGCCGACATTGAGCGCATCACCCGGAATGCCGCTCGCGGTGCGCGTCACCATGGGCAGGGCGGCGAGACCGGGTTCGCGCTCGTAATGTCGCCACAGGAGCGGCAATAGCAGATAGGCCAGCAGCAGGTAGCCGGCGAGCGCACCCACCAGGACGATCCACCAGCGTCGCCTGCGCGTGATCTGTCCCATTTCCGGCATCGGCTCGATCGCAATTGCGGCGTTACGCAGCCCCGCCGAGGGAACACGCTGCCTGCTCAGGCTAATCTCCGGCGAAGTGCGCCGTCTATTGTCTCTTGGTGCTCCCGTCCAAGCGTGCCCGCGATCAGCAGGCACGGCTTTCGAGAGAGGCCGGCCTCAGATCACCAGCACCTTGGCGCCGACACGGACCCGGCCATAGAGATCGACCACATCGTCATTGGTCATCCGGATACAGCCGGAGGAGACCGCCTGGCCGATGGTGTTCGGCTCGTTGGTGCCGTGGATCCGATAGAGCGAAGAGCCGAGATAGAGCGCGCGGGCGCCCATCGGGTTGTCCGGCCCGCCGTTCATGAAGCGCGGCAGGTCGGGACGGCGCTTCAGCATCTCGGCCGGCGGGGTCCAGCTCGGCCATTCCGCCTTGCGGCTGACCGTCTTCATGCCCGCCCAGGAGAAGCCGGGGCGGCCGACACCGATGCCATAGCGCAGAGCCCGGCCGCCGGGCTGGACCAGGAAAAGGAAACGGCGCGGCGTGTCGATGATGATGGTGCCGGGCTTGTGCGGGCCGTCATAGGCGACTTCCTGCTTCTGGAAGCGCGGATCGACGACGCGCTCGATCGGCCGCTCGGCCGGCATGGGCTGGCCGAGGGCTGCACTGCGGCGCTCCCGGCGCGGCTCGAGCGGATCGCCATAGACGGGCACCGCCGGTTCATAGTCGGAAAGCCGGCGGGTCGGCTGCTGGCCATAGGCGCTACGGGGCGGACGGTTATAGACCGCGCCGCCCCTGCCATAATCGGTGGGGTCGCGCCCGGTCATCATCATCTCGATGAAGCCGCCGCCATATTGGCCGCTGCTGCGGGGAGCCGCCACCGTCGGATCGGCCGGCCGCCAATAGGTCTGAGCCTGCGCCTGGCCGGCGCTATGGACCAACCCTCCGAGCAAGGCGAGGGAAACGAGACGGATCGGACGCATGACGCAACTCTCTCGACACAATCTGCGAGGGAGCCTGGACAAGGCCTTGCAACGAATGATGAATCGTTGACTCCAACAGGCCGGAACGGCGTTGAAAGCAGGCAGTTCCGCGTATTAACCTTAGCATTCGGCAAGGGAACGCGGTGAACCAATCCTTGATTCGGCGCATCAGAAAAGCCCGATGAACATCTTCTCGTCCCAGCGGAACGGCGGACAGGCGGCGACCTTCTCCAGCCCCGGCGACAGCGCCACGGCCTCCCCGTCGAACGCCACCCCGCGAATGGTCGTGAGGCAGCCGCCTCGGGCCGGGTCGGGCGTCGAATGCTCGATCAGGGCGAGACGGCGGCTCCCCATCAGATGATAGCGGACCGCGCCGCCGGGCTCCCTGTGAAAGGCGCAAGGGAAGGGAATGCCGACCGCGAGTTCCTCGCGGCCATTCTTGCCGGCCCAGGTCAAAACGCAGCGATCCCCCCTTGCTGCGAGTTCGGCGCTCTCGGCCGGGGGCATGACGGGCAGCGCCCCCGCGGCCTGGGCCAGGGCTCCACCGGTCAGCAACGAGAAAGCCAGGACGAGACCCGCAGTGTTCATTTCAGTTCCCAGAACCAGATCTGCTTCGCCTTGTTCTGCGGGTCGCTGTAGGATTTGGTGAAGCCGGTATGCCAGAGATCGATATGGTCGCCGACCTGCCGCGTCTCTCCGGCCCGCACGAAGCAATCCTTGAAGAAAATGATCCCCTTCTTCTCCGCCAGGAGCAGTTTGGCCTTTGCCGGGTCATTGTAGACCTTCGGCGGACCGATCTTCCGGTACAACCAGTTCGCCAGCGACTCGGCGCCCCGTGCATGCCCGTGCGAGCATTTCGGCTCGGAATAGGAGCCCTTGCTCACGGTGAGCGTCTTCTCCGCGTTCAGCGTCAGGCTCATTCTGATGGCGCATTCGTTGGCGAGCCCGTCAGAACAATGCCTGACCTCGGGATCCGGATAGCTCGCCCAGAGGTTGAGAAAGCTCGGCTTGGCCATCGGCAGCCTCCCCCAAACCGCGGCAGGATCGCGGGGACGGCCGTGTTCGTCAACTCGTGCGTTCAGACACCGGAGTCCGGGGGAAAGTCGTCACGGCCCGTCGGTCCCGACGGCCGCGCCGCGGCGCATCTTGCGCGCGAGGAACCAGAGCTTCAGCAATGTGCGGCAGCGGGCGATGTCGAAGGCCAGCACCAGCCCGCAATAGACCAGTGCGCCGATCGTCCCTTGCAGGAGAAGCTCGAATACCGGAGGGAACCGGCCGGACAGCGGCGCGACACAGGCCGCCATCGCGGCAAGCGCGACGAGGATCAGCCCGATATCGCGTCCTGAAGGCCAGACCGGCAGCGCCCGCAATGCCGCCCAGCCGGTAATGGCGAGCACCACGACGAAGCCGGCCGTCTGGCCGAGCGCGAAACGCTCCGGTCCGAGCAACTCCCCTGCCCCGAAGACGAGGACGAGATTGACCGCCAGCCCGAAGCCGGCCGCGAGCGTCGCCATGCCGGTGCGCTTGCCGAGCAGGAAGACCGGATAGAGCCCGGCGACGAAGATCGTCAACGCCAGGAAACCCGGCAGCAGCTGCACCATATAGGCCGAGAAATGGCCGTGGAAATTCGCGGGGACGAGCAGCTTCTCGAAGGCCGGCAGCACCAGGAACAGCCCGAGCGCGACCGGCAGCGCCACCATCAGCACGATGACCAGATTGGCGGCGATACGCTTCTGCGCGGCGCGCCGGCCCTTGGTCTCGTCGAGGCGCAGGACCTCGCGCAGCAGGACGATCTCCAGCGTCGCACCCAGCGTGCCGAACAGGCGCAAGCCCATATCGGCGGCGAGCGAGAAATAGCCGGCTTCGGCAAAGCCATGGGCGTCGGCGAGCAGCGTGCGATTGATCAGCGGGATCAGCGAGTAGATCGCGTTCGCCCCGACCAGCGGCAGCGCATAGACGGCGAAGTTCCAGGCGAGGTCGCGCCGCGCCGCCGACCAGGCGAGCGGCCGGTCGGCGAGCTGCCGGCGCACCGCCAGCAGCGCCGCCATGACGCTGATCACGCCACCGAACATCACGACGGTGGCGTCGCGCATCCACCAGGCACCGCCGACCATCAGCAGCAGCGCCAGCACGTTCTTGACGATGATCAGCCGGGCATAGGCGGCATCGAGGAAACGGGCGCGCGCGATCGCACCGTGATAGTCGAACAGTCCGGCGCAGATGCCGCCTGCGACCGAGGCCGCGACCAGCATCGCCGGGAGCTTGAAATCGATGCCGACGACAAAGGCCGCGATCAGCAGGCCGGCCAGCGCGATCGTCATTCCGGCGGCGAGAACGTCGAGCGTCGCGCGGATCTCGGGCTGCGTCTCGCGGGTCTTCAGGGAATAGAAGCGGACGGCCGAAAGCCGGATCCAGTCGAGCAGCGCCGTGTTGAGCAGCACGATCAGCGCTGCGCCGATGGCGTAGCGTCCGAACTCGGCCGGCCCGAGGAAATAGGCGATCAGCAGGCCGAGAGCGAAGTTCAGCCCGGAATTGATCACGAAGGGCAGAAGGACGGTCATGGCGCCATTGCGAAGGGCTGAGTCGACTCAACATCGGGTGCGCAGCGGCGCGCCCTTCCCGCCTAGAGCATGTTCCGCCAAAGTGGAAACCCCTTTTGCGGCCGGCACAGGCTCAAGACATTGATTTGACGTGCTTTCCGACGCGAAATTGAATCCGCGGGCCACGCCGGCCGCAATGAGGACGACGAAGCCCGGTGCCGAGCGACCCGCTGTTCTACCTCGTCGGCTGGGTGACGACGCTACTGATCGCGATCGGCAAGGGGGCCTTCGGCGGCGGGCTCGCCATTCTCGGCGTGCCGCTGCTCGCCCTCGTCGTCGAGCCGCTGCAGGGCGCGATCATCGTAGCCTTGCTGGTCGCCGGGATGGATTTGTTCGCGTTCCGCGCCTTCGGCGTCGCAACCTGGTCCAAGCCCGACCTCGCCTGGCTCGTACCCGGGCTCGCCCTCGGAATCGGCATCGGCTACGCCGTCTTCCTGATGGTCGACGCCCGGATCGTCACCCTGGTCATCGGCCTGACCACGCTGAGTTTCACCGCGCACTGGTTTCTGCGCGGACGCCTCGCGCCTCCCGGAAGCCTGCCGGTCTCCCCGGTGCTGGCCCTCGCCGCCAGCACCACCTCCGGCTTCACCACCTTCGTCGCCCATGCCGGCGGGCCGCCGGTGGCAATGTACCTGCTGGCGCGCGGCCTCTCGAAGACCAGCTTCGTCGGCACCACCATCGCGCTCTTCATGCTCGGCAACCTGCTCAAGCTGCCGCCCTACCTTTCGCTGGCGCTGAAGCAGCCCGGGCTGCTCTGGGCGGCGCTCGCCCTCGCACCGGCGGCACCTCTCGGCGTCTGGCTCGGGCGCTGGCTGCATGATCGGCTCGACCAGAAAAGGCTGTTCTTCGCCTGCTATCTGCTGCTCGCCGCCGCGGCGCTGAAGCTGACGGCAGACGCCGCCCTGGCGCTGCTGCGATAGGAGCATGGCAGGCGAGCGAGAGCACCATCTTTGCAGCCGACCCGATTGGCCCTAAGCGCTTGGAGCATGAGCCTTCCGCCGCTTCGCGACGCCATCGACGCCGATTCCGAACGCCTCGCCGCGCTGGTCGCCGCGAGCTTCGCCGAATATCCCGGTTGCCTGTTCCACTGGCCGGAATTTCCGGAGCTGCGCCATCCCGCCCGCCATTTCGCCGGCAAGGGCGGGCGGCTCTGGGTCGCCGAGGGGAGTGACGGCCGCATCGTCGGCTCGATCGGCGTCGCCCCCGTGCCGGAGCAAAACGCGGCCGAGCTGACCAAAGTCTATGTCGATCCGGATTATCGCGGCGCCGGCCTCGCGCAGGCGCTGTTCGCCCGCGCGCTCGCCTTCGCCAGGGACAGGGGCTGCGCCGAGATGATGCTCTGGTCCGATACCCGCTTCGCCCGCGGCCACCGCTTCTACGAGAAGCTCGGCTTCGTGCGCTGGCCCGGCGAGCGCTACCTCGCCGACATCTCGGCGACCTGGGAATACCATTTCCGCAAGCCGCTGGCCGACATCCAGCCATGACCCCCGGCACTGCGCTGCGCGCCATCCTCGGCATTGCCCTGCTGACGCTGATGGATGTGGTGATCAAGGCGCAGATGCAGCAGCACCCGTTCATCGTGGCGCTGTTCATGCGTTTCGCCATGGGCGGAATCTGCGCGCTCACCGTCGTCGCGTTGCTGCGTCCGCCCGCTCCGACTCGGGCGAGCGTGATCGGCAACAGCCTGCGCGTCCCGGTCGTGGTCCTGACCGCCGGGAGCTTCTTCTACTCGATCGCGACGCTGCCCCTGGCGGAAGCGCTGACGCTGTCCTTCCTGGCGCCGGTCTTCGTCGCGCTGCTCGGCGCGCTGATCCTCAAGGAGCGGCTGGATGCGCGCATCCTGCAGGCGCTGGGCTTCGGCCTCGCCGGCATGCTGGTGATGGTCTGGCCGCGCCTGCAGGGTGGCATCACCGGGGCGGAGCTCGGCGTCGCCGCAGCACTGTTCTCGGCCGTGTCCTACGCCTTCAACCTGATCCTGCTGCGCCGGATCGCGCTGAAGGAGCATCCGGCGATCATCGTGCTGTTCCAGAACGCCGGGCCGGCGCTCTGCCTCGTCATCCCGGCCGCGTTCCATTTCGTCCCGATGAGCGGTGGGGATCTGGCGGCCTATCTCCTCGCCGGGGCGCTCGGCGTCGGCGGCCATCTCCTGCTCACTTCGGCCTTCGCCCGGGCACCGGCATCACGGCTGGCGCCGATCGAGTACACGGCACTGGTCTGGGCGAGCCTGCTCGGCTGGATCGTTTTCGCAGAGGTGCCGCCGCTCACGACCTATGCCGGTGCGCTGCTCATCGTCGCCGGCGCCTTCGCTATCAGCAGGCGCTGATCGCCGCGCGCCCGACCGGACACGGTCAGGCGACGCCTCGGCCGCCGGCGGCGCCCTGCGCAGCGAAAATCAGGCAGGTCTCGGTGCCATGGGCCAGCAGTTTTCCGCGCGCGTCGAGCAGCCGTCCCTCGGTGGTCGCGATCGTGCCGCCGCGATGGATCAGCCGGCCTTCACAGCGGACCTCGCCACTCTCCGGCATCACCGGGCGGACATAGTTGAGCTTCATCTCGAGCGTGGTGTAGCCCTCGCCGACCTTCAGCGTCGAATGGGCGGCGCAGGCCATGGCGGAATCGAGGATCGTCGCGGTCCAGCCGCCATGGATCGTCCCGAGCGGGTTGAAGAAGCGCGGCGAGGGCTTTCCGACGAAGACCACCCTGCCCTCATCGACCTCGGCGAGCTCGAAATCCATGGCGTCGGCGAACGGCGCCCCCGGATGCCTGCCCTCCATCATGCCGCGCAGGAAACAGGCGCCATCCTCCGCGAGCAGGACATCACGACTGACGACACCGACTGTGCGGGACATGGGCAAGGCCTCGATCAATTTCGTGTAGATACACGTTATGAAGGAAGGCGCAGCCCGGTCAAGCGCTGCCGCGAGCGCGCATGGCCTTCCCTCCGGCTCAGGTCGCCTGGCGGGCGGCGCGGCGGACGGCCTTCAGCGCATCGCGGGTCTCGACCCAGCGCTCGTGCCCGAGCCCGCCCTCGATGCGGTCCTGCGCCGCGCGCCAATACGGGATCGCCGCCTCGATCGCCGTACGCCCCTTGTCGGTGACCGCATAGACCAGCGCCCGCCCCTTGCGATCGACAGGCTCGATCAGCTGCTCGGCCGCCAGCAATTGCAGATTGCGGGTGAGCGAGGTCCGCTCCAGCGCAAAGCGATCGGCAAGCTCGGTCACCGAACGCCAGGCACCGGTCGAGAGCGCCGAGAGCAGCACGAACTGAGTGATCTTCAACCCGCTCGGCCGCATCGCCTCGTCATAGGCACGCGTGACCGCGCGAGCCGTCATGCGGATATGCAGCACGACGCAGGAGCGTGCGATCTCGTCGAGGCGCGGGTCGGGCTTGGGCGTGGTCATTGCGGCAGGATAGTTCATTGCGCGGAAAAGTGGGAACCGGATTTTGGTAGGCGCGGCAACTCTAAACTCATAGAAACGATCACGTTTTCCGTGCCCGGCCTGCCGCTCCGGCATGCGGCACGAGCGCGCGAGCCGGCAGGCATGAGCGGCGCATTCACCTTTTGCGCGGAGGCTTCCTTGACTCGGGAAAGGGGCGCGCCTATCTCCGCCCTGCCTGTTAGCACTCACGTTAGGAGACTGCTAACAGGCCCCCCCACGGGCCAGCCCAGCGTGCGCCCGCCCAGATTTTGATCGAGAGGAAGACAGAACCATGAAGTTCCGTCCGCTGCATGACCGCGTTGTGGTCCGTCGCCTTGATAGCGAAGAGAAGACCAAGGGCGGCATCATCATCCCCGACACCGCCAAGGAAAAGCCCCAGGAGGGCGAGATCGTCGCCGTCGGCCCGGGCGCTCGTGACGAGGCCGGCAAGCTCGTTGCCCTCGATGTCAAGAAGGGCGATCGCGTCCTCTTCGGCAAGTGGAGCGGCACCGAGGTCAAGATCGACGGCCAGGACCTTCTGATCATGAAGGAATCCGACATCATGGGTATCGTCGGCTGATCAGCCTGAAGACCGCCCTTCCGTAAAGTTCAATCAGGAGTAGTCTCATGGCTGCCAAGGAAGTCAAATTCTCCACGGATGCCCGCGACCGCATGCTGCGCGGCGTTGAAATCCTCGCCAACGCCGTCAAGGTGACGCTCGGCCCGAAGGGCCGCAACGTCGTGATCGACAAGTCGTTCGGCGCTCCGCGCATCACCAAGGACGGCGTCACCGTCGCCAAGGAAGTCGAGCTCGCCGACAAGTTCGAGAACATGGGCGCCCAGATGGTGCGCGAAGTGGCCTCGAAGCAGAACGACGCCGCCGGTGACGGCACCACCACCGCGACCGTTCTGGCCGCCGCCATCGTCCGCGAGGGCACCAAGGCGGTTGCCGCCGGCATGAACCCGATGGACCTGAAGCGCGGCATCGACCTCGCCGTCGACGCCATCGTCTCGGACCTGAAGAAGAACTCGAAGAAGGTCACCTCGAACGCGGAAGTCGCGCAGGTCGGCACGATCTCGGCGAACGGCGACGAGTCGGTCGGCAAGATGATCTCGACCGCCATGCAGAAGGTCGGCAACGAGGGTGTCATCACCGTCGAGGAAGCCAAGACCGCCGAGACCGAGCTCGACGTCGTCGAGGGCATGCAGTTCGACCGTGGCTATCTCTCGCCCTACTTCATCACCAATGCCGAGAAGATGGTCGCCGAGCTCGAGGACCCCTACATCCTCGTGTTCGAGAAGAAGCTGTCGTCGCTCCAGGCGATGCTGCCGATCCTCGAGGCCGTCGTTCAGACCGGCAAGCCGCTCCTGATCATCGCCGAGGACGTGGAAGGTGAGGCTCTCGCCACCCTCGTCGTCAACAAGCTCCGTGGCGGCCTGAAGGTCGCGGCTGTCAAGGCTCCGGGCTTCGGCGACCGCCGCAAGGCCATGCTCGAGGACATCTCGATCCTGACCGCCGGCCAGATGATCTCGGAAGATCTCGGCATCAAGCTCGAGACCGTGACGCTCAACATGCTCGGCCGCGCCAAGAAGGTGCGCATCGAGAAGGAGAACACCACGATCATCGACGGCGCCGGCAAGAAGAAGGACATCGAGGCCCGCGTCGCCCAGATCAAGGCCCAGATCGAGGAGACCTCCTCGGACTACGACCGCGAGAAGCTCCAGGAGCGCCTGGCCAAGCTCGCCGGCGGCGTCGCGGTGATCCGCGTCGGCGGCGCGACCGAGGTCGAGGTCAAGGAGAAGAAGGACCGCGTCGACGACGCCCTGAACGCGACCCGCGCGGCCGTGGAAGAGGGCATCCTGCCGGGCGGCGGCGTCGCCCTGCTGCGTGCGCTCGCTTCGGTCAAGTCGCTCAAGACCCAGAACGACGACCAGAAGACCGGCGTCGAGATCGTCCGCAAGGCGATCACCGCTCCGGCCAAGCAGATCGTCGACAACGCCGGCGATGACGGCGCGGTCGTGGTCGGCAAGCTGCTGGAGTCGAAGGACTACGCCTACGGCTACAACGCCCAGACCGGCGAGTTCGGCGACATGGTCAAGGCCGGCATCATCGACCCGACCAAGGTCGTGCGCACGGCGATCCAGGACGCGGCTTCGATCGCCGGCCTGCTGATCACCACCGAGGCGATGATCGCCGAGCTTCCGAAGAAGGAAGCCCCGATGCCCCCGATGGGCGGCGGCGGCATGGGCGGCATGGACTTCTGAGGAAGTCCATGCGCCCGAAGACCTTGAGTGCCGAAACCGGGCAAGCCCGGTTTCGGTGGCGGCATGGACTTCTGAGGAAGTCCGAGCCCTCAAGCTCGATAATGACAGAAGGCCCGGCGCAAGCCGGGCCTTTTCGTCTTCGGCTCCCCGTCATTCCGGCGCTCTGCTGCGCCGCGGCCGGAATGATGGCGCTCGGTCAGCACCCTCCCGCCCTTGCACCAGCGCAAGCGCGACCGGACTTGCGTCGACTTTGGTTGTAGGTCTTAGTCGGCATAGGTGCGGCATCCTGCCGCGCCCTGATCCCCGCTGAGGCCAAGCCATGCTGAACAACCCAGCACTTTCAGACACCGCCAAGCTCGTCGGCCGTATCCTGCTTGCCCTGATGTTCGTCCTGGGCGGCTGGTCCAAGATCTCCGGCTACGCCGGGACGCAAGCATACATGGCTTCAGCGGGAGTCCCCGGCATACTGCTGCCGCTGGTGATCATCGTCGAGCTGATCGGCGGGTTGATGATCGTCATCGGTTTCAAGACGCGGCTGGTGGCGCTCGCGCTTTTCGGCTTCACCATCGCCGCTACGGTGCTCTTCCACATGAACTGGGCCGCGCCGATGCAACAATTGCTGTTCATGAAGAACCTCGGCATCGCCGGCGGCTTCCTCCTGCTCGTCGCGGCCGGCGCCGGCGCCTATTCGGTCGACAGGGACTGAACCGGAGGCCGCCCGGCTGAGCCGGGCGCGCGAGGCCCGCGCGCCCGCGACGCTGCTTGCGCCCGCATCACCACCGCCGGCCCGAAGGCACGGAGCCGGATCACGATCCCGGAAAAATCCGGGCTCGGCCTTGAGTCCGGCCTTTTTTGTCGGCACGGCTGCTCTACAACAGCCATTCAGACTGGCGCGTCATCGCGCCGATTCCCGACAAGGACCCATTCATGCGCTTGTTGAGTTTCGCTGTCGCCGGCCTCGCCCTGATCGCGCTGATCGTCGGACAGCAAAGCGGCAGCCCCGGTATGCTCGGAATGGGCGTGGTCGGCGTATTGCTGACCGCAGCGACCTGGCGCTCGGCCGGAATCAGCTATTTCCTCAAGATCTTCTCCGGCATCTTCGGCACCGAATATGTGATCTTCGGCGCCGGCGCGGTGCTCGCCCAGATCGGCTGGTGGCCGCAGGCCTGGGCCGCCGCAGCCCCGCCGACGAGCCTGGGCACCACCGTCGCGGTGTTCGGCATCCTGATCTACGCGATCTCCTTCGTGCCGGTGGTGCGGCGCATCGCCGACCTCGCCTCGCCCTATTTCCTGGCGCAGGACCCGAGCAGCATGAATTTGGGGCCGCTCGGCCGCTATCCGATGAAGCTCGGCCATTTCGCCGTGGCGGCGGTCGTCTTCCTGATCGTGCTCAACCAGGCGCAGGTCGGCATCTCGCTGCGGATCAACTTCTTCTATCGCGACTTCTACAACGCGCTGCAGGAGAAGAACGCGCCGGTCTTCTGGGACCAGCTCATCAACGTCTTCGGCGTCTGGGCCGCGATTTCGGTGATCAGCGTGCTGATCGAGACCGTGGCCAATTCGGTGCTGCTGATCCGCTGGCGCGAATGGATGGCGGCCGAATACAACCGGCGCTGGCTGCAGAACGGCAATCACTACCGCATCTCGCTCGCCGGTACCGCCGACAACCCGGACCAGCGCATCTCGGAAGATACCCGCTCCTTCCTCAACCAGACCTACGCCTTCTCACTGACCCTGATCACCCAGGTCTCCACACTGGTCTCGTTCTCGATCATCCTGTGGTCGATCCCGGTCGCGATCACGGTGCCGGGCACGGACATCGTCATCCCCGGCTTCATCTTCTGGGCGACGCTGATCTATGCGGCGGTCGCGACCTGGATCACGCATCTGATCGGCAAGCCGCTGATCGGGCTCGAATTCGAGCAAGAGCGGCGCGAGGCGAATTTCCGCTTCTCTCTCGCCCGCCTGCGCGAATATTCCGAGCAGATCGCGCTGATGCGCGGAGAGACCGCCGAGCGTCGCCATCTCGGCGAGACCTTCGGCGGCATCGTCACCAATTTCTACAACCTGCTCTGGCGCAGGCTGAAGCTGACGACCTTCACCCTGTCCTACAACCAGGCGAACGTCGTCATCCCCTTCCTGCTGCTGGCGCCGTATTACTTCGCCGGCGCGATCGCCTTCGGCGTGCTGACCCAGGTCTCGTCGGCCTTCGGCCGGGTCGAGACGGCGATGTCGTTCTTCATCAACAGCTATCAGTCGATCGCCTCCTATCTCGCCTCTATCAACCGCCTCACCACCTTCGAGACCGCGATCGCGCAGGCCGAGGCACAGGCGGCCGGCGCGGCCGGCGCCAATATCGAGATCGACGAGCAGCCGGGTCCCGATGCCAGGGTCAGGGACCTGACCCTGAACCTGCCGAACGGCTCGCCGATCGTGACGGTCCCCGAGCTCACGCTGCCTTCCGGCCGCTCGACGCTGGTGATCGGCCCCTCCGGCTCCGGCAAGTCGACGCTGTTCCGGGCGCTCTCGGGCATCTGGCCGTTCGGCAAGGGCCAGGTCGAGACTCCCGCCAACACCCGCATGCTGCTCCTGCCGCAGCGGCCCTATCTGCCGCAGGGCACGCTGCGCGCCGTCATCGCCTATCCGGCCGAGCCGGATGCCTTCAGCGATGCCGAACTTCGCGCCGCGATGGAGAAGGTGAAGCTCGGTCATCTCACCGAGCGCCTCGACGAGGTCGACCTCTGGAGCCAGCGCCTCTCGGGCGGCGAGCAGCAGCGCCTGGCGGTGGCACGCGCGCTGCTCGCCAAGCCGGACTGGCTCTTCCTCGACGAGGCCACCGCCTCGCTCGACGAGAAGCTCGAAGGCGAGATCTACGCGATGATCCGGCGCGAACTGCCGCAGACCAGCGTGGTCTCTATCGGCCATCGCTCGACCTTGCGCGAGATGCACGAGGAGCTGATCGCGATGGAACGCAACCCCGACGGCACGCACAGCCCGCGCGTCAGAGCGATGGAGCCGGCTGCCTAGCCGATGTTCCGATCCGCTTTCACCGTCATTCCGGCCGGCCCCGGGGGCTCCAGCCGGAATGACGTTTCGATCAGCGCGAGATTGCTCCGGGTGCGCCTGGCCAGGACATCGAATCCGCCTGTCCAACCAACCCGGTACTTCGCAAAAAAATCGCCGCGCCTCCCAACGGAAGCGCGGCGACCCGGAAACTGTCGGTCTCGCGCGGAAACGAAGCGGCTTTCCGCCCGCGGGCCGAACGGCCTATAGCATCGGACCGAAAAGTGGACTCAGCCTTTCGGAAAACTCCGATGCGATAACAATGCGATAGATCACCGCGACCGCGTCCGGACGCGCGGCGATCTAGGCGCCGAAAGACCGGCGGGCCTCAGATACCGCGATCGAAGCGGATTTCGCCGGAAGCGGTCTTCAGGACGAGCCGCCCCTCGACCAGGTCCCATTGCCGGGCGCCACGCAGCGCCAGCAGGAAGCTACGTTCGAAATCCATCACCGCCTTGTCGCAGGCGCGCTTGGTCACCGCGACCGGCCCGACGGCAAAGCCCTGCTGGCGCAACGGATAGGCCGAGGCCGAATAGGTGTTGCAGCCGGAGAAGCCGGTGCCGCGCAGATTGGCGTCGACCTTCAGCGTGATCCGCCGGTCGTTCAGCGGCTTGCCGTTGAACTGGACCGCCGTCCAGGACGCATCGAGCGGGAAGTTCTTCTCCTGCTTGGGCGCCGGCGCCGGCTGTCCCTGGTCCGGAATCTGCGAGGGGCGCTGACGGCCCTGCGCGAGGGCGTCACCGGCCAGAGCCGGCAACAGGGAAAAGGCGATGGCGGCCGCAAGGCCGAGGCGCGACTGCATGCTCAACTGGTCCAAACCCCGGATTGGAAATAGCGCGACGGGCAAAGGTTAGTTCCAAATGTCACCACTGCACCGAGAAAGCGGGCGAATGCAAGCCTCGATCGCTCCCTGAACAAGGTCAGCCGCGGCAAAAACCGGCACCACGGCAACCTCGGCGCCATCGATACAGCCGCTGGCACCACAGCCGCGTAGCCCGAGAATGCGACGGGAATCCGGCACCCGCACGGAACTCCAGCCCAAACAGCGGCATGTGCCGAGGCCACCTCACAGCGACAAGCGGCCGTTTCTTCCGGTCAAATCCGCGCCTGGAGCCGCTCGATCAGCGGATTGGTGCGGCGGAAAACGTAGTCGAGCGCGCGCACGGTAATGTCGTCGGCACCGGCGCGGGTCAGTTCCTCGACCAGCGGGAACACAGCCTTCTTCGGACAATGCAGGGTCACGACGCCGTCTTCGCCGCCGGCGCCGAAAGGCAGGCGGGCGCCGAGGCGCTGGGCGATCTCGCCGAGGCGCTGCGGCGAGACCGCATGCAGAACGGCGCGGACCTCGCGCAGCGAGCGCGCTTCCTCCTCGGCGGCGATCCGACCGAGAATGGCGGCCGCGGCATTGCGAGCCCGCTCGCCCCAGGGCGCCCGGACCGAGGCGACGAGATTGGCCTCCGACGCCAGCATGACGCCGTCGTCGAGCACCTTCAGCGCGTTGGCGACGAGTGTCGAGCCGGTCGTGGTGATGTCGACGACGATCTCGGCCGTACCGGCGGCCGGCGCGCCCTCCGTCGCGCCGAGGCTCTCGACGATGCGGTAATCGGCAAGGCCGTGACTGGCGAAGAAGCGCCGCGTCAGGTTGACGTATTTGGTAGCGACGCGGAGCTTGTTGCCGGTGCGGGCCCGCATGGTCGCGGCGACATCGTCGAGATCGGCCATGGTACGGACATCGATCCAGGCCTGCGGCACGGCGACGACTACATTGGCATTGCCGAAGCCGAGCGGGGTCAGCAGTTCGATCGCCGCATCGGCATCGGAGACCTGCTCACGGATCAGGTCCTCGCCGGTGATACCGAGATGGACCGCGCCCGAGGCGAGCTGCGATACGATCTCGGAAGCCGAGAGGAAGGCGACCTCGGCCCCTTCCAGCCCGGCGATGGCGCCGCGATACTCGCGCGAGCCGCGCGCCTGCACGAAGGACAGTCCGGCCCGGCCGAAGAAGGCCGTGGCGTTCTCCTGCAGCCGGCCCTTGGACGGCACGGCCAGGACGAGCGGGGCATCATTCATGTTGTTTTCCGCCGCGCTCATGCCGTCGCTCCTGCCAGCCGGTCGAGCCAGATCGAGGCGCCGACCGCCGCGACGGGCTCCGGCGCGCCGAGGCGCTGCAGCACGCCGTCATAGCGGCCGCCGCCGGCGATCGGCTTCAGCTCGGGCCTTGCCGGATCATGCAGCTCGAAGATGAAGCCGGTATAATAGTCGAGATTGCGGGCAAAGGCGGCCGAGAAGCCGATATTGCCGACATCGACGCCGCGCGCCGCCAGGAAACCGGTGCGTTCGTCGAAGACGTCTAGCGGCGCGGCGAGATCGAGCCCCGCCTCGCTCGCCAGCTTGCGCCAGGCGGCCGAGGCGCTGTCGGGATCGCCGCTGATCGCCAGCGCGCGGCCGAGCAGCGCCCTCGCCTCGTCGCTGACCGGGTTGTCGCGCTCGGCGGCACGGGCCAGAAAACGCTCGGCGATGTCACCCGCCGAGCGGCCGCCGACGGTCGAGATGCCGGCGATCGAGAGCACGTCCTCGACGAAAGCCCGGGCAGCCTTGGGGTCCTGCCCTTCCAGTGCCTTGAGCAGCCCGGCATGGGTCGCTTCGGTCGCGGCTGCCGGCGCATCGAGCGCCGAGACAGCATCGGCACCCTTGCCCTGAGCAACGGCGCGCATCAGGCGGCGGCGAGCCGCCTGCGGCACGCCAAGCCCGTCGAGCAGAGCGGCGAGCAAAGCGACATCACCCATCAACAGGCGCGGCTGGGCGAGCCCGAGCGCCGCGACGGCTTCAACGGCGAGCGCCATGATCTCGGCATCGGCGGCAGCGACGTCCCCGCGGCCGAAGGATTCGATCCCGGCCTGGGCGAACTCGCCGGGCTCGTTGGAGCGCATGCGGAAGACCGGGCCGGCATAGGCGTAGGAGGCCGGCTCGGTGGACCGGGCGGCGATATGGGCGAGCGCGACGGGGATCGTATATTCCGGCCGCAGGCACCATTCGCGACCGTCGAGATCCTGCGTCAGGAAGATGCGGCGGCGGATGTCCTCGCCGGACAGGTCGAGGAAGGGCTCGGCAGGCTGCAGGATCGCGGGTTCGGCGCGGGCATAGCCCTCGCGCTCGAACAGCGCGATCACGGTGTCGATGCTGGCACGGGTCGCGGTCACGGCATTGGTCCTGTTGCGGCGCCGTCCTAGCAGGGACGAACCGGATTTTCGACGGTTTTTAGGGAATTGGGTTAGCGGGAATCCCTTCGCCTGCTACCCGTCGCCGTCATGCTCGCCCTTGTGGCGAGCATCCACGTCCTGAACACCGTCCTCGCTCAAGGAAGACGTGGATGGTCGGAACAAGCCCGACCATGACGGAGAGGCTCGCTCTCGGGTCAAGGCCGGGCATGACGGAAGAGCACCTTCTTCACGCCCTCGACCAGCTCCGCCACCGGGACGGAGAACTGTGCTTCCGCCTGCCTCGCCTTGTGCTCGGCGGAATCCTTGACCTCGCGCCCGGCGGCGGCGAGCTCGGCGCCGAGGATCAGGTCCTTGATGACGACCGTGCCGGCCTCGCGCTCCGAAGAACCCTGGATCACCGCGCAGACGGCGCCGCGCCTGTCGGCATATTTCATCTGGGCGTTGAAGCCGGAAGCGCCGAGATAGAGGTCCGCGCGCAGCAGCGGCTTGCCGTCCGCATCCTTCGCCTGCCGCAGGGCCGAGACCATCGCCTGATAGGCTGGCATGAACTCCGGCGACTTGTTGTCCATGGCGGTGACGACGACCAGCGGCAACTCGTTCCTCTGGTCGACGATCGGCGACTTCACCGCCTTCAGCGCCGAATAGAGCCGGGAGACGCCGATCGAGAAGCCGGTCGCCGGCACGGGCTCGGGCCGGAAGCGGCCGACGAGACCGTCATAGCGCCCACCACCCGCGACCGAGCCGAAGCGTACGACCTGACCGTCCTCATTGGTCACCGGGAAGGTCAGCTCCACCTCGTAGACCGGGCCGGTATAGTATTCGAGGCCGCGCACGACCGAGGGGTCGATGATGATGCGGCCAAGATAGCCGGCGGCGGTGACGAGTTCTCGGATCTGCTCCAGTTCCTCGATGCCGGCGCGGCCGTTCTCGGCGCTCTCGACCAGCTTCCCGAGCTCGCTGACGGCCTCGGCCGACAATTCAGCCGCCCGGGCACTGTCGGCGGCGGTCGATTTGCCGAGCTCGGCGAGCTTCTGGCCCAGCTCGAGATAGCGCAGGATCGTCTCGGCCTGCGCGCCCGTCAGCCCGGCGCCCTTGGTGAAGTCGCCGCTCTCGTCCTTGCGGCCCTCGCCGAGCAGCTTGCCGACTTCGGCCAGCGGGAACTTGTCGGCCTTGTCGATCGCCCGCAGCACGGCGAGCCGCGCCGCCTGATCGATACCAGCGGCGTCCATCACCCCGTCGAGCACCTTGCGGTTGTTGACCTTGACGACATAGTCGCCGCGCCTGATGCCGAGCTTCTCCATCGTGTCGGCGGCGAGCATGCAGATCTCGGCATCGGCCGCGACCGTGCCCGAGCCGACGATATCGGCGTCGAACTGCATGAACTGGCGGAAGCGCCCCGGCCCCGGCTTCTCGTTGCGGAAGACATAGCCGGCGCGATAGCTGCGATAAGGTTTTGGCAGCGCGTCGAAATTCTCGGCGACATAGCGGGCGAGCGGCGCCGTCAAATCATAGCGCAGCGAGAGCCACTGCTCGTCATCGTCCTGGAAGGAGAAGACGCCCTCGTTCGGCCGGTCCTGATCCGGCAGGAACTTGCCGAGCGCATCGGTATATTCGACGAAGGGCGTTTCGACAGGATCGAAGCCATAGAGCGAGAAGCTCTCACGGATGACGGACAGCATGCGCTCGGTGGCGGCGACATCGGCCGGGCCACGGTCGACGAAACCACGCGGCTGGCGGGCTTTCAGCTTGCTGGAGGCGGTCTTGTCGGCGGACATGGCTGCGGAACTCGATAAGTAAATGCTTATTGATGCCCGAGCGGGTTAGACCCTGAGGCCCCCGGGGGCAAGTCTTCCCGGCGCGGTACGGGAAACGCCGTCATGGTCGGGCTTGTCCCGGCCATCCACGTCTTCCTTCACCTAGCGCGATGTTCAAGACGTGGATGCTCGCCACCAGGGCGAGCACGACGGAGGAGGCCGTCACCCCGCCGCGACCAGAACCTCCGCCGCCGGAGCCTCCCCGATCCCGGCCTGCGCCAGCTTCGCCGGGACCGGCCCGCCGGTCGCCCAGTCGAGCAGCTCGGCGGTGTGCACGACCGGCGTCGTCGCGCCCTTGTCGGCGAAGCCCTTGGCCAGCTGGGTCATGCAGCCGATATTTCCGGTGGCGACGAGATCGGGCCGGGTGCGGCCGATATTGCCGATCTTGCGCTCGCGCAGTTGCCCGGCGATCTCCGGCTGGAGGATGTTGTAGACGCCGGCCGAGCCGCAGCAGATATGGCCCTCCGGCACTTCCTTGACCCGGAAGCCGGCGCGCGACAGCAGGCGCTTCGGCCCGTCCTTGAGCTGCTGGCCGTGCTGCATCGAGCAGGCGGAGTGATAGGCGACGGTGAGATCGAAGCCGCGCACCGGCGCGATCTCCAGCGTCTCGACGAATTCGGTGACGTCCTTGGCCAGCGCCGAAACCTTGGCCGCCTTCTCGGCATAGGCTGGTTCGTTCCGGAACATGAAGCCGTAATCCTTGATCGTCGTGCCGCAGCCCGAGGCCGTGATCAGGATGGCGTCGAGCCCCTCGCCGTCGATCTCGGCCATCCAGGCGTCGATATTGGCGCGGGCGAAGGCGAGCGCGTCATGCTCGCGGCCCATATGGTGGACAAGCGCTCCACAGCAGCCCTCGCCCTTCGGCAGCACGACCTCGACGCCATGGCGGGTCAAAAGCCGGATCGTCGCCTCGTTGATGCCGGGATCGAGCACCGGCTGGGCACAGCCGGAGAGGATGGCGACGCGCCGCTTGCGCTCGCCGCTGGCCGGGAAGCTTTGCGGGCCTTCCATCGCCGAGCGGTTCGGCAGGCTCCAGGGCGCCAGCGCCAGCATCGCCTTCAGCGAGGTGCCGAGATGCGGCAGCGCGCCGAGCGCCCCGGCGAGGGGCTTGCCGAGCCGGGCGGCCAGCATGGCGAAGCGGAAGCGGCCGGGATAGGGCAGGATCGCGGCGAGGAGGCGCCTGAGCGCCCGGTCATGCCAGGGGCGCTGATAGGTCTCCTCGATATGGGCGCGGGCATGGTCGACGAGATGCATGTAGTGCACGCCCGAGGGGCAGGTCGTCATGCAGGACAGGCAGGAAAGGCAGCGGTCGATATGCTTGACCACCTCCGCCGTCGCCGGCCGCTCGTTCTCGAGCATGTCCTTGATCTGGTAGATGCGCCCGCGCGGCGAATCGAGCTCGTCGCCGAGCAGGAGGTAGGTCGGGCAGGTCGCGGTGCAGAAACCGCAATGCACACAGCTGCGCAGAATCTTCTCCGAGGCCTGCAGGCGCGGATCGGAAGCGAGATGCTCGGGGGTAAAGTTGGTCTGCATGATCTCGTCCGTGTCGCCCTGTACGTCATGGTCGGGCCTGTCCCGACCATCCACGTCTTTTCCTCAATCCGCGCCGCAAGACGTGGATGCTCGGCACAAGGCCGAACATGACGGAAACGACGGTCAAATCCCCGCATACATCCGGCCGGGCTCGAACACGCCCTCCGGATCGAAGCTCTTCTTGATGCCCGCCGTCACCCGCATCAGCGGTTCGGAGAGCGGCTCGAAGACCGGCACGACGGCGCGCACCGCATCGGGCGCCCGCACCAGCGTCGCATGGCCGCCGAGCGGCTTCGTCGCGGCGCGGATCGCGGCGGCGCCGGCATCGCCCGCCGCCGGAACCGCGAGCCAGACCAACCCGCCGCCCCAATCGTAGAACCAGCGCGCCTGTGGAATGGCGCGGGCGATGGCGGCGGTCGCCCTTGGGCCATTGCTCGGAGCCAGCGAGAGCCGCCAGACGGCCTCGTCGCTACCGGCGAAGAAGGCGGCGTCGCGGACCTCGCGCCAGAGCGCGTCCGAGCCGCGCCCTTCGATCAGCTCGGGCCGGCCATGGGCCTTGAGCAGGCGCGCGAGCTCGGCGGCGCGATAGCCGATCGAGGCGGAGAAATTCTCCAGCCTGATCAGGGTGCGGGCGTCCTCGGCGCCGATCCCGGCCGGCAGATGCGCCGCGGCCATCGGCTCGAAGGGCGAGCCGAGCGCCGCGGAGAGCAGCGCAACCGCCGCCGCGTCGGAAAGGCCCTCCCAGATCAGCGTGACGACGCGCTCCGGCCGCGGCAGGACGCGGAAGGTCACCTCGGTCAGGAAGCCGAGCGTGCCGAAGCTGCCGGCGACGAGCTTCACCAGATCGAGACCGGTGACGTTCTTCATCACCCGCCCACCGGACTTCACCAGCTCGCCGCGGCCGTTGATCAGCCTGATGCCGATCAGGGAGTCGCGCGCGGCGCCGGCATTGATCCGGCGGGGGCCGGAGATGTTGCCGGCCGCGATCGCGCCGATCGTCGGCTCTCCCTCGCTGCCCAGCAAGGCGCGATGGTCCATCGGCTCGAAAGGCAGCATCTGGCCGCGCTCTGCCAGCGTCTGCTCGATCAGCTTCAGCGGCGTGCCGGATTTGGCCCCGATCACCATTTCGGCGGGTTCATAGAGGGTGATGCCGGAGAGCCCGGCGCTGGAAAGCGTGCTGACGGCGTTGTCCGGCCGCCCCAGGCCGGAGCGCGTGCCGCCACCGCGGATGGCGAGTGGGATGCGCGCCTCGACGATCGAGGCGACGACGGCGCAGGCCTGTGCCTCTGTGGTGGGAGTGTGGAGCATCACGCGCCCACCACTGTCATTCCGGGGCTTCGCATCGCGAAGAACCCGGAACCCACGACTGGGTATCGCCGGTCAGGACAGCCCTTCATAGAAATCCTTCCATTCCGGATTCATGTCTTCGATAAGCTTGATCTTCCAGGCTCTGCGCCATTTCTTCAGGACCTTCTCCCGGTCGATCGCATCCCTGACGTCCTCGAACTGCTCGTACCAGACCAGCCTGTCGACCCCGTAGCGGCTCGTGAATCCAATGTTCCGTTTCACTTTGTGCTCATAGGCACGTCTCGCCAGATCGTTGGTGATGCCCAGGTAGAGCGTACCGCTTCGCTTGCTGGCCATGAGGTAGACGAAATACGCCATCCCGCGCACCCGGTCGTGGGTTCCGGGTTCTCGCTATGCGAGCCCCGGAATGACAAAGCTCAGGCAGCGATCCGACCTTCGAGCGGGAAAACCTTGGCCGGGTTGAGCAGCCAGCGCGGGTCGAACACCGCCCTCACCCGCTGCTGCTGATGCAGGTCTGCCTCATTGAACTGGACGGTCATCAGGTCGCGCTTCTCGATGCCGACGCCATGCTCGCCGGTCAGGCAGCCGCCGACCTCGACGCAGAGTTTGAGGATGTCGTTGCCGGCATCCTCGGCCTTCTGTGCCTCGACCGGATCGTTGCAGTTGTAGAGGATCAGCGGGTGGAGATTGCCGTCGCCGGCATGGAAGACGTTGGCGACGCGCAGGCCATAGCCCTTGATGATCTCGTCCATGCGGCGCAACACGAAGGGCAATTGCCCGGTCGGGATGGTGCCGTCCATGCAGATATAATCGGCGATCCGCCCGGTGGCGCCGAAGGCCGATTTGCGGCCCTTCCAGATCGCCGCCGTCTCCATCGCCGACTTGCTTTCCTTGACTGTCTTGACGCCGTGCTCCCTGGCGATGGCGACGATGCGGGCGAGCTGGGCGTCCATCTCGGCCTCCGAGCCCTCGACCTCGATGATCAGCAGCGCCTCGACATCCATCGGATAGCCGGCCTTGGCGAAGGCCTCGCAGATCTCGATCGCCGGCTTGTCCATGAATTCCATCGCGACCGGGATGATGCCGGCGCCGATGATGGCGGCGACCGCCGCCCCCGCCTCCTCACTGCTCGGGAAGCCGAACAGCACCGGGCGGGCGCCCTCGGCCGAGCGCAGGATGCGCACCGTCGCCTCGGTGACGATGCCGAGCTGCCCCTCGGAGCCGACGATCAGGCCGAGCAGGTCGAGCCCCGGCGCATCGAGATGGGCGCCGCCGATTTCGACGATGCTGCCATCCAGCATCACCAATGTGACGCCGAGCACGTTGTTGGTGGTGACGCCGTATTTCAGGCAATGCGCCCCGCCGGAATTCATGCCGATATTGCCGCCGATCGAGCAGGCGAGCTGCGAGGACGGGTCGGGCGCATAGAAGAAGCCATCGGCCGAAACCGCGCCGGTGACGGCGAGATTGGTGACGCCGGCCTGCACCTTGGCGACGCGGTTGGCATAGTCGATCTCGAGGATGCGGTTCATCTTGGAGACGCCGATCACCACCGCGTCCTCCTGCGGGATGGCGCCGCCGGCGAGCGAGGTTCCGGCGCCGCGCGGCACGACCGGCACGCCCTGCTCACCGCAATAGCGCAGCACGGCGGCAACCTCCTGGGTGGTCGAGGGCAGCACGACCGCGAGCGGCATGCGGCGATAGGCGGTCAGCGCATCGGTTTCATAGGGCCGGCGCTCATCCTCGGTGGTGATGAGGGCCTCGGGCGCGACGAGCCGGGCGAGGCCCGCGAGAATCTGCTCGCGGCGAGCGAGGATATCGGCATCCGGCGCCGGAAAAGCGATGGCACTCATGGTCGATCCTTCTTCGTCCTCTCCAACTCCATCTCGAGGCGCCGCAAATCGGCGTCTCGAAGGGTGCGGGCTGAGCCGACCTTGCGACTCTAGAACAATTCTCGGGTTGTTGCAGCGAGAGTAACGTGCATGATTATTTCCGAAATGGAAAAAATGGAGGCTGCGTGGATCGGTTCGGCGACCTCGACGTTTTCGCCCACGTCGTCACTGCCAAGAGCATGTCAGCGGCCGGGCGCGAGCTCAGCCTGTCGCCGGCGGTGATCTCGAAGCGCATCCGCCGGCTCGAGGAGCGGCTCGGCGTGCGCCTGCTGCAGCGGACCACGCGGCAACTCTCGCTGACCGAGGCCGGCCAGGGCTTCTATGAGCGGGTCGTCGCGATTCTCGGCTCCATCGAGGAGGCGGAAGCCTGGGTGGCGAGCGGTGTCGGCCAGGCGCGCGGCACATTGCGCGTCTCGGCGCCGACCTCGTTCGGGCGGCTGCATGTCGCGCCGCATCTCAAGCCCTTCCTCGACGCCAACCCGATGGTCAATGTCGACCTGATCCTGACCGACGCCTTCGTCGACATCATCGGCGAGGGTTTCGACCTCGCGGTGCGGATCGCCGATCTCGGCGATTCCAGCCTGGTCGCGAAGCGGCTTGCGCCGAACCACCGAATCCTCTGCGCGACACCAGCCTATCTCTCCGCCCATGGTCGCCCGGCGACGATCGAGGACCTCCAGAGCCATACGCTGATTGCCCATAATGCCGATCAATGGCGGCTCGACGGGCCGGAGGGGCCGGTCACGGTGCGCGTCACCGGGCAGTTGCGCACCAATTCCAGCGAGGTCGTGCGCGAGGCGCTGCTCGCCGGCGTCGGCATCGCCCTGCGCTCGACCTGGGATGTCGGGCCGGAGCTGAAATCAGGCGCGTTGACCAGGGTTCTGCCGGCCTATTCGGTCGGCAAGCGCGTCGCCGTCTACGCGGTCTATCCGAGCCGCCGC
Organism: Allobosea sp. NPDC055594; assembly: GCF_053618995.1. Classification (NCBI taxonomy): domain Bacteria; kingdom Pseudomonadati; phylum Pseudomonadota; class Alphaproteobacteria; order Hyphomicrobiales; family Alloboseaceae; genus Allobosea; species Allobosea sp. NPDC055594. Next base: position 26,052 of record NZ_JBSHIO010000002.1, read on the forward strand.
CACATGGAGCAGAAGGTCAGGGCCTTCGTCGACTTCCTGGCTGAACTCTACGGCGCGACGCCGTATTGGGACGAAGGCCTCGAACTGTAGAAGCCGCTTGCGCCGAACCGCCACCGCCCTGCATGATCGCCGCGAAGATCGGCGGCAGCACCGCCGCTGCGCTCCTCCTACTGCGTCGGACTTCTGTCGATGACTGAACTTGCTTGCCAGCGCCTCGCTGCCGCCGCACTGGGATCTCTACTGCTCGCAGCAACGACAACACCGGCGACCGCCCAGATCAGGATCGACAGGGACCAGACCGGGCGAACCGTCGCGATCGTCGGCCTGCCGGGCTCATCCGGCTGCGTTCGGGGAACCTCCATCGGCCGGGTCGTCGATCGCGTCGTGGAGAAAGGCGAGTTGCAGGGCTTCACCTTCAACGAACCGCCCTATGACGACGGCTACATCAATCTGCCGGCGGCCTACGACATCAAGGACCGCGCCGCCTATCGCCGCCTTCAGGCCGCATTCGACGATCTTTTCCGCAAGGGCGCACGGCTCAAGATCACCTCGGTAGCATGCGGGGCGGCGGGCAGGATCGTCAAGCTGACGTCGGCGACGCTGCTTGACGACACGCCGCCGCGCAGAACAGCGCCGGCGCCCTCGCCGGAACCTCGGTCCACGGTGGCAGCGGGCGGCGACGGCGGCGTGAAGAGCGATGACGGCGACGACAGCGTGCTGCGGGCGCCGGATGGGCCCCGCGTCGAGGAATCGGCCTCCGCCACCCCGCCACGACCCGCCCCACAACGACCGGTACCGACACCGCAGCCGGCTCCGCAACAGCAAGCCCAAACGAAGCAGGCTGGCGAGGACGAAGCCCTGTGGGATTTCTCGACCTATGGCCGCAAGGCCAAGCTCGGCATCGCCGACGGCAATCATTTCGCGACGCTGATGCTCGACTGCGTACAGGGCTCCGGCCGCACGACAGTGCTGGCCGACGACCCGCAAGGCAAGTATCGACGCGGCTCGCGGCAGACCTTCAGGATCACCGCCGGCGAGGACATGGTCGCGATCACCGGCAAGGCGATCTACTCCGAAATGGACGCAGCGATGCAAATCGAGGCGACCATCGAACTTGAGCCGCTGCGGGACGTATTGTCGGAGATCGCGCGCCAAAGCCGTTTCGTCATCAGGACGCCCGGCGGCAGCCAGCCCGTCGACATCCGCGGCGCCAACATTGCAATCCCGAAATTTCTCGCAGCCTGTAGCAGGCGTCGCTGACGAGAAAACACATCCCGCAAGGCGGGTTGATCAAGTCGATCCATCAGGACCACCGGAGACAAGACATGTTCGGCTTCATCGAAGGCTTCAGCGTCGAGGTCTACGATTTGCGCTTCAACCGGATCGTGCCCGCCTCGGCCCGAATGGAGCGGCTCTGGACCGGCGCACGCTGGACAGAAGGGCCTGCCTGGTTCCCGGCGCACAACACGGTGGTCTGGTCCGACATCCCGAACGACAGGATGATGCGCTACGACGCGCTCTCGGGTCATGTCGGTATCTTCCGACAGCCGGCGCGCAATTCGAACGGCAACACGGTCGACCGCCAGGGACGGCTCGTCACCTGCGAGCATGGCGGACGCCAGGTGACGCGCACCGAGCATGACGGCTCGATCACCGTGCTCGCCAGCCATCATCAGGGCAAGCGGCTGAACTCGCCGAACGACGTCGTGGTCAAGTCGGACGGCTCGATCTGGTTCACCGATCCCGATTACGGCATCCTCAGCGATTATGAGGGCGACAAGGCCGAGAGCGAGATCGGCCGTTGCCATGTCTACCGCATCGACCCGCATTCGGGCGCACTGACCGTCGTCGCCGACGATTTCGTCAAGCCGAACGGGCTCGCCTTCTCGCCCGACGAAAGCGAGCTCTACATTTCCGATACCGGCGCCAGCCACGACCCGCAGAACGGCCCGCGCCATATCCGCAAATTCGCAGTCACCGGCGACGGCACGACGCTCGGCGCCTCCTCCGTCTTCGCCGAAAGCACGGCCGGGCTGTTCGACGGCTTCCGCTTCGACGCAAGCGGGCGGCTCTGGACCAGCGCCGCCGACGGGATCCACGTCTATCACCCCGACGGCACGCTGATCGGCAAGGTTCTGGTGCCGGAAATCGTCGCCAATCTCTGCTTCGGCGGACCGAAGCGGAACCGGCTGTTCATCTGCGGCACGACCTCGCTCTACGCGCTGATGACCCACACCAACGGCGCCGCGTAAAACCGGCAGCCTCCCGCAGCCCTCATCCTGAGGAGCGGGCGGAGCCCGCCTCTCGAAGGATGATTCAGCGGCTTCCGGAGGCTTCTGGAGCATCCTTCGAGACGCCGCCTTGCGGCTCCTCAGGACGAGGGCTGTGGAAACTCTGCCACCAACCGGGCGCGGCTGACGCTCAGCTCTCCGGCGGCGGCTTCTCCGGCTTCAGCCAGCCGATCACGAAAGGCATGGAGAGGCCGACCAGCATGAAACGCACCAGATGGTGCGCGCCGACATAGAGCGGATCGAGCCCCATGGCGAAGGCGAGCATCGCCATCGCCTCGAGTCCGCCGGGCGCGAAGGCGGCCATGGCGCTGGCATAGGGCACGCCGGCGAGCCAGGCCGCCGGCCAGGCGAAGGCGAAAGCGACGAGCATCGAGACCAGAAAGCCGCCGATGGCGAGCGGGAACAGCGCGGCGATCTCGTTGCGCTGCAGCTTGGAGACGCGTCCTCCCATCGCGGCGCCGAGCATGACCATCACCGCCATGGCGATCTCCGGCGGAAAGGTGCCGTGCACCGTGCCCGATCCATGCAGCACGGTGCTCGCCAGCGTGGCGCCGAGGATATAGGGCGCCGTGACGCGCAAGCGCTCGAAGACGATGCCGGTCGCCAGCGCGCAGCCCAGGAGCAACACCATGTCGCCGAGGCCGATGATCTGCGCCACCGGCGGCGCGGCGCCCGCCCCGGCATCCCCGCCTCCGGTCAGCTTCATGATGCTGGGCAGCACGGCGATCAGGACCAGGATGCGGAAGAGCTGGATCGCCGCGATGCGGCCGAGATTGGCGCCTTTCGACTCGGCCACCGCGATCACCGTCGAGAGCGCGCCCGGCGCCGCGGCCAGCAGCGAATCGATCCAGGACCAGCGCGCGACGAAGCGCAGATAGGCGCCGGTCGTCAGCATGATCGCCACGAGCCCGACGACGAGGATGAAGAGCGAACCGGGATAGCGTGCCGTCGCCGCCAGCGCTTCGGGCGTGGCGGCAGAACCGATCAGCGCGCCCGACATCACCATGGTCGAGTCGAACCAGGGCTTGCGCAGGTCCGGCAGGGGGCGTGCGACCCCGATCACCGAGACCAGAAGCATCGAGCCAGACAGCCAGGCGGCCGGAATCTCGAGCAGGGCGAACAGGGCGCCGCCGATCGCGGCGCAGGCGACCAGCGCAGCTTCGCGCGAAAGAACTCGGAAGCGGTAGGGAATCAGAGTCGGAGGGGACATCGCTCAGGCCATGCGCCGAAAGCGCGCATGGCGGCATCAATGAAGCGCCGGGCCGCCCCGGTCAAACACCCTGGGGGCGCAGCGGCCATGCGCGGCGCATCACCCGGCGAGCGCCTGCTGCAGCCGCGCCACGGCCTCGGTCAGGTCAGAGGCCTTGCGGGCGAAACATAGGCGCAAGCCGGTCTCACCGCCCGCTCCGAAGGCGGCACCGGGCGCCAGCCCGACATTGGCCTTGTCGACCAGTTCGATCGCCAGCGCCCGCGAATCGGTGCGGCCATCGACGGCGAAGAACTGGTAGAAGGCGCCGTCGGGCGCCTGCAGCGAGACGCGGTTGGTCGCCTTCAAGCCCTCGGCGATGATACGGCGGCCTTCCTTGGCCCGGGCGATCTGCTCGGCGACGAAGGGTTCGCCCTCGTCGAGCGCCGCGACGGCCGCGCGCTGGACGAAGACCGGCGAGCCCGAGGTCGAGTACTGGATCAGGTTCTCGATGATCTGGCCGAGGGCCGGCGGGGCCTCGATCCAGCCGATGCGCCAGCCGGTCATCGCCCAGTTCTTCGAGAAGGTCTGGACGAAGAGAATCCGGTCCTCCTGCTCCATCACGTCATGGAAGGAGGCGGCGCGGGCCGAGCCGTCATAGACGAAGCGCGCATAGATCTCGTCGGCGATGATCCAGATGCCGTGCCTGCGGGCAAGCGCCAGGATCGCGGCGAGCTCGTCGCGGGTCGCGGTCCAGCCGGTCGGGTTCGCCGGAGAATTGATGACGAGGGCACGCGTGCGCGGCGTGATCGCCGCTTCGAGCTTGGCGAGATCGAGGGTGAAGCGTCCCTGGTGGAAATCCATCGCCACGGAGACGGTCGCGGCTCCCGCGACGCCGAGGGCGGCGGCGACATTGGGCCAGGCCGGGGTCGGGATGACGATCTCGTCGCCGGCTCCGGCGATCATCCGCACCGCGATCTGGACCGACTGCATGCCCGAGCCGGTGACGAAGAAGCTATCGGCCGAGAAGGGCCGGCCATAGAGCGCGGCATGGTAGCGGGCCAGAGCCTCGCGCAGCTCGGGGATACCGCGCTGCCAAGTGTAGAAGGTCTCGCCATCGGCCAGCGATTTGTTGGCGGCGCGGATGATGAATTCCGGCGTCGGCAGATCGCCCTCACCGACCCAAAGCGGGATCAGGCCGGGCTTCAGCCGGCCATGGTTGACGACCTCGACGATCCCGCTTTCGGGCGCGCTGCGGGCCTCGGGTCGCAGGTCGGCGATCAGGCTGGTGCCGGCCGGGGCATGCATGTTCATGGTCGATCCTTCGCGGGAAACATGCCGGCCAATCTAGCCCATCGCCGGGCGCGGCGGCATGAAATCGCGAGATCGACCCGATCGCTCGCAGTGATGGTTCGCGGGGCGCATCCGAAGACCCGGCTCGCCCCGCGAAGGCAGTCAGGCCTGCTTCTGCTTCAGCAGGTCGCGGATCTCGCTGAGCAGGGCGATGTCCTGCGGCGGAGCCACCGGCTCGGCCGGCTTGGCCGCCTGCTTGCGCCGGAGCGTGTTGATGCCCTTGACGACGAGAAACAGCACGAAGGCGATGATCACGAAGTTGACCGCGACGGTCAGGAAATTGCCATAGGCGAGGACGGCGCCCTGCTTCTTGGCATCGGCGAGGACCGGCGACGTGACGCCGCTGTTCAGCCCGAAGAAGTAGTTGGAGAAGTCGACGCTGCCGATCGCGCCGATCAACGGCATGATGATGTCGCCGACGAGCGATTCGACGATCCTGCCGAAGGCCGCGCCGATGATCACGCCGATGGCGAGATCGACGACATTGCCCTTCAGCGCGAATTCCTTGAATTCATTTAACATGGAGCGCCTTTCCGAATGCTTGGCCAGTTTTCGGCACCGCGCTGCGCAATGCCGCCCCCGCCAGCACGCTAAACCAGCCGCGCCGGCCGAGGAAACAGTCTTCCGGCCGTTTTCCTCGGCCTTCCTCATGAGAAAAGCAGCTTCCAGGCCTCGATTGGCCAGTTTGCGAAGATCAGGCGACGAAGAACACTGCGAAAGGCCCATGGGGATCATAAGCGGCCAGGCAAACGCTGACGGATCGCCCGCGCCGGTCTAATGGCTGATGGCGGCCGGCGTCCCGCGGCGGTAGGCTGACTTCAAGAACAGTGGCTGCGAGGGAGCCCGATGATTCCGGCCTGGTCTGTCGTGCTGACGGCGCTCGCCTATCTCTGCGCGCTGTTCGCGATCGCCCATCTCGCCGACACCTCGGGCCGGCGCCTGATGAGCGGGCGGGCGCGCACGACGATCTATGCGCTGGCGCTCGGGGTCTACTGCACCTCCTGGACCTTCTACGGCTCGGTCGGCTTCGCGCATCGCAACGGCTTCGACTTCCTCGGCATCTATGTCGGGCCGATCCTCGTCATCGGCCTCGGCCACCGCTTCGTCGCGCGCATCGTGACGATCGCGAAATCGCAGAACATCACCTCGATCGCCGACTTCGTCGGGGCGCGCTACGGCAAGAGCGAGCGTGTCGCCGCCATGGTCTGCCTCGTCGCGGTGATCGGCGCGCTGCCCTATATCTCGCTGCAGCTGAAGGCGGTGGCGAACTCGCTCTCGGTCTTCCTCGCCGCGACCGGCGGCCCGGCGCCGCTCGCCGATCTCCCGGTTCTGGGCGACCTCGCCTTCCTCGTCGCGCTCGTCCTCGCCGGCTTCGCCTGCGCCTTCGGCACCCGCCATATCGACGCCACCGAACATCAGGACGGGCTCGTCCTGGCGATCGCGGTCGAATCCCTGATCAAGCTGATCGCCTTCCTCGCGCTCGGCCTCTTCGTGGTCTACGGGCTGTTCGACGGCGGCGCCGACCTCTTGGCACAGGCGACCCGCGCGGCCGTGGATGCGCCGCCGATCTGGCAGCGGACCTCGAACTGGCCGACCTTCCTGACGCTGACCGTGCTGTCGTCCTTCGCAGCGCTCTTGCTGGCGCGGCAGTTCCACATGGCGATCGTCGAGAACCGCGACGTGCAGGACGTGCGCCGCGCGGCCTGGATGTTCCCGCTCTATCTGATCCTGATCAATCTCTTCGTCCTGCCGCTCGCAGCGGCGGGCGAGGTGATGCTGACCGGATCGAACATCGATCGCGACATGACGGTGCTCCTGCTGCCGTTGCAGGAGCGGGCGAGCCTCGTCGCCCTGCTCGTCTTCATCGGCGGGCTCTCGGCCGCGACCGCCATGGTGATCGTCGTCTCGGTCGCGCTCGCGATCATGATCTCGAACCACATCGTCATGCCGCTGCTGCTGCGCGGGCGCGGCGTCGCGCCGGACCCAGATCGCGCCACCGCGGCCTGGGCGCGCGGAAGGAGCGCGAACGGCTCGACCGGCGGCGATCTCGGCTCACAGGTCGTCCATATCCGGCGCGGCGCGATCATCGCCGTGATCCTGCTCGGCTACGCCTATTATCGGGCATCCGGCGAAGCGGCTCTGGTCTCGATCGGCCTGCTCTCCTTCGCCGCCACGGCGCAGATCGCGCCGGCCTTCTTCGGCGGCCTGATCTGGCGGCGCGGCACCGCTCTGGGCGCCGTGGTCGGGCTGGGTGCCGGACTGCTGACCTGGCTCTACACGCTGCTGATGCCGAGCATCGCCCAGCCCGGCGGCTTCTGGAGCGATATCGTCCAGAACGGCCCGCTCGGCATCGGCCTGCTACGGCCGGAAGCGCTGTTCGGCGTCACCCTGCCCAGCCTGCCGCATGGCGTGCTGTGGAGCCTTTCGGTCAATCTCGCCTGCTATGTCGGCTTCTCGCTCATGCGTCCGGCGAGCGCGATGGAGCGGCTCCAGGCCAATGCCTTCATCGATTCCGACCGCGCCACCATGGCCCAGTCCTTCTCGCTCTGGCGCTCCAGCGTCACCGCGGCCGAGTTGCAATCGACCATCGGCCGCTATCTCGGGCTGGAGCGCACGCAGCGTGCCTTCGAGGGCTTCGCGCAATCGCGCGGCGAGGAACTCAACGGCGCGCGCGAGGCCGACATCCACATGCTGCGCTTCGGCGAGCATCTGCTCTCCTCGGCGATCGGCGCCGCCTCCTCGCGACTCGTGCTCTCGCTGCTGCTGCGCCGGCGCAACCTCTCGACCGAAGCCGCCTTCAAGCTGCTCGACGACGCCTCGGCGGCACTGCAATACAATCGCGATATTCTTCAGAACGGCCTCGACCATGCCGGGCAAGGCATCACCGTGCTCGACCGCGACCTGCGCCTGCTCGCCTGGAACAAGGCCTTCATCCAGCTCTATGGCTTGCCGCCCTCGCTCGTGCGCTTCGGCACCGGGATCGACGAGGTCGTGCGCTACAATGCGGCGCGCGGCGCCTATGGCGAGGGAGCGCAGGACGAGCTGATGGCAGCGAGGCTGGAAAGCCTGGTGAACGACCGCGAGCCGGTCCGGCTGAAGCTCTACCCCTCGAAGAAGGTGATCGAGATCCGCTCCAACCCGCTGCCGGATGGAGGCCTCGTCACGACCTATACCGACATCACCGATTCCGTGGTCGCGGAGGAGGAGCTGGAGCGCACCAACGAGACGCTGGAGGGGCGCGTCGCCGAGCGCACCGAAGAACTGCAGCGCGTCAACACCGAGCTGCAGCGCGCCAAGGCCGAGGCGGACGACGCCAACGCCTCGAAGACCCGCTTCCTCGCAGCCGCCAGCCACGATATTTTGCAGCCCTTGAACGCCGCCCGGCTCTATGCCTCGGCTCTGGTCGAGCGCGACCGGGCGGCGAACCGACCCGACCTCGCCGAGAACATCGACGCCTCGCTCGACGCCGTCGAGGAGATCCTGACCGCGCTGCTCGAAATCTCGCGGCTGGATGGCGGGGCGCTCAAGCCGGAGATCTCGACCTTCCGGCTCGACGAGCTGATGCGGCAGCTGCAGCGCGAATTCGAGCCGAGCGCGCAGGAGAAAAGCCTGACGCTGGTGTTCTCGCCGACTTCGGCGACGATCCGCTCCGACCGGCGCCTGCTGCGGCGCCTGCTGCAGAACCTGGTCTCGAACGCGATCAAATACACGCCGAACGGCAAGGTTCTGGTCGGCTGCCGTCGCCGCGGCGAACAGGTTGCGATCCAGGTGCTCGACACCGGCCTCGGTATCCACGCCAGCAAGCAGAAGATCGTCTTCCGCGAGTTCCTCCGCCTCGACCCCGGCGCCAAGGTGGCGCGCGGGCTCGGCCTCGGACTCTCGATCGTCGAGCGGATCGCACGCACGCTGGGCCACACGCTGACCCTGTCCTCGACGCCGGGCCGCGGCACCCGCTTCTCGCTGCTGGTGCCGACGGCGGCGCAGATGCCCGCGGCCACGGCCTCCGCTCCCCGGCGCCTGCCTTCCGGGGGACAGCTCTCGGGACTGAAGATCCTGGCGATCGACAACGAGCCCTCGATCCTCGACGGGATGCGGCTGCTGCTCGGCGGCTGGGGCTGCACCGTCGCCACCGCGAGCGGCCTCGACGAGGCCCTGTCGCTGATGGATGCCGGCCTGAGCCCTGACGTGGTCATCGCCGATTACCATCTCGACGAGGGCGACGGCCTCGCCTCAATCGCCAGCCTGCGCAGGCGCGCCGGTGCCGGCCTGCCGGCAATCCTGCTGACGGCCGATCGCTCGCCGGAGATGCGCGAAGCCGCCGCCGCGCTCGACGTGCACGTGCTCAACAAGCCGCTGAAGCCCGGCGCTCTGCGCGCGCTGCTCGCGCAATGGCGGGCGACGCGGCTCGCGGCGGAGTGAGTGAACAGCGCTCCCGCCCTACCCCCGTCATTCCGGCTGGAGCGCAGCGGAACGCCGGGGCGACGATTCAGCGCGCCGTGAGGGACCTCGTCCAGGCCGCCTATTCCGGCAAGGCCTCCGTCAGCCCCCGCCCCGTCGCGCCGGCCTGACGCATCGCCTCCTCGGCGCGCAGGAAGGCCTCGACCTCCGGGCTCGGCGGCGGGCTCTCTGCTTCGACGCCGAGCTCGGCGAGCAGACGGGCGACCGGAACGAAGGCCTTGCCTTTCCGGTCGTAGAGCGCGGCGCGCACCAGCGCCACCGCCGCGACGATCTCGCTGCCGTCGCGAGCGTCGGCGAGAATGCGATGCTGCATCACCACCCAGCCCTCGGCCCAGCAGAGCATGCGGGTTTCGAGGCGGATAGCGCGGAACAGCCTGAGTTCGCGGCGAAAGCGGATCGTGCCGCAATTCACCACCGGCACCCAGCCATGGCGCAAAATGGCGCGCCAGAGGCCGCTGCGCAGCATCAGGTCGGTCCGGCCGAGATCCATCAGCCCCCAATAGCGCGCATTGTTCATGTGCAAGCTGGTGTCGAGATCGTGGAACCAGACCCGGAAGGGCAGGATCGAGGCCTCGAAGGGCGGCCTCAGCCGCGACTGGAAGGGCCGGGAGAGCAGCAGCCAGAGCAGGCGCAACCAGAGATTCATGCCGGCAACCTTCGGCGTGGATGAAGCTCCCGAGCTTGTAGCCGGAAACCGGCGCCGCGCCATAAGCTCGTCATCGACAGGCTCCAGAGATTCGCCTCCGTCAGCTCCCGAAAGCCCGCTCATGCCGACACTCCACGTCTCCTCCCTGTCGAAGCTGAACGAGACCGTCGCGGCGGTCGGCGCGAGCCATGTCGTCACCCTGATCAACGCCGCGACGGCGGTCGAGACCCCGCCCGGCATCGCCGCGGAACGGCATCTGACGCTGGCCATGTCCGACATCACCGCCGAAATGGCCGGGCACGTCATCCCCGCCAGCGAGCATGTCGAGCGCCTGCTCGGCTTCGTGCACGACTGGGACCGGCAGAACCCGATCGTCGTGCATTGCTGGGCCGGGATCAGCCGTTCGACGGCCGGCGCCTATATCGCGGTCTGCGCGCTTCGACCGGAGCGGGACGAGGGCGAGATCGCCGAGCGCCTGCGCGCCCTCTCCCCCTCGGCGACGCCCAATGCCCGGCTGGTCGCGCTCGCCGACGAGATCCTGGGCCGCGGCGGGCGGATGCGCGCGGCGATCGAGCGGATCGGCCGCGGCGCCGATGCATTCGAGGGCAAGCCCTTCCGTTTCGACCTCGACTGACTTCAGCCTTCGCGCAGAATCATGCGGCGGGCCGGGTCCGTTCGCCGCACTGCGCAGAAAATGGCGCAGTGCACGCAAGGACCTGCTTGCCAGTGGCCATTTTTTCGCAGAAACATCCCGCCTCGAAAGCAGGCGCACAGATAAGCGCCGCCGCCCGAGGATGCTGCGCAACAATGTCGATCGAACTCGATTCCCGTGACAGGACGATCCTGCGCATCCTGCAGAATGACGGGCGCATCACCAATTCGGACCTCGCCGAGAAGGTGCATCTCTCGCCCTCGGCCTGCCTGCGCCGGGTCCGGCAGCTCGAGGAGAGCGGGCTGATCCGCAGCTACGCCATGCTGCTCGACGAGAAGATCGCCGGCTTCCCGGGCACCGCCTTCGTCTTCGTCACGCTCGATCAGCAGGGCCGCGCCTCGCTCGAAGGCTTCGAGCAGGCCGTGCAGGGGCTGCCCGAAATCCTCGAATGCCATCTGCTCGCCGGTGCGCACGACTATCTGATGCGGGTGATCTATCGCGATTCCGCCGATTTCGAGCGCATCCACACCGACATCATAACCCAGCTTCCCGGCGTGACGCGGGTGCAGTCGACGCTGACGCTGCGCACCATCAAGAAGAGCTCGGCGCTGCCGGTCTGAGCCTGGGCGGGGTTGCGGGGCCCGGCCTCAAGGCCGATAACGGGCGCCCAACAGGATTCGCCTCAGTGACCGAAGCCAAGCCCAACGCCGATATCGCCACCCTGCCCTTCGAGGAGGCGCTGAAGCAGCTCGAGGCGATCGTCGCCCGGCTGGAGCGCGGCGACGTCGCGCTGGAGGAATCGATCGACATCTACACCCGCGGCGAGGCGCTGAAGGCGCGCTGCGACGCGCTGCTGAAGCAGGCCGAAGCGCGCATCGAGAAAATCACCCTCGGCGCCGACGGCAAGCCGACGGGAACCGCCCCGCTCGACGTCGAGAAATAGGCGGCTTCAGGCGCTACGGCAGCGGACCGAAAAGTGGAATCCACTTTTCGGAAAACTCTGATGCAACAACAATGAGATAGATCACCGTGACCGCGTCTGAACGGACGCGTGGTGATCTAGGCCTCGGATGATGCGACGCGGCTCGCCCGGCTGGCGAACCGCGAAAAGATGGGTAAAGCCGCCGCCTGAGGCGACGGCTTTACCCCTGCGCGTCAGGCCGCGCGCTTCCGGCCCCGCTCGAAGGCGACGAGGATCGCCGCGCCGAGCGCCGATTTCAGCACGCCACCGATCAGGAAGGGCAGGACGCCGGCGAGGATCGCCTTCTCGACGCCGATCAGGGTCGAGAGCCAGAGCGCGCCGAACACCAGGCAGAGTGCGTTGCCGATGAGCATGGCGACGAAGGCGAGGCTCGGGCGGCTGCCGTTCCAGCCGCGCTCGACCAGCCAGCCGACCAGCGCGCCGACGATCGGGAAGGCGAAGAGATAGCCGGCCGTCGGACCGACGAAGGACAGCAGGCTGCCATTGCCGTTGGCGAGGACCGGCAAGCCGAGCGCCGCCTCGAACAGCCAGGCGGTGATGGTGATCGCGCCGAGGCGCCAGCCATAGAGCGCGCCGATCAGCGTCACCGCCAGGGTCTGCATGGTCACCGGCACCGGAATCATCGGCACGCTGATCTGCGAGGAGATCGCGAGGATGAGGGTCCCGAGCAGGACGGCGGCGATCTGGACGGTCAGGGGCCGCGCGCCGAGGGCGAGCGGGGCGAGACCGGGCCGGGGCGCGGCCTGGGACAGAGGATTCATCGGCATCTCCTTGCTGGTGTATAATTATAGATAATTTACATTCACGATCTATTACTGACGCCACAGCCGGCGCCGATTTGCAAGCCTCGCCCGTCAGCCGACAATGGCGAAGGCATCGCGTGTCGCCCCCGAGGCCATGCGCACGGGCTTGCTGCCGACCCACTGCACATGCCGGGCAAGCACCGCCTCGGCCTCGTCCAGTCGCCCGGCCCGCAGCGCCGCCAGGATCACGCCATGATCATGGTCGGTGCGACCATCCCATTCCGAGCGCCAGGCGGAAAACAGGAAACGCGCGCTGGCGGCATGCAGGTCATCGATGGCGGCCAGCAGCCGCGGCATGGCGCAGGGCGTCAGGATCAGCCGATGGAACCGGCGATTCGCCGCCTCCCAGGAGCGGACGTCGCGGGAACGGTCGCCGGCTCTGGTGGCCTCCTCGGCCTCGTCGAGGATCGCGCGCGTCAGATGCGGTGCGGCATGGCGCAGCGCCAGCACCTCGAGCGCGGCGCGCATCTGTGCGACCTCACGCACTTCACGCAGGTCGAAGGCGGCGACGCGTACGCCGCGGCGTGGCTCGCTGACCGCCAATCCCTGCGCCTCGAGGCGCTGGAAAGCCTCGCGCACCGGCACATGGCTGGCGCCGAATTCGGCCGCGACATGGTCCTGCCGCAGGCGGCTGCCGGGCTCGAGCTGGCCGGAAATGATCCGCTCGGCCAAAGTGCGGCTGATCCGGACCGAAAGCGTCTCTGTCTTTTCCTTAGGCATGGATTATCGATAATTTTTCCGAAGGTCGGCGTCGAGCCGAATTGCAACCTTCTCACCCGGCACCTTGCCCAAGCGAGCTCGCACGCGCAGACTCAACGCCGGTTCAGCGCTCATGGGAGAAGCCGCCATGTCCCAGCTTCCAGACAACGACCCGGTCCCCGGCGATACACGCTCCTGCGAAGCGCTCGAGCAGGTGATCGTGCCGCGTGCGCATGATCTCGGCGGCTTCTCGGTCCGGCGGGCCCTGCCCTCGATCGGCCGCAAGATGGTCGGCCCCTTCATCTTCTTCGACCAGATGGGCCCGGCCGAGTTCCTGCTCGGCGAGGGCATCGATGTCCGCCCGCACCCGCATATCGGGCTCTCGACCGTGACCTATCTGTTCGACGGCGAGATCATGCATCGCGATTCGTTGGGGACGGCGCTGCCGATCCGCCCGGGCGCGGTGAACCTGATGACCGCCGGGCGCGGCATCGTTCATTCCGAGCGCACCGCCCCGGAGGAACGACTGAAGGCACCGAAGCTCTACGGCATCCAGACATGGCTCGCTCTGCCGAAGACGCATGAGGAGATCGCGCCGGGCTTCATCCACCACGCCGCGCCCGAGCTGCCGCGCATCGTCGGCGAAGGCAAGCGCATCAGCCTGATTATGGGCTCGGCCTATGGCCGGACGTCGCCGGTGAAATTCCCCTGGGACACGCTCTATGCCGAGGCGGTGATGGCGCCGGGCGCGATCCTGCCGCTCGATCCCGATTATGACGAGCGCGCCGTCTACATCGTCTCCGGCAAGATCGACATCGCCGGCGATGAATTCGGCGCCGGCCAGCTCCTGATCTTCAAGCCGGGCGACCGGATCTCGATCCTCGCCGTCGACCAGAGCCGGCTGATGCTGATCGGAGGCGAGCCGATGGACGGGCCGCGCCATATCTGGTGGAATTTCGTTTCCTCCTCGAAGGAGCGCATCGACCAGGCCAAGGCGGAATGGAAGACTGGCCGCTTCGACACCGTGCCCGGCGATTCCGAGGAATTCATTCCGCTGCCGGAAGGATAGAGCGGCCCGGGTTGCCGCCAGCACGAAACGCCTTTCGAAAGCCGCCATGCCATCGCAACGGGAATTGCCTGCGCCCGAATCGGGCTCGACGCGGCTACGCGGATTTCTCTGGGCCGGGCTCGCCGTCTCGATCTTCGCCGGCTGGTTCGTGGTCACGCGCTTCAGTGTCACCCGTACCCTCAATGTCTGGGACCTGACCGCGCTGCGCTACGGCATCGGCGCGATCCTGCTCGCGCCGGTGCTGCTGCGCCGGCTGCCGCCCAGGGCCTGGCGCAACGGCTTCGTCTTCGCGGCGCTCTGGGGCGCGCCCTTCGCGATCCTCGTCGCCTTCGGCGTGCAGATGACCTCGGCCGGCCGCGCCGCCTCGGTAACGCCGACGCTGATGCCGGTCTTCGCCGGCCTGCTCGGCTGGCTCCTGCTGCACGAGCGGCCGGGCCGGATCAGGCTCGCCGGCTATGGCGCCATCGCCGCCGGGCTTTGCGGCCTCGTCCTGACCGCCGGCGGTGCGCAGGGAGCGCCGAGCCTGCTCGGCCTGGGCCTGCTCGTCCTCGCTGCCGTCATGTGGGCGAGCTACACGCTGATCCTGAGGCGCAGCGGCCTGACGCCGATCCAGTCGGCCGCACTGATCTGCTTCTGGTCGGCGGTGATCTTCGTGCCGACCTACATCACGCTCGGTCTCAGCCATCTCGGGCAGGCGCCGGCGGCCGAGATCGCGATCCAGAGCTTCTATCAGGGCGTGCTGATGAGCACCGTCGCGCTGATCAGCTTCAATCGCGGCGTGACGCTGCTCGGTGCCTCGGCCGGCGCGGCGATGATCGCGCTCGTGCCGGTCGCCGCCTCGCTGCTCGCGATCGTCTTTCTCGGCGAGATCCCCGACATGGCGGAGGGAATATCGATCGCCCTGATCGTCGGCGGGGTCCTGCTCGCCGCGAGGCCTGCGGGGAACAAGGCACGCTGAGGCGAGCCATCCACCGCTCAGCCCGGGTTCAGTTCCCCCGCCGGCATCACCTTCAGCCGCGGCATCTGCGAGGCGAGGATCGCCAGCGTCGACAAGCCGAACAGGACGACCGGCAGCCAGATCGCGGTCTCCAGACCGAAGCGTTCGCCCGCCAGCCCGCCGGCGAGCGCGCCGAGCGGGCGCATGCCGTACATCGCAGTGGTGATGGTGGCGCTGACACGACCGAGCAGAGGCTGCGGCGTCACGGCCTGGCGCAAGGTCGTCTGGGTGATGAACCAGAGGATCGGGCCGAAGCCGAACAGGAAGAAGGCGAGCGCCAGCGCCGGCCAGCCCCAGGCGGGTGGGGCCGATGCGAGCAAGGCTGCCCCGAGCAAAGAGATCGCCGGTCCGAAGACCAGGAGCATCCCGGTCGGCAGGCGCGCGATAAGCCAGGCGCCGGAGAGGGCCGCTGCGACCGCCCCGGCGCCGTAGATGGATGAAGCCAGGCCGACAGCCTTCGGATCGAGCGCCAGCACCCGCAGCGCATAGGGCGCGACCAGCGCCATGAAGGCGAAGAAGGCGAGATTCCAGGCGATGGCGCAGAGCGCGATCGGCCGCAGATAAGGGTGACGGGCGACGAAGGCGCCGCCCTCGGCGATGGCGCGATGCAGCTTCTGCCGCGGCGGGGCCGGCGCGGTCTCAGCCGGCAGGCGCATGGCTGTGGCCATAACGACGAGGCCCGCCACCGCGCAGAGCGCCAGTCCGAGCCAGCCGCTACCGCGCGCCACTGCCCAGCCGGCGATCAGCGGCGCGATCAGGTTGAAGCTCGCCCGGCCGAGTTCGAGGCGGCTGTTCGCTCGCGGCAGCAAGGCGAGCGTGACCGCGCGCGGCATCAGCACGAAGACCGAGAGCGCGATCACAACCGGCCCGGCCGCCGCGACGAAGGTCGAGAGCGCCAGCGCCGGGCCGATCATTCCCGCCGCAAGCAGGGCCGCGCCGAAGCCCGAGCCGACAGCCATCAGCAGGCCGCCGAGCAGGATCAGGCTGCGCGGGGCGACCCGGTCGGCCAATACGCCCGCCGGCAAGGAGATCAGCAGCCAGGCGGCGGACTGGGCGGCGACGAGCAGCCCGACGAAGCGCGCGCTCGCTCCCGCTTCGGTCGCCGCCAGCGTGATCGTGTCGAGCGCCAGCTTGTCGGCGAACTGCGCCGCGACGCCGGTCAGGAGCAGGACGAGAAAGAGCGGCGAGCTCAAGGCCGAGCGCATGGCAAGTTTCCGATTTCGCGGGCGGGGCACGCGGATGTCCCACGCGCCGATGCCCCGCTCCCACCCGTTTCCTGCCCTGGCTGCGACCATCAGAGGTTTGCCAGCGCCGCCCCGAGCGACTATTCGGGAGTGACGATCAAGCCAGCAGCGGCCAGCCCTTGACCCGTCCCAAGACCCCCCTTCTCGACCAGGTTCCCGATCCGCAGGCCTTGCGCCAGCTCGACGATGCGCAGCTGCGCCAGCTCGCCGACGAGCTCCGGGCCGAGACGATCGACGCGGTCTCGGTGACCGGTGGCCATCTCGGCGCCGGGCTCGGGGTGGTCGAGCTCACAGTCGCGCTGCACCATGTCTTCGACACGCCGCGCGACCGGGTGATCTGGGATGTCGGCCACCAGGCCTATCCGCACAAGATCCTGACCGGCCGCCGCGCCGGCATCCGCACCCTGCGCCAGCCCGGCGGCCTTTCCGGCTTCACCAAGCGCTCGGAGAGCGAATACGACCCGTTCGGCGCGGCCCATTCCTCGACCTCGATCTCGGCCGGGCTCGGCATGGCGGTCGGCCGCGATCTTGCCGGCGGCGCCAACAATGTCATCGCGGTCATCGGCGACGGCGCGATGTCGGCCGGCATGGCCTATGAGGCGATGAACAATGCCGGCGCGCTCGGCTCGCGGCTGATCGTCATCCTCAACGACAACGACATGTCGATCGCCCCGCCAGTCGGTGCGATGTCGGCCTATCTGGCGCGGCTGGTCTCCGGCCGGACCTATCGCTCGCTACGCGAGATCGCGAAATACCTCGCCGAGAAGCTGCCGCGCTTCTTCCACGAGAAGGCGAAGCGCACCGAGGAATATGCCCGCGGCTTCTGGACCGGCGGCACGCTGTTCGAGGAGCTCGGCTTCTACTATGTCGGCCCGATCGACGGGCATAATCTCGACCATCTCCTGCCGGTGCTGCGCAATGTCCGCGACGCCGAGAGCGGGCCGATCCTGGTCCATGTCGTCACGCAGAAAGGCAAGGGCTACGCCCCGGCCGAGGCCAGCGCCGACAAATATCACGGCGTCGTCAAATTCGACCCCGTCACCGGCCAGCAGGCCAAGGCGCCGGCCAATGCGCCGAGCTACACCAATGTCTTCGCCAATGCCCTGATCAAGGCGGCGCGCGAGGACGAGAAGATCGTCGCCGTGACTGCCGCCATGCCGTCCGGCACCGGGCTCGACGCCTTCGGCAAGGAATTCCCCGGCCGGACCTTCGATGTCGGCATTGCCGAGCAGCATGCGGTGACCTTCGCCGCCGGTCTCGCCAGCGAGGGCTTCAAGCCGTTCTGCGCGATCTATTCGACCTTCATGCAGCGCGCCTACGACCAGATCGTCCACGACGTCGCGCTCCAGAACCTGCCGGTGCGTTTCGCGCTCGACCGGGCCGGGCTGGTCGGCGCCGATGGCGCGACCCATGCCGGCTCCTTCGACATCGCCTATCTCGCCTGCCTGCCCGGAATGGTGGTGATGGCGGCGGCCGACGAGGCCGAGCTGACCCATATGGTCGCGACGGCGGCCGCCCATGATGCCGGCCCCATCGCCTTCCGCTATCCGCGCGGAGAGGGCGTCGGCGTCGAGCTGCCGCAGCACGGCGTGCCGCTCGAGATCGGCAAGGGCCGGATCGTCAGGGAAGGCACGCAGATCGCCCTGCTCTCGCTCGGCACACGCCTCGCCGAATGCCTTTCGGCCGCCGAACTGCTCGGCCAGCGCGGCCTCTCGACGACGGTCGCCGATGCCCGTTTCGCCAAGCCGCTCGACGAGGCGCTGATCGCGCGCCTCGCCCGCGAGCACGAGGTGCTGATCACGGTCGAGGAAGGCTCGGTCGGCGGCTTCGGCAGCCATGTCCTGCAATTGCTGGCGCAGAAGGGCCTGCTCGACAGCGGGTTGAAGATCCGCAGCCTAACCCTGCCGGACAGCTTCCAGGACCATGACAAGCCCGAGAAGATGTATGCAGATGCCGGGCTCGACGCCGCCGGCATCGTGCGTGCGGTCGAGGCCGCGCTTGGCCCCGCCAGCGCCATCAAGCGCGCCTGAACCCATGACCGCCGGCCTGCCGCGCCGCGTTCGCGCTGATCTCTGGCTGGTCGAGCGCGGTCTGTTCGAGAGCCGGGCCCGCGCCCAGGCGGCGATCGCCGCCGGGCTGGTCAGCGCCGATGGCGTCTTCCTGCGCAAGGCGTCGGAGACGGTCGCGGTCACGGCGACGATCGAGGCGCAGGCGCCCCATCCTTATGTCTCGCGCGGCGGGGTGAAGCTCGCGGCGGCGCTCGACGCCTTCGGCTTCGATCCGGCCGGGCTCGCCTGCCTCGATGTCGGCGCTTCGACAGGCGGCTTCAGCGACGTCCTGCTCCGGCGCGGCGCGGCCCATGTCCATGCCGTCGATGTCGGCCGGTCGCAGTTGCATGAGAGCCTGCACGGCC
Source organism: Allobosea sp. NPDC055594 (assembly GCF_053618995.1). Classification (NCBI taxonomy): domain Bacteria; kingdom Pseudomonadati; phylum Pseudomonadota; class Alphaproteobacteria; order Hyphomicrobiales; family Alloboseaceae; genus Allobosea; species Allobosea sp. NPDC055594. Next base: position 44,845 of record NZ_JBSHIO010000002.1, read on the forward strand.
ATGCCAGGCTGACCAGCCTGGAGAGCCAGGATATCCGCACCCTCGATACCGCCCTGCTCGGGGAGCCGCCGGGGCTCGCCGTCATCGATGTCAGCTTCATCTCGCTGAAGCTGGTGCTGCCGGCAGTGACGAAGCTGCTGGCCCCCCGGGCGCAGCTCGTCGCACTGGTGAAGCCGCAATTCGAAACGAAGCGCTCGACGCTGAAGAAGGGCGTGCTGCGCGACGAGGCTCTGCAGGCAGAGATCTGCGCCGAGATCGCCGAGCTCACCGCCGCACTCGGCTTCCGGGTCTCGGGTCCGATCCTCTCCCCGATCGAGGGTGGCGACGGCAACCGCGAATTCCTGATCGGCGGGGCGCGCTGAGTCTCAGCCGGCGATCAGCGCATCGACCTCGGCCTGTATCGTACCGGGATCGATATTTGCGGCATCGCCCTGGCCATTGGCATTGATGAAGGCTGCAGCCCGCGCGATCAGGCGACGCAGGGACAGGCAGGCGACATCGACGATCAAGGCCGGGTCTTCGCTGTCCGGCATCTCGTCGAGCAGCGCCGTCGCGGTGAGGACGAGACGGTCCATGGCGGCGCAGAGCGCGTCGAAGCCTGCGACCTCGCCTGGCCCGAGCCGCCGGTAGGCCTCGTGCGCTTCCGCGGCGCAGCGCAGCGACGAGGCCTTAAAATGCTCGGAATAGCTGACCGCCCGCCACGCCTGCAGCTCGACCAGGACGGTGCGGTCCATCGGCACCATCTCGAGCAGCATCAGCGCCTCGCTGTGGCGGTTCAGATAGTCCGTCGACAGGCGCATCGGCGAGGGCGCAGCTCCAGAGCCGGCCGCCGCGTTCGGCGCATCTGATCTTGCGGGAGCAGGCATCCGGGCGGCCTCGAAATCGCTGGGAATATGCGTGCCCAAACCCAAATAAAGTATTGATCGGACATAACGGAACGTCGACTGAACAGGACATGTGTGGCCGCTACGCCGTAACCTTGCCGCCGGAAGCGATGCGCCAGGCCTTCGCCTATCGCGAGCAGCCGAACTTTCCGCCGCGCTACAACATCGCGCCGACGCAGCCGGTGCCGGTGGTCAGGCTCGAACAGGGCACGCGCCAGTTCGTGCTGATGCGCTGGGGCTTCATTCCCGGCTGGGTCAAGGACCCCAAGGACTTTCCGCTGGTCATCAACATCCGCAGCGAGAGCGCCGCCGAGAAGCCGTCCTTCCGCGCCGCCCTCGCCCGAAGGCGCTGCCTGATGCCTGCCGACGGCTTCTATGAATGGCACCGCCTCGGCGAGGGGCGCCGGCAGGAAAACCGGCCCTATCTCTTCCGCCGGCCGGATCGCGGCCTCTTAGCCTTCGCGGCACTCTGGGAGACCTGGCACAGCCCGGACGGCTCGGAGATCGACACGGTCGCGATGATGACCGGTCCCGCCAACGGGCAGATGGCGGCGATCCATCATCGCTCGCCCGTCATCGTGCCGCCCGAGGCTTTCGACGCCTGGCTCGATCCGGCGGCCGAGCCGGCGACCCTGCGGGGGCTGCTGCGCCCTCCCCCCGACGATCTCCTGGAGATGGTCCGGCTCGGCGACGCCGTGAACAAGGTCGCCAATGACGGGCCGGAACTGCAGTTGCCCTTCGATCCCGCATCGGCGCCGGAGCCGTCCGAACCCAAGCCCGCCATGCGTTCGCGGCGGGGCGGCAAGGACGATGCGCAGGGCAGCCTGTTCTAGCGCAGGAGGCGAGCGCGCGCTTACTCTCGGGCAACGACAAAAGCGATTTGAGGAACGCCCGACATGCATGGCCGCCGCCCGACGATGAGTTCCCTGCACGGCATGGTCGCCGCCGGCCACCCGCTGGCGGCCCAGGCCGGTGCCCGCATCCTCAGCCAGGGCGGCAATGCCTTCGATGCGGTCGGCGCTGTCGCCGCGGCGCTCAACGTGGTCGAGCCGTTCATGTCGAGCCTCGCCGGCATGGGCTCGGCGACGATGTGGGTGGCTGCCGAACGCCGCGTGCGCGTCCTCGATTTCGTGCCGCCCGTGCCGGGCAGCTTCCCGCTCGAGCGCTTCAGCCAGCGCTCGGATCTGGAGCGCGGCGCGCTCGCCGTCGCCCCGCCCGGCAACCTCGCCGGCTGGTGCGAGCTCAACCGCACCTATGGCCGCCTGTCCCTGCCGCAGATCTTCGCACCGGCGATCGCGCTCGCCGCCGACGGGTTTCCGCTCGCCGAGTTCGGCGTCGCCGAGTTCAACGAACAGGCGCCGCTGCTGCGCGAGCGCTCGGAACTTCATGCCGACTGGGCAAGGAACTACCTGCCGGATGGCGGCGATACGGTCGAACTCGGCCAGATCCTGCGCCAGCCCGATCTCGCCCGGACGCTCTCCGAGATCGCGGCCAAGGGCCCGGAGCACCTCTACCGCGGCGCGCTCGGCGAGACCGTGATCACGCATCTCAAGGCCAAGGGCGGCACGCTGACCGTGGCGGATCTCGGCAAGGTCGCGCCGCGCTGGCGCGAGCCGATCGCCGCCGCCTATCGCGACCGGCTCGTGCATGTGCCGCCACCGGCCTGCGAAGGTTTCCAGTTCCTCCTGACGCTGCGCATTCTCGACGGCTTCGAGCTCGCCGGGCTGGAGCGCAACGGCGCTGAGCATCTCGACATCGTCTACCGCGCCATCCGCCTCGCTGCCGGTCAGCGCATCGCCAACAACAATCCGAAGCCGGAAAAGCTCGCAGAACTGCTGTCCGACGCCGCGGTCGAAAAACTGCGTGCCCGCCTGCGTGACGGGCAACCGATCACCGGCCCGACCGAGCAATGGATGGCGGAGGCACCCGCCGGCGAGGATCCGGCGCACACCACCTCCTTCTCGATCGCCGACCGCGAAGGCAACCTGATCTGCGTGACGCAGAGCATCGGCAGCCCGTTCGGCAGCGGCGTGGTCGTGCCGGGCACCGGGCTCTGCCTCAACAATTTCCTGTACTGGGCCGATGTCCAGCCCGGCAGCCCGAACCGCTCGCAGCCGGGCTCGGAACTGCCGATGTGCATGTCGCCGAGCCTGTCGACCCGGAATGGCGAGCCGGTGCTGGCATTGGGCACGCCCGGCAGCTACGGCATCCTGCAGACGCAGGCGCAGGCCATGGTCCAGCATGTCGATTTCGGCCTGCCGCTGCAGGAGGCGATCGAGGCGCCGCGCGCCCGGCTCTGGGATGGCCGTGCCATCGAGGTCGAGGATCGCATCGTGGCGCAGACCATCGCCGCCCTGCGGCAGCGCGGCCACGAGATCACCCCCTTCGATACCGGATGGACGATGCGGGTCGGCGGCATGCAGGCGGTCGCGCGCGATCCGGCAAACGGCAAGCTGACCGGCGCCTGCGATCCGCGCCGCGACGGCTATGTCGCGACGCCCTGAGCGGGCGCGAGTAGGAAAAATCCGTGCTCGACTGAATGGCGGCGGTCCATGCGTCTGCCCTCTGGCTTCGCCGACGCCGAGGTGGCAGAGCAGCGGCCATGACCGCACGCCATGACAGCGGTGTCTTCGAGGAGTGAAAGCATGTCGGCGCCTGCGCGGAACGATCTTCGCTCCTGGCTGACGGACAGCCTGCTGCCGGGCTGGATCGCGCGCGCCTATGACCCGACACGGCCGGGTTTCGTCGAATATCTCACACCGGATGGAAAGCCCGAGCTCGGCGAGATCCGCACGACGCTGGTCACGGCGCGCCTGACCTATGTCTTCAGCCATGCCCATCTGCTCGGCGTTCCCGGCGCGCTGGCTGCGGCGCGGCACGGCATCGCCTTCCTGACCGCCGCCTGCCGCCGTGCCGATGGACGCTACAGCCATTCCTGCACCGCGCAGGGTGAGCCCGTCGATGGCAGGTCCGATTTCTACGATCTCGCCTTCGTTCTGTTCGCCCTCGGCTGGTACGCAAAGGCGAGCGGCGACCAGAGCGCGCTGGCGCTGGCCGGGGAGGTCATGGATTTTCTGGAGCGGGAGCTGGCGCACCCGGCCGGCGGCTTCAGCGAGGATACGCTCGGCACGCAGCCGCGGCGCCAGAACCCGCATATGCACCTGCTCGAAGCCTGCCACGCGCTCGCGGCGGTCTCGCCCGATCCGCGCTGGCTGGAGACGGCAGACATGCTCGTACGCCTGATGCGGGGGCGCATGCTGGACAGCAATGGCACGCTCGGCGAGTTCTTCGGCGAGGACTGGGCTGCCTTTCCCGGTCCGCGCGGGCTGATCCGGGAACCCGGCCATCATTTCGAATGGACCTGGCTGCTCTATCACCATGAGCGGCTGACCGGTTCGGCCGAGGCCCGCGCGACGGCGCGCAGCCTCCACGCCTTCGGACAGAGCCAAGTCGATGCGCCGGCCAACGCCTCACGGCTTGTGGTGAACGAGGTCGATCCCGCGGGCGATGTGCTCAACGGCGCCGCTCTGCTCTGGCCGCAGACCGAATATCTGAAAGCCCTCGTCGCGCGGGTCGAGTTCGAAGGCGATGCGGATGCCGCAGCCCGTCTCGACCGCCATGTCGCGCTGATGTTCCAGCACTTCGTCGACCGCGAGAGCGGGCTCTGGGTCAACCAGATCGACTCCGGCAGGCAGCCGATCGCCGACCGGGTCCCGGTCCGGGTGCTCTATCATCTGGTGCTGGCGCTGGCCGAGATCTGCCGGGTCCGCGAGGATGCATAGAGCAGGTCGAGATCCAGATAGATCGTCATTCTGGACAAGCCGCGCAGCGGCGTAGCTCCGGAATCCATCGAAGGGCGTCGCGCTCTACGATGGATCCCGGCGTTACGCTGCGCTCCAGCCGGGATGACGGCACAGAGTGTGAGAAAGGCGTCCAGTCCTTCAACTACCCGCGCCGCTCGCGACCGCTACAGCACCGCGCCGGGGTTGAGCACGCCCTTGGGATCAATCGCCGCCTTGACCGTACGCATCAGATCGAGCTCGACCGGGTCCTTGACGCCGGGCAGCAGCGCGCGCTTCAGGCGGCCGATGCCGTGCTCGGCCGAGATCGAGCCCTTGAGTTCGGTGACGATGGCATGGACAGCCGCGTTCATCGCGTCCCAGCCGGCGAGATAGGCGGCCTTGTCGGCACCGACCGGCTGGCTGACGTTGAAATGGATGTTGCCGTCGCCGAGATGGCCGAAAGGCACCGGCCGGCAGCCCGGCACCAGCTCCTCGACCTTGGCGATGGCGCGCCTCAGGAATTCCGGGGCCGCGTGCAGCGGCACCGAGACATCGTGCTTGATCGAGCCGCCCTCATGGGTCTGCACCTCCGAGAGCATCTCGCGCAGCTTCCAGAGCTCGGCACGCTGGCCGAGCGAGCCGGCGAGCACCGCATCGGTGACCAGCCCCTCTTCCATCGCCTCGCCAAGGAAGTTCTCGACGGCTTCGGAGAGGCCAGTCTCGGCCTGGGCGCAGACCTCCATCAGCACATACCAAGGCGAGGGTTCCGAAAGCGGATCGCGAGCGCCATCGGCATGGCGCACGACGAAGTCGAGCCCGATGCGCGGCATCAGCTCGAAAGTTGTGAGCGTGCCGCCGGCGCTGGCCTTGGCCTTGTTCAGCAGCGCCAGTGCAGCGTCCGGATCGGGTACGGCGAGGAAGGCGGTGGCGCGTGCCGCCGGCAGCGGGAAGAGCTTCAGCACCGCGGCGGTGATGATGCCGAGCGTGCCTTCCGAGCCGATGAAGAGGTTCTTCAGGTCGTAACCGGTATTGTCCTTGCGGAGCTGGCGCAGGCCGTTCCAGACGCGGCCATCGGGCAGCACGACCTCGAGCCCGAGACAGAGCTCGCGGGCATTGCCATAGGCGATCACCGCAGTGCCGCCGGCATTGGCGGAGAGATTGCCGCCGACCGTGCAGGAGCCTTCCGAAGCGAGCGAGAGCGGGAAGAGCCGGCCGGCGGCCTCGGCCGCCTCCTGCGCCTTCTGCAGGATGACGCCGGCCTCGACGGTCATGGTGTCGCCGGCAGCATCGACCGCGCGGACCTTGTCGAGCCGCTGCAGCGACAGGACGATCTCCCGGCCCTCGGCGACCGGGACCTGGCCACCGACCATGCCGGTATTGCCGCCCTGCGGGACGATCGTCGCACCCGTCTCGCTTGCCCATTTCATCAGGGCCGAGACCTCGGCGACCGAGCCCGGCCGCACCACCGCCTGCGCCTTGCCCTTGAACAGGCCGCGCGGCTCCTTGAGATAGGGCACCATCGCATCGGCGTCGGTGATGACGTGTTTGGCGCCGACGATGCCGGCCAGAGCTTCGGTAACGGACGCGCTCATCCTGCCTCCGGAGACATGATCACTTGCGGCCGGCAGCCTTGCGGAAGACGCCGACGAGTTCGATGTGAGCGGAATAACGGAACTGATCGACCGGCGTCACGCGTTCCAGCGCATAGCCGCCTGCGACCAAAAGCGCCGCGTCGCGCGCGAAGCTGCCGACATCGCAGGAGACATAGGCGACGACAGGCACTTTCGAGGCGGCGAGCCGCCGAACTTGCGCCTCAGCTCCGGCGCGCGGCGGATCGAGCACCACGGCGTCGAAGGCGGCGAGCTCGTGCTCCAGCAGCGGCCGGCGGAAAAGATCGCGGGCCTCGGCCACGATCGGCTTCAGCCCCTGCGCCTTGCTGGCGCCGCGCTGCAGCGCCTGCACCGCCGTCTTGTCGCTCTCGAAGCCGGTGACGTGGCAGCGCTCGGCCAGGCGGAAGCTGAACGGTCCACACCCGGCGAAGAGATCGGCGACGCGCTTCGCCTTGGGCAGGGCCGCGAGCACGAGTTCGGCCAAGACCTCCTCGCCACGCGCCGTCGCCTGAAGGAAGCCGCCCGGCCCCGGCGTGACCGTGGCCTTGCCCATGAGATGGAAGGGAGTGCGCCTTTCGACGATGACGTCGCCATGCATGGCAAGCCGCGCCAGATCGAGCCGCTCAGCCGCCTCGGTCAGCGTGCGACGAAGCGCGTTGCCAGCCGGGCCATGGCCACGGATATCGACGTCGAGCCCGGCCTCGGAGGCGGTGATCTGCAGATCGAGCGGCTTGTTCGAGCCGCCGAGCCGGTTGGCGAGGTGCTGGGCGACGGAAGGGGCGCGCGCCAGGCCAGGCGCCAGAACCGGGCAGGCATCGACGGCGATCAGGTCATGGCTGCGCGCCGCCATGAAGCCGATGCGCATGCCGTCTTCCTCGCGACGGGCATGGAAGGTGACGCGCCGGCGCCCGGTGCCATGGGCGTCGCGCGGCGGCTCGACGGTCACTCCCGAGCCGACCCGCCCGAGCGCCGAGACGACCTGCTGGCGCTTCCATTCGGCGTAGAGTTCCTCGCCCATGTGCTGGGCGACGCAGCCGCCACAGCGGGTGAAGAGCGGGCAGATCGCGGCGATGCGCGACGCGGATGGTGCCAGGATTTCGACAACCTGCGCCCGTTCGCCGTCCCGCACGGCACGGACGCTTTCGCCAGGCAATGCGAAAGGTACGAAGACCGGACCGTCCGCCGTCTCGGCCACGCCGTCGCCGCGCTGGCCGAGCCGCGCGATCACCAGGGTTTCGTTCATGGCAAGGGCAGACATGCGGATCCGGGCAGGGTTGAGGAAGAGGCGTGGCCTATCAGTTCCTGCGTCGCGAGGGAAATCATCATCTTTTTTCGCGGAGATTTGGAAGAACTATCCCGTGAAGTAACGGGCGAACCGACTATGGTGGCGACCTGCTGCGCCCGGCCGCTATCGGGCCGGCGCCAGCCAGAGAGGAAGTGGTCATGACTATCCGCAACGGCGTCGTCGAGGCGATCGGCAACACGCCCCTGATCCGGCTGAAGCGCGCCTCGCGGGAAACCGGCTGCGAAATCCTCGGCAAGGCCGAGTTCATGAATCCCGGCCAGTCGGTCAAGGATCGCGCGGCGCTCGCCATCATCCGGGATGCCGAAAAGCGCGGCGTGCTCCGCCCCGGCGGTGTCATCGTCGAGGGCACCGCCGGCAATACCGGCATCGGCCTCGCGCTGGTCGGCAATGCGCTCGGCTACCGCTCGGTGATCGTCATTCCCGAGACGCAGAGCCAGGAGAAAAAGGACATGCTGCGGCTCGCCGGCGCGACGCTGCTCGAGGTCCCGGCCGTCGGCTACGTCAATCCCAACAACTATGTGAAGGTCTCCGGCCGCCTCGCCGAGGAACTGGCCAAGACCGAACCCAATGGCGCGATCTGGGCCAACCAGTTCGACAATGTCGCCAACCGCCAGGGCCATATCGAGACGACCGGCCCGGAGATCTGGCAACAGACCGACGGCAAGGTCGACGGCTTCATCTGCGCCGTCGGAACCGGCGGCACACTCGCCGGCACCGCGATCGCGCTGAAGGGCTTCAACCCGAAGGTCAGGATCGGCCTCGCCGACCCGATGGGCGCGGCGCTCTATTCCTGGTTCAAGACCGGCGAGTTGAAGGCCGAGGGGTCCTCGATCACCGAAGGCATCGGCCAGGGCCGGATCACCAAGAACATCGAGGGCGCTCCGATCGACACCGCCTTCCAGATCCCGGACGAAGAGGCGGTCCCACTGGTCTTCCAGCTTCTGGAGGAAGAGGGCCTCTGCCTCGGCGGCTCCTCAGGCATCAATGTCGCCGGCGCGATCCGGCTGGCGAAAGAGCTCGGCCCCGGCCACACCATCGTGACCATCCTCTGCGACTACGGCACGCGCTATCAGTCGAAACTGTTCAATCCGGAATTCCTGCGCTCGAAGAACCTGCCGGTCCCCGGCTGGCTCGAACGCAATGGCGGGCTGAAGGACGTGATGGCCCGGGTGATGGCCTGAGCCCATGCTGCTCGACCGGCGGACGCTCGCAGGCATCGCCGAGGGCAGCATCACCCGGGTGCTGCGGCGCTGGCGCCGACCGAGCGTCCGCAGCGGCGGCAGCCTGATGACGGCCGCGGACGTCCTGGCGATCGAGGCGGTCGAGCCGATCGGCGAAGCCGAGATCGACGACGCAGCGGCGAAAGCGGCCGGCTTCGCCTCGCGCGAGGCAGCGCTCGCGAGCCTCGCCGGCCGCGAGGGCGACCTCTACCGGATCCGCCTGCACCTTGCGGGTCCCGATCCGCGGCTTGCCCTGCGCGAAGCCTCCGAGCTCGGTGATGAAGAGGTCGGCGTGCTCGCAGCACGCCTTGGCCGGCTCGATGCCCGCCGCCCCTGGACAGGCGCCACGCTCGCCCTGATCGCCGCTCATCCCGGCCGCCGTGCGCCGGAACTCGCCGCCCTGCTCGGTCGCGAGACGCTCGCCTTTAAGCAGGATGTGCGCAAGCTCAAGGCGCTCGGCCTGACCGAGAGCCTCGAGGTGGGCTACCGACTGTCGCCGCGCGGCGAGGCGCTGCTTTCGAAGCTCCCGCCGCGCTGAGAAAAGGACAGCCGGTGCAGTGCCTCCTCAGGCCGTCTGCGCCTCAGCCTCGAGCGCGTCGATGTCGCCGGCGCGGTCATATTGCGCCTGATCGAGCATGCCCTGGCGCTTGGCGACGATGGTCGGCACCAGAGCCTGGCCGGCGACGTTCACGGCCGTGCGGCCCATGTCGAGGATCGGGTCGATCGCGAGCAGCAGACCGACACCGGCAAGCGGCAGGCCGAGCGTCGAGAGCGTCAACGTAAGCATCACCGTCGCGCCGGTGAGCCCTGCGGTCGCCGCCGAGCCGATCACCGAGACGAAGACGATCAGCACATATTCCTGCAGGCCGAGCGGCAGGCCGTAGAACTGCGCGACGAAGATCGCCGAGATCGCCGGATAGATTGCGGCGCAGCCATCCATCTTGGTGGTCGCGCCGAGCGGCACGGCGAAGGCTGCGTATTCACGGGGCACGCCGAGGCTCTTCTCGGTCACCGCCTCGGTTACCGGCAAGGTGCCGACCGAGGAGCGCGAGACGAAGGCGAGCTGGATCGCCGGCCAGGCGCCCGCGAAGAAGCGCGCCGGCGAGAGGCCGTGCAGCAGAAGCAGCGCCGGGTAGACGATCAGCAGCACGATGGCGAGGCCGAGATAGATCGCGAAGGCATACCAGGAGAGCTGCTGCAGGGTCTGCCAGCCATATTGCGCCACGGCATTGCCGAGCAGGCCGATGGTGCCGATCGGGGTCAGCCGGATCACCCACCACAGGATTTTGCGGACGATGGCCAGCAGCGACTCGTTGAAGGACAGGAAGCTGTTGGCGCGCTCGCCGACCTTCAGCGCCGCGACGCCGACGACGATCGAGATCACCAGCAATTGCAGAACGTTGAAGCCGAGGCGGGTGGTCGCCGCGCCGCCGTCGACACGGGTCGTCGCCTGCAGGCCGAGCATGTTGGCGGGCACGAGGCCCTTCAGGAAATCGAGCCAGGAGCCGACCGTCGCGGGGGCCTTGGCGCTGGCCGCAGCGACGCCGGAATTGAGGCCGGGCTGGATGATCAAACCGAGCGCGATGCCGATCAGCACCGCGATGAAGGCGGTGACGGCGAACCAGAGCAGCGTCTGCCAGACCAGGGCAGCAGCATTGGAAAGCTGCCGGAGATTGCTGATCGAGGCGACGATCGCGGTGAAGATCAGCGGCGGCACCAACGCCTGCAGCAATTGCACGAAGATCGAGCCGGTGGTCTGGAGCGCGACGGTCAGCCCGTTCGGCTGCCCGGCCGCATCCGGGCCGATATTGCGCGCGATCCAGCCGAGCAGGAGCCCGACCAGCATGGCGAGCAGGACCTGGAAACCGAAGCTGGAATAGAACGGCTTTGTGCCGGCGCTCTTCACGCCGGCTGGGGACGTCATCGTTGTCATGGCAGGAACTCGTCAATCGCCGCCGTGCGGCTCTATTTATGCGTCAGGATATAATGCGCCGCAGCGGATAAGGCGAAGGAGCAGATTTCTGTTTTGTGCGCAGCCAGCGACAGGATCATTCTGCGCCATCTCGATTCCGGGCGAGTTTCATCCCTTCATCGGCAGGAGAACGCGGGGCAGGCGTGCGCCGCCGGGCCTGCCGCCCGCAGGACAGCGCTGCTAACCAGCCGGCGCTTTCAATGAGCCGCACCGGCACGCCGGACAAAAGCTGCGGTCAACGCCTGGAGAGAACATCGATGAAGAGACGCCAATTCCTCGCAGCTGGCGCGACTGCGGCGGTCGCCGCCCCGATCGCGAGCCCCGCTATCGCGCAATCGGCGCCCTCCGTCCGCTGGCGGTTGGTCTCGGCCTTCCCGAAGTCTCTCGACACGCTCTATGGCGGCTCGCTCGAACTGGCGCGTCGGGTCAGCGAGGCCACGGACGGGCAGTTCCAGATCCAGCCCTTTGCGGCCGGCGAGATCGTCCCCGGCGGCGCGGCGGTGATCGACGCGACGTCCAAGAACACTATCGAATGCTGCCATACCTGCAGCTATTACGGCATCGGCATCGACCCTACCTTCGCCTTCGGCACCTGCGTCCCGTTCGGCCCCAATGCCCGCCAGACCAATGCCTGGCTGACGGTCGGCGGCGGCAACGATGTGCTCAACGAGTTCTACGCCAAGCACAATCTCTACGCGCTGCCGGCCGGCAATACCGGCGTGCAGATGGGCGGCTGGTTCCGCAAGGAGATCAACACGGTCGAGGACCTGAAGGGCATCAAGTTCCGCGTCGGCGGGCTCGCCGGCAATGTCCTGCTCAAGCTCGGCGTCGTGCCGCAGCAGATCGGCGGCGGCGGCCTCTACTCCTCGCTGGAGCGCGGCACCATCGACGCGGCCGAATGGACCGGTCCTTATGACGACGAGAAGCTCGGCCTCTACCGGGTGGCGAAGTACTATTACTACCCCGGCTGGTGGGACCAGGGCACGGTCATCTCGATGATGATCAACCGCGCGAAATGGGACGAGCTGCCGGCCCGCTACAAGGCCGTGCTGAGCGATGCCTGCGCCGCTACCAACCAGTGGATGCAGGCGAAATACGATCACGAGAACCCCATCGCGCTGAAGCGCGTGGTCGCCGCCGGCGCGATCCTGCGCCCGTTCTCGCCGGCGATCATGGAAGCCAGCTTCAAGGCGACCCAGCAAACCTATGACGAGATCAACGCGTCAAACCCGACGTTCAAGAAGATTCTCGGCGAGGTGATGGCCTATCGCGATGCGACCTCGCTGTGGTGGCAGGTCAGCGAGCTGCCATACGACATCAACATCGCCAACCTGATCCGGCGCGCCCGGTAAGGTCTGAAGGGGGAGCCTGGCGCTCCCCTTTTTTTGTCGACCTTCCAGTCCTGAACGCTTCCCGCCTGTTCGAGAATTCGAGCCCTCATCCTGAGGAGTTGCGCAGCAGCGTGTCGAAGGATGCTGCAGTTGGTTCCCGCGCCTCCTGACGCTTCCTTCGAGACGCAGCCTTTGGCTGCTCCTCAGGATGAGGGCCGAGCAATCTCGAAACGGCGCTCAGCGCAGCGGCCAGACCCAGAGGATCAGCGGCACAGTCAAAAGGATGACCAGCAGCGAGAGCGGTGCGCCGAGCCTGGCATAGTCGCTGAAACGATAGCCGCCCGGCCCCATCACCAGCGTGTTGCACTGATGGCCGATCGGGGTGAGGAAGTCGCAAGCTGCGCCGATCGCCACCGCCATCAGGAAGGCGTCGGGATTGTAGCCGAGCGTCTTGGCGAAGCCGGCGCCGATCGGCGCCATCACCAGCACCGTCGCGGCATTGTTGAGGAAGGGCGTCACCGCCATGGCGGCAATCAGGATGAGCCCGACGGCGCCCCAGCCGGGCAGGCCGGAGCCGGCCTGCGCCAGCCAGCCGGCGAGGACATCGGTGGTGCCGGTGGTCCGCAGACTGTCGCTGACCGGGATCAGCGCCGCGAGCATGACGAGGATCGGCGCCTCGACCGAGGCATAGGCGTCGCGCAGCGAGAGCGCCCGCAGCGCCAGCAGCAGCACGGCCGCCGAGAAGAAGGCGACCGCGACGGGCACCAGGCCGAAAGCCACGACAGCGACCGTTCCCAGGACCACCGAGCCGGTGATCAGCCTTCGGCGGGCGCTGCCCAGCGACAGGCTGCGGGCCGCCAGCGGCAACAGGCCGAGTTCGCGCAGCCGCTCCGGCAGCAGTTTCTCGTCGCCCTGGAGCAGCACGACGTCGCCGGCATCGAGACGAATATCGCGCAGCCGCTCGGTGAAGCGCTCGCCGGCGCGGCTGATGCCGAGCAGGTTGACATGGAAGCGGGCGTGAAGATCGAGCTCGGCGGCGGTCGCGCCGGCCAGGACCGAGCCCTGCGTCACCACTGCCTCGCCGGTCCGGGCAGGATCGAGCGAGCCTTCGGTCTTCGTCGGCCGGTCCTGCCCGACGAGCTCGAGCTTGCCTTCGGCGACGACGCGCTCCAGCGCCTTGGCCTCGCCGCGCAGCAGCACGATGTCGCCGGCCTTCAGGCTGGCATCAGGCAGTGGCGCCTGCCGGCGCTTGCCGCCTCGCAGGATGGCGACGACTTCGACCTCGCCATCGGCAGGCTTCCTGAGATCGGCGATCGTCCGGTCGCTCAGCGGCGCATTCGCCGGGATCCTGGCTTCGGTGACGTAGTCCTTGATGTCGAGCGCCTGGTCGAGCGAGGCCGAGCCCTGCCGGTTCTTCGGCAGCAATCGGTAGCCGAAGCCAAGGAAGAGACAGCCGAAGAAGGCGACGCCGAGACCGACCGGCGTGAAGTCGAACATGGCGAAGGGCTCGCCGCCGAGCTCCTCGCGAACCCGCGAGACGATGACGTTGGGCGAGGTGCCGACCAGGGTGACGATGCCGCCGAGCAGCGAGGCAAAGGCCATCGGCATCAGGAAGACGGAAGGGGATTTGCCGTCCTTGCGCGCGAGTTGATAGGCGATCGGCAGCATCATCGCGAGCGCGCCGATGTTCTTGATGATCGCCGACATCACGGCGACCGTGAAGACGAGCGCCATGACCTGGGTCTGGGTGGTGCGCAAGGCAGGCGCGATACGCGACAGCGCGCTCTCGACGAGCCCCGAGCGCGCCACAGCGGCGCTGACGATCAGGGCGCTGGCGACGATGATGACGATGTCGTCGGAAAAGCCCTTGAAGGCGTCCTTGGGCTGGATGACGCCGAGCGCAACGCCCGCGAGCAGCGCCAGCAGCGCGACCACGTCATAGCGCAGCCGCCCCCAGACGAAGGCGGCCATCATCGCGGCGACGAGCGAGCAGGAGAGAATCTGCGGCAGGGTCATCCGCGCCTTCTTACCGGGCGCGGGCGGCCGATGCGAAGCCGAAAAAGCGAAGCGCGCGCCGCCGTCAGCGGGTCAGAGCCATTTCTTCCAGCGGAAGAACAGATAGGGCAGCACGGCGAAGACCACCATCATCACCAGCGCCATCGGATAGCCGAGCTGCCAGTCGAGCTCCGGCATGAGCTTGAAGTTCATGCCGTAGATCGAGGCGACGAGGGTCGGCGGCATCAGCACCACCGAGACGACCGAGAACAGCTTGATGATCTTGTTCTGCTCGATGCTAACAAGACCGAGCGTCGCCCCCAGCATGAATTGCAGCTTGCTGGAAAGGAAGGTCGCGTGCTCTTCGATGGCCTGGACATCGCGGATCGAGGAGCGCCATTCCGGCGCGAAGCCGCTGGTCGCCTTCTTGGCGCGCTTGAAATTGGCCGAGAGGTAGAGCAGCACGCGCTCGACCGAGACCATGCTTTCGCGGACATTCGAGATGATGTGCTCGTACTGGCCGATGCGGCGCACCACGGCCTGATAGGCGCGCCCCTGCTCGACATTGGCGCTGTTGCCGTCGAAGATCTGGCGCGAGCGCATGTCGATCCGGTCGCCGACGCCGCGCAGCACCTCGGCGGCGCGATCGGTGATCGCGTCGATCAGCCCCTCTATGACCCCGGCGGGCTCGAGACTGCAGCCGCCCGGCTTGCCGACGCGGTTGAGGAAGATATTGAAGGCGCCCGGCTGGTCGTAGCGCACCGTGACGAGCGCCTGCTCGGTCAGGATGAAGGTGACATCGGCGAGCCGCGGGACATTGGTGTCCGACTGGCAGATCACCCGCATGGTCATGTAATGCGCGCCGTTCTCGGCGTAGATGATCTCGGAAGGCTCGAGATCATGCATTTCCTCCCGTGTCGGGATCGAGATGCCGAGATGCTGCTCGACCTTGCCGTCCTCCGGCGTCGACGGGTTGAGCAGGTCGATCCAGATCGTCCCGGCGGGGATCGGCTCCTCCGGTCCGAGTTCCTGATGAACGAGACGATCGCCCCGCACCGGGCAGATTCCATGGATCAGGAGCATCGGCGATCTTTCCGGAAGCATGGGCGCCGGAGCGCCGATCTGGGCGGCACCAACTCCAAACCTCCGACGGTGTCAAACCGATGACGGGCGTGTCACATGCCGCCTTTGACGCCCTGCGGCGGCTTGCTGTCGGCCGGCACGAAGAAGTCGGGCATCAGCGGCACAGACGGGTCGACGCGATAGGGCGTGAAATCGGTAACGCCCTCGCCGGCCATGAAGCTGTCGTCGATCAGGAAATTGCCGGAGAATTCGCGCGACGGCTTGTTGAAGACCATCCAGGCGGCCTCGCCCAGCATGTCGGGCGTGCGGCTCGCCTGCACCATCTTGTCGCCGCCGAGCAGGTTCCTGACCGCCGCGGTCGCGACCGTGCTGCGCGGCCAGAGCGCGTTGACGGCGATGCCCTTCGGTGCGAGTTCGCCGGCGAGCCCGAGCACGCACAGGCTCATCCCGTATTTCGCCATGCTGTAGGCGAGATGCGGGGCGAACCAGCGCATGCTCATGTCGAGCGGCGGCGACAGCATCAGGATATGCGGGTTCTCCGCCTTCTCCAGAAAGGGAATCGCGTATTTCGAGACCATGAAGGTGCCGCGCGTATTGATCTGGTGCATCAGATCGAAGCGCTTCATCTCGGTCATCTGCGTATTGGTCAGCGAGATCGCGCTGGCGTTGTTCACGAGGATGTCGATGCCGCCGAAGGTCTCGGCCGTCTTGGCGATAGCCGCGACCACCGCCTCCTCCTCGCGGATGTCGACCATCAGCGGCAGGCATTTGCCACCGGCCGCCTCGATCTCGGCGGCAGCCGTATAGATCGTGCCTTCGAGCTTGGGATGCGGCTCGGCCGTCTTGGCGGCGATGGTGACGTTGGCGCCGTCGCGCGCCGCCCGCAAGGCGATGGCGAGGCCGATGCCGCGTGATCCGCCGGTGATGAAAAGCGTCTTGCCCTTGAGCGACATGGTGGTTTCCTCCAGCCTTATAATTGCAGAGTGAAGCGTTCCGGCTGGTTGCCGTCCGCGTCGGTGAAGCCGTAGGTCCGCGCGAGATCGGCGACATGCAGCACCTTGCCGGCATGGCGCGCGACCTCGGGATCGGCGGCCAGCGCCGCGACCGCCCGGCCGGCATAGAGCGGCGTCTCGGTCGTCTCCTCCGCCATGCCGGCGTCGCGCACCCGCTCGGTCAGGACATGGCCTGGCGACAGGGCGAGCGCGGTGACGCCGAAGGGCTTGAGCTCCTGCGCCATGGCGAAGCTCAGCCGGTTCATCGCCGTCTTGGCGAGGTCGTAGAAGACGTCGCCGAGATAGCCGTCGGCGGTGTCGAAGCTGACCGTGACGATCAAGCCCTGGCGCATCTGCACCATCGCCGGCGCGACGGCGCGGGCCAGCAGCAATTGCGCATAGATGCCACTCTCGAAGCTTTCGCCCAGCCTCGCGACGGGGCGACGCCAGAACGGAGCGCCGAAGGCCGAGCCGTCGGGATAGCGCTCGCCATCATAGCCTTCATTGCCGCCCCAGACCGCATCGACGACGCAGTCGAGCCGGCCGAAGCGGCGCAAGCACCAGGCGACGAGCTGGTCGACCTCGCGCTCATTGGTGTGGTCGCAGCGATAGGGCTGCCCCTTGCCGCCGGCCGCCTCGACCTCGCGAGCCGTATCCTCGAAGGTCTCGATCCGCTGGTCGGTCCGCGGCCCGGCCTCGCTCGAACGCCCGGTGCAGATCACCGTCGCGCCAGCCTGGCCGAGCGCTTTTGCAATGCCGCGCCCGAGCCCGCGCGAGGCGCCGGCGACGAGGCAGATCTTGCTTGCCAGGGGAGCCGCGGTCATCGAGCCCGCTCCATCATTCCGGCGCAGGCAGCAGGCGCGGGCCCGGAAGCCATGAGCACCGCCCAACCCGTCATGGTCGGGCTTGTCCCGACCATCCACGCCTTCGCTTGTCGCATGCGGTGTTCAAGACGTGGATGCTCGCCACAAGGGCGAGCATGACGGGCGCCGCTGCGCGGCGCGCCGGAAAGACGGCGTTGTTTCGCGCCGAACGGAAATGCCCTAGAAGCCTCCTCCCGCGAAGGAGGAGGCGAGCCATGGATGCGAGCGAAGTCGCCGCCTGCTGGGAAGCCAATGCCGAAACCTGGACCCGCCATGCGCGGGCCGGCTACGACCTCTACCGGGACGCCCAGAACACCCCGGCCTTCCTCGCCAACCTGCCCGCTATCGCCGGCCTCGACGGGCTCGACATCGGCTGCGGCGAAGGCTCGAACACGCGCAAGCTGGCTGAGGCCGGCGCACGGATGAGCGGAATCGACATCGCGCCGACCTTCATCCGGCACGCAACGGAAGCGGAGGCCGAGGCCCCGCTCGGCATCGCCTATCGCGTCGCGGACGGCATGGCCCTGCCCTTCGCCGATGGCAGCTTCGACTTCGCCACCGCCTTCATGTCGTTGATGGACATGCCGCATCAGGACAGGGTGCTGGCCGAGGCGCTGCGCGTGCTGAAGCCCGGCGGCTTCCTGCAATTCTCGATCCTGCATCCCTGCTTCGCGACGCCGCATCGCAAGGTCGTCCGCGACGAGAACCGCAAGGTCCTCGCCATCGAGGTCCGCGATTATTTCCGCAGCACCGATGGCGAGATCGAGAGCTGGCGCTTCGGCGCCGCGCCGGAGCACGAGAAGGCCAGTGTCGCGCCGTTCAGAGTGCCGCGCTTTCACCGCACGCTGAGCGACTGGGTGAACCTGATCGTCGCGACGGGCCTTGCCATCGAGATGATGCACGAGCCCTCGATCGATCCCGAGACGGCCCGCGCCCTGCCCTATCTCGACGACACGCTCGTCGCACCACTGTTCCTGCACATGCGCGTCCGCAAGGCGGCCCCGGCCATCTAGCGGGGCGCGCACCTGCGTCACGCCGCGAAGACCGCCGCCGAATCCGCCACGGCCCCGGCGCCCTCGGTCACCGCGAGCTCCAGCCCCGGCGCCTCGGCGGCGTTGTGCTCGGCGAAGAAGCGGGCCGTCGCCAGCGCAGCCGCCCCGGCATCCTCACCGCGCAGCCCGAGCGCCTTCCTGGCGAGGCCGGTTCCGCCCTGCGCCAGCGCGAAGAGCTTGAGATAGGGCGTCGCGCCGGCGAGCGCGCTCGCCTGGTCGTTGCCCATCGTCCGGAGCATCCACTGCGTCGCGCGCTCGAGCGAGTCGACGGCAGCGCCGAGCCGCGCCGCCGTGTGGCCGAAGCCCGGCGTATTGGCCTCGCGCACCTGCTCAACGACGCCGCGCATCTCCTCGATCATCGCCTTGACCGCCTCGCCATTGGAGAGCGGCAGCTTGCGCAGCACGAGGTCGATCGCCTGGATGCCGTTGGTGCCCTCGTAGATCGTGGCGATGCGGGCATCGCGCAGATGCTGGGCGGCGCCGGTCTCCTCGACATAGCCCATGCCGCCATGGATCTGCACGCCGGTCGAGGCGACCTCGACGCCGATATCGGTGGCATAGGCCTTGGCGACGGGCGTGATGATCGCGGCACGCTCGGCCGCGGCCTTGCGCTTGGCCTCGTCGGGCTCGCGGTGCGAGCGATCGAGCGTCGCGGCCAGCAGCAGCGAGAGCGTGCGCGCCGCCTGCGTCTTGGCGCGCATTTCCATCAGCATGCGGCGGATGTCAGGGTGGACGATGATCGGGCTCATCGGCGCGCCCTTGGGGGCGTCGAGCGCCGTGCCCTGCTTGCGCTCATGGGCGAAGGCGAGCGCCTGCTGATAGGCCCGCTCGGCGATGGCGACGCCCTGCACGGCGACGTTGAGGCGGGCATTGTTCATCATCGTGAACATGCAGGCGAGACCGCGATTCTCCTCGCCGATCAGCCAGCCGATCGCGCCGCCATTGTCGCCATAGCTCATCGCGCAGGTCGGCGAGGCGTGGATGCCGAGCTTGTGCTCGACGCCGGTGCAGCGGACATCGTTGCGCGCGCCGAGCGAGCCATCGGCATTGACCAGATATTTCGGCACGAGGAAGAGCGAGATGCCGCGCGTCCCGGCCGGCGCGTCAGGCAGGCGGGCGAGGACGAGATGGACGATGTTGTCCGTCATCTCGTGCTCGCCATAGGTGATGAAGATCTTCTGGCCGGTGATGCGGTAGGTGCCGTCGCCGACGCGCTCGGCCTTGCAGCGCAGGGCGTTGAGATCGGAGCCGGCCTGCGGCTCGGTCAGGTTCATCGTGCCCATCCACTCGCCGGAGACGAGCTTGGCGAGATAGGTTTCCTTGAGATGGTCGGAGCCATGGGCATGCACTGCCTCGATCGCGCCGACCGTCAGCAACGGGCCCAGCGCGAAGGCGAAGGCGGCCGAATTCCACATTTCGGTACAGGCCGACTGCACCAGGGTCGGCAGGCCCTGGCCGCCATAGGCCTCCGGCCCAGGCAAAGCGTTCCAGCCTCCTTCAGCCCAGGCGTGATAGGCTTCCTTCCAGCCCGGCGGGGTGGTGACGACACCGTCCTTCAGGGTCGAGCCGTGCCGGTCACCGACCGTGTTCAGCGGGGCCAGGACATCGCCGGCGAATTTCGCGGCCTCTTCGAGAACCGCCTCGGTGAGGCCGTCCTCCAGCTCGGGCACGAGGCCGTCCGCCTGCAGGGCATCGAGCCCGGCGACATGGCGCATGGTGGCCAGGATATCCTCGACCGGAGCACGATACGACATGAGCCTCTCCCTGGACGCCGCCGAATCCGCGGCGGGTCATTTTGCAGCGTTGCGTTTGACGGCGATGTTAGCGGCGAACTATGCCCTCCGCCAACGCGCAAGCCGGTGCGCGCCTGCGCAGACCGCCCGGCATTGTTATAGTTCATATATAAACATTCAAGAGCGATCGTGACCGAACCCCGCCAGACGCAGCGCCTTCGGGCCGACGAGGCCGGCATCGCCGAAGCGGCAAGACTGCTTCGCGCCGGAAAACTGGTCGCCCTGCCGACCGAGACGGTCTACGGCCTCGCCGCCGATGCGACCGACGGCCGCGCCGTCGCCTCGATCTATGCAGCCAAGGAACGGCCGAGCTTCAACCCACTGATCTCGCATCTGCCCGACACCGCGGCCGCGCGGCGCGAGGGCCTGTTCGATGCTGCCGCGCTCGCGCTGGCAAAAGCGTTCTGGCCGGGACCGCTGACGCTGATCGTACCGGTCTCGCCGGGCTGCACGGTCAGCGACCTCGCCCGCGCGGGGCTCGCCAGCGTGGCGCTCAGGGTGCCCTCGCACCCGGTCGCACATGCCGTGCTCGCCGCGGCCGGCCGGCCAATCGCCGCCCCTTCCGCCAATCGCTCGGGACGGGTCAGCCCGACCCTGCCCGAACATGTCCTTGTCGATCTCGACGGGCGGATCGACGCCGTGCTCGAAGCCGGCCCGACCGAGATCGGGCTCGAATCGAGCATCGTCGCCTGCCTCGGCGGAGCGCCGAAGCTGCTGCGCCCCGGCGGCGTGCCGCGCGCGGCGCTGGAAGCGGCGATCGGGCGCGAGCTCGTCGTCGCCGATGCGGCGCAGGGAGCCGCGCCGATCTCGCCGGGGCTGCTCGCCTCGCATTACGCGCCGGAGGCGGCCGTCAGGCTCGAGGCGGCGGCGCCGCTGCCCGGCGAGGCCTGGCTCGGCTTCGGGCCGGAGCCGGAGGGACATGCCCTGCCACCGCTCTCGCTCAATCTCAGCCCGAAAGGCGATCTCGCCGAAGCCGCGGCCAATCTCTTCGCCGCCCTGCGCCAGCTCGACGAAGCCGGCGCGACCACCATCGCCGTCGCTCCCGTGCCGATGCGGGGGCTGGGCGAGGCGATCAACAACCGTCTCGGCCGGGCCGCCGCGCCGCGCTGACACCGGGCACCGGGCGATCTGTCGCCCTCGCCGGGAGCAGCTTGCAATCGCGCAAGATTTAGCGATGCTGCCCGGAGCGTTCCGGGAGCCCAGCCGATTGCGATGCCGAAGCTAGCCTGGGACGATTTCCGCCTGATCAAGGCGATCGCCGATGCCGGCGGCCTGACCGGGGCCGCAGCCTCCCTCGAAGTCAACCATTCGACGGTGTTCCGACGGCTGGGCCAGATCGAGGACCAGCTCGGCCACGCGCTCTTCGAGCGCCGCAAGACCGGTTATGTACCGACCTCGGCCGGTGAGGAGATGGCGGCGCTGGCCTCGCGGATCGACGAGGACGTCACCGCTTTCGGCCGGCGGCTGGCCGGGCGCGACCTCACCCCCTCCGGCGAAGTCCGGGTGACGACGACCGACACGCTCTATCTGCACATGCTTTTGCCGATCTTCGCGGCCTTCCGGCTCGCGCATCCGCTGATCCGGCTCGACGTCGTCATCGCCAGCCAGACCCTCAACCTGTCGCGCCGCGATGCCGACGTCGCCATCCGCGCCAGCGACTCGCCGGGCGAGACCCTGATCGGGCGCCGGCTCGCCGATCTCAACTGGGCCGTCTATGCGCGCGCCGATGCGCCGGCGACCGCCGAGGAAAGAGCCGACCCCAGCGCGCTGTACAAGCGGACCTGGGTCACGCTCGGCGACCATCTCGGCTATGTGAAGGCCGCCCGCTATGTCCGCGACCGTGTCGACCCCGAGCGGATCGCGCTGCGCTCCTCCGCCGTGCTCGGCCTGACGGAAGCGGTCGAACAGGGCATCGGCATCGGGCCTCTGCCCTGCTTCATCGCCGACCAGCGGCCCGGGCTGGTGCGGCTGCTGCCGCCGCGGCCCGAGTTCTCAACCGGGCTGTGGATCCTGACTCATCCCGATATCCGCCATGCACCACGCGTGCGCGCCTTCATGGATTTTTGTGGCGGCGAACTCGCGCGGCGCAAAGCGCTGCTCGAAGGTGCGTGAAGGACGAGGACGCCCCCTCAGACCTCGACGCCATCCGGAATGAACTTGATGCCCTTGTCATAGGCATCCTTGAAGCGGTCGAAGCCGTGACTGCCCCCGTTCACCAATTTCCGGGCAGTCTTGAGATCCCCGGCAGCGAGGGCGGTTCGGATCGCGTCTTCCTTGTTCGCCAGGAAACAAGCGAGCAACTGGCCAGCGATTTTCGGATCGTTTGCGAGTTCCGGGTGAGCGACGAGATCGACGTTGATCTGTTTTCCGAGCTCCGTGTAATTCCAACGGCCGGTCAACTGCACGAAGCCGCGCCCCTTGAAGCGAGCACCGTCCCCCACTTCCGTATTGCCGAGCTTCTTGCCTATCGGCGTGTCCGGCTCATAGAGATCAAACGGCACCTTCTCGGTGTTGTACTGGCTCTGGAACTCGTCGATCGGCACGAAGCCTTCGGTTTCCGCACGGATCGTCGCGAGCGCCATGAGCAGCATGTCGCGGTCGATCAGGCCATAGGCGCGCAGACCCGCCCGCACATGCGGCAGATGCCTCCTGATGTTGCCGAGCGGCGTCTCGGGCACGAAGAGTCGGGCCACGAGTTCGGGCGTCAGCGGCGTCGCCCCGCTCGCGCCTGACAGCAGCGACCAGCCGGCCTCGGTCATGTTGCCCGCCAAGAGCGACCTGATCGACGCAACTTCGGCGCGCAGCCCGGCGGCCTCGGCATTGATCTGGCTCGCCAGGATGGATTGCGTCGCCGAACCTGCGGCGGGACCACCACTGGCTGAGCCACTCGCCGATCCTGCGCCACTGTTGAAGGCTGATCCGCCCGGCCCCGCTCCTGCGGTGATAGCAGGCGTCTTGGCAATAAAGCCTTCGATGAAATCGGACCCGACATAACCGGCGGCAGCGATGCCGAGCAGAATTTCCGGGGTTATATTGCCAGTTCCTATCAGCTTCCCGAGCCCGAGCGCGAAAGCCGCAAGAACACCGGCAATGAAACCGATCATGAGGCTGATCAGGAGGCGACTCGCCAGGAACAGGTCAGCCTGACCCGGATCCTTTCCTGCATTGGCATCATTAAGCTTCTTGAGTCCGATGACGGCCCTTGCCCCCTGACCGACCAACCCCATCATTCCAGAGAGAAAAATCGTGACCAGCAGTTCTGTGGCAGACATGGCATGCCCCGGATATCTTGCTTTCCCCAGAAAATACAACCATAGATTGCATCTATAAGCAAGCGCACGCTCAGGCATCAATAAGCCCTCGAGCCGAACCTCGCGGATCTCGTAGCGACCGAACCGGCTCGGCCCCCCGCGGCTCGAGAAGCCGGCAGGTGCGGCTCATCAAGCGCCTCCGGAAGCGAGGAGAAGGCACGCTCCAAAGCCGTCAGCGGCCCCGCAAGCCAGCCGTATTGCCTTCGATCAATAACCGGTATACCGGTACTCCAGTTTTTAGGAACGCGAAATGCCCCGACCGTCGCGCGCGGCCCGCCCGCCTCAGCTTCCGGTGCTCACGATCGACCGCACGCTGCGGGCGCCGGAGCAGGTCTATCGCGGCTTGCGCGAGGCCATCGTCACGCTCGCCATCGCACCCGGCACCGCCCTCTCCGAGGGCGATGTGGCAGAAGCCTGCTCGATCAGCCGCACACCGGTGCGCGAGGCCTTCGCCCGGCTCAGCGAAGAGCAATTGCTCGATGTCTTCCCCAATCTCGGCACCTTCGTTTCGCTGATCGATCCGCAGGCGGTCGCGGAGGCGGTCACCATCCGCCGCCTGCTCGAGGGCGAGGCTGCGGCGAGCGCCGCGGCCAATGCCGAGCCGGCGCTGCTGCGCGAGATGTCGGAGGCCGTCGCCCGGCATGAGCAGGCCGTTTCCCGCGGCGATGCGGCCGGCGCCTATGCCTGTGACGAAGCTTTCCACCACACCCTCTTCGCCACGCAGAAGCTCAGCCAGATGTGGCAGAGCGTCAGCCGGGCCCGGACGCATCTGCAGCGCGTCCACCATCTCCGGATCTCGGAACGCGGGGCGCTCGGCGACGCGCTGGAGCAGCACCGCCTCGTCCTCGCCGCCATCGAGTCGGGCTCGCCGGAGGCGGCCAGGGCAGCCATGGCCGCCCATATCGAGGCGCATGGCCGCTTTCTCAGCCGCGTAGCCGGCCTCAAGCACCCCTACATCCGCGCCACATGACAAACGAACACCCATCCCTGGGCATCACCATCATGCCCGAATACGCCCAGTCCGAGGGTGTCGACGCCGTTCTGGAGAACATTACCCAGCGCCTCGGCTGCACCGTGCTCTGCACCACACCCTCGGTGGCGCAGCGCTGCCCGGAAGGCACGGGCGTGCGCGAACCGCCTTCCGACGCCGGCGCCGGCCTCGGACGCACGCTCGACCGCCCGCTCTGGGGCGACAGGGCGCTGTGGATGCAGACCGCGACCAGTTTCCGGCCGGACCCGGCGCTCTATCGCGAGAGCCCCTACCCGCCGCCGCTGCCGGATGATCTGACCGACCGCGAAGGCGGCACCGTCGCCGCCCTGCTCGCCGGGGCGAAGCGCGCCGGCATGCAGGTGCAGCTCCAGGTCATGGCCGCCGCGCCCCCCGGCCTGCGCGTCCAGTGCCGTGACAACGCCGCCGACGAGCAGCCGCTGACCATCCATGGCCGACCGGTTCCCGGCCGCGTCGACGCCAATCTCAGCCTCGCGAGCCAGGGGCTGCGCCGCTATATGCGCGCGCTCGTCGCCGACCTGCTGGGGAATTACCCGGAGATCGATGCGCTGCGCTTCGACTGGCCAGAATATCCGCCGTATGCACTCGAGAGCCTGCTGTTCGACTTCAGCCCCGCCGCGGTGAAGCGCGGCCAGGAGCTCGGCCATGATGTCGAAGCGGTCCGGGCGCGGGCGCTGGAGGGACTGCGCGAGCTCGGCCCGCGCCTCGCGACGGCACCGGAGACGATCGATCCTGAGCGGCTGGCGGCTGCCGGCAGCTGGGGCGCGGCGCTGCTGGCCTATCGCGCCGCGCTCGTCGGCGACTATGTCAGGGACCTCGCGGCCATCGTCCGGGAAGTATCGGACGGCCGCATCGGCGTCGTGATGCAGGCCTTCCCGCCGCCGCTGAACCGGCTTTCCGGCTTCGATTTCGCCGGAATCGACGGCGCCGTCGACGAGGTCTCGGTCAAGCACTACACGATGCACTGGCCAATGATCGAGCGGGGCTATGTCGAGCGGCTGGCGCAGGCCACGGGCGCCGATCCCGACGAGGTCTTCGCGCTGGTGCATCGCTGGCTCGGCCTCAACGGCAATGCGCCGACGCGCGCGGCGCTGCGCTATCCCGAACCCGAGGAGACGCATCCGGCCGACGATGCCGGCCTGCGGCGCGCGATCGTGATCGCGGCGGGAGAGCTGCGCCAGTCGCGCTTCTCGACGATCGTGCATGGCTATGGGCCGACCGAGGATGTCGAGCGCCGCTTCCGCGCCGTGCTCGAAAGCCCGTGCCGCCATCTGCAACTGAACCGCTACGGCTATCTGTCGGACGAGAAGATCGCCCGGCTTTCGGCCCTCTGGCGCGCACATCGCTGATCCAACCCGCATCCCCGACGAGGGGCAGCGCCAAGCAGGGAGAGAACCATGTGGTCATTCAAATCGGGACTGGCCGCCGCGCTCGTCCTCGTCTCGACGCTAGCAGCCACCGCGCAGGAGCCCTATCCGACACGGCCGGTGCGGGTGATCGTGCCCTTCGCCGCCGGCGGCGCCTCGGACATGATCGCAAGGCTCGTCGCTGAACGGCTGCAGGCGCGCTGGGGCCAGGGCGTCGTCATCGAGAACATGGGCGGCGGCGGCAGCAATATCGGCGTCGCCGCACTCGCCCGCGCGACGCCGGACGGCTACACGATCGGCCTGATCAATGCGAGCAGCCATGGCCTCAACAAGGCCCTCTACAAGGAACGGCTGCCCTTCGATCCCGAGCGTGACTTCGCGCCGATCTCGCAGCTCGCGATCACGCCGAACGTGCTCGTCGTCAACCCGGACAAGGTCCCGGCCAAGACCGTGCCGGAGTTCATCGCGCTACTGAAGCAGAATCCGAACAAGTTCAATTTCGGCTCCTCGGGCATCGGCACCTCGCTGCATGTGGGCATGGAGCTGTTCCAGCAGGAGACCGGAACGAAGCTCGCCCATGTCCCCTATCGCGGCTCCGGGCCGATGATGGTCGACCTGCTTTCGGGCCAGATCGAGGTCGCGCTCGACGGCGCCGCCGTGGCCTGGCCCTATGTCGAGGCCGGCAAGCTCAGGGCGCTCGCCATCTCGATCCCGAAGCGCGCCGATTTCGCGCCCGACCTGCCGGCGCTGAGCGAATTCCTGCCGGGCTTCGACGTCACCGCCTGGCACGGCCTTGCCGCCCCGGCCAAGACCCCCCCGGCCATCGTCGAGAAGATCTCCCGCGACGTCCGCGAGATCCTGGCGACGCCGGAGGTGCGCGAGAAGCTCGCCGCCGCGAAGATCATCGCGCTCGGCATGACGCCGCAGGACTTCAAGGCCTTCCTCGACGGCGAACTGAAGAAATGGGCGCCGGTGATCGAGAAGGCGAATATCAAGCTGGATTGAGCGGCGAGGAGGCCGCGCGGCAGCGTGAGAGCTCGGCCTACTCTCCCGCTACAGCGTACTGATCTTAGAGGGGATACACCGTCATCCTGGGCTTCGCGCAGCGAAGTCCCGGGATCCATCGCCGGGCTCCGGAGCTCTGCGATGGATCCCGGAGCGGCGCGGCTTCGCCGCTTGTCCGGGATGACGATGACGTTCCGCCTGAAGCCAGCAGGCTCTACCCCACCTCGACCACGACGCGGCCGCGCACCTTGCCGTCGAGGATGGCGCGGCCGGTCTCGACCACATCCTCGAGCGGGATCGTCGTCGTCATCGCCGCGAGCCTGTCGCGGTCGAGATCGCTCGCAAGGCGGGCCCACGCCTCGAGCCGGCGCGGCTTCGGGCACATCACGGAATCGACGCCGAGCAGGGCGACGCCACGCAGGATGAAGGGCGCGACCGAAGCCGGCAGGTCCATGCCCTGGGCGAGGCCGCAGGCGGCGATCGCGCCGCCATATTTCGTCATCGAAAGCAGGTTGGCGAGGGTGTGCGATCCGACGGCGTCGACGCCGGCGATCCAGCGCTCCTTGCCGAGCGGCCGGCCCGGCCCAGAGAGCTCGTTGCGATCGATGATCTCGGCGGCGCCGAGACCCTTGAGATAATCGGCTTCCTCGGCCCGGCCGGTCGAGGCGATGACGTGCCAGCCGGCCTTGGCCAGGAGCGCGATCGCGACCGAGCCGACGCCGCCGGCGGCACCGGTGACGACGACCGGCCCGTCCGCCGGCTTCAGCCCGTGCTTCTCCAGCGCCAGCACGCAGAGCATGGCGGTGTAGCCGGCAGTACCGATCGCCATGGCCTCGCCCGGATTCATGCCTTCCGGCAGCGGCACCAGCCAGTCGGCCTTGACCCGGCTCTTCTGGGCATAGGCGCCAAGATGCGTCTCGCCCGTGCCCCAGCCATTGAGGATGACGAGATCGCTGGGCTTGAAGGCGGGATTGTCGGAGGCCTCGACCCGGCCGGCGAAGTCGATGCCGGGGATCATCGGCCAGCGCCGCACCACCGGAGCCCTGCCGGTGAGCGCAAGCCCGTCCTTGTAGTTGACGGTCGAATGGGTGACGCGGACGGTGACGTCGCCTTCCATCAGGTCGGCCTCGGCGAAATCGCCGAAGGAAAGACTGGTGCCGGCATCGCCCTTGCTGGCGATCAGGGCCTTGAAGGTGGTCATGGAAACACTCCGGAAGCTTCTGGTTCAGCCCTCATCCTGAGGAGCCGCGTAGCGGCGTCTCGAAGGATGTTCCAGCACGCTCTGGAGCATCCTTCGAGACGCGGACCAACGTCCGCTCCTCAGGATGAGGGCTGAGCATGATGCAGATCAGCGGGATGAGTTGACCGCGCCGGGCCGCCGCCTGCAAGCGGCGCGCCCGTGCATCTTTGATCAGGCCGGCTGCGCTTGCGGGCGCGCCACCGGCTTCTCGACGATCGGCAGGTTGATCAGGGCCGAGGCGACGCCGAGCGCCACCGAGAGCCACCAGACGATGTCGTAGGAGCCGAAGCGCTCATAGAGGATGCCGCCGAGCAGCACGCCGAGGAAACCGCCGACCTGATGCGAGAAGAAGGCGAAGCCGTAGAGCATCGCCATGTACTTCGTGCCGAACATCAGCATCACCAGCGACGAGGTTGGCGGCACGGTCGAGAGCCAGAACAGCCCGATGGTGATGCCGAAGATGATCGCCGTCGCGGGGCTCGCCGGGATCAGGATAAAGGCGGCGATCGCCACCGCCCGGCCGAAATAGATCCAGGCCAGCAGATGGCGCTTGGGCATGCGCGAGGAGAGCCAGCCCGAGCCGAGCGAGCCTGCGGCATTGGCGAGGCCGATGGCGGCGAGCGTCCAGCCGCCGACCCAGGCCGGCAGGCCGGCATCCTTGAGATAGGCCGGCATGTGCACGGTGATGAAGGCGAGCTGGAAGCCGCAGGTGAAGAAGCCGAGGACCAGCAGCACATAGGAACGATGCTTGAAGGCCTCGCCCAGCGCCTGGCGGATGGTCTGGTTCGGCAGATTGGCGGCGGCTGCCTGTCCGACGGCCGCCCCGGTCTTGCGCATGGCGAGC
Source organism: Allobosea sp. NPDC055594 (assembly GCF_053618995.1). Lineage (NCBI taxonomy): Bacteria > Pseudomonadati > Pseudomonadota > Alphaproteobacteria > Hyphomicrobiales > Alloboseaceae > Allobosea > Allobosea sp. NPDC055594. The sequence goes on from NZ_JBSHIO010000002.1 coordinate 73,504, forward strand.
ATGGTCGCCAGCGGAATGACCGGAAGCAGGGTGAAGGCGAAGACGACCAGCGCCTGCTGCCAGCCCAGCGTCTCGATCAGGATGTTGCCGATCGGCGGGAAGAGGAACTGGCCGAAGGAGCCGGCAGCGGTGCCGGCGCCGAAGGCGAGCGGGCGCCAGCTCTCCGGCAGGAGCTTGCCGAAGGCGGCGAGGATCAGGTTGAAGGAACAGGCCGAGAGGCCGAAGCCGATCAGCACGCCAGCGCCGAAATGCAGCTCGAGCGGCGTCGAGGCATAGGCCATCATGACGAGGCCGGCGGCATAGAGCAGCGCGCCGACGCAGAGTACCCGGACCAGGCCGAAACGGTCGGCGATGGCGCCGGCGAAGGGTGCGCCCAGCCCCCAGAGCAGGTTCTGGATCGCAAGCGCCAGGCCGAAGGTGTCGCGGCCCCAGCCGAATTGCAGCGTCATCGGGATCTGGAAGAGGCCGGCGCTGGCGCGCGGCCCGAAGCTGATCAGCGCGATCAGGCAGCCGGCGACGACAATGATCTCCGGCGCATGGCTGCGCTTGGCGGCGGAATTCATGGAAGGCTCCGGGGAACGGGATCGTGTGTCTGCACGATAGCGGCGGCGCCAGGATGTTTCCAACGCGTTTCCGTTACATCGCACATCACGGCGATGCATAGAAAATCGACGCGTTCGCTGCGACCGGGCGGATTCAGACGGTATTCGCGCCCGGTTCGACGGCCAGCGCCGGGCCCGGCCATGCGTCGTTCGCCCCCTTCCGGCCCGGTCCATTAACCGCCCCTCAACCCTGACGCCTGATTATCGCGATGTCGCGGATTTGCATCATCGCAGCTCGCGCATGCCGTTCCATTCCTCTCGGGTTGAGCGCCTTGAGTCAGTTGCGTCCGCGCCGGCGATCGAAGCGAAACCGCAGTGCCCGCCTGAGATGGGCGCTGGCGACGGTCGCGCCCTGGGCGCTGTCCGCGGGACTGCTGGTCTCCTTCACCGCCTCGGCCGGGCAGAACCACGATTCCTACGCCTCGCCCTCCTCGCTGATCGCGCGCGCCGCGCCGAACCCGAATTCAAGCCTCGCCGAAGGACCCTCGATGCTGGTGGCGGTGAGCGCCTTTCGCATGCCGGAGCGTGCCTTCGAGCGCGTGGTCCAGACCGCGCGGCTTTCCTTCGACATGCCGGAAAATGTCTTCGTCTCCGATCCGCGCCTGCCGCGCGAGGAGATGAAACGCGCGGCGGCCGCCTTCCCGCAGGTCGACCGCAGCGCCAAGGGGGATCTTCTGGTCCCCCTGCGGCCGACGCTGACGCACAGCGGCCAGCCTGGAGAGCTCGAGCAGATCGTCTTCGGCGAGACTCCCGGCCTGATCTCCGGCGGCTTCTCGATCGAGGCGCTCGACGGTTATGACGGGCCGCAGATCGGCTTCGAACCCCCGGCCCATGACGAGGGCGTCACCGATCCCGCCCTGTCGGATGCCTCGCCGGTCGCGATCCCCAAGGTCATCACCTCACCACGGCATGCCGAGCTGCATCTGGATAGCATCGACGGCTCGACGCCTTCGGTCGCCGGCAGCCTGGCGCAGTCCTCCTCGACCCCCGTGACGACGCCGGACGCAAGGCTCGCCTCGGCGACGCCGCCACCCGTCTCCCCGCCAGCCGGCGCATCGGCGGCCCAGAGCCGCATCGCCAAGGCGACGCCCGGCCGCGGGCCTCAGGCCGGCGAAGGCGCGAACGAGGGCAGGCAGATCTATACCGGCCTGATCGCAGCCGAGAACATGGCGAAGGAACAGCGCTGCCTCGCCGAGGCGATCTATTTCGAGGCGCGCTCGGAAAGCGAGCAGGGCCGCGCCGCGGTGGCTCAGGTCGTGCTCAACCGGGTCAAGAGCGGGCTCTATCCCGACAGCGTCTGCGGCACGGTCTACCAGAACCGCAACCGCCATCTCGCCTGCCAGTTCACCTTCGCCTGCGAAGGCAAGGCCTTGCGCATCACCGAGCCCGGCCCCTGGCGCGACGCGACCCGCATCGCCCGCGAGGTCTATGAGGGCACGACCTATCTCGCCGATGTCGGTGCCTCGACCCATTATCATGCCGACTATGTCCGGCCCTATTGGGCGCGCAAGCTGAAGAAGATGGACACGATCGGCCGGCACGTCTTCTACAAGCTCAGGCCGGGGCAGACCTGAGGCGGATTTCATCCCGGCCGGGGCGAAGCGCAGCGCCGGGATAGTGCCGCGGCTCCGCGGAACCTCGGCTCGCTCCGCCATTTCGTCGCAGCATCCGAATGGACTCGCGCGCCCCTCCCCCAAGGTAACGCCGACTTAATCCGGACGTAACGCGCCCGATGCCCTGCCCCCTGTACGAACTTGCTGTTCGCCTTTCGGCCTTTCGGAATGGGCCGGGCGGCACACGGCACTCGGGAGCCGGGGCGAGCGCAGGCCAGATGCCTGCGGAGAGGGGGCGGTCCTGTGGGAGGGAGCGCCGCTCCCTCTCCATCTCTGCCAGGGCGGATTTCGTGCCAAGGCCGTCGGCATTCCGGACAAGCGCCGAAGGCGTGCAGAGCCGGAATCCATCGCAGAGCACCGGAGTCTTGCGATGGGTTGCGGCGTTCCGCTTCGCTCCATTCGGAATGACGGTGCAAACCGACGGAACATGCCTTAGGCCCGCTGAAGAGCGCAGTTTTCGCAGTGACGGTCGCGGGGAGGTCTACGACACCTCCCCTCCTCCAGTCCTGATGATCGGTTTCCCGGACCGGTCGAATGCCTGCAATTCCGGCAAGAAGATTACAACGGAGCTGAACCTTCCGGCCAGCGCCGACCATGGTTAATTTTACCTTGTTTTAGCGTTTACCTTGCGTTCATCAGTTCGGTCCGGCTTTTCTCTCCCCAACAACACGGCCGCAGTGCCGCGCAACGGGGCAGAGGTCAGACATGGCATCCAGGGTTCTTTCGCTTGGCGGCATCGCCGCCACCGCCCTCGTCGGGGCGCTCGGCTTCGCCGCGCCGGCCGCCGCTGGTGGCGGCTGCTACGGCTCCTCCTGCTACAAGCTGGTGACGACGCCACCGGTCTACGGCACGGTCGAGGAGAGCTTCGTCACCCGCCCTGCCCGCACCTTCTCCCGGGTCGTTCCGGCCGAATACGAGACGGTCGTCGAAAAGGTGATGGTCCAGCCCGAGCGCCGTATCGCGCGCCGTATCCCGGCCCAGTACCAAACTGTCTCCGAGAAGGTGCTGATCGCGCCGGCGACGCGCCGCTGGGAGGTCAGCCGCGACGCCTATGGCCAGACCACCGGCTGCTGGGTCGATGTCCCCGCGCAATACGGCTACCAGCAGCGCACCGTCGAGGTCTCTCCGGCCTCGGTCGCCTATGATGTCGTGCCGGCGGTCTACGGCCAGCGCAGCCGCCGCGTCATGGTTCGCGCCACGCAGGTGGTGCACGAGACGGTGCCGGCCGAATACGCCACCCGCCAGCGCCAGGTCCTGGTCAGCCCCGGCTCGCAGCGCTGGGCCCCGGCCCGCTACTGAGTTTCACCGAACTTTCTACGTAGTCCTGTTCATCGCGGAAAATGCCACTTACGCCCCGGCCTCGGCCGGGGCTTTTTTGTGGCCTGGACGGATGGGTGGGGCCGCCCCTCCCCGCGTCATACCGGCCGCGGCGCAGCGGCGCGCCGGAATCCATCATAGGGCTCCTGCGCTCTACGACGGATTCCGGAGCCGCGCGGCTTCGCCGCTTGTCCGGAATGACGGATAGGATGTGTCCGAGGCCGTCGCCGCTCAGGCGAGTCCACCGGTCAGCAGCATCAGCACGCCGACGCCGAGCGCGAAGGCGAGGACGCGGGCCGGGAAGGTGAAGAGCGAGCCCGGCGGCTGGCGCAGAACCAGGCTGACCACGACCTCGACCAGGCCGAGGGCGAGCAGCACATAGACGAAGGGCGGGAAGGTTCCCCCCTTCGCGATCCAGCCGGTATTGGCAGCGAGTGAGGCCGCAGCGCCAAGCCCGACGCCTGCAGCGATGAAGAACTGCTCGGGCTTGGTGAAGCGCATCGACGGCTCAGCGCCGGCGGAAATTCTGCGGCCGCGGCGGCATCGGGCCGGGGCTCGCGGTCTTCTGGCGGAAGTTGATGCGGCCCCGATCGAGATCGTAGGGCGACATCTCGACCACCACGCGGTCGCCGGCGATGGTACGGATGCGGTTCTTCTTCATCTTGCCGGCCGCATAGGCCAGGATGATGTGGTCGTTGTCGAGCTTGACCCGGTAGTTCCCGTCCGGGAGCACCTCGACCACGGTGCCGTCGAATTCGAGAAGTTCTTCCTTCGCCATTCCCTGATCCTTCGTCTTCTCTTCGGCGCAGGGACCGGCGCGGCCGCGTGCCGCGATCCGATCCGTCGGGCGCTCAGCGCGTCAGTTCGCGCGCCGCCTTGCGCCATTGGTGCGTCGTTGCTCCGTTCTTTGCTGCAAGAACGCGACGCCGCCAAGCCCTTCATTGGCCGAAGCCGCTTCTTTTCGCACTGCCGGCGCATCATTGCGCTGTGCCGGGCGCTCGCCACGCGCCTGGTTCGGGCGCGGCGCATCACTGCGCTGGCCGCCACCATTGCGGCCGGAGCCGTTATGACCGCCGCCATTGCCGGGCTTGGCGCCCTGGCGCTGGCCCTGATGCTGGCGCTGTCCCTCGCCCCGGCCATTGTCACGGCCTCCGCCGCCCTGCTGGCCACGGCCGCCACGGCCCTGGTTCTGCGGCGGCTTCTTCGGCGTGCGGCCATCCCAGTACGGCACCTCGCCGATCGGGGTGAGCGCGACCTTGGTCAGCTTCTCGATCCCGGCGAGATCACCGCGCTCTTCCGGCGTGCAGAAGGCGATGGCGACGCCCGAGGCGCCGGCGCGCGCCGTGCGGCCGATACGGTGGACATAGGTCTCCGGCACGTTCGGCAGGTCGAAATTGACGACATGGCTGATGCCGTCGACATCGATGCCGCGCGCCGCGATGTCGGTCGCGACCAGGATGCGCAGCTCGCCGTCGCGGAAGGCGCCGAGAGCCCGCTCGCGCTGGCCCTGGCTCTTGTTGCCATGGATCGCAGCCGCCTTGATGTTGGACTGCTCGAGCTGGCGCACGACCTTGTCGGCGCCGTGCTTGGTGCGGGTGAAGACGATGGCGCGCTCCATCTCGGGAACGCTCAAGGTCTTCGCCAGCAGAGCCGGCTTCTGGCCAGCTTCCGTGAAGATGACGCGCTGGTCGATCTTCTCGGCGGTGGTCGCAACCGGCGTGACCGCGACCTCGACCGGGTCGGTCAGATAGGCGGAGGCGATCTCGCGGATCGCCTTCGGCATGGTGGCCGAGAACAGCAGCGTCTGGCGCTTCTGCGGGATCAGCGTCGCGATGCGGCGGAGCGCATGGATGAAGCCGAGATCGAGCATCTGGTCGGCCTCGTCGAGGACGAGGAACTCGATCTCGCGCAGCGAGACGGCGCGCTGGTCGACCAGGTCGAGCAGGCGGCCGGGCGTGGCGACGAGGATGTCGACCTGCTGGGCGAGCGCCCGAATCTGCTTGCCGACGGGGACACCGCCGAAGATCACGGTCGACTTGATGCTGGTGAACTGGGCGTAGCCGCGGATGTTGGCCTCGATCTGGGCCGCGAGCTCGCGCGTCGGCGAGAGGATCAGCGCGCGCACCGAGCGCGGCTGCACGCGCCGCGGCTGGCCGAGCAGCCGGTGCAGCATCGGCAGCGAGAAGGCCGCCGTCTTGCCGGTTCCGGTCTGGGCGGCGCCAAGCAGGTCACGGCCGTCGCGAATCGCAGGGATCGCCTGCGCCTGGATCGGCGTAGGCGTCTCATAACCTTCGGCCGCGAGCGCCTTGAGAAGGGGCTCGGCCAGGCCGAGGTCGGTGAATTTTGTCAAAACAGGTCTTTCCTGGACCGGCAAGCAAGGGGCGCACGTGGAGAACGGAAGCGCCGCGTCCTGCGATACTCGGTCTACGTATGAAGTTCTTTCCGCCCGGCGAACCGCTAGCCACTGCGCCGGAGGATATCGTGTCATGCGGGCCGTGCCCGCCTATGGGAGCGGGCGGGTCCCAAGGACCCGCCCGCGATATCGGTCACTCAGGCGACGGCGAGGTTGCCGGCCGAGGACTTGCCGGTCTTGCGATCGGCGATCAGCTCGTAGGAGACGACCTGGCCTTCGCGCAGCTCGCGCAGGCCGGCCCGCTCGACGGCGGAGATGTGGACGAAGATGTCCTGGCCGCCGTTCTCAGGGGTGATGAAGCCGTAGCCCTTGGTGGCGTTGAACCACTTCACGGTGCCCTTGTTCATGGCATTAGTCCTTACGTTTCAGATCCGCGTATCGTTGCGACCCATGGTTCGGCGCGCGGACGCCTCATCATGGTCTTGTAGCGATGTGTGGTGGATCTGAATCGTGCCCGCCGACCGGTTTACCCGCGCGGAGGATTGGCCAGAACCCGGCCGCATCTCGTCTTACATCGGAGCGTCTAGCAGAATTTGCAAGTCGGGTCCAGAGATGCCCGGTTTGCGCCGGCCCGGCCGGATTCGGGGCCAATCCGACCCTGGGCGGCCGGCTGGACCAGGCTGCGCCAGGGGCTCGAAGCCGGATCAGCCGATCTCGCGGACGAGCCCGACCAAGCCGCCGAGATCGACGAGCTTTCGAAAGCGGGCCTCGCCGACCGGCTCCTCGGCATGCTCGAGCACCCAGGTCAGTTCATGCGGGACGAAGGTCGCCCAGCCGCCGGCGACGAGCGCCGGCACGATATCGGATTTCAGCGAATTACCGACCATCATCGCCCGCTCGGGCCCTTCGCCATGGCGCGCGAACAGACGGCGATAGGTCGCGACCGTCTTGTCGCTGACGATCTCGACCGCATCGAAATAGTCGCCGAGTCCGGACTGAGCGAGCTTGCGCTCCTGATCGAAGAGATCGCCCTTGGTGATCAGCACGAGACGATAATCGCCGGCTAGCGCCGCCAACGTCTCGGCGGCGTGCGGCAGGGTCTCGACCGGGTGTGCTGCCATTTCGCGCCCGGCGGCGAGGATCTCGGCGATCACCGCCGGAGAGACCTCGCCGCGCGTGACCTCGATCGCGGTCTCGATCATCGAGAGGCTGAAGCCCTTGATGCCGAAACCATAGAAGCCGAGATTGCGCTTCTCGGCCTCGAGCAGCCGGCCGGAAATCTCGGCGGCCTCGCCATGCGCACCGAGCAAGCTGACGAAGCGCTCCTCGGTCAGCCGGTAGAACTGCTCGTTCTGCCAGAGCGTATCATCGGCATCGAAGCCGATGGTGGTGAGTTTCGCGGGCATGGCGTTCCGTCATTGCGAGCAAGGCGAAGCAATCCAGCGGCGCGCTCGACGGCCCCTAGATTGCTTCGTCGCCATGCTCCTCGCAATGACGAGGAGCGCGTCAGGCGTCCTTCGCCTTGATCGCGCCCAGAGCCGCCTGCGCGGCGGCGAGCCGGGCGATCGGCACGCGGAAGGGCGAGCACGACACATAGTCGAGCCCCGCGCTTTCGCAGAAGCCGATCGAGGCGGGATCGCCGCCATGCTCGCCGCAGATACCGAGCTTGATGTCCGGCCGCGTCTTGCGTCCGCGCTCGACGGCGAGACGGACCAGCTCTCCGACGCCATCCTGGTCCAGCGTCACGAAAGGATCGTTGGGCAGCAGGCCCCTGGCGGTGTAGGCGCCGAGGAAGGTCGAGGCGTCGTCACGGCTGATGCCGAGCGTGGTCTGGGTCAGGTCGTTGGTGCCGAAGGAGAAGAACTCGGCGCTCGCCGCGATCTCCTGCGCCCGCAGCGCGGCACGCGGCAACTCGATCATGGTGCCGACCTGGTAGGTCAGCACCGCTCCGGTCTCGCTGCGTACCGCCGCCGCCATGGCGTCGATGCGGGCCTTGACCAGATCGAGCTCGGGCGAGCCCATGACCAACGGCACCATCACCTCCGGCATCACCGGCTTGCCGGTCTCCTTCGCCGCCAGCACCGCCGCCTCGAAGATGGCGCGCGCCTGCATCTCGGCGATCTCGGGATAGGCGACAGCGAGGCGCACGCCCCGGAAGCCGAGCATCGGGTTGAACTCGTGCAGTTCGGCGGCGCGGCGCCGCAACCTGTCGACGCTGGTCCCCATCGCCGCAGCCACCTCGGCGATCTCCTCCTCGGTCTGCGGCAGGAACTCGTGCAGCGGCGGATCGAGCAGGCGGATCGTCACCGGCAGCCCGTGCATGATCGAGAACAGCTCGACGAAGTCCTGGCGCTGCATCGGCAGCAGCTTGGCCAGCGCGGCGCGCCGCCCCGCCTCGTCCTCGGACAGGATCATCTCACGCATGGCGAGGATGCGGTCGGCATCGAAGAACATGTGCTCGGTGCGGCAGAGGCCGATGCCCTCGGCACCGAATTCGCGGGCCGTCCTGGCGTCGCGCGGGGTCTCGGCATTGGCGCGGACCTTCAGGCGGCGGAGCCGGTCGGCCCAGCCCATCAGTGTCTTGAACTCCTCCGAGAACTCGGGCTGCTGCATCTTGACCTCGCCGAGCAGGACCTGCCCGGTCGAGCCGTCGATGGTGACGAAATCGCCCGCCTTCAGCGTGGTTGCGCCGACGCTCATCGTCGCCTTGGCATAGTCGACGCGAATCTGGCCGGCGCCGGAGACGCAGGGCTTGCCCATGCCGCGCGCGACCACCGCCGCATGCGAGGTCATGCCGCCGCGCGTGGTCAGGATGCCCTCGGCGGCATGCATGCCGTGAATGTCCTCAGGCGAGGTCTCGACGCGTACCAGAATGCATTTATGCCCCGCCTTCTTCGCCGCCTCGGCGGCTTCGGAGGTGAAGACGATCTCACCGGCGGCAGCGCCGGGCGAGGCCGGCAGGCCCGTCGTCAGGACGCGGCGCTCGGCCTTGCTGTCGATGGTCGGGTGCAGAAGCTGGTCGAGCGCGCCGGGCTCGACACGACCGACCGCCTGGTCCTCGGAGATCAGCCCCTCGCGGGCGAGGTCGACCGCGATGCGCAGCGCCGCCTTCGCGGTGCGCTTGCCGGAACGGGTCTGCAGCATCCAGAGCTTGCCCTCCTGGATGGTGAACTCCATGTCCTGCATGTCGCGATAGTGCTTTTCGAGAATGCCGTAGATTCGGCAGAGCTCGGCATAGGCTTCCGGCATCGCCTTCTCCATCGAAGGCTTGTCGGAGCCGGCAGCGATCCTGGCGGCCTCGGTGATGTCCTGCGGCGTGCGGATGCCGGCGACGACGTCCTCGCCCTGGGCGTTGATCAGGAACTCGCCATAGAGTTCGTTCTCGCCGGTCGAGGGATTACGGGTGAAGGCGACGCCGGTGGCCGAGGTCTCGCCCATATTGCCGAAGACCATGGACTGGACGTTGACCGCAGTCCCCCAGGCGGCGGGAATGTCGTTGAGCTCGCGATACTTGATGGCGCGGTTGTTCATCCAGGACGAAAAGACCGCACCGACCGCGCCCCAGAGCTGCTTCTCGGGCTCCTGCGGGAACTCGGCGCCGAGTTCTTTCCTGACGATTTCCTTGTACTTGCCGACCAGTACCTTCCAGTCATCGGCCGAGAGCTCGGTGTCGAGCTGGTAGCCCTTGCGTTCCTTGTAATCTTCGAGCGCTTCCTCGAAATGGCCGTGATCGACGTCGAGCACCACGTTCGAATACATGGTGATGAAGCGGCGATAGCTGTCCCAGGCGAAGCGGGCATCGCCCGAGGCCTGCGCCACCGCCTCGACGGTGACGTCATTCAGGCCGAGATTGAGCACCGTGTCCATCATGCCCGGCATCGAGGCGCGCGCGCCCGAACGGACCGAGACGAGCAGCGGATTGGCGGGATCGCCGAAGGTCTTGCCGGTCAGCCCGGCCATGCCGGCGAGCGCCGCCTTGACCTGGCCGTCGAGCTCGGCCGGAAAGCTCCTGCCATTGTCGTAATACCAGGTGCAGACTTCGGTGGTGATGGTGAAGCCAGGCGGGACCGGCAGGGCCAGATTGCTCATCTCGGCAAGGTTCGCGCCCTTGCCGCCGAGCAGGTTCTTCATTCCTGCCTCACCCTCGGCCTTGCCGTCGCCGAAAGTGTAGACCCACTTCTGCCCTGCCATAAGCCCCGCCTCTTCCAAATTCGCCGCCGCCATCAACGCCGACGCGTCCGCATGGTTTCGCGATCGCGAGGTCTGCTTGTGCAGTGCACCCGCGCGGCGTGGTCATGCCCAAAAGCGGATGAACAATCAATGAGCGCGACCGGCAACCCGCCCCGTCCATCATCGCAGATCGCGCGCCGGCGCGCAGCCGCCCCTGCGGCCATCAGGCCCGACGCCCGCGCGCGCCCTTCGGCCAGCGCAGCGGCCAGTTCACCAGCCGCTCGACCAGTTCCTCCTCGGCGATTTCGTCCTCGTTCGCGAAGACCTTGCCCCGAACCGAGACGCCGGCCTCGACCACCGTCTGCGGATCGCCCGAGACGAGCGGGTGCCACCAGGGCAGATCCTTGCCCTCCCCGACCAGACGATAGGCGCAGGTCGGCGGCAGCCAGGAGAGGGTACGCACCTCATCCGGCGTCAGCGTCACGCAATCCGGCACGGTCTGCGAGCGATTCTCGTAGTCGCGGCAGCGGCAGGTTCCGGCATCGAACAGACGGCAGCCGATATCGGTCGCCAGGATGCGGCCGGTATCCTCGTCCTCGAGCTTGACCAGGCAGCAGCGTCCGCAGCCGTCGCAGAGCGATTCCCACTCCGCTTCGCTCATCTCCTCGAGGGTCTTGGTCCGCCAGAAAGGCGGGCTCGCGTTCGGATCTGCAGCCATGGCCGCTTATGCCCCTTCGCGGACGCCGAGGAAAGCGGCGCAGGAGGCGCGCAAGGCCCACCAGACACGACAACAGCGAGATCTATATTCGATACATTCTAATCTATATTTAGAATGATTAAAATCTACAGTTATTGACCGAATACTAATGCCCTTCTATTTGACCCGAAGAATTCCTCGCACCAGAGATCCCCGATGCTGACGAAACGGACTGTCCTGCGCGCTTTCGCCGCTGCCGGCATGCTTCTGGTCGCCGCCCTGCCGGCTGCCGCCGAAAAGATCGTCGTGACCGACATCATCGGGCGCAAGGTCGAGGTCGAGGCGCCGGTGCGCAAGATCATCCTCGGCGAAGGCCGGCAGATGTATTTCGTCGCTGCGCTCGACAAGGACGAGCCGTTCAAGCGCGTCGTCGGCTGGCGCGACGATCTCGGCAAGGCCGACCCCGAGAACTACAAGGCTTATCTCACGCGCTATCCGCAGATCGCCAAGCTGCCGACCTTCGGCGGCATGAAGGAAGGCGCCTTCGACGTCGAGCAGGCGATCGCGCTGAAGCCTGACGTGCTCTTCCTCAACATCGAGGCCAAGGTCGCCAGCGACGAGGCCAAGCTGGTCGAGAAGCTGGCTTCCGTCGGCATCCCCGTGGTCTATGTCGACTTCCGCGAAAAGCCGTTCGAGCACACCGAGCCGTCGATGCGGCTGATCGGCAAGCTCTTCGGCAAGGAGCAGGTCGCCGAGGACTTCATCAAATACCGCGCCGAGCAGATCGCGCTGGTCACCGACCGGCTCGCCAAGGCGGGCGATCTCAAGCGCCCGCTCGTCATGGTCGAGCGGGCCGGCGGCTATTCCGACGATTGCTGCATGTCCTTCGGCAACGAGAATTTCGGCAAGATGGTCGAGTTCGCCGGCGGCCGTAACCTCGCGACGCCGCTGATCCCCGGCACCTTCGGCACGATCAACCCGGAGCGCATCGTCGCCGACAATCCCGACATCGTGATCGTGACCGGCAGCAGCTGGGACGGCTACGTCCCCGGGGGCAACTGGGTCGGCCTCGGCGCCGGCGCCGACATGACCGAAGCCCGCCGCAAGCTCGCCAATCTGATGAAGCGCCCGGCCTTCGTCCAGTCGGCGGCGGTGAAGAACGGCCGGGTCTACGGCATCTGGCACCAGTTCTACAACAGCCCCTATCAGTTCGTGGCGATCCAGCAGATCGCGAAATGGCTGCATCCGGAGCTGTTCAAGGACATCGACCCGGACGCGACCATGAAGGCGCTGCACGAGCGCTTCCTGCCCCTGCCCTACGAGCCCGGCCTGTGGGTCTCGCTCGAGGCGGTCAAATGAGCCTGGCGCCCATCCTGGCCGAGAAGACGGCGACCGAATTGCCGGTGGCGGAAGGGCGCGAGGCCTATCGGGCCCTCGCCTTCCGCCGCAAGCTGCTGCTGGCCGGCTTTGCCGCCGCCCTGCTGCTCTGCTTCCTCGTCGACCTGATGCTGGGCCCGGCTCGCTACAGCATGGGCGAGGTCGTCGATGCGCTGCTCTCGCCGTCGACCGCGCCGGCCGCGGTCAGGGTGGTGATCTGGGACATCCGGCTGCCGGTCGCGCTGATGGCCGTGGTCACGGGCGCGGCGCTCGCCATCGCCGGCGCACAGATGCAGACCGTACTCAACAACCCGCTGGCGAGCCCGTTCACGCTCGGCATCTCCGGGGCGGCGAGCTTCGGAGCGGCGCTGGCGCTGGTCTTCGGCGTCGCGATCGTGCCCTTCGCCATCGATTATGTTGTTCCGCTCAATGCCTTCATCATGGCGATGGGCGCCTCGCTGCTGATCCATATGCTGAGCCAGCGCCGCGACGTCACCACCGAGACGGTGGTGCTGCTCGGGATCGCGCTGGTCTTCACCTTCAACGCCCTGCTGGCGCTGCTGCAGTTCTTCGCCTCCGAGCAGGCGCTGGGCGCGGTGGTGTTCTGGATGATGGGCTCGCTGACCAAGGCGAGCTGGCACAAGCTCGCCATCACCTCCGCCGTTCTGCTGTTCTGCCTGCCACTCTTCGCCCGCCGCGCCTGGGCGCTGACGACTTTGCGCCTCGGCGACGAGAAGGCCGCGAGCTTCGGCATCGACGTCAAGCGGCTGCGGCTGGAGACCATGCTGCTCGTCGCCCTGCTCGCCTCGGTCCCGGTCGCCTTCGTCGGCACGATCGGCTTCATCGGCCTGGTCGGCCCGCATATCGCAAGGATGCTGATCGGCGAGGATCAACGCTTCTTCCTGCCGGCCTCGGCACTGGCGGGCGCCGCCCTGCTCTCGGCCTCCTCGGTAGTCAGCAAGTCGCTGATCCCCGGGCTGATCTTCCCGATCAGCGTCGTCACCGCCCTGGTCGGCGTGCCGTTCTTCTTCAGCCTGATCCTGACCAGTCGGAGGCGTTCATGGTGAAGCGCCTCGCCCTCAGCGAAGTCGGTGTCGCCTATGGCAGGCGCCAGATCCTCACCGATGTGACCACGCCCGATCTGCTCGGCGGCGAGGTCGTGGCGGTGATCGGCCCGAACGCCGCCGGCAAGTCGAGCCTGTTCCGCCGCATCGCCGGCATGGCTTCAGGCACCGGCACGGTCGAAATCGCCAGCCCCAGCGGCAAGGCGCCGTGCTATCTGCCGCAGGACACCGCGGTGAACGCGGTGCTGACCGTCTACGAGTCGATCCTGCTCGCCCGCAAGCAGGGCGGCTCCTGGGGCGTCGGAGATGACGAGCTTGCCGCGATCGACCAGGCGCTTCACGATCTCGACATCGCCGAGCTCGCCTTTCGCGGCCTCGGCGAGCTCTCCGGCGGCCAGCGCCAGCTCGTCTCGATCGCCCAGACTCTGGTGCGCCAGCCCGAGATCATGCTGCTCGACGAGCCGACCAGCGCGCTCGACCTGCACCGCCAGTTCGAGGTGCTGAGTCTCGTCGCCCGCCTCGCCCGCGAGAAGAAGATCTGCGTGCTGATCGCGATCCACGACCTCAATCAGGCGCTGCGCATCGCCGACAAGGTGATGGTGCTGGCGAAGGGGCGCCTCGTCGCGCTCGGCCCGCCGCGCGAGATCATCACCCCAGCGCTGCTGGAAGAGGTCTATGGTGTCGTCGCCCGGGTCGAGACCGGCGATGGCGAAGCGCCCTTCGTCGTGGTCCAGGGCTCGGCGCGCAAGGCAAGCCAGCGGGCCAGGCCGGAACTCGCCACCCTCTGAGGCCGCTGCTCACACCTCCGCCAATCCTTCCAAGCGACGTAAGCCGATGCAAGACACCAACGCTTCCAGCCCCGGCGCCAACTACTCGCTGAAGGAGGAGATCCGCGCCTACTGGTCGAGCCGCGCCGCAAGCTTCGACCAGCAGGTCGGCCATGCGATCAAGTCCGAGGCCGAGCTCGCCGCCTTCCAGAGCCTGCTGCGTCAGGCCTTCGGTACGGAGCCGCTAGAGGTGCTCGACCTTGCCTGCGGCACCGGCGAGATCACCCGCGCTTTGCTTTCGCTCGGCCACAAGGTCACGGCGATCGACTTTTCCGACGCCATGCTCGCCCGTGCCCGCGCCAAGCATGGCGACAAGGCGAGGATCCTCTCCGGCGACGCCGAGCGCCTGCTCGACGAGGACGAGAGCTATGACGCTCTGGTGACGCGGCATCTGGTCTGGACGCTGACCGATCCCGAAGCCGCCTTCGCCGAATGGTTCCGCGTGCTGAAGCCCGGCGGCAGGCTCCTGGTGATCGACGGCGACTGGATCAACCGCTCCTGGATCCAGAACCTGATCAACCGCGGCGCCATCTGGCTGCGCGAGCGCAGCGGCGGCACCGTGCATACGACCGACAAGGAGGCCTTCGACTCGATCACCCGGCGCTTCTTCTTCCGCGACGGGCTGAGCTATGAGCGCCTCGGCGCCATGCTGCGCGAGGCCGGCTTCGCCCGGATCGAGCCGGCAGACTACCGGCAGGTGGTGCGGGCGCAGCAGCGCAGCGCCGCCCTGCACGATGCGCTGCGGCTGGTTTCCTCGACGCGCTTCGCCCTGGTGGCGACGAAAGCCTGAAACGCCGGCAATCGTACGACGCGCGGGCCAATCCTGTGCCGAAACGAGACGATCGCGCTGGCCTGAAACCTGCTGGGGGCCGCGGGCCGCGCAAGGCTCTTCCGCCAGGAGCTTGCAAGGCTTATCTCGTTAGACTGGATCGGGCGTCCGCCCTCGATCCAGGGACGCGGCGGGCCTGACCCGCGGCATTCTGAAGGTGGCCCGGTCCGTGATCGAGTTCAGGAAGGCGCGCTGGACGACCCGCCTGAAGCGCTCCGCGCTCGCCGCCGACTCATGGCTCGACGATTCGCTCTACGCGGCCGGCCGGAGGGCCGGCGAGGCCTATGAGCGCATCCGCAGCTGGACCGACCGGCTCACCGTCTCCGGCCCGAAGCGCCTCGCCACCGAACTCGTCAGCGAGGGCCTCAATGTCGGCATCGCCGGCTCGATCGTCATGCTGCTGCTGGCGATCCCGGCCTTCCGCGAAGGCCGCGAGGACGCGCTGAAGAACCAGGTCTTCGCCGTCACCTTCCTCGACCGCTATGGCTCCGAGATCGGCCATCGCGGCGCAAGGCACGACGATTCGCTGAAGCTCGAGGAGCTGCCGGACCATCTGATCAAGGCGGTGCTCGCCACCGAAGACCGGCGCTTCTACGACCATTTCGGCATCGACATCTTCGGCACCTTCCGGGCGCTGACCGTCAATGCCCGCGCCTCCGGCGTCGTGCAGGGCGGCTCGTCGATCACCCAGCAGCTCGCCAAGAACCTCTTCCTCAGCAATGAGCGCTCGCTCGACCGCAAGATCAAGGAAGCCTTCCTCTCGATCTGGCTCGAATACCGCCTGACCAAGAACGAGATCCTGAAACTCTATCTCGACCGCGCCTATATGGGCGGCGGCACCTTCGGCGTCGCGGCGGCTGCGGAGTATTATTTCGGCAAATCCGCCAAGGACGTCACGGTCGCCGAGGCCGCTATGCTCGCCGGCCTGTTCAAGGCGCCGACCAAATTCGCCCCGCATGTCAACCTGCCGGCGGCGCGCGCCCGCGCCAACGACGTGCTCGGCGCGATGGTCGATGCCGGCTTCATGACCGCGGGACAGATCGATTCCGCCCGCCGCAACCCGGCCAAGCCGATCGACCGGCGCCGCGACGCCAGCCCGGACTACTATCTCGACTGGGCCTTCGACGAGGTCCGCAAGCTCGCCGAAGACGGCAAAATCGGCCCCGAGCGCGTGCTCACCGTGAAGACCCCGCACGACCCGGCGATCCAGAAGCGTGCCGACGAGGCGGTCGAGAGCATCCTGCGCCAGCACGGCCAGGCCTACCGGGCCCGGCAGGCCGCGACGGTGATCATGGACCCTGACGGCGCCGTGCGGGCGATCGTCGGCGGGCGCGACTATGGCGCAAGCCAGTTCAACCGCGCGACCTCGAGCCTGCGCCAGCCCGGCTCCTCGTTCAAACCCTATGTCTATGCGGCGGCGATGAGCGCCGGGCTCTACAAGCCGACCACCATCGTCACCGACCGGCCGGTCTGCATCGGCAACTGGTGCCCGAACAATTACGGGCGCTCCTATTCCGGCTCGATGCCGCTGACGGTGGCGCTCGCCAAGTCGATCAACACGATCCCGGTGCAGATGTCGATCGCGATCGGCCGGGCGACCGGCGAGACGCATGAGGCGCGCGCGGCACGCATCGGCCGCAACAAGATCGTCGAGACCGCCCGCGCCATGGGGCTGACGACGCCGCTAACCGACACGGTCTCTCTGCCGATCGGCGCCGCCGAGGTCACCGTGATCGACCAGGCCGCCGCCTTCTCGGTCTTCGCCAATGGCGGCAAGCGGGCCAAGCCCTATGCCGCCTTCGAGATCCGCAATTCGCTCGGCGAGGAAATCTACCGCCATGATCGCGACGAGCCGGCACCGGCCCAGGTGCTGAGCGCGCAGGTGGCGCAGGAGATGAACCAGATGCTCTCGACCGTGCCGACGGCGGGAACGGGCCGGCGCGCGGCACTCGACGGCGTGATCAGCGCCGGCAAGACCGGCACGACCAATGGTTACAAGGACGCCTGGTATGTCGGCTACACCGGCAATCTCGTCGGTGCGGTCTGGTTCGGCAACGACGATTCCTCCGAGACCAACAACATGACCGGCGGCTCGCTGCCGGCGATGGTCTGGAAGGAGATCATGGCCTTCGCCCATCAGGGCATCGAGATCAAGCCGATCCCGGGCGTCGCGCCACTGGGCGCCGACAAGGCCACCGTGGCGAAGAATGCCGGCCCGACCCAGCCCGGCACCGGTGCCAATGCCGGGCACATGCCGCGCAAATCCTTCGAAGTGCTGTCATCGGTCGGGGCGATGTTCAAGGCGGTCGAGGCGCCGCGCGCGGCCCGGACCTCGATCCAGGCCGGCATCGGCGAATTGCCGGCCGGGCCGAGCCTGACGCGCTTCCGCTGAGCCGTGACGGCGAGCCTCGGCAGATTGCGCTTCTTCCGCGCCGGCCGGCGCTCTCGAGCACTTCCGCGTTTCAACGAAGCGCGGAAGTGCTCTAGACTCTCCGCGTCGCCCCGGGTCGTCGAAGGGAGCCAGCCCCCCGCATCATGCGCGTCCTCGAACTCGCCTATGTGATCGCGCTCGGCGCCGGGCTGGGGCTGGCCTCGGCACATTACGCCGTGGCCGAGCGGCCGGTCGTCGGCCGGGCGCAGATCGGCGCCTGGACGACCTGGCCGAAAAGCGGCGCGCGCGACAGCGATCCCTATATGCGGGCCTATCTGGCGCGCGGCGTCCATCTGCCGCTCGGCGCCGGCGAAGGGCTCCTGCTGATCGCGGAGCGCGACGATGCCGGGCAGCCGCTCGACGGCCGCTGCCGCTATGGCGTCAGCGGGGTCGTTCCGCCGGCTCGCGGCTGGTCTTTGACCGTCGCCGACCCGGCACGTCGCCCGCTCCAGCTCGCCGTCGCACGGGAGAGTTTCAGCCACGCCGAGATCGTTCGCGACGAGCGCGGCGGCCTGCGGATCATCGCTGCCGCGACACCCGAAGCCGGCAACTGGCTGCCGCTGCCGCCTTCCGGTCGCTTCCTGTTCCTCCTGCGGCTCTACGACACGCCGATCTCCAGCCATGCCGGCGAATTGCGGCCGGAAGCGCTGCCGCGGATCAGCCGGGTGGATTGCCGATGAGCACGCTCGATCAGGCTCCCCTGCTCGCCCCCACGGCGGAGCGGACCCGGATCCCGGCGTTCGGCTGGCGCGACCGGCTCGGGCGCAGCCTGCGGCGCATCATCCTGCTCACTCTGATGGGGCTCGTCCTCGCCGGCATCGTGCACATCCTCACGGTGCTGCTGATCCCGATCATGGCCGAGCGCGACGCCAGCTCGGTCTATGCCGCACTCGGCAGCGGCGGACACGCCGAACTGATCACGCCTGCCCCGGACGGCCTGCCGGCACTGGCCGAGCCCGATCCGAACAGCGTCAGCGCCGTCTGTGGCTTCGATCTGACCGGCGGCCCGGTACGCGTCGTCGCCCAGACCGGCGCACTGCCGCTCGGGCTGACCTTGCACCGCCATGGCGGCGGCGTCGCCTACGCGATCACCGACCGGGCGGCGATCCGCGGCGTGCTCGAATTCGTGGTGATGACGCAGGAACAGCTCGACGAGCGCCTGGCGCAGGACGAGGATGGCGAGACGGCGCGCGAGCTGCGCGTCGTCTCGCCATCGCCGCAGGGGCTGATCCTGGCACGCGTCATGCTGCGCCGCCCGGCCGACCGCGCCGATGCGGAGGCTCTCGCGACGAGCGTCGCCTGCGGCAGCGCCGACTGAGGCACACCGATCTTTCGCAATACCGCCGCATCATCCGGGACGCCCGGCGCTTCCAGGTGAACCCGGCAGGCTCCGGGCGGGCCATTAGGCAGGACGGCTCAGCCCTTGTAGACGACCGGGCGATCGGATGGTGCCGCGCCTTCGCCGCCGAACACGCCGATCAGCGGCAACTTGCAGACCAGATCGGTTTCCGCCTCCAATCCCATGATCGCGCGCTCGGCCCTGACCGCCTCGCGCGAGGGCATCTCGACCACGAGATTGTCGAGGGCGTAGCGATAGCTCGCCAGCCGGAAACGCAGCCGCTCGCAGACCCAGAGGACCAGAGCCTCGTTCTCGATGACGCGCGCCTGAGCCGGCTCCTGGCTCTCGGCCGGCACGCGCGGCGAGGCCTCGAGCGTGCGCAGCCGGGCGCGGTCGGCATTGACGACACGGATCGCATTGGCGCGGAACGGGGCGAGCAGGGCCCGGTCGGCATTGGCGTCCTCGGCGAGGCGATTATAGCGCGAGGCCTGCGAGGCGAAGGAGCCGGAGGTCAGCGCGCGCTGGTAATCGGAGACTGACCCCGATTGGACAGCGGTCGGCAGCATCCGGGCCGGAACCAGGCTCGCGAGCTGGGTTTCGAAGGCGCTGCGCTCATGGGCGGGCATGACGAGCCGCCAGGCACGGGCCCGCAACTGCTGCTCGTCATCAGTCAGGTGGAAATGCGAGGCGGCCTCGCCACGCAACCGCGCCGCCCATTCGCCCATCGCCGGGACGATCTGATCGTTGAAGAGGCTCGGGCGGGGCCGGCCGAGATCGCCGGTCGTACAAGCGGCGAGGACGAGGCAGGTCAGGATCGCCGGGGCAGCAAGGCGCTTCACCCCGGCCGCCTGCGCCGGGCTTCGCGTTCCCGCGCCTCCGCCGTCCGCGCGCTGCGCCGCGGCTTGGTAGCGGGAGGTTCCGGCTGACGCTCATAGCGGACACCGGTGAAGAACAGGATCTGCGCCGGCGCCGCATCGGCGGCGACCGCGGACCTGACGAAGCGCCTGCGCGGCGCGAAAGGAATGACGTCGGCCATGATGCGCCTCCCTTGTTGGCGCCTGCGTGGAAATCGCGAACCCAGTCGGTCTCTCACCAGAAAGCTCGAAGCGGTATTCATGTCAGGGCCGGCACCTGCCGGCCCGCTGTCCGTTCCCAGGCGCGCCGCGCGGTCTACGCGAGATCGGCACGCCATCGTCACCGACATCAGGCCTGTTCATGGTTAACGCAGTGCTAACGCATCGGGGATAAATTTCCGGGAATCGAACTATTTTCGTCACGAGCCCGCCAATGCCCTCCCGAATTGCCGCCGATCTCGCGCAGCTCGCGCGCCTTGCCAGCGATGGCGGGCTGGATTTGCGGCAGGTCGCCCTGCGCGTGAAGGCCGACCTCCTGCTGTCGACCGCCAACCCGCCGGCCGAGGACATGGAGGCCTTCCGCGACATGGCGGCGGCCCTGATCCCGGTCATCGACGAGCCGACCGCGCTGATCCTGGCGCGCAAGCTCGCCGGCTGGCGACATACCCCGCCGGAGGTTCTGGCGGCGCTGCGGGCGCGCGGCGGCGAGGTCCTGGCGGCGCTGGTCCGCAAGGGAACGCCGCTGAGCCCGGCCGAGATCGAGGACATCGCGGCGGGGGCCGACCCCGCCGTCACGCTCGCCCTGGCGGCTCGCCGAGACCTCACGGCCGCCGCCAGCAGCCTGCTGGCCGGGCGGGCAGACCCCGCCATCGACCTCGCCCTCGCAGCCAATCCCATGGCGACACTGCCGCGTGCGGCGCTGGTCCTGCTCGTGGCGCGGGCCACCGCCGCGCCGGCGCTCGCCCAATGCCTGCTCGCACGCGACGATCTGCCGGTCGCCGAACTCGCGCCGCTGTTCCTCCAGGCCAGCCTCGACAAGCGGCTCGCCATGATCGAAGCCGTCTCGGCGCATGAGGCGCTCGCGCCCTCGCCGCGCCGTCCATCGATCAGCGGCGAGCAGTTCTCCGGGCTGGTCGCGACGGCGCTCGTCGACCGCGAAGGCGCCTTTGCGGCGCTGGCCGACCTGTTCGGCGCCGATGCCGAGCTCGCCGCGGCCCTTGCCGCCGATCATTCACGCCAGCTTGCCGCGCTCACGCTGGTCGGCTGCGGCGCCAGCCCCGAGGAGGCCACCCGCTTCCTGATCGGGCTCGGCGACGACACGGCCTTCTCGGTCCAGCGCATCTTCGCACTGGCCGATCTGATGCGCCTGCTCACGCCGGCGACGGCACGCCGGCTGGTCCTGCAGATCGGGGGGCTTTCCGAACAGGGCGGTGCCCGCCCGGCCCTGCAGCCGGCGATGGATCCGAGCGGCACCCCTGCCCGCGCCGGGCTGGAACGACCGTCCAGCCGCGGCGGCATGCAGGACATGCTGCGCAGGCTCGGCGGCAAGACCGGCTGAACATCGAAAGGGAGGAGCGGCGAAGCGGGCTATAGCATCGGACCGAAAAGTGGACTCCACTTTTCGGAAAACTCCGATGCGATAACAATGAGATAGCTCACCATAACCGCATCCGAACGGACGCGCGGCGATCGAGTGCATTTTGTCAGACGAAGCGGTGTCCGCCTCGTCCGGAAACAGCCTACTCGACCAGCAGCAGCCGCGGATCGCCGGCGCGGTTCTCGATCTCGACGAGCCAGAGATCGCCATCGAAGCGAATCTCACGCGCGACGCGGTCCTCCACCGCCAGCGGATCGGCGTCGAGCAGGCGCTGGAAACGACGCCCGCCGTCGTCTTCGACCAATGCCTGCGGCGCCGGGCCATAGAGCACGGCGGTGCCGTCGAGCCGGTCGAGCTTGACGAAGATGGCCCCGGCCTCGCCGGCACCGCGCCGGCGCAGCACCGCGAAGAGCCCATCATGCGCCGCCTGACGGAGATAGGCCGAAACCCAG
Organism: Allobosea sp. NPDC055594; assembly: GCF_053618995.1. Lineage (NCBI taxonomy): Bacteria > Pseudomonadati > Pseudomonadota > Alphaproteobacteria > Hyphomicrobiales > Alloboseaceae > Allobosea > Allobosea sp. NPDC055594. The sequence continues at coordinate 95,026 of NZ_JBSHIO010000002.1, forward strand.
AAATCGCTGGTCAGCCGTGCCAAGGGCTCGCTCCGCTTTGCCCCCCGGTCGTCACCGCCTCAGTTCACGACACGGCGCGGCGCCGGCGCCCGGACCTCGGCCGGCGGGCGCAGATCGCCGCCGTTGATCAGGTCGGCGATCGGATCGCGCACGGACGCCGGACGGGCCGCGGTCGCCGGCTGGGGAGCGGTGCGGGGCGCTGGCGCGACGGCGGCGGGCGGACGCGGGGCCGCCTCGCGCTGGGCCTGAGAGAGACTGCCGGGGCGGGCCGGAGGCAGGATCTCCTGCTGGGTCGGCACCGGCTGCGGCGTGGGCTGAGCCTCGGACTGGACCGGCGGAAGATCGGCACGGCGCTCGACCGCCCGCGCTGGCGCCGGGCTGGCCGAGGGCGCCGACAGCATCGGCGCGGGATGGCGGACCTTCTGGAACAGCAATGCGTTGAGCGTGATCGCCGCCGCGACCGCAGTGAACAGCAGGATGACGAGGGCTCTGCCGGGACGACGGCCAAGCCAGCGCATCAGCCGGCCCGAGGCCGAAGGCTGGCGCCGGCCGGGGCTGGCGCGGCGCGGCGGCATGGACAGCGTCGCATCGGAGCGGGCGCGGGCGGCGAGCGTTGCGGACATCTTCTCGACTCTCGGTCAGGCTGTCAGGCGATAAGGTTGCTTGGTCTCAAAGCCACGGCGCGGGGCGCGGGCATGGGTGGCGATGCGCACCGGCTCGCAGGTGGCGGCGATACCGGCCACCGGCAGCCGCACCGCGACGCGCGTGCCGATCCCGGGCGCGCTCTCGATGCTGAGGGTGCCACCATGCAGCCCGACCAGCCCGCGTACCACCGAAAGCCCGAGCCCGGTGCCGTCATGGGCACGGTCATAGGAGGACTTGGCCTGGAAGAAGGGGTCGCCCAGCCGCGGCAGGTCGGCGGCGGCGATGCCGATGCCGGTGTCGGAGATCGAAAGGTCGATCATGCCGCCATCGCGCACCAGAGCGAGGGTGACACGGCCGCCGGGCGGCGTGAACTTGATCGCATTGGAAAGCAGGTTGAGCATGACCTGCTTCAGGGCCCGCCGATCGCCGACCAGCTGCGGCAGATCCTGCCCGACGACGCGCTCGAGCGCGACCTTGCCGGACTGCGCCTTGAGGGCGACGACGGCACAGCAATCCTCGGCCAGCCGGGCGATGTCGAGCGGCGCCTGCTCGATCGTCATCGCACCGCTCTCGATCTTCGAGACGTCGAGCAGCGTATTGACGACATCGAGCAGATGATGCCCGGAATCGTGGATGATCGCGGCGTATTCCTTGCGGCGATCGGCATCGAGGCCGGCCGCGAGGTCGCCGCTGAGCATCTCCGAGAAGCCGATGATGGCGTTCAGCGGCGTGCGCAGCTCATGGCTGACGGTCGCCAGGAAATGGCCCTTGAGATCGCTCGCCTTGACCGCCGCGGCATGGTTGCGCTCGCGCTCCTCGTCACGGGCATGGCGATCGGTGACGTCGCGGGCCACACAGACCACGGCCGCGCCATTGCGCGCGCCGGCCTGATCGATCCGCCGGGCGTTGAGTTCGAGCCAGCGCACAGTCGGAACACCGGCGGAATCGGCCAGGAACAGCACGCGGAAGCAGGCGCTGGCATGACCGGCGCCATGGGCGGCATCGCTGAGCGCTTTCAGAAAAAGCGGGCGATCGGCGATATGAACGCGCTCGAACAGGCCCTTGCCATGCAGCTGTGTGGACTGCGCGCCGGTCAGCAGGCAGGCTGCCTCGTTGGCGAAGACGACGGCGCCGGAGGGATCGTGCCAGGTCACGAGATCGCCGACATGCTCGAGCATCAGGCGGGCGCGGGCATCCGAGGCCCGGTGCTCACGCAATTCGTCCTCATGCCGGCGCAGGAAGGAGACGGCGAGCAGCATGGCGCAAAGGATCGCACTGGCGACGAGAACCGGCATCGCCGCGACGGCCCAGTCCGCGGGCTCGCCCACGGCGCCGGCACCCTGCAAGGCCACGACCGCGCCGAGGCCGACCACGGCAAGCGCACTGCCGCGCGCCACATAGGCTCGCGAGCCGAAGAACATCGCTTCGACCGGCACCGCCGCGAGCCAAAGCAGCAGCGGCGAGCCGGTGCCGCCGGTCATGCAGGCGAGCGCAATGATGAAGAGCGTGAGCGCGGCGCCGGAGACGCAGTGCGCGAGGTCGAGACGACCGGTGCGCGAGAGCAGAACCACGGCCAGCAGCGGCAGGCCGAGCGCGATCAGAACCAGCGTCTCGAACAGATCGAGCCGGCCGCGCCAGGCGATATAGGCCGGCACCAGGCTGAGCCCGCCCGCGCCGATCGCGAGCCGGGCCAGCATGAAGCGCTCATGCCGCATGCGTTCGAGCGAGTCCGGCAGCGCCGATGGATGGACCATCGCCGCAACCTGCGCCCTGACCGCCGTCATCATGCTGGAGAACCGCAAACGCACAACCTCTGTCGGCCTTCGGCGAAAAGCCTTGCCTTGTTGAGGCCGATCCTGGCGCGGGCCATTTAAGCGGGACTTAAGGCGACCTCGCACCGATGCTCCCGCAGCCTCTTTCGAGACCATAAAATTCTATTATTTTCAGATACTTAAGCTGAAATCGCCTGAAATTCCCGCGATTGCGCTTGTTGCCAGCAAGGTGAATGGAAACTGAAGAACAAAACCGGGCTTTGATTCAAATTGCGACTATCGGGGACACGCGATGTTTCAGCCTCCGCGCTAGGGTTCAGGAGCCGGGGACGGGACGCCCCGCGCTAGCGACGGGGACAAGAATGGCCTATCTATTGCGCAGCATGGCCCTGATCGGGGTGATCGCCCTGAACTCGCCGGTCCATGGCGGCAAGTCCGCGCCGGAAGCACCCGTCTTCGACGCCAAGGCCGCCATAGCGGTTCTCGGACAGATCGATCCCAAGGCGGTGATGCAGGGCGCTACCAGCCTGCGCGAAGCGGCCGAGGTTCTGGCCGGGCTGGAGCCCGAGACTCGGGCTCGCGTCCTGGCACTGGCGGCAGCTGCCGCGACGAGCCGCTCCGGCGAAGCACAAACGTCGCAGCGCTGACGCTTGACCTCGCCGGGCCGCGCGCCGAAGACAGCCTGCCAGACCGCCTCCCCCGCCGGCGGCCTGCAAGATGAGCGACGGCCGATGAGCGAAACCCTCGACGACATCATTGCCAATTTCGAGGTCCTGGATGAATGGGACGACCGCTATCGCTACCTGATCGAGCTCGGGCGCACGCTCGCGCCGCTGCCGCAGGAAGCCTATAGCGACGCCAACAAGGTCCGCGGCTGCGCCAGCCAGGTCTGGCTCGAGACCAAGCAGGAAGGCGGCCCCGGGCAAACGACGCGACTGCATTTCCGCGGCGACAGCGACGCGCATATCGTGCGCGGGCTGGTCGCACTGGCGCTGGCGATCCATTCCGGCCACAGCGCCGCCGAGATTCTGGCGACCGACGCCTTCGCCATCTATGAGCGGCTCGGCCTCGCCGCCCATCTCACGCCGCAGCGCTCCAACGGCGTGCGCTCGATGATCGAGCGTATCAAGAACGACGCGCGCGCCGCCATCGCCTGAACCGGCTCAGCCCGGCGGCGCGATCACCGGGCGGGCATCCACCGCCTGCCAGACGCGCGGCGTCCTGTTGGGCGTGGCCCGGGCCGCCAACCCGTAATGCTCGGCCAGTGCCGCCAGCGCCAGCCGCAGCACGACCTTGGCCGAACGCGCCGGCCAGCCACGCTCGCGCTCGACCTCATCGAGCCCCTTCAGGAAGCCGCAGACATCGATGGCGAGCCCCGAGAGCTCGGGACCGAGGCGCTTGCAGGCCTGTCTGACCCGCTGGCGGGCCGCCAGACTGGAATCGGAGGCGCTGGCGGGACCATGCGACGCGGCATGCGTGCCGGCTGCAAGCCCGGCATCCCAGTTCACGGTCACGCGCGGCAGCATCTGCGCCAGCGTCAGCTCCGCCCGGAAACGCTCACCAGCCGCGAATTCCGCCGCCGGGATCTGCGGCCTGCCATCCTTGCCCGGCCGGCGATGCAGCCAGAGCAGCGGACTTTCACGCTCGTTCAGGGCAACTTTCTGCACCTCCCCCTCAACCGCCATAGCCGTCACGGCGACAAGACGGGTCTCGGTGAGCTGCAGACGACGTGCCTTGCCGCTGCCTAGCCAGACCGCGAGACCGGCCTCGACCAATGCCAACGCCTCCTCGGCTGGTGCATAGCCTGCCCCGAGGCTCGCCCCGTCCACGGTCCGATAGAGCGCGATGCGACCGCAGCCGAAGGGGGATTCGGCCGCGAACGCACCGGCCTGCCGCAAATGCCGCAGCAGGCGCCCGACGACAACGCCGGCCGTCCCGGGCGCGTTCATCGCCCTGCCTCCGGCGCGAACGCCCGCAACCTCAGCGTCAGCGCCGCTTCCAGCGCAGCAAGCGCCAGTTCGAAACCGGGCTCGCTGCGCCTGTCCTCGACCAGCGCGCAGGCATGGCGCACCGTCGTCCGGTCGCGCCCGAATGCGAGACCAACCTGGCTGAGGTTAAGCCCGAAGCCGACATGGGTGAGATACATCGCGACCTGCCGGCCGAAGGCGACGGGACTCACGCCGCGCCGTCCTTGCCGCAATCTGGCCGGCGGCAGGCGTAGCGCCGCGCAGACGGCCGCCTCGGCGAGCCGCGCCCTCGCGCTGCGGGACAAGGGGTCAGCCCCGTTGGCGATGTCATTGTTCATGGTATGTTCACTCCGCACTACGATCGCATGGCGCGATCGGGGATAGCGAACATATGATTATATTCCTATTTCGAGTGTTTCAAGAGCGCGAGCATAGGCGGGGATATCCTCCTGCCACGCCCTGGCAGCACCACTCGAAACGACGAAGCCGCCGGCGGGGCCGGCGGCTCGAGACGAATCCCTCGAAGGAATTCGCTTCGGCGCGATGTTTCGCGTCAGGTCCTCTCAGCGGCGCTTGCGGCGCTGCTGACCGAGGCCCATCTTCTTGGCGAGCTGCGAGCGCGCCTCCGCATAGTTCGGCGCGACCATCGGATAATCGGGCGGCAGGCCCCACTTCTCGCGATACTGCTCCGGGGACATATTGTACTGCGTCCGCAGATGGCGCTTCAGCGACTTGAACTTCTTGCCGTCTTCCAGGCAGATCAGGAAATCGGCGGTGATCGACTTCTTGACCGCGATGGCGGGCTTGGGCGCTTCCATCGGAACCACCGGCGCGGCGCCACCGACGACGCGGCTCAGGGCGGCATGGACATCGTTGATCAGCGCCGGCAATTCCGAGGCTGGAACCGAATTGTTCGAGACGTAGGCGGAGACGATATCTGCTGTAAGCTCGATAAAGTCCGAACCGTCGTGATCAGCCATGGCGGCGTTGCTCCGTTGTTTTTTTGGACCGGGCGTTCGGCGACTGTGCCCGCTCTGTTTACGCGGCGCGAAGGCCTGCCAGAAGCTGCACCGGCATCAGGTCGAATTCTGCCGGATATAGAATCTTACAAAACGGATCAGTCGTACAATCGTCTAATCCATGAAAGATGACTTCGCAAGCGGCAGTTATCGCTCCGAATACGTTTATCGGTGTCCAATATTGGCGCATCTTGCGATCGGCATGGTAACCAGAATGTGCAGCAGCTCGGATGGCTACGCGGAATGGTTGTCTTGCCAGCCTTTTTCCACGCCTCTACGAGTCGCAAATCTGCAGCAACGCCACGACAACCCGCAATGCCGCGGCGAATGACCGCAACTTCGCGCTCCGAGACCCGCCATGCCTGAGAAAGCCCCCATCGCGCCGCCTCGCGCCGAAGCGCGCGCGCAACACCGCACCGTGCACGGCGTCGTACTCAACGACGACTATGCCTGGCTGAAGGCGGAGAACTGGCGCGACGTACTGCGTGACCCTACGGCACTTCCGGCCGATATTTGTAGCTACATCGAGGCGGAAAACGCCTGGTGCGAACGCCTGATGAAGCCGACCAGGTCGTTGCAGCGCGAGCTCGTCAAGGAGATGCGCGGCCGCATCAAGGAAGACGACAGCGAATTGCCGCAGCCCGACGGCCCCTTCCTCTATTATCAGCGCTACCGGCGCGGCGGCGAGCATCCGCTGATCTGCCGCAAGCCACGCCAGGGCAAGAGCGCCGGCAAGCCCGGCCGCGAGCAGATCATGCTCGACGCCGACGCGCTCGCCGAAGGCAAGGAGTTCTTCGACCTCGGCGATGCCGCGCACAGCCCCGATCATCGCTTGCTGGCCTGGAGTGCCGACGAAGCCGGCTCGGAACTCTATCTGATCCGCGTGCGCGACCTCGCGACCGGCAAGGATCTGCCCGACGAGATCCGCGACACCAGCGGCGAGATGATCTGGACGCAGGACGCCAGCGCCTTCGTCTATGTCGGGCTCGATGCCGAGCACCGCCCTTCGCGCGTGCTGCGCCACCGTCTTGGCACGTCGCAGAGCGAGGATGCCCTGCTCTATGAGGAAAGCGATCCCGGCCTGTTCGTCGACATCGACGAGACGCAATCGCATCGCTTCCTGCTGATCGCCAGCGGCGACCACGAGACCTCGGAGGTGCGCATCGTCGACCTGTCGGCGGCCGACGGCCAGCCGCGCCTCGTCGCCGCGCGCCAGAGCGGGCGGCAATACTCGATCGAGCATCATGGCGACGAACTGCTGATTCTCACCAATGCCGACGGCGCCGAGGACTTCAAGATCGTCCGCGTGCCGCTGGACGATCCTTCACCGGCGCGCTGGACCGATCTCGTACCGCACAGGCCGGGCCGCCTGATCCTCAGCCATCTTTGCCTGCGCGGGCGGCTGCTGCGCCTGGAGCGGGAGGACGGCCTGCCGCGGCTGGTGATCCGCGAACTCGCCAGCGGGGCGGAAAGCACGATCGCCTTCGCGGAGGAGGCCTATGGGCTCGGCATGGATGGCGGCTATGAATTCGATACCGACCATATCCGCTTTCTCTACGCCTCGATGGCGCGCCCGACCGAGACCTTCGACTACGACATGCGCACTGGCGAGCGCACCTTGCTGAAGCGGCAGGAGGTGCCGTCCGGCCATGATCCGGAGGCCTATGTCGTGCGCCGGATCTTCGCGACCGCCAAGGACGGCGCCAAGGTGCCGGTCTCGCTGCTGCACAAGCGCGGCCTCGTGCTCGACGGCTCGGCCCCCTGCCTGCTCTATGGCTACGGCTCCTATGGTTCGGCGATGTCAGCCTCGTTCCGCACCCGTCCGCTCAGCCTGGTCGACCGCGGCTTCGTCTATGCCATCGCCCATATTCGCGGCGGCACCGACAAGGGCTGGCGCTGGTATCTCGACGGCAAGCGCGAAAAGAAGCCGAACAGCTTCACCGACTTCATCGCCGCCGGCGAGATGCTCGCAGCCGAGGGCTATACCTCGCGCGGCAGGATCGTGGCCCAGGGCGGCAGCGCCGGCGGCATGCTGATGGGCGCGGTCGCCAACCTCGCGCCGGAGCTGTTCGCGGGGATCATCGCCGAGGTGCCCTTCGTCGATGTGCTCAACACCATTCTGGACGAAAGCCTGCCGCTGACGCCGATGGAATGGCCGGAATGGGGCGATCCGATCCGCGATGAGGCGGCCTTCCACTGGATCCGAGCCTATTCGCCCTATGACAATGTCCGGGCCCAGGCCTATCCGCCGATCCTCGCCATGGGCGGGCTGACCGACCCGCGTGTCACCTATTGGGAACCGGCGAAATGGGTGGCGCGCCTGCGCGCGACCATGACCGGCGGCGGCCCGGTGCTGCTGCACACCAATATGGAGGCCGGGCATGCCGGCTCGGCCGGCCGCTTCGACTCGCTGAAGGAAACGGCCCTGGCCTACGCCTTTGCGATCACCGCGGCGCATGGCGGCTGGGGCCGGCAGGTCTGAAACGCATCGCGGCCCTGCCACCCCTGTTCCCGGACCGGTTCAGCCCGGCCCGGCCTCGAGCCGACTCTTCTCGCTGGCGAGATAGGCCTTGAGCTCGTCCATAGAGGCGAAGACGTAATCGCCATCGGGAGTGCGCGCCTGGATCGAGCCATCGGCATAGATGGTGAAATGCGTCTCGCCGACCTGATAGGCACCGACGATGCCTTCGTCGGAAGCCGGAGGCGCGGCGGGTTCGGGCGCGACCGCTTCCACAACAGGCGCTGCCGCCGTCTCGGATGCGGCCGGCGCTTCGGGCGCGGCCGGCGCGGTCTCGGGCAGGATGTCCGTTGTGATCGGCTCTGCTGCTTGCGGCTCCGCCGCGCTCAGCGGCGAGACTGCGACCGGCGGCAGCGGCTCCACCTCGTCCGGGACCGGCTCGGGCGGCGTGACGGCTTGGTCCTCGGGGAGCGGAGGGACCTCTTCGGCAGCGATGGGCTCTTCGAGCGCCGCCAGCGCATCGCCGCTGCGCGGCTGGGTCACTGGCGGCCAGGGGCGCGGCGCCATCCAGTCGCTGACCGCTTCGAGCGAGCGCTGCGGCGGCTCGACCTCGGGAACGTCGGCCGGCATCGCCAGCGCGTCGTTCAACTGTTCGCGCAGTGCGCTGAAATCATCGTAATCGGTATCGACCTTGGCGGGCTGGCTCTTTCCCTCGGCGCCGAGGTCGAGCTGCGGCCACCAGAGCTGCTCCGGCTCGCGCTTCGCCTCGGACTCGGCTTCAGGCTCGGGCTCGATCACGGCGATGTCGCGCTCGGGCTCGAGAGCGACCTCGATCGGCTTCTCGCCTGCGTCCTCCATCGCCGGCGCGGGCTCGTCGAGGTCTTCCGCCGGACTTTCCGGAGCCTCCACCGCGACCTGCGGCGCCCGGGTCGGCAGCAGTGCGGCCTCGAAGAAATCGAGCTCGGTCTTCGCTACCGGATCCAGCCCGGTCTGCGCCGTTTCCGCCGACAGTCCGGGCGGGCGCAGCCAGTCATCGTGAATGCGCGCAGGAAGCTCCGGGATGTCCGGCTCGTCGACAAGCCCGGCAGGCTCCTCGGCGGAAACCGTGGGCTCGGCAGCCTCCGTTGTCTCTGCGCTGTCCGCGCCAGGTTCCTCGGTCCGCGACGAAGCCGCCAATGCCCCACCGAGCGCGAGCGCGCCGGCACCCGCGAGCACTGCGGCACTGCCGGGAGCCTGCCCGGCGAGCCGCTCCTGCATCGGAGACTGCGGCTCCGGCAATATGGCCTCCTCGCGCCGCGGCAGCGGCTGCGCTGCCGGCTCGTCATGGCGAACGGACGCCAGTGTCGCCGTAGCCATGGCGCCAGCGACCAGCGTCTTCAGGCGCTGAATCTCGCTCAGGATCGCCGCGGAGGCGAACATCAGCAAGCCCGCCGCGAAAGAGAGCGCGCCGAGGATCACCTCGGTAAAGCCCCTCTCGAGGACGCGATAGGGCCAGCCATCGACGATGGCATAGGCACCGCCGGCCAGCAGGGCGAGCCCAAGAACCAGGAATAACTTGACCAAACGCTCGCTCCTTCGAGACGGCAGAGTCCTGCGACAGCTTGCCGCCCCATGGTTAAACTATCGATACGCCCGCATCTTGCCAACAGAACGCCCATGACAAGGCGGGGGAAACTCGGGACGGCGAGTTCTCGGGACGCACAGGGCTCCCTCCGCTTGGCGGTTGCCGCTGCCGCATTCGCGGCTTAACTAACGGGGGAATGGCGGGACGTTCCGCCGGGCCGCCGGCCCATGCGTTTCATCATTGCAGCCATTCTCACGTCGCGATTTCGACAGCCCCAAGGAGAGGCCCTATGTCCTTTACCCTGCCCGATCTGCCCTATGCTCATGATGCTCTGCAGCCCTTCATGTCGAAGGAGACGCTCGAATACCATCATGACAAGCATCATCTGGCCTATGTGAACAACGGCAACAACGCCATCAAGGGCACCGAGTTCGAGGGCAAGTCGCTCGAGGAGATCGTCAAGGCCTCCTATGGCAAGAACCCGGCCGTGTTCAACAATGCCGGCCAGCACTACAACCACCTCCACTTCTGGAAGTGGATGAAGCCGAATGGCGGCGGTAAGCTGCCGGGCGCGCTCGAGAAGGCGATCGTCGACTCCTTCGGTTCGGTCGACAAATTCAAGGAAGATTTCATCGCCGCCGGCGTCGGCCAGTTCGGCTCGGGCTGGGCCTGGCTTGAGGTCAAGGGTGGCAAGCTCGCGGTCAGCAAGACTCCGAACGGCGAGAGCCCGCTGGTCCATGGCGCGACCCCGATCCTCGGCGTCGACGTCTGGGAGCACTCCTACTACATCGACTACCGCAACCGCCGTCCCGACTATCTCAAGGCTTTCCTCGAGAGCCTGGTGAACTGGGACTATGTCGCCGAGCTCTATGACGGCGCCAAGGCCTGAGCCGGCCGGCACGGATTGACAGGAACGGGGCCCATGCGGCCCCGTTTTTTTGTGCCCGCGCTCAGACGGCGACGCGCTTGAGGAACTGGTCGACGGTCGAATCGAGGCGCATCGCCTGGGTCGAGACCTCTCCTGCCGCCTGGCGCACCTGCTCGGCCGAACGCCCCGTCTCCTCGACGCTGTCGGCAAGCACGCTCAGATCGCTCGACACCGAGAGCGCCGACGAGCTCGCCATCGCGACGCCGCTGGCGATCTCGCCGGTGGCGATTGCCTGCTGCTCGATCGAGACGGCGACCGAGTTTGCGAAATTCTCGATCGCACCCATGCGATTGGCGATGTTCTGGATGGCGCCGACGACTTCACCGGTCGCGCCCTGAATGGCATTGACCTGCGCCACGATACGGTCGGTCGCATCGGCCGTCTGCGAAGCGAGATTCTTGACCTCTGCTGCGACGACGGCGAAGCCGCGGCCCGCCTCCCCTGCACGCGCCGCCTCGATCGTGGCATTGAGGGCGAGCAGATTGGTCTGAGCAGCGATGTCGCGGATGAGATTGACCACCTCGCCGATGGCGCGGGCCGTCGCATCGAGGGCGTCGACCGATTCGGCCGTGTCGCGCGAGGCGGACGCGGCCTCGACGATCTCGGTGCGGACGCGCCGCACCTGGAACTCGACCTCGCGGATCGCTGCGCCCATTTCCTCGGCGGCCTGGGCAGCGCTCTCGACATTACCGGAGGCGCCATGGGAGTTATGGGCGGCGCGCGCGGCACGCTCGGAAGACTCGGCGGCGACCTGGGCAAGGCCGCTCGAAGCATCGCCCATCCGATCGGCATTGCTCTTGAAGGCTTCGAGCGCGACGCCGACCTCGCCGCGGAACATGGCTATCGCCTCGTCGATGCGCTGCTGGCGGTCGCGGCGCTCCGTCTCGCTCGCGAATTGCTGTTCCTGCAAGCTCGCACGCTCGCCGAGGCGCAGCTTGAGGACACCGAGAGCGCGAGCGATGGCGCCGATCTCGTCGCGGCGCTCGGTCGCGTCGATCGGGGTGTCGAGCTTGCCGTCGGAGATGCTGACGATCGCCTGGGTCATGCCCTTCAGCGGCTTCATCGTCCGCGACAGCGAAATCCAGAGCAATGGCCCGAGCACGAGCAGCAGGCCGAGGCCCAGCGCGATGGTCACGAAATGCTCGCGCGCCGCCCGGGCGACGAGGCGCCGCTTGTCGAAACGCAGCGCGACATAGCCGATCTGCTTCTGATGGCCGCCGACGCGCACCACAAGGAGCTTGGTGATGTAGGCACCGTCCTCGAGCTGGAGCGGACTTTCGCTGGCGAGCGCATCCCAGGGCTCGCGCCCGAGCGCCAAGGCGAGGTTGTTCGGCGTCAGCAGGAGACGCGCCTCCTCGTCGCGCCCGGCGGTGGCGAGGGCGACAACCTCGTCGGCGACGATACCGGCGGAAAAATCGGGATCCCGCTTCAACGATTCCAAGATGTAGCTCAACGTCGTCGTATCACGCGACAGGATCAGCGCCGGCGCGGCGTTGACCACCATCGTCGTCAGCGAATTCATCTTCTGGTCGAGATCGGCGCGCGTCTTGCCATCATTGTAGCGGGCGACCGCGAGGACGACGAAGACGATGGCGAGCGCGACGATAGCGACAGCAGCACCGGCGATCTGGGTGCTGAGCGAGCCCGCGCGCTCCTCGGGCTGGCCTGCCGTGAGTTGTGCCTTTCCGGAAGGTGCATCCGGGGATTTCTTTGCCCGAATCTGGAACCGGGTCATCGCGCAAAAATCCTTCAAAGGCATGGATGGCGCGACCGGCCTGAGGATGCCTGCAACACCCGTGGCCAGCATGACGGGGCAGGGTAAATTTTCGCTTGCGACGTTCGCGCGGGGCTACGCACTCAACACGTGCAGGAGCCCGTGCCTCAACCGAGATCGCGAAACCGGGCGAGGCGCAGGCCGGGCGGCGGCACGAAGGCCAGGAGCGCGGCATGCTCGACCGGCCGGGATCCGATGACCGGGTCAAGCGCGCGCAATTCGTCGTCGATGAAGCCGGGATGGCACATCACCAGATGAGCCCGCCCCGGCCGTTTCAGGAAGCGCGGCAGATCGGCGGCGAAGTCCCGTGTCGGATCGAAGGGCGACACGCCGGAGAAGCCGTGATTGAGCGGGATGCCGCGCCGTGCCGCGGCCGGGCGCAGGCCGGCGGCGAGACCGGCAATGACCAGCGCCTTGCCAACTGCGACGCCACGCGCCCGGATCGCGGACACAGAATCGGCTGGGTCGCGCAGATAGACCGAGCCCAGCGGATAGCGCCGCGCCACCGCGTCCAGAACCGCGCGACGGACGCCTGGAAGGACATGGACATGCTGATGGCCGTCGACGAAATCGGGCGCTCGCCCGAGCGCCTCCTCGAAGGCATCGAGCTGCCGGTCGAGCTCGGCGGCGATCTCGCGACGCGCCACGGCCGACCCCAGCGCCAGCCGTGAAAGTCCACCCAGTTTCGGCAGGCGTCCGCCAGGAGCGAGGCTCGGCATCGCCGCGAGCGGCGCGCCGCTGGTCAGATTGAAATGCAGGCCGAGATCGGCCTTGCCGGAGAAGGCGGCGAGCTCCGGTGCCAACCCGCGCCAATGCGGCCGGTTCGTCATCGCGCCGGTGGCGGAGAGCTTGCCCTGCGCGAGCAGTTCGAGAATCGAACGGCTGACGCCCCGGGTCATGGCGAAATCATCGGCGCAGAGCACGAAACCGCGGGTCATGACGGTCTGTTGTCCCTCGTTCATCGAGCGTGCTGTAAGTAGCCGCCGGCGAAGCCGGTGCGCGTCCCGGCCCGCGCCATCACGAATCCACCCCTATCCCACGCGCTGAGGTCGTCAAAGCCTTGTCTGCCACGCCGCCCCTCGCCGCCCCGGCCAACCCCGCCGCCCAGCCAAGGCGGCCCGAGCTTTCCGTCGTCGTCCCCGTCCATGACGAGGCCAACAACCTGCCTCTCCTGGTCGAGCGGCTGAAGGGCGTGCTCGGTGGCTGCGTCGCCTCCTGGGAGATCGTCTGCGTCGATGATGGCAGCCGGGACGGCACACTTTCGGTGCTGCGCCTGCTGCACGAAGCCGACCCGCGCATCAATGCCATTTCCTTCAGCCGGAATTTCGGCAAGGAGATCGCCATCGCCGCCGGGCTCGACCATGCCAGCGGCGATGCCGTGGTGATCATGGACGCCGATCTGCAGCATCCGCCGGAGACCATTCCCGTCTTCCTGGCGAAATGGCGCGAGGGCTTCCTCAATGTCTATGGCCAGCGCACCGACCGCGAAGGCGAAGGCCGGCTGAAGCGCGGCTTCGCCAAGGCCTTCTACAAGCTCTTCGCCAGCTTCGGCGAGACCGAGCTGCCCGAGGGCGCCGGTGATTTCCGCCTGCTCGACCGCAGGGTGGTCGAGGCGCTGCGGGCGCTGCCCGAGCGGGCCCGCTTCTCCAAGGGGCTCTATGCCTGGGTCGGTTTCCCCGCCACCGGCGTGCCCTTCGAAGTCGCCGAGCGCGCCCATGGCCAGACCAAGTTCCGCTTCCGCAAGCTGTTCAGCTTCGCCTTCGACGGGCTGTCCTCGTTCTCGACCGTGCCGCTCAAGATCGCGACCTGGCTCGGCGTCCTCATCGCCATCATCGCCGCCGGGACAGCATTGTTCTTCGCGGTACGCACCCTGCTCTTCGGCACCGACCTGCCCGGCTTCCCCTCGCTGATCGTCTCGATCATGTTCTTCTCGGGCATCCAGCTGATCTCGCTCGGCCTGATCGGCGAGTATGTCGGGCGCATCTTCGCCGAGGTGAAGCGCCGGCCGCTCTACCTCGTCGGCGAGCGCATCGGCTTCGAGAAACTCGATAGCGTCCACCCGCGCGGCGACGCCCTGCCGCCGCTGATCCGCTAGTCCCGGACTGGACAATCGCCGCCAGCGACGGCATCGCTTGCCGCATGATCGTCGACGTCATTTCAGCGGGCGCGCCGGGATGACGAGGCGGGAGAGACGAGCCGCCATTCGATGCTGAGAAAAATCCTTTCGGTCAGCGGCTTCACGCTGCTCTCGCGTGTCAGCGGCTTCGCCCGCGACATCGTGCTCGCCGCCACGCTCGGTGCCGGGCCGCTGATGGATGCGTTCTCGGTGGCGCTGCGCCTGCCCAATCATTTCCGCGCCATCTTCGGCGAAGGCGCCTTCAACCAGGCCTATATCCCGGCCTTCGCCCGCATCCGGGAGAAATCGGGCGCAGCGGCGTCCCAGCAATTCTCGGACAGGGTGTTCACGCTGAACCTCGTCGTCCAGCTGGTGATCCTCGCGCTCGCTCTGCCGTTCATGCCGGAGCTGGTGCGCCTGCTCGCCCCCGGTTTCGTCGACGATCCCCAGCGCTTCGACCTCGCGGTGGCGCTGACCCGGATCACCTTCCCCTATCTCCTCTTCATCACCCTGGTGACGCTGCTTTCGGCCAATCTCAACGCGGTCGACCGTTTCGCCGCGGCCGCCGCTGCGCCGATCCTGCTCAATATCAGCCTGATCGGCGCGCTCGCCGTCGCCTTCCTGTTCCCGAGCGCGGCTCATGCCGCCGCCTGGGGCGTCGCCGCCGCCGGCGTGCTGGAATGGCTCCTGCTCTGGGTCGCCGCCCGACGGGAAGGCGTTTCGGCTGCGCTGACGCGGCCGCGGCTCGACGCTGAGGTCAAGCGCTTCCTCAAGGCGCTCGGGCCGGCGGTGATCGGCTCGGCCGGCGTGCAGATCGCGATCTTCGCCGACACGATCATCGCCTCGCTGCTGCCCGCCGGCGCCTATGCGGCGCTCTACTATGCCGAACGGCTCTACCAGCTGCCGATCGGCGTGATCGCCATCGGCGTCGGCACGGTGCTGCTGCCGACGATGAGCCGTGCCATCGCCGCCGGCGACGAGGCCCGGGCCGACAAGGCCCAGAACCGGGCGGTGGCGCTGACGATCTTCGCCGCGGCCCCTTTCGCTGCCGCCTTCCTCGCCATTCCCGAGTTGATCGTCGCGGCCCTGTTCGAGCGCGGCCGCTTCGACGCCGCCGCGAGCCAGGCGGCAGGCGCCGTGCTCTTCGCCTATGCGGTCGGCCTGCCGGCGATCGTGCTGATCCGCTCGCAGGTCTCGAGCTTCCAGGCGCGTGGCGACACGACGACGCCGATGATCGTCTCGCTGTCCGCCATCGTCGCCAATGTCGGGCTGAAACTCTTGCTCTGGCGCGATCTCGGTGCACCCGGCCTCGCGCTAGCGACTGCGGCCGGCGCCTGGATCAATGTCGGGGCGCTGTTCGTGCTAGCCCTGCGCCGCGGCTGGACCCGGCCGGAGCGCAAGCTGCCGGGCCTGATCCTGATCGTCGTCGCCGCCGCCGCCTGCGCCGGGCTCGCTGCACGCCTGCTGGCGCCACCGGCTCAGGCGGCGCTTGCCGGCTTCGCCTTCGAGCCGAAGCTGCTGGCGCTCGGCGCCCTCAGCCTGCTCGCAGCGGCACTCTATGCCGTGCTCGCCCTCGGCGGGCTGAAGCTGACGGGATTGCTGCGGCTGCTGCGCTGATGCTGCTCAATCCTGGACGGCGATGCCGGCTCCGCGGCGCAACTGCTCGGCCGCTTCCGTCACCATCCGCACGACGATCTCGCCGGCCGGCGGCACATCCGCAATCAGCCCGGCCGCCTCGCCATAGATCGCAGCCGCCTTGTCAGGATCGCCGGCCATGAAAGCCTCGCGATAGGCCGGCCCCTCGCTCTCGGCGGCCGCCAGCAATTCGGCATCGCGGCCGCGCCATTTGGCGATGAAGGCATTGTCGCCGACGCGGATGTCGAAGGGCTTTGGCCAGTCGAGCCGGCGGGCGATATCGGGCAGCGAGGAGCGCACCGTCTGATCGCCGGTGGCGGCGATGGCGGCGGCCTGGTGGTTCTGATGGACGAGCGCCTCGCGGCTCGCCCAGAAGCGGGTGCCAACGAGGACGCCATGGGCTCCGAGCATCAGCGCCGCGGCAAGCCCACGGCCATCTGCGATGCCGCCGGCCGCCAGCAGCAGCGTATCGGGGCTCTCTCTGGCGAGCAGATCGGCGACCTCGGGAACGAAGGGCAGCGTCGCACGGGCATGGCCGTGCCCCCCGGCCTCCGTGCCTTGCGCGACGATGACGGAGGCGCCGGCCGCCAGCGCCGCCCTGACATGGGCGATGCTCTGGCACTGGCAGATCAGCGGCACGCCTGCTGACGCGATCTCGGCGGCGAAGGGCGCGGGGTCGCCGAAGGAGAGCATCAGCGCCGCCGGGCGATGGGCCAGCACCTCGCCGAGCAGATGCGGCTGCTTGCCCAGCGACCAGGTGATGAAGCCGCAGCCGGTGCGGATGTTGCCGGCCGCGGCGTATTGCGTCCTCAGCCAGTCGCCATCGCCATAGCCGCCGCCGATCAGGCCAAGCCCCCCGGCCCGCGTCACCGCCGCCGCCAGCGCCCCGCCGGCGGCGAGAGCCATCGGCGCCGAAAGGATCGGGTGCTCGATACCGAAGCGCTCGGTCAGGCGGGTGGCAAGGCGGGCCATGCGAGGAACTCCGGTTACTTCGAGTGGGCGAAGTCCATGTAGAGCTCGCGCGCCTTGCGGAACATCGGGCCTGGCTGGATCTGCCGGTCGTCGATCCGGTAGATCGGCATCACCTTGGAGTAGTTGCCGGAGGAGAAGATCTCGTCGGCCTGCTCGAAATCGGCATAGCTCAGGCTGGTCTCCTCGACCGGCACGCCGGCGCCGCGCAGCAACGAGATGACGCGCTGGCGGGTGATGCCGTTGAGGAAGGTGCCGTTCGAGACCGGCGTCTTCACCACACCGTCCTTGGCGAGGAAGATGTTGGAGGTGCCGGTCTCGGCGACATTGCCGAGCATGTCGAGCACCAGCGCATTGTCGAAGCCGCGGCCCTTGGCCTCGCGCAGGATGCGGGCATTGTTGGGGTAGAGGCATCCGGCCTTGGAGTCGGTCGGCATGGTTTCCATGGTCGGGCGGCGATAGGCGCCCTTGGTCACCGAGAAACCCTTGCCGGGATCGCCCATCGCCGCCTCGAACAGGCACAGGCAGAACCTGGTCGAATCCGGGTCGCCCATGATGGTCGAGAGGCCGTCGGCCTCGGCCCAGTACATCGGTTTGACGTAGATCGCGGTGCCTGGGGCGAACTTCTTCACGCCCTCGGCGGTGCGCGCGATGATCTCCTCGGGCGAGACCGTCGCCTTCAGGCCGAGCGTCTCGGCGGAGCGGTTCACGCGGGCGGCGTGTTTGTCCATGTCGGGGGTGACGCCGTCGAAATGGCGGGCGCCGTCGAAGACGGTCGAAGACAGCCAGCTCGCATGGGAGCGCGGCCCCATGATGCCGGGGTTGCCTTCGTGCCACTTTCCTTCGAACCAGCTCCAGGTTTGCGAATACCAGGCCATAAGGCGCTCCGATCTGTCAGTCTTGTCGACCCGCACCGTCTGCCCCTGCCCCCGCCCCGTCAACACGCGGCCCGGGGAGCGGCAAACGAATGATGTGATGGCTCCGATCGTAACCGGTGATGGGTCGCGATGTGAGGTGAAAATCCGCGCAGCCCGCTCGGCACGATCTCCGAGCGGCCGGCATTCAGAGCCCGAAAGCGCGTGCCAGCGAGACCGTGGCCATGCCGACGAGGAGCGCCAGCAGCTCGCTACGCCGCAGCACCATGCTGAGGATCGCGGCGACCAGGGCGAGCCCCGCGGCCAGGCCAAGGCGCTCGACCAGCGGCAGCACGGTGGCGAAGACGATCGATCCTGGAAGTGCCGCGAGCCCGCGCCGGACGCGCGGCGTCAGCGGCACGAAGCCCATCAACACCACGCCGGAGATGCGGCAAAGATAGGTCGCCAGCGCCATCGCCAGGATGGCGAGATAGGGCCCCCAGGCGCCGGGATCAGGCAGCGTCATCGAGCAAGGCCCCGGCAAGGGCGCCCGAAAGCGCACCGATGATGATGAAGGCGTAGCCGTCGATCAGCTTGGAAGCGACGAGCGCAACCACGCCGGCGATCACCCAGGGCAAGGCCGCCCGGCGGCCACGCCAGAGCGGCACGATCATCGCCGCGAAGAAGATCGGCATGACGAGGTCGATGCCGTATTGGCGGGGATCGGCGACGAGCGAGCCGAGCAGATAGCCCGGAATGGTGGCGAGAACCCAGACGGCCCACAGGCAGAGGCCGGCGCCAAGCACCACCCCGAGATCAGTCCCACCCTCGGCGCGGTAGCGCGTGCCGATCAGCCAGTTCGCATCGGTGAAGACGAAGAGCTGGAAGGCGTTGACCCGGCGCGGATAGCGGGCGAACCAGGGTTGCAGCGACGCCCCCTGCAGGATCGAGCGGGCATTGACCGTCGCGGTGACGAAGGCGAGTCCGGCGATCGCACCCCAGCTCCATTCGGGGCGCCAGATTTCCATGGCAACAAGCTGGGCGACGCCTGCATAGACCAGCGCGCTCATCAGGATCGCCTCGAACAGGCTCAGCCCCTTGGCAGCGGCTGCTGCGCCGAAAGCGACTGCGAAGACGACGATGCCGGGCAGCAGCACGGAAACCCGGCGCAGGCCGAGCGCCAGGCCGGCGAGCGTCAGCTGTGCCGGGCCGGCGGAAGTGGAGGAGGTTTCCGGATGGGACATGGGCCTCTCGAAGCGGGTCGGCGGGCCGCCGTCAATGGTGGCGGCGCGGCCGGCGCATGAATGCAGCGCAAGGCGGGCCGCAAACGGCGCTGCCGCCACGACAGGGCGGCGGATCGCGTCTAGAACGGCGCATGTTCTGGCTCTCCTCCCCCGACCAACGCGCCGCGGCCCTGCCGGCCGTCTGGCTGGTCGCGACCGATCACCGCCCCGCTACGCTAACGGAACGCTCGGCGCTGCGGCGCGGGCTGGCGCGCATCATCCTCGCCAAGCAGCTCGGCCTGGAGCCCGAGATCGTCAGGATCGACCACGAGCCCGGCGGACGGCCGCTGATCGCGGCGCCCGGCGGCGACGGCTTGCATATCTCGCTGGCGACGCGTGCCGGCCTGGTGGCACTGGCCCTCGCCCACGCCAGGGTCGGCGTCGATGTCGAGCAGGTCGAGCCTGATCGGCAACCACCCTTCGCGGCGCTGCATCCCTGCGAGCAGGCCATGCTTCGGGCCCTGCCGCCACCGGACCGGCCGCTCGCCTTCGCGCGATTGTGGAGCGCCAAGGAAGCCTATGTGAAAGCCCTCGGCACAGGCTTCCTGCGGCCACCCGAGAGTTTCCTGGTGCGGATCGAGGAGCCGGATGGCTTTACGGTCGAGGATCCGCAGCGGCCGGGGAGCGCCTGCGGCTTCAGCCGAACCATAAGAAACGGCGGCCATGAAACCATGGCCGCCGCCTTCATTCAGCTCATTTGAGCCTGTTTCAGCCGGGCTGATCGACCGGCTTCTTCTTCAGGAGATAGCCGACCGCGACGACGAAGGCCGCACCGACGACCGCCGCCGAATAGAAGGGCAGCTTGGCGGGGGCGAGGCCGGCCGGATTGGTCTCGGAGACCGGCACGCTCATCACCCAGCTCGGAATGCTGGTCTGCAGCCACTGCAGCACGGCGATGTCGGAGAGCAGCATCTCGCCGGCAATCCAGCCGAGCAGGGCCGCACCGAGCCAGATCAGGATCGGATAGCGCTCGAGGATCGTCGACAGCATCCGCGCGCCGAAGATGATCAGCGGAATGGTGAGCAGCAGGCCGAAGATGAAGAGCTCGAAATGGCCGCGCGCCGCCGCGGCGATCGCGAGCACGTTGTCGAGGCTCATCACCGCGTCGGCGATGGCGATCGTCCGCACCGCCTTCCAGAGATTGTCGCTGGCGGCGATGTCGCCATGTTCCTCATCCTCGCCCTTGGCGAGCTTGATCGCGATCCAGAACAGCAGCAGCGCGCCGACCACCTTCAGGAAGGGGATGTTGAGGAGGTAGGAGACGACGATCGCGAAAAGAATGCGCAGGCCGACAGCGGCGCCGGCGCCGAGCAGAATGCCGAGCTTGCGCTGCTTCTCGGGAAGCGAGCGGACCGCAAGCGCGATGACGACCGCGTTATCGCCGGAGAGCAGCAGGTCGATCCAGATGATCTGGAGCAGCGAGGCCCAGAAGGTCGAGGATAGGAGGTCCATTATTCTGTCAGTCCCGTGCTAGTGGGCCGGATCGGCATTGGTCGAAAGAAAACGCGGCGAGACATGCGGAATGCTCCCGCCGCGCCGAAAACATCAGGAGCCAGCGGCCCGGCGCTGCCCGGGCCTGACCCGGCCGGACAGCAAGAAAGTCGACGGATCGGGCATTTTCACTCCCTCTCTGGTCTTGTTCCTGCCGGAACCGAGCTTGTGGGCACGCTGGCGCGTCGCCGTCAACCCAGCGCCTGCTCGATCGCCTTGCCGGCGGCCTCGGTGCCGAGCTTGCCGCCGAGGTCGCGGGTGCGGGTGCGCTCGTCGCCGAGCGCACGCTCGATCGCAGCCTCGATGCCCTTGGCGGCCTCGGTCTCACCGAGATGGTCGAGCATCATCGCGCCCGACCAGATCATGCCGACCGGGTTGGCGATGCCCTGGCCATAAATGTCCGGCGCCGAGCCGTGGACCGGTTCGAACAGCGAGGGATGGTCGCCGGTCGGATTGATGTTGCCCGACGGGGCAATGCCGATCGTGCCGGTGCAGGCCGGGCCGAGATCGGAGAGGATGTCGCCGAACAGGTTGGAGGCGACAACCACGTCGAAACGGTCCGGATTGAGCACGAAATGCGCGGTCAGGATGTCGATATGGTACTGCTCGACGGCAACGCCCGGATAATTCCTCGCCATCTCCTTCACCCGCTCGTCCCAGTAGGGCATGGTGATCGAGATGCCGTTCGACTTGGTCGCCGAGGTCAGCTTCTTGCGCGGCCGGCGCTGCGCCAGCTCGAAGGCATATTTCAGCACGCGGTCGACGCCGACGCGGCTCATCACCGTCTCCTGCATGACGATCTCACGCTCGGTGCCGGCGAACATGCGCCCGCCGACCGAGGAGTATTCGCCCTCGGTGTTTTCGCGGACGACGAAGAAGTCGATATCGCCCGGCTTGCGGCCGACGAGCGGGCCGGGCACGCCCGGCATCAGGCGGACGGGGCGCAGATTAACGTATTGGTCGAATTCGCGCCGGAAGAGCAGCAGCGAGCCCCAGAGCGAGACATGGTCCGGCACCTGAGCCGGCATGCCGACGGCGCCGAAATAGATCGCGTCATGGCCGCCGATCTTCTCCTTCCAGTCGTCAGGCAGCATCTTGCCGTGCTTGGCGTAGTAGTCGCAGGAGGAGAAATCGAATTCGTCGAGCCGCAGTTCGAAGCCGTATTTCTTCGAGGCCGCCTCGAGCACGCGCAGCCCCTCGGGCATCACCTCCTTGCCGATGCCGTCTCCGGCGATCACGGCGATGCGATAGACGCGATTGGTCCGGCTCATGCGACTTCTCCAAAAAAGGCAGCAAATTCTGCGGCGACGAGATCGGGGATCTCTTCGGCCAGATAGTGCCCGCCCGGCAATGCCTTCCCACGCACATCCACAGCCCGCTCACGCCAGAGCCCGAGCACGTCGAAGCATTTTCCGACGGCTCCCCGCTCGCCCCACAGGGCCAGCATGGGGCACTCGACCTTCCGGCCGCCATCGGCGTCGTCATGGGCGATGTCGATCGTCGCCGCGGCGCGGTAATCCTCGCAACTGGCATGGATCATCGCAGGGTCGCGAAAGCAGCGGAGATATTCGGCGAGCGCTTCAGGCTCGAACAGCCGCATGTCGGAGGCGCGGCGGCTCGACCAGTAGAATTCCGGATCGGCGCCGATCATGTTCTCCGGCATCGGAGCCGGCTGGATCAGGAAGAACCAGTGCCAATAGGCGCGCGCGAAAGCGTCGCTCGTATCGCGATACATCTCGCGTGTCGGTGCGATGTCGAGGGTCGCGAGCTTCAGCACCCGCTTGGCATGGTCCAGCGCCAGCCGGTGCCCGACGCGGGCGCCGCGATCATGCGAGCCGACGCAGAAGCGCTCGTGACCGAGCGCGCTCATCACCTCGGCCATGTCCTGGGCCATGGCGCGCTTCGCATAGGGAGAATGATCGGCGGCGGTCGCCGGCTTCTGCGAATCGCCGTAGCCGCGCAGATCCGGGCAGACGAGCGTGAAGCGCCGCGCCAGCGCCGGGGCGATACGCCGCCACATGATATGGGTCTGCGGATAACCGTGGAGCAGGAGCAGCGGCGGCCCCTCCCCGCCGATCCGGACGCGAATGCGCGCGCCGGAGGTCGCGACGTCGAGCAGCCTGAAGCCGGGGAAGAAGCGATCTTCGACGGGGAGTTCGATGAGCGACATTCAGCCTCTCTGATTGCAACAATCGGAGCCGATACCCGCATTTTCAAACGATTGCGTGCGTCGATTATTTCATAATTATGATCAATAACGAGATGGCGGCGACGCTTGGCCGGTGATCACTCACAAACGAAGCGAAGCCCAGGACTCGGCTCCCCGCAACAAAAAAGGCGCCCGAAGGCGCCTTTTCTGTCCTGAGATGATCGGCTCCAAGCCGATCATGACGCATTGTCAGCCGCGCAGCGCCGCCTTGTAGCGCTTGGCCATCTCGGCGACGATCTTGGCCGCAACGGCCTCGATCTCGGCCTCGGTCAGGGTCTTCTCGACCGGCTGCAGCGTCACCGCCAGCGCGACCGACTTCTTGCCGGGCTCGACGCCGGCGCCTTCATAGATGTCGAAGACGCTGGTCTCGGCGATCAGGTTGCGGTCGGCGTTCTGGGCGGTCTTCGCCATGTCGCCGGCCGCCACCGTCTTGTCGACGATGAAGGCGAAATCGCGCGTCAGCGGCTGGAAATCGGAAAGCGCCAGCTTCGGCTTGACCTTGGTCGGCTTGTACTTCGGCAGCGGCAGCGCATCGAGATGGATCTCGAAGGCGACCAGAGGGCCCTTGACGTCGAGCGCCTTGAGCACGCGCGGATGCAGCTCGCCGAAGGCGCCGATGACGCCCTTCGGCCCGAACTGCAGCGTGCCGGACCGCCCGGGATGTGCCCAGGACGGACCGCCCGCAACGATCTGCAAGCCGCCGACCGGCACGCCGAGCCCGGCGAGCAGCGCCATGACGTCGGCCTTGGCGTCGAAGGCATCAACCGGTTTCGCCGCGCCGTCCCAGTGACGGCCAGCACCTTCCAGCCTGGCAGTGCCGCGGCGCAGGCCGGCGGCGGCGATCAGCTGGCCTTCGGGCTCGTCGCTCTGGAAGACCTGACCGACCTCGAACAGGGCGACGTCGCCGAAGCCGCGATCGGCATTGGCCTGGGCCGAGCGGATCAGGCCCGGCAGCAGCGAAGGCCGCATGTCGGAGAGATCGGCGGCGATCGGATTGGCGAGGACGAGCTTGCGCGAGCCGCCGCCGAAGAGCTTGGCGGCGTCGTGCGAGATGAAGGACCAGGTCACGGCCTCGACCAGGCCGCGGCTGGCGAGCAGGCGCTTGGACTGACGCGTGCGCTTCTGCAGCACGGTCAGCACCGGCTTGACGACCTCGCCCTTGATCCGCGGCAGCGGCGCCGGCTCGACGCGGTCGAGCCCGGCAATGCGCAGGATCTCCTCGACCAGATCGGCCTTGCCCTCGACATCGCCGCGCCAGGAGGGAGCGGCGACCTTGACCCGTTCGCCGGCGCCCGAAACATGGAAGCCGAGCGAGGTCAGAGCCAGCTTCATCTCGACCTGAGGCAGATCGAGGCCGGTCAGGCGCTTGACTTCAGACCAGGGGAAATCGATGGCGCCGCCGCTTTCCGGCAATTCGCCGGCGAAGACCATCTCGGAGGCTTCGCCGCCGCAGAGCTCGATGATCATCTGCGTCGCGAGATCGAGACCGGGACGGGTGAAATCGGGGTCGACGCCGCGCTCGAAACGGTAGCGCGCATCGGAGGTGATGCCCAGCGCACGGCCGGAGCGGGCGACGTTGAGCGGGTCCCAGAGCGCGCTCTCGACCAGAACGTCGACGGTGTTCTCGTCGCAGCCCGAAGCCTCGCCGCCCATGATGCCGGCGAGCGACTCGACGCCCTCTGCATCGGCGATCACGACCTGCTCATCGGTCAGCGTGTAGGTCTTGCCGTCGAGCGCCAGGATCTGCTCGCCGGCCCTGGCGCGGCGCACCGTCAGGTCGCCATGGACCTTGGCGGCGTCGAAGACGTGCAGCGGCCGGCTGCGGTCATAGGTCATGAAATTGGTGATATCGACCAGCGCATTGATCGGCCGCAGGCCGATGGCGCGCAGGCGCGCCTGCAGCCATTCCGGCGAGGGTCCGTTCTTGACGCCGCGCACCAGGCGCAGGGCGAAGGCAGGGCAGAGCTTCTCGTCGCCGGCGGCGAAGTCGAGCTTCACGTCGACCGGGCATGGGAAGCTGCCGCGCACGGCTGCGACCGAGGGCGTCTTCAGCGTGCCGAGACCGGCGGCGGCAAGGTCGCGGGCGACGCCGGAGACACCGAGCGCATCGGCCCGGTTCGGCGTCACCGCGATCTCGATCATCGCGTCGTCGAAGCCGGCATAGGCGGCGTAGGACTGGCCGACCGGCGCATCCGCCGGCAGATCGATGATGCCGTCATGATCCTCGGAGAGCTGCAGCTCGGCGGCGGAGCAGAGCATCCCGTTCGACTCGACGCCGCGGATCACGCCCTTGCCGAGGGTGATGTCCTTGCCGGGAATGTAGGTACCGGGCGGCGAGAACACGCTCTTCATGCCGGTGCGGGCATTGGGCGCGCCGCAGACGACCTGCACCGGCTCGCCGGAGCCGGTGTCGACCATGCAGACGCGCAGGCGGTCGGCGTTCGGATGCTGCTTGGCCGCGATGACATAGGCGATGGTGAAGGCCGAGAGCGCCTTGGCCTTGTCCTCGACCGCCTCGACCTCGAGCCCGACGCGGGTCAGGGTCTCGGAGATGGTGTCGAGCGTCTCGGTGGTGTCGAGATGGTCTTTGAGCCAGGAGAGCGTGAATTTCATGCGTTTACGTCCATCGGAGCGAGCACTTCCACCAGGCGGAAGCGCTCGCAAAGCAGGGTCATGTCGGGGCTGAAGACGCCGAGGCGCCGGAAATAGGTTTCGTGGGCTTCGCGCCAATAGGAGAGGCTGCGGTCGCCCTCGCCTTCCTCGAAGGCGAATTGCGCGTCGACCTCGTCGAAGCGACGGGGGACCAGCTCGACCGTCTCGATCACGCAGACCGGGCGTTTCTCGCCGTCGAGCACGACCCAGAGCTCGCCGAGCTTCGGACAGTCGGGCGCGTCCGGCGTGTTCACCGTCGCGGTCTTGCGACCACTGACGACGAGCGCCGCCAATTCCGTCGCGAGCTCGGGACCATCGCCGAAGGAGAAGCTCGGGCAGTCGCGATAGCGTTCGGGGATGGTGTGCATGTCCAAGGTCACGCCGTCCCATCCCGCCGTGCGGTCATCGTCGACAGCGTGGGAGCATTGTCGTTCAGCCGGTCGTCGCCATCCGCCCTGATCTTCATGGCGTTGCCGCGCCAGCTGACCTCGCCGGCGAGGAAGGCATAGGCCCAGATGCCGGGGAAGACGAGATCGCGGGTCAGATAGGCCAAAGGCGTGCGCCAGCTCAGGAACCAGCCGACGCCCTTCGCCAGCGCCATCTCGGCGCCATACCAGATCGCCAGCACCAGCAGCACGGCCTGCCAGCCCGCAAGGCCATAGGCCGGAGCGGCGACAGCGGCGAGCACCGTCGGTGCCAGCGGACCGACCAGGATCTCCGGCGCGAAGAAGGGCAGGAAGGTGACGCGGCGCAGACGCGCCCAGCGGAACTGGCGCTGCACGACATGGCGCAGATGCCGGCGGCCGAGCGGCTGCTCGAAGGGCTGGTCGACGAGATGGACATGCTTGCCGGCGGCACGCACCAGCTTGGTCGCCGCCGCATCCTCGGCGATCTCGGCGGCGAGCGCCGCGATGCCGCCATTGGCGTCGAGGAAGGGCTTGTTCCAGAGCATCGACTTGCCCTGGGCGAAGCCGAAGCCGAGCGCCTCGCCGGCATATTGCCAGCGCGCCTGGAAGGTATTGAGGAAGGCGCACTCGACCTCGGCGCCGAAGCAGAGCGGGCGCGAGCCGGCCGGCGTCGAGCAGACCAGGCCGCTATCGTCGCGCCAGGCCGCCATCATCCGCTGGATGTAGTCCTTCGGCATCAGCACGTTGGAATCGGCGAGGATGACCCAGTCATGCCGCGCCGCCTCCCAGCCCCTGACGCAGTTGTTGAGCTTGGGATTGGCGCTGACCGCGACGTCGCCGACGATCAGGCGCACGCGCTCCGGACCATGGCTGGCGATCAGCTCCTCGACCAGCGGCACGATCGGGTCCTGCCCGTCGGCGACGCAGAAGATCGTCTCGTAATCGGGATAGTCGAGGACGAGGCCGGAGGTCAGGGTTTCCCGGCTGAAGCTCTCCAGGCCGCAGACCGGCCGCACGATCGTCACCGGCGGGCGCTGGCGCAGCAGGCTGGATTCGGCCGGCTTGCGACGCAGGCGCAGGAAGGCGATGGCCAGGCACAGGAGATTGGCCGCCACCAGCAGTGCCGCGATCAGGCCGGCCCAATGCGCCGCGCTCATCCGCCCTTTCCTCTCCTAGCCCGCCTTGGTCACGACGACAGGCCGCCGGTCAGCGTCGGCAGGTCGAGCGGGCGGAAGCCGTAATGCGAGAGCCAGCGGATATCGGCCTCGAAGAAGGGCCGCAGATCCGGCATGCCGTATTTCAGCATGGCGATGCGGTCGATGCCCATGCCCCAGGCGAAGCCCTGATAGACGTCCGGATCGAGCCCGCAATTCCGGAGCACGTTCGGGTGGACCATGCCGCAGCCGAGGATCTCGAGCCAGTCGTCGCCCTCGCCGAAGCGGATCTCGCCGCCCTTGCGCGAGCACTGGATGTCGACCTCGGCGGAGGGCTCGGTGAACGGGAAGAAGGAGGGACGAAACCGCATCTTGACGCTCTCGACCTCGAAGAACGACTTGCAGAACTCCTCCAGCACCCATTTCATGTGGCCGAAATGGGTCTTCTTGTCGATGACGAGGCCCTCGACCTGATGGAACATCGGGGTGTGGGTCTGGTCGGAATCCATGCGGTAGGTCCGCCCCGGGCAGATCACGCGGATCGGCGGCTCCTGCGCCAGCATGGTGCGGACCTGGACCGGCGAGGTATGGGTGCGCAGGAGCTTGCGCTCGCCATTGGCGTCGGGCGCGAAGAAGAAGGTGTCGTGCATCTCGCGGGCGGGATGCCCGACCGGGAAGTTCAGCTTGGTGAAGTTGAGGTCGTCGGTCTCGACATCCGGCCCCTCTGCGACGGCGAAGCCCATATCGCCGAAGATCGCGGTGATCTCGTCAATGACCTGGCTGATCGGATGGATGCGCCCGCGCGCCTCCGGCCCTTCGCGCACCGGCAGCGAGATATCGAGTCTCTCTGCGGCCAGCCTAGCCTCCAGCGCCGCCTCGCCCAGCGCCTCCTTGCGGGCGGCGAGCGCCTGCTGGACGCCGTCGCGCAGGCCGTTGATCAGCGGCCCCTTCTCCTTGCGCTCGTCCGGCGTCATCGCGCCGAGCGTCTTCAGCAAGGCGGAAACCGAGCCGGACTTGCCGAGCGCCGCGATGCGCAACTGCTCCAGCGCCGCCTCGTCCTGCGCCGCGGCGATCTCACCGACAAGGGAATCGCGAAGGGTATCGATCTCGTTCATGCCTGATCTGTTCCGCTAGCGCGCACGCCGCCCGGCCGGAACCACCGGCCGAAGGGAGTTCGCACCACCATAAGAATGCCGGAGCGCATGCCGGCGTGGCATCTTCTATGGCTTCGGCCATGCGGATGCCAGCCCGAATTGCGCTGGCAAAGCGTGTCGATCGCGATGTTTTCGCGCATTCGTCCCTGCTCGCCGGCCCTTCATGACAAGACCGTCGCAGTCTGCCCCCGCATGCGGGCGGCAGGGGCGACAGCCGCCCCCCTGCCCGGCTATGCAGGAGGACAGTATGGAGATGCCGACATGACCGAGAACCACGCCCAGAAGAACTCGCCTTCCTATCGCCTCGCCGCCCTCGACCAGGACTTCATCCTCGGCGATTCCACCCGCGGGGCGCGCTTCATGCTCGAATACCAGAAGGCGGAGGACCATCTCAGGGCGCGCGGCATTCTCTCGACCATCGTCGTCTTCGGCTCGGCCCGGGTGCGCGAGGGCGAGCCCTGGTACGAGGCGGCGCGCGCCTTTGCCCGGATCGCCTCGGAGCGCGGCGGCGCGCTCGACGAGGGGCCCGGCGGCCGCCATCACGTCATTGCCACAGGCGGCGGCCCCGGGATCATGGAAGCCGCCAATCGCGGCGCCGGAGACGCGGGCGCGGTCTCGATCGGCTTCAACATCACCCTGCCACACGAGCAGGATCCGAACGCCTTCTCGACGCCCGACCTGACCTTCCGTTTCCACTATTTCGCGATGCGCAAGATGCACCTCGCCATGCGGGCTGCGGCGCTGGTCGCCTTCCCCGGTGGCTTCGGCACGCTCGACGAATTGTTCGAGATCCTGACCTTGACCCAGACCGGCAAGATGTCGCCCGTTCCGGTCATTCTCTATGACAGCAGCTTCTGGAAGGGCCTGTTCAATCTCGAGCGGCTGGCCGAAGCCGGGCTGATCCGCAAGGAAGACCTCGCACTGTTCTGCTACGCCGACTCGCCGGAGGAGGCCTATGCAAGGATCGTCGAGGGCGCCGGCGACGACTGGATCCCGGCCGCAGCCGACAACGTGCAGACATAGCGACTGCCTGCTCTCACAGCCTTCATCCTTCGAGACGCGGACTTCGTCCGCTCCTCAGGATGAGGGCCGAGCTTGCGAACCGCCCAAAGAAAAAGGCCGGCGTTCCCGCCGGCCTTTCGCAATCCAATCAGGTCAGACCGCTCAGGCGGCCTGGGCCTCGGCGCCGAGCGCGCCCTTGACCGTCTCGACGACCGCGGCGAAGGCAGCGGCATCGTCGATCGCGAGGGCCGACAGGGTCTTGCGGTCGAGCTCGAGGCCGGCCTTGGTCAGGCCGCCGATGAAGACCGAATAGGTCAGGCCGTGCTCACGCACCGCAGCGTTCAGGCGCTGGATCCAGAGGGCGCGGAAGGTGCGCTTCCGGTTCTTGCGGTCCCGATAGGCATACTGCATAGACCGATCGACGGCCGCCTTGGCGGCGCGGATCGTATTCTTGCGGCGGCCATAAAAGCCCTTGGCTGCCTTCAGTGTCTTCTTGTGCTTGGCGTGGGACGTAACGCCCCGTTTCACGCGAGCCATGTTTGATCTCCGGAAAGGTTGTCAGGCGTCAGCCGTTGGGGAGGAAGAACTTCTTCACGTTGGCAGCATCGCCCTCGAACAGGGTCGTCGTGCCACGCTGGTTGCGGATCTGCTTGTTGGTCCGCTTGATCATCCCGTGACGCTTGCCGGCCTGGGCTGCGAGCACCTTGCCGGTTCCGGTGATCTTGAACCGCTTCTTGGCGGCCGCTTTGGTCTTCATCTTGGGCATTTCAGCTCCTCATAGGTCGCGAGCGCGCGAATGGCGCCGCTTGAATTTTGCTTCGGGAAGCAAATAACGATCGCCACGGCAGCCCTTATCAGCCGGGCGATCGAAGGCTGGGCATATGACAGAAAGGCCGCCTTGTTGCAAGCGTAGCCGTTCCGCCTGCTCAGACCAGCACCGGACGCGCCCTGTCCGAGGCGTCGCCCGACAGCCTGCGCAGGCCGAACAGCAGGATGGCGAGCGCGGAGAAGCCGCCGGCGACCGACACCCTGAAACCGGCTGCTGCGCCGTAATTGTCGATCAGCCAGCCCGACGCCGCCGAACCCAGGGCCAGTCCGACGCCGACACCGGTCATGACCCAGGTGATCCCCTCCGTCAGCTTGGAGGGCGGCACGTGGCGCTCGACCAGCGCCATGGCGACAATGACGGTCGGCGAGATCGAGGCCCCGGCGACGAACAGCACCGCAGCCAGCGACCAGAGCGCGCCGACGGCGAGCAGCGGCAGGGTCGTCGCCGCCGAAAAGGCGATGGCGAGGGCGAATTGCCGCGCCAGCGAGAGGCGCAGATGCAGGGCGCCGAAGATGAGGCCGGCGATCAGCGAGCCGGCGGCATAGGCGGCGAGCACCAGGCTGGCGGCCGCCTTGTCGCCCTGTGCCTCGGCAAAGGCGACGGTCGTGACCTCGGACGTGCCGAAGATCGCCCCGACGGCGACCATCACCAGGGCGATGACGCGCACGGCTCCGAGTCGGATCGCCGAGCCCTCGGCGCTGGCCGCCTGGGGATGCACGGGTGGCTCGGTCGCGCGCTGACAGACGAAAAGCGCCATGCCGACGGCGAGCAGGATGGTGGCGGCAAGCGGGCCGGCTTCCGGGAACCAGGCGACGCTGAGGCCGATCGCCAGCACCGGGCCGATCATGAAGACCATCTCGTCGACCACCGATTCGAAGGCGAAGGCAGTGCGCAAATGCCGCGTGCCGCGATAGATCTCGGTCCAGCGCGCTCGCACCATCGCCGCCATGCTCGGCTCCAGACCGGCAAGCGCGGCGAACAGGAAGAGCACCCAGCTGGGCGCCTCGAAGCGCGTCGCCAGCATCAGCCCCGCGAGCGCGACCAGGGTCGCGAGCGTCGCCGGGATCAGCACGCGGCTCTGGCCATGACGGTCGACCAGGCGCGAGATCTGCGGCGCGATCAGGGCATTGGCGAGCGCGAAGGTCGCGGCGACGCTACCGGCCAGCCAGTACTCGCCGCGCGCCTGCGAAAGCATGGTGACGATACCGATCGTCACCATCGACAAGGGCAGGCGGGCGACGAAGCCGGCAGCCGAGAAGCCGATCGCGCCGGGCGCCCGGAAGATCTCGCGGTAAGGATTAGGCATTGACTGAGATTCTCCGTCGCGACGCAGCGATATTCTCATACGGTGCGTATGTGAACGCCTAATTGCATACGCCTCGTATGTCAATTAACATACGAGGCGTATGCGAAAGGAGACGTGAATGGGCCGCAAGCCGCGCCAGCTGATGATCGCCGAGACCCGCACCAAGCTGATCGAGGCGGCGCGCGCCGCCTTCGGCACGGTGGGCTATGCCGAGACCTCGATGGACGATCTCACGGCCTCGGCAGGGCTGACGCGCGGCGCGCTCTACCATCATTTCGGCGACAAGAAGGGACTGCTCGCCGCGGTGATCGCCGAGATCGACGCCGAGATGAACGAGCGGCTGAACGCCGTCTCCGCACGTGCCGCTGACCCCTGGACCGGCTTCCGCGACGAATGCGCCGCCTATGTCGAGATGGCGCTCGAGCCCGAGATCCAGCGCATCGTCCTGCGCGACGGACCGGCAGTGCTCGGCGACCCCTGGACCTGGCCGACGCAGAGCGCCTGCATCAGCTCGATGACCGACAGCCTCGGCAAGCTGCGCGATGCCGGCGTCATCCTTCCCATCGACCCCGAAGCGGCCGCCCGGCTGATCGCGGGCGCGACGCTGCATGCGGCACAGTGGATCGCCCATGCAGCCGATGGCCGCGCCGCGTCCGAGAAGGCGATCGCCGCCTTCGACGCCCTGCTCGAAGGATTGCTGGCCCGGCCCTGACGCCTCGCGGAAACGAAACAAACGCGTGCATTTCTAGCTTCTGAATTGGATGTTTCATATCAGGATCCGACCTGCTAGCGTCGGCGCGTGGACCAGTCGCATCTGACCGCCGCCCTCTCCGAAGGTTTCGCGCAATTGCCGCAGCAATTGCAGGCGGCGGCGCGCTGGGTGCTCGATCATCCCGCCGATGTGGCGCTGCTGACGACGCGCGAGCAGGCGAAGCGGGCGAGCCTTTCGCCGGCGACCCTGACGCGTCTCGCTCAGCGCTTCGGCCTTTCCGGCTATGACGAGTTGCGGGCGATCCATGCCGCCGCCCTGCGGCAGCGCCCGGAAGGCTTTGCCGGCCGCGCCGGCGAACTGATGCAGCGCCATGGCGACGAGGGCGCCGGCGCGATCGCACAGGACATGTTCGCAGCGCTCGCCGAGCATCTCAGGGCCTTGCGCGAACCGGACGCACAGGCTCGGCTCGAACGGGCCGCCATCCTGCTGGCCGAGGCCCGGACGGTGTTCTGCTTCGGGCTGCGCTCGGCCTTCCCGGCCGCCTATATGCTCGACTATATCCGCGACCTGATCGGCGCCGGCTCGGTGCTTGCGGACGGCACGGGCGGACGCGGCATCGATGCGCTGCGGCGGATCGGCCCGGGCGACGCCTTCTTCGCCGTCTCGGTCTCGCCCTACACACGCCTGACCCTGCAAGCCGCCGAACTGGCCAAAGCCAAGGGCGCGAAGCTCGTCGCGCTGACCGACAGCCCCCTCTCGCCGCTCGCCGCGCTCGCCGATGCGACCGTGCTGGTGCGGACCGAGACGCCGTCCTTCTTCCACACGATGACGCCGGCCTTCGCCGCGGTCGAATGCCTGGCGGCGCTGATGACAGCGCATAAGGGCACTGCCGCGCTCGCCGCCATCGCCCGCCACGAGGCGGAGCTTCACGCCACCGGCACCTTCCACCAACCCAGAGCCGCCAAGCGAGGCCGCAAATGAGCCATATCCTGCACCGGGTCCTCGGCAAGACCTATCCCGTCGCCGCCTCCGGCACCGGCGCCCTGCTGCGCGACCGCGACGGCCGCGAGCACATCGACGCCTCGGGGGGCGCCGCGGTCTCCTGCATCG
Source organism: Allobosea sp. NPDC055594 (assembly GCF_053618995.1). Classification (NCBI taxonomy): domain Bacteria; kingdom Pseudomonadati; phylum Pseudomonadota; class Alphaproteobacteria; order Hyphomicrobiales; family Alloboseaceae; genus Allobosea; species Allobosea sp. NPDC055594. The sequence goes on from NZ_JBSHIO010000002.1 coordinate 128,036, forward strand.
GCCATGGCCATCCCGACGTGCTCGCCGCGATGCATGCGCAGATCGACAAGCTCGCCTATGCCCATACCAGCTTCTTCACCAGCGACGCCGCCGAGGAACTCGCCGACCACCTGATCGCGCGGGCGCCCGCCGGCATGGGCTCGGTCTATTTCTGCAGCTCGGGCTCGGAGGCGATCGAGGCCTGCCTGAAGCTGGCGCGGCACTACTTCATCGAGAAGGGCGAGCTGAAACGCGTCAACTTCATCTCGCGGCGGCAGAGCTATCACGGCATCACGCTGGGCGCGCTCGGGGTCGGCGGCCGGATGAAGGACCGCGCCGCCTTCGCCGACATGCTGATGCCGGGCCATCACATCTCGCCCTGCTTCGAGTATCGCGGCCGCCGCCCCGACGAGACCGCCGAGCAATACGGCTCGCGTGTCGCGGACGAACTCGAGGCGAAAATCCTGGAGCTCGGCCCCGAGACGGTCTGCGCCTTCGTCGCCGAGACCGTGGTCGGCGCGACGCTGGGCGCGGCGACCGCAGCGCCGGGCTATTTCAAGCGCATCCGCGAGATCTGCGATCGCCATGGCGTGCTCCTGATCCTCGACGAGGTGATGTGCGGCATGGGCCGCACCGGCACGCTGCACGCCTGTGAGCAAGAGGGTGTGGCGCCGGACCTAATGGCGATCGCCAAGGGGCTGGGCGGCGGCTATGCGCCGATCGGCGCCATGCTGGTCTCGAAGCGGATCGCGGAAGCCGTCCGGCACGGCTCGGGCATCTTCCCGCACAGCCAGACCTATGTCGGCCATCCGCTCGCCTGCGCCACAGCGCTCGCCGTCCAGAAGGTGATCGAGCGCGACGACCTCCTCGCCAATGTCCGGCGCCAGGGCGCCAGGCTGGAGCAGCGCCTGCGCGAGCGCTTCGGCAACCACCACCATGTCGGCGACATTCGCGGGCGCGGCCATTTCTGGGGCGTCGAGATCGTCGCCGACCGCGCGAGCAAGACGCCGTTCGACCCCGCACTCAAGCTGAATTCCCGGATCAAGGAAGCGGCGATGGAGCGCGGCCTGATGATCTATCCGATGGGCGGCACGGTCGACGGCACGGCGGGCGACCATGTCCTGCTCGCCCCGCCCTTCATTATCGATGCCGCGACCGTCGACACCATCGTCGAGCGGCTGGGCGACGCGGTCGACGCGGCGCTGGGGGCGGTGCAGCCGGCCTGAGAAGACCACCAGGCGGGCCGCCAAAGAGCCCGCCTCAACCAAGGGGAACTGCCATGAAACAACTGAGCGTGAAACGACTGAAACAGGCGGGCCTCGCCGCAATCGGCCTCGCAGCCATCGGGCTTTCGACGCCGGCCGCGGCGCAGTCGGGAACGCTCGACCGCGTCAAGGCGCGCGGCGAGCTGATCTGCGGCAACCATATCGCCCTGCCCGGCTTCGGCCTGCAGGGTCCGGACGGACGCTGGGACGGGCTCGACATCGACCTTTGCCGGGCCGTCTCCTCGGCGATCTTCAACGACCCGAACAAGATCAAGTTCATTCCGACGACGCCGCAAATGCGCTTCCTGGTGGTGCAATCGGGCGAGGTCGACATGCTCGCCCGCAACGCCACCTACACCATGTCGCGCGACACCTCGGCCGGCATGTCCTGGCCGATCATCAATTATTTCGACGGCCAGGGCTTCATGGTGCGCAAGTCCCTCGGTGTCAGCGAGGCCAAGGGGCTGAGCGGCGCCTCGATCTGCGTGACGCAGGGCACGACCACCGAGCTCAATCTCGCCGACTTCTTTCGCGCCAATAATCTGAAATACGAGATCATCGGCTTCGCCACCAATGAGGAAGGGGTCAAGGCGCTGGAGGCGGGACGCTGCGACGCCTTCACCACGGATTCCTCCGGGCTTGCCGCCGAGCGGCTGAAATTCGCCAAGCCCGACGACTTCATGATCCTGCCGACCCTGATCTCGCGCGAGCCGCTCGGCCCGGCCGTAAAGCGCGGCGATGAGAGCTGGTTCAATCTGGTGAAGTGGACGCACTACGCCATGCTGAACGCCGAAGAGCTTGACGTGACCAAGGCCAATGTCGACGAGATGCTGAAATCGACCAATCCCGAGATCAAGCGCCTGCTGGGCGTCGAGGGCAAGTTCGGCGAAGGCCTCGGCCTGAGCAACGACTGGGCCTACCGGATCATCAAGCATGTCGGCAATTACGGCGAGAGCTTCGAGCGCAATGTCGGCATGGGCTCGAAGCTGCAATTGAAGCGCGGGCTGAACGATCTCGCCTCGAAGGGCGGGCTGCAATACCCGCACCCGATCCGCTGAAGCGGCGGCTTCCGCGAAACACACCGCGCCGGCCGCTATAGCATCGGACCGGAAAGTGGAATCCACTTTTCGGTCCGATGCGATAACACTGAGATAGATCACCGTGACCGCGTCCGAACGGACGCGCGGTGATCTAGCGCCGGCCCGGCTTACGTCAGTTTTCACCAGCAAAGCCGAAGGACCGCCTTCCGACCATGCGAATCGCACTGATCCATGCGCTGCGTCATTCTCCGCCCCCGATCGAGGCGGCGTTCGCGCAGCTGTGGCCTGAAGCCAGGCTGATGAACCTGCTCGACGACAGCCTCTCGGCCGATCTCGCCCGCGATGGCGGGATCACCGAGGCGATGACCGGACGGTTCCTCAACCTCGCGCGCTATGCGAAGGCCACGGGCGCCGACGGCATCCTCTTCACCTGCTCGGCCTTCGGCCCCTGCATCGAGGCGGTGCAGCGCGAGCTTTCGCCAATGCCGGTGCTGAAGCCGAACGAGGCGATGATCGAAGAAGCGGAGGCGATCGGTGGCCGGATCGGCCTGCTCGCCAGCTTCGCGCCGACGCTCCAGTCGATGCCGCCCGAATTCCCGACCTCGCTGACCGTCACGCCCAAGCTGGCCGAGGGCGCGCTGGCGGCTCTCGACCGCGGCGACGGGCCGGAGCATGACCGACTGGCGGCACAGGCGGCCGGTGCGCTGGCGGATTGCGACGTGATCGCGCTCGCCCAGTTCAGCCTGGCACGGGCTGCGCCTGCGGTCGCGACAGCGACCGGAAAGCCGGTGCTGACGACGCCGGAGAGCGCGGTCAGGAAGCTGAGGCGGCTGCTGGGCTGAGCGCCGCTCAGAGCCCTTCCATCCGGCGCAGCGCCTCGAAATGCTTGGTCGCCTGATAGACCAGCACCTGACGCCATTCGCGGGCCGTCGCTTCGATCTCCGCGTCCGGGATCAGCTTCAGCGGGCGGCCGGTCGACATGGCCAGCACCTGCTGACGGCAGGCACGCTCGAGGAAATAGAGGTCGTCGAAGGCGACCGCGACCGAAGGCCCGCCGATGGTGACCCCGTGATGGGCGAGGAAGGTGATGTCGACATGGCCGTGCTCGCGATTGGCCGCGACGATCGCCTCGCCCTCGCCCTCATCGAGCGCGAGCCCGCCGAAATGGTCCTGGTGGAGGGTGCGACCATGGAAGCGGCAGGCGGTCTGGTGCGCCATTTCCAGCCGGCCGCCCTCGACCATGGTCAACGCTGTGGCATAGGGCATATGGACATGCAGGACGGCGACATGGCGCGGATTGGCCTTGTGGGCAGCGACATGGATGTTGCGGGCGGTGGCCTCGACCTCGCCCTCGCCTTCCAGCACCTGGCCGTGCTCGTCGATCAGCAGCAGGTCGGAGGGGCGCATCTCCGACCAATGCACGCCATAGGGGTTGATCAGATAGCGCGGGCGCCCGTCCGGGCCATCCGGCAGCGCCACCGAAAAATGATTGCAGATGCCCTCATTGAGCTCGAATCTGGCGGCGAGGCGCAAGGCGGCGGCAAGATCGCGGCGCTGTTCGGTCACGGTCGGAACGGTCATGGCGTAAGGCCTCGCGCTGGCTCGGGAGCCGAAAGCCAAGCATCGTGACCCCAAACATGACAAGGCCCGGCGCGCGGGCCGGGCCTGTCGGGATTCGCATGACGGAGCGGCAGCTCACTTCGGCGCCAGCACCATCACCATCTGGCGGCCTTCGAGCTGCCAGTCGCTCTCGACCTTGGCGATATCGACCAGATCGGCCTTGACGCGCTCGAGCACCTTCACGCCCAGATCCTGGTGAGCCATCTCGCGACCGCGGAAGCGCAGGGTCACCTTGACCTTGTCGCCTTCCTCGAAGAAGCCGTGCATCGCCTTCATCTTGACGTCGTAGTCATGCTTGTCGATGCCGGGGCGCAGCTTGATCTCCTTGATCTCGATGGTGCGCTGCTTCTTGCGCGCCTCCGAAGCCTTCTTCTGCTCGAGGAAGCGGAAGCGGCCATAATCGAGGATCTTGCAGACGGGCGGCTCCGAGTTCGGGGCGATCTCGACCAGATCGAGACCGGCATCCTCGGCGATCTTCAACGCCTCGAAAAACGAGACGACGCCGCGATTGACGCCCACATCATCGATGAGCTGAACATCGCGCACGCCACGAATGTCGCGGTTGGAACGGGGACCGTCCTTGGTCGGGGTGGGTGCTGCACGGAACGGACGACGAATGGCTGTATTCTCCTGTGACTGGCGCCTCGGGCGCCGTTGAACAGACACATTGCACAACGCGTAGCGTTGTCAATGGACGGCAAAGTCAAATGGTGAGCGAAAACGAAGGATTCCAGGCTCCACCGCCGGCGCGGAGCGGCAAAGCCGGATCATCCGTTCAGCGCCTCAACGCCCGAGCAGGGCGCAATAGACATCGAGCGTCTCGTTGACCATCGAGGCCAGCGAGAAATGGCGTTCGACATGCAGGCGCGCCCGTCGCGCCAGCGCGTCCCTCGCGGATGGCCGCAGGGCCAGCGCCTCCTGCAGCGCAGCCGCCAATGCGGGCGCGTCGCCGGGCGGAATGCGCCAGCCGGTACGTTCGGAAGGCGCGACCTGCGGCGGCGCCAGCACCGTCTCCGGCACCGCACCGAGATCGGAGACGACGACCGGGACGCCCATCGCCTGCGCCTCAACGGCGACTCGGCCGAAGGCCTCCGGCTCGGTCGAAGGCACGGCGACGATCGCGGCCGCGAGCATCGCGGCGGGCATGTCGGTGCAATGGCCGACCCGGCGCACGCGCTTCTCCAGCCCGGCCCTCGCGATCTGCTCATCGAGCTCGCGGACATAGCCGTCGCGGCCCTGGGCGTCGCCGGCGAGGATGAAGGCGGTATCCTCGTCACAGGCATCGCGCATCAGCCGCGCCGCCTCGATCATCACCTTCTGCCCCTTCCAGCCGGTGAGCCTTCCGGGCAGGAGGACGATGCGCTGATGCGGCTCGACGCCCCAGACGCGGCGCAATGCACTGACCCGCTCGGGGCCGACGGCCGCCGGCGCGAAGGCCGAGAAATCGGTACCGCGGTTGACGATGCGGATGCGATCGCGCGCGAAGCCGTGCCGCGCCAGGATGAGATCGGCGGTATAGGCGGAGTTGGCGATCACGACGTCGCCGCGCGCCATCACAGAATTATAGTGGTTCTTCACCACCGAGCGGCTGTTGTAGGAGCCGTGATAGGTGGTGACGAAGGGCAGTCTCAAGGCCCGCGTCGTCGCCAGCGCGACCCAGGCCGGGGCGCGCGAACGGGCATGGACGAGGTCCACCCGCTCCTGCCGGCAGAGCCTTGCGAGCTTGCGCACGTTCAGCGCCATGGCGAGCGGGTTCTTGGAAGCCGCTGGAAACGGCAGCCAGATCCCGCCCTTGGCCTGCAATTCGGCGACGAGCCGTCCGCCCTCGGTCGCGACCAAGGCGCGGGCGCCGACCTCGGTCAGCCCCTCCGCGATGTCGACGGCGGTGCGCTCGGCCCCGCCCGCTTCAAGCTCGGGGATGATCTGCAGCACCGTGCGCCCACTCAGCGGGTGGGTTTCGGTGGAGGGTAGCGAAAGGGGCGCGCCGGAGCGCAGACTGGTCGTCACCGTTCGAAAGGGCCTTCTTGCAGACAGCGGGTTTGCCATCTGCGCCATGATGGGCATAGCGCTTGCGCGAAGCACAGCGGCCCGGCGCAGATTCCCGCGGCTCGTCACAGGAGAGATAGGGTGAATATGGTTCAACCGCAATTTCTGAGCGTCGGCGAAGGCGAGCGCAGCCGGAGCATCGCCGTCCTGGCCCAGCCCGGCAAGGGTCCGGCGGTGGTCTGGCTCGGCGGTTTCCGGTCCGACATGCGCGCGACCAAGGCCGAGGCGCTCGCCGGCTGGGCCCAGGCGAAGGGGCGCCATTTCATCCGCTTCGACTATGCCGGCCACGGCGAATCAGGCGGCGACTTCGCAGAATGGACCTTGTCGGACTGGCTCGACGACGTGCTCGCCGTGCTCGTTGCTCGCGTCGACGGGCCGGCCGTGCTCGTCGGCTCGTCGATGGGCGGCTGGCTCGCGCTGCTGGCGACGCGGCGGCTGCGCGAGATCGCCCCCGAACGCGCACCGGCCGGGCTGGTGCTGATCGCGCCGGCGGTCGACTTCTCGGAAGAGCTGATGTGGGCACAGATGCCCGAGGCGATTCGCCGGACGATCCTCGATGACGGCGTCTGGCTGCGCCCGTCTGAATATTCTCCCGAGCCGACCCCGATCACGCGGGCGCTGGTCGAGGACGGCCGCAATCACCTGATGTTCGGTCAGCCGATCGAGACCGGCTGCCCGGTGCATATCCTGCAAGGGATGAGGGATCCCGACGTGCCCTATGGTCAGGCGCTCAAGCTGGTCGAGCATCTGCCGCACGATCCGGTGGTGCTGACCCTGATCAAGGATGGCGACCACCGCCTGTCGACGCCGGAGGACATCGGGCGCCTCGTCGCGGCCGTCGAGGGCATCGCCCCGGCAGCCGTCTGAGGCCCTGGCGCCCTTTCCGCCCGGCCGAAAGGCCGAGCGGCGTGGGCGCCTAGAGCATGCTGCGAAAAAGTGGCCCCGGTTTTTCGCGCCAAGCATGCTCTAATTCATAAAATCGATCACGTTATCTGTATTTGGATGTTTCCGTCCAAATGCAGCGTGATCTAGTGCAGGCTGACCATCTTCAGGTCGTGCTCCCAGGCATTGGCCGTCGCGGCTTCGCGCGAATCGGTCACCAGGATCGGCGCGCCATCGGCCGAGAGCAGCGCGAAGAGCTGCAAGCCGGGCTCGATATGCGGCGCCTGCGGGAAAATCCGCGCCAGTTCGTCCGAGGTCATCGGCTTGAGATAGGCGACCTGTCCGGCGCCGAGAGCGGCGAATTCCGCGGTGGTCAGGGGGGTGTTTCTGGTCTCAGTCATCGCGCCCTCCTTCAGAGCAGTGCGAGGCGGTTTGATTGTGCACTCGTGATCATGAACGGAAGGCAAACCGCATGCCTTTCACCGAACCGACCTCCTTCAGTCGCGGCTCATGATATCGATACGCCGGACGAGCCGTTCCGGTTCCGGACGGGCAAGGTCGATCGCCAGCAGCCCGTTCGAAAGATCGGCGCCGAGCACCTGCATGCCGTCGGCGAGCAGGAAGGACCGCTGAAACTGCCGCGCGGCGATGCCGCGATGCAGGAACTGGCGCGTCTTGTCGTCGATCTGGCGGCCGCGGATGGTGAGCTGGTTCTCTTCCAGCGTGATCTCGAGCTGTTCGCGCGAGAAACCCGCCACCGCGAGCGTGATCCTGAGCTTGTCGGGCTCATCCTCCGTGCGCGGCAGGCGCTCGATATTGTAGGGCGGATACCCCTCTCCGGCGCCTTTGGCGACCCGGTCGAGCGCTCGCTCGATATCATCGAAGCCGAGCAGGAAAGGATGCGACAGGCTAGGCGGACGCGTCATCACGAAGCCCTTTGAAAGGCGCCTCTGGGAGATCGCAGGGCCCGCTGGCGCAGCACCCTGCCGGCAGCGGGCGAACCCCACTGCGTGCTGACGATATGGCGAGCGGCCGCCCCAGCTTCAAGCCCGCTGCCGAGCCCGGATCAATCGAGGGCCGCGATCAGCTCGATCTCAAGCAGCAGGCGCGGATCGACCAGCGCGGTGACGCCGACCATGGTGCTGGCAGGATAAGGCCCCTCGCCGAGATATTTCACCCGCACCTTGTGGATCGCCGCCGCCTTCTCCGGCGTCAGGCCGACGACATAGCTGACCGTCTTGAAAACCTTCGAGAAATCGGCACCGGCTGCGGCGAGCCCGGCGGCGAGATTGGCGAAGACCTGTTCGGCCTGGGCCGAAAGATCGCCCTCGCCGACCACCTGCCCCATCGCGTCGAGCGCGATCTGGCCGGAAATATGGACCTGTCTGCCGGCGGTGACGACTGCGACATGGCAGTAACGCCCCGGCGGCGCGAGCGCGGCTGGATTGATGCGGTCGATCTTCATCGGCATGGACAGACCCCGAGTTTCGAAGCGCAGCGCATGCCCGTGGGCTACGGAGCGATACGGCAGCCTAAGCCGCCGGAGCGGCGCGCTGCAATCGAAGGATGTCTGCCTCGGTGGAGGGGATGGTACAGCCACCCCGGCTTGAACGGGGGACCTCTAGATCCACAATCTAGCGCTCTAACCAACTGAGCTATGGCTGCACGGCTTCGCGAAACTCGCGATGCATATCCCTGCCGGCATGGCCGGCGGGCGCCGGCTCGATCCCGATCCAGCGACGGCGCGGAACCTAGTGCCGTGCCGCGCCGAATGCAACGGGGAAATTGAGGCCGGCGCACAGAAGCTGTGCCGGCCGCAGAATCAGGGGCGCGGAAGCTCCTTGCGGGCGGTCGCGGCGAGATCGCCGAGATGGCTCGACAGCGATTCGTAGCCGCGGCGGAAGGCCTTGGCCTGGAGAGCGACCGCATCGGCTGCACTGCGGGTGTGCGCCAGCGTCTCGATCTCACCCAGCGTCGCCTTCAGTTCGGCGCAGGCATGGTCGAGCACCTTGGCCTGGATCGCGCCGAAGGCGCGGGTCAGCGCCAGTGTCTGGCTCAGCCAGGGGGCAACCGGCTCGGCCACGACCTCGATCGCAGCGATGAAGGGCTTCGGCGGCGTGGCCGGGCGTGGCGGAACGGCGGCCTCGCCGGGCTTCACCACAACGGCGGGCTGCGCAACAGGCGTGACAGCAGGAGTGGCCGCAGGAGTGGCCGCAGCAGGTCTTGTCGGGACTGGCTTGGCCAGAGCCAGCTTGGCCGGCTTCGGCGCGTCGACTTTGCTGCGCGGGGCCGCGACCTTGGCGACGCCGCTGGCGGCGATCTTACGGTCCGGCGCGGCCTTTGCGCGCGGCGACTTCGCAGCGGCCTTGCGGGGGGAGTCCGCGGCGGTCTTCTCGGCAACGATCTTGCCGGCGCTCTCGGCCACGACCTTCGGCGCAGGCGCGATGGCCGGCGGCGCTTCGGTGCGTGTTGTCGGCGCAACGGGAACGGGGGCCCGGGCAACAACGGCGGCGACGGCATCGGCAATGGCCGGCTTCGCAGCGATCAAGGGTGGGCTGGCCGGCGCGGTCTTCGCCACGACAGGACCGGCCACGACGCTGGCGGTGGCCGCTGGCGCCGGCTTGAGCGGAGCGGTCACGGCGGGTTTCTCGGCGGGCTTGGGAGCGACCGGAGCCGGCTCGACCTTGGCGGGAGCCTGAATGACCGGCGCGGGAGCCGGCGGGCTCGCCCGTGCAACCATGTTGGCCGGAATGGGCTGCGATTCGCTCATCGCCTTGACCGGAGCGAGGCTGATCGGAGGTTTGCCAGGCATAGTCTGCTTCGCCATCACCGTTCTCCTTCATGTTTCGGGCAAGGCGGACCTGCTCAAACGGCGGCCAGACAAATGCCCGGCTACGCCCCGCGAGATCCATGCCGCCCTGGCAGCAGGCGGTATCAGTCGGCCGGCTTCACTTGCCAGCCGGCCTCACTTGGCCTTCGTGGCCTTGGCCGCCGTCTCGGCCGTCTTGGCAGCGGCTTCCTGGACCACCGAGCCCAGTTCCTTGAGCTGCGTCTGGAACGAAGCCATCTGCGACTTCAGAAACTCGGACTGGTGCTGCAGCACCTCGTTGACGTCGCGCGAACGCACCAGCTTCTGGGCGAGTTCGAAAGCGGCCGCGACATTGGCCTCGGCATAGCCGATCGCCTTGCGGGTGGCGTCCTGGGCGCTGACGCGGGCCGATTCGGCGGAGCCATGGGCGCTGTCGACGGCCTTGTGAGCGGCGTTGATGAAGCCGTCGAAAGCCTTGCGCGCCTGGTCGACGCTCTTCTCGGCGAATTCGCGCATCTCGGTAGGCACCTCGTAAGGGGTCTTGCCGTCCATGATCGATCCTCCTGCTGGGTTGTGGCCGGGCCTGCCGCACAGACCGGCAAGCTCTATTGTGCACTGCAATATCATTTTTGCACTGCGATGACAACGCCGCACGGACCGGGCGGCAGCCGGCACATTAACGCTGTTTGGAAACGTCAGGGGAGAGCGCGGGTTCCCGCATGGCTTCACAAGGATTTGGTCGCTATTAAAGTTTTGTTAGGCATAATCACGCCGGATTGCAGAGTCGCCGGAAGAACGGGACGGAATGAGCGGATCCGAACAGGATTGGACGACCTTGGGCAGCGCGCTGGCGCTGGACGGCGCGCTTGCGCCGTTCGCAGCGGGGGGCGCTTTGCTGCTCTGGTCCGTCGATGGCCAGAAACTGCTGCACGCCAATCCGGCGGGCAAGGCCTTGCTCGCCCAAGGCCCTGCCATGTTGCCGGCTGGCTTGCAAGACCGGCTGCGCCTACTCGGCAGCGGCCTCGCCGCACGCCAGGCGGTGCGGCTCGAGCGCCTGCGCTTCGGCTCGGGACTTTCCGGCCTCGTCACCTGCGCCTGCCTGCTGGTCGAGGGGGCGCCCGGAAAGGCGCTGGCACTCGGCATCGCCGGTTCGGAATTGCGCCGCATTGGCATCGACATCGCAGCGCTGAATGCCGCGCCGGACACCTTCCGGCCCGCGGAACAGGCGGTTATCGCGGGCGAAGCTGCAGCAGCGGAGCCGACCAGCCCGGCCACAGGCCAGCGCCGCGCCAATCTGCGCTTCCTCTGGGCAAGCGATGCACAAGGTCGCTTCGCCGCCGCCTCACCTGAGTTTGCCGAACTCGCCGGGCCGGATGCGGCAGCCGCCCTGCCCGGCCGTCGCTGGAGCGAACTCCTCGACCGGGACATCCTCGATCTCGACGGCGACCTTGCGCAGCGCCTGGCAAGCGCCGCCACCTGGAGCGGACACGCCGTCCTCTGGCGCGTCACGACGGGCGAAGGCGCGCGAGTCGAATTGTCCGGCTTCCCGCTCTTCGACCAGGCGCGCGCGCCGGCCGGTTTCCGCGGCTTTGGCCTGGTCCGGCACGCTGAAAACGAAGGCTTCCCCGAGCGCGAGGCCGAGACGACAGCGGCCGCGCCGGCCGCCGAGGACACCCAGCAGGCGCAGACGACCTCCCCCGCCGAGGAAGCCGAGCCGGCAAGCGGCGCCGAGAGCGCCACGGACGAAGCCTCGATTGTTGCAACCGGCGAGGACCGGCCTGCCAGCGAGGCCGATGTCGCGAGCACCGACAGCGGTATCCCCGACGTTGCCGAAGCTGTGGACAACGCCGAAGCCGGCGGCGCAGTGACGGCCGCTTCGCCAGTGACCGAACAGCCAGCCGCCATCGACGAGACGCCGGAGACAGAGGCAGAAACAGAGGCAGAGGCCGTTGACGCCGAAGCCGCCGAGGCCGAGCCTTCCGAACCCGCCGGCGAGGCCGCTGCCGGCTCCGAGGATTCGGATGCCGAGCCGGCGCCCGGCAATGTCGTGCCATTGCGCAATGGCCAGCTCGCCGCGGTTCGTCCGGTGCTCGAACCGTCGAAAGCCCATTTGTCGTCGGCCGAGCGCAACGCCTTCCGCGAGATCGCCAAGGCTCTCGGCGCCCGGATCGCCGGCGATGACGAAGGCGAACCACGCCTGCCGGCGGCGACGCCGCTCAAGGTCGCCCGGGACGAAAAATCGGCTTCATCCGAGACGGCTGCGCCGACGCAGCGCGCGGCTGCTGTCAGCGATGCCGTGCCTGCCGTCTCCGAAGGCCGGCCGCGCCTTGCCAATGCCCATGCCGAGATCCTCGACCGTTTGCCGATCGCTGTGCTGGTCAACCGCGACGAAACGGCGCTCTACGCCAATCGCACCCTGCTCGACCTGCTCGACTATGCCGATCTCGACGATCTGGCGGCGGCGGGCGGCGTCAGCCAGCTGATCAAGGGTGCCAACCGCAGCGCCGGCGGCGCCATGATCCTGGTCGACCGCAAGGGCGGGCTGGTCAGCGTCGACGGCAGGCTTTCCAGCATCGGCTGGCAGGGCGAGCCGGCGACCTTGATGGCTTTCCGCAACAGCGTGCCGGGCGGTGACCTCAAGCTGCTGACCGAGGAAGAGGCGGAGCAGCAGGAGCTCGCGGCCGAATTCGAGGCCGAAGAGGAAGAGGTCGCGGCGCGCGTCGCCTCGCTGAAGCTCGAAGGCTCGGCCAATGAATCGCGCGTCGCCGAGCTCAGTGCCGTGCTCGACACGGCGACCGACGGCGTCGTCACGGTCGACGGGCGCGGCCGCATCCTCTCGCTCAACAAGAGCGCCGAGGCGCTGTTCGGCTATGATCAGCGCGAAGTCGCGGGGGAGCTCTTCACCCTGCTCTTCGCGCCGGAAAGCCATTCGCCGGCGCTCGACTATCTCGACGGGCTGATCGGCGGCGGCGTCGCCTCGCTGATGAACGATGGCCGCGAGGTCGTCGGCCGCGTCCGCCAGGGCGGCCGCATCCCGCTGTTCATGACCATGGGGCGGATCGCCGAGGGCCCGGACAGCAAGTTCTGCGCCGTGCTGCGCGACATCACCGCCTGGAAGAAGACCGAGGGCGAGCTGGTCGAGGCCCGCAAGGCCGCCGAAAAGGCCAGCGCCCAGAAATCGGACGTGCTCGCCAAGATCAGCCACGAGATCCGCACGCCGCTCAACGCGATCATCGGTTTCGCCGAGGTAATGGCAGAGGAGCGCTTCGGGCCGATCGAGAACGAGCGCTACAAGGAGTATCTGCGCGACATCCACCAGTCGGGCGGCTATGTCATCAGCCTGGTCAACGACCTGCTCGACCTCGCCAAGATCGAGGCCGGCAAGCTCGATCTCGACTTCGTCAGCGTCAGCCTGAACGACATCGCCTTGTCGGCGGTGAACCTGCTCCAGCCGGAAGCCCAGCGCGGACGCGTCGTGCTGCGCTCGGGGCTGGCGCCGAAGCTGCCGCCCGTCGTCGCCGACGAGCGCTCGCTGCGCCAGATCGTGCTCAACCTGCTCTCCAATGCGGTGAAGTTCACCGATGCCGGCGGCCAGGTGATCGTCTCGACCGCGCTCGGCGATCAGGGCGAGGCGATCCTGCGGGTGCGCGACACCGGCATCGGCATGGACGACGAGGAGATCGCGCTGGCGCTCGAACCCTTCCGCCGCGTGCAGACGACGCGCAAGGCCGGCGGCACCGGACTCGGCCTGCCGCTGACCAAGGCGCTGGTCGAAGCGAACCGGGCGGCGCTGACCATCACCAGCGTCAAGAAGGAAGGCACGCTGGTCGAGGTCACCTTCCCGCCGCAACGGGTCCTGGCCGGCTGAGGCGAAGCGCGACCGATCACATGCGGTCGCCCGCGAGAGTTCCGCCGGAAATGACTTCTTAAGGTTAGCACGGCACATCATGGCGCCGTGCCAAGAGTGGCCATGTCGGCCGGTTGAGGCCGTTGCGCGGTTGCCCGCGGCCTCGCTCCGCAGGCGCCCGTTCCATGACGGGCGCCGAACGTCGACCCGGTAACGTGCGCATGTCAGGGCACAAGAGCCTCAGTTACCAGTTCTGGGCAGCCATCGCCGTCGTTCTCGGCTGCTCGGTCATTCTCGGCGCGCTCCTGATCTCGACCTACTACCGGGAATTGAGACGGACGGAGCTGAGCGAAGCGAAGCTCGAGCGCTTCCAGCTGGTCATGCGCGCTCTGAACCACCTCTCGGCGGAACGCGGCCCCCTCAACAGCGTGCTGGGCGAAGAGCCCGCCGCCGACAGCCTGTCTCGACGCCGTCTGACCACCTTCCGTGCCAACACCGACGCCGCCCTGGACAGGCTGGCTTCGATCGCGCGTTTTTCCACGGCAAGGGCTGCAACCGTGCAGGCCCTCGCCAAGGCCCGCCAGCAGGCCGACAGCCTCGGCGAGCTGCCACTGGCGGCGCGGAGCCCGTCGGATTTCCACGACGTGGTCCTTGCCATGTTCGGCGTCGTCGACACCGCGCAGATGCTCGTCGATGCCGCGATCGGCGATTTCGACCTTGCCGGATCGGACCATTTGATCGGTGCCGCACTGGTAGCCCGGATGCTGAGCGACATCCGCGAGCAGGTCGGCCGGATGGGCTCCAATTTCGTCGCCTCGATCGCAGCGCGTGCCCCGATCAGCTCCGAACAGCGGACAGCGCACGATATCGCCTATGGCCGCGTTCTCGGCTTCTGGGACCTCGTCAGCGCGCAGACCCGTGTGAGCGCGAATCCGCGCATCGTTGCTATGCAGAGCGCCGCGGCCAGGGACTTCTTCGGCGATGGCATGGCGATCTATCGCGGTATTCTGGCGGCCGGCCATACCGGCGACTATGGCTTCGATACGACAACCTTCACGAACCGGATCGTGCCGAAATTCGCTTCGCTGGAGAAACTGCGCGACCTCTATCTCGATGCGGCGCTGGCGAGCGTCAAGGCGGATGAGGCACATGCGCGCCGGCTTCTGACCATTATCTGCGCCATCACGCTTACCGCGCTGCTCCTCGAGCTCGCGCTTGTCTTTGCCAGCCAGAAGCTGCTGTTTCGCCCGCTGCTTTCGGCGCGCGAGGCGATCATGGCCCTGGCGCAGGGCCGAGCCGCCCTCACCCCCGAGCCTCGTGAAGCACGTGGCGAGATGGGAAGCCTTTTCAGGGCGCTCGACAGCCTGCGTGACAAGCTGATCGAGCGAGACGCCCTCGACCAGGAGAAACAGAAGCTGACCGCATATTTACGTCAGCAGGCGGACACCGACGGGCTGACCGGGGTGCTCAACCGGGGAGCGCTGGAACGGCTCGCGGCGCGCCTGCTGACCTCAGGCTCAGCACCCGAGAATCTGCGGCTGATCCTGCTCGACATCGATCACTTCAAACGCATAAACGACCGCCATGGTCACAGCGCTGGCGACGAGGCGCTCAAGGAGACCGCCCGACGGCTGAGAGCGACACTCAGGCCGGCGGACGTCATCGCCCGCTTCGGCGGCGAGGAATTCGCCATCCTGCTGCTCGAACCGACTTCGACCTCCGCCCTCCTGGTTGCGGAGCGGCTGCGCCATGCGCTGCAATCGCAGCCTTTCGAGCTGAGTGCCGGAACCGTGTTGAACCTGACCGCGAGCTTCGGGGTCGCCTCAATGGCCGGCTCCGGCGGCGATTGGCGGGAACTCGTGCAGGCCGCCGACCAGGCGCTCTACCGGGCAAAAGGCGCTGGTCGTAACCAGGTGGCCGTCGGCACGGCCGCCTGAAAACCAAGCGCCGCGCCAGCCGGTCGGACAGCTAGAGCAGCGTCCCGCTCAGGATCAGCGAGGCGATACTGAAATAGATCGCCAGCCCGGAGACATCGACCAGGGTCGCGACGAAGGGCGCCGAGGCACTGGCCGGATCGAAGCCGAGCCGCGTCATCACGAAGGGCAGCATCGAGCCGGTCAGCGAGCCGAAGGTGACGATGCCGAGCAGGGCCGCCCCCACCGTCGCCGCCACCAGCAGCCAGTGTTCGCCATAGTCGTAGAAGCCGAGCTTCTGCCAGAGCACGACGCGGACGAAGCCGATCGCCCCGAGGATGGCGCCGAGGGTGACCCCGGTCGGCAGTTCGCGCAGCGCGACGCGCCACCAGTCGCCCGGCGCAAGCTCGCGCAAGGCCAGCGCCCGGATGATCAGCGAGGTCGCCTGCGAGCCGGAATTGCCGCCCGAGCTCATGATCAGCGGAATGAACAGGGTCAGCACGATCGCCTTCTCGAGCGCGCCCTCATAGTGCTGCAGCACCGAGGCCGTCAGCATCTCGCCGAGCAGCAGCACGCTGAGCCAGCCGGCGCGCTTGTGGATCATGCTGAAGAAGCCGATCTCGCGATAGGGCAGGCCGAGCGCCTCCATGCCACCGAGCTTGTGCACGTCCTCGGTGGTCTCGGCGATCATCGCATCTATGACGTCGTCGACCGTGACGATGCCGAGCACGCATTGCTTTTCGTCGACCACCGGCACGGCGAGCAGATTGTATTTGGCGATCAGCCGCGCCACCTCCTCGCGATCGGTCAAGGGAGAGACCGAGACGGGCTCGCGCCGGGCCGCGGCGGAGCCGACCGGAGCGCCGGGCTCGGCAGCGATCAGCCGGCGCAGCGAAACCGCCTGCCGAAGCGTGCCGATCTCGGGGTCGACGACATAGATCGCATAGACCGTCTCGCGGCTGCGTTCGACGGTGCGGACATGCTCCAGCGTGCGCGCGACCGTCCAATCGTCGGGCACGCTGACGAATTCGGTGGTCATGATCGCGCCGGCGCTGTGCTCGGGATAGGCGAGCAGGCAGACCAACTCGGCCTTGGTCGCGGCATCGAGCTTCGCCACGAAACGATGGCGCTCCGGCTCGGAGAGATCATAGCGGAACAGGTCGGCAGCGCGGTCGGCCGACATCTCCTCGATCAGCCCGACGGCGCGATCGAGTGGCATCGCCTTGAGGATCGCCGCCATCCGGGAGAGCTCCGGCTGGTCGAGGACGTCGGCCGCGAGCGCCCTCGGCAGTTCGAGCAGCACGGTGGCGACGAAGGCCGCCTCGTATTCGTTCAGGCTGACGACGATGTCGGCGACATGGCGCCGGGCTAGATCCGCGGCCAGCACCGGAGCGGAGACGGCTTCGGCGGGCAGGATTTCGGTGACTGCGGCGTTCATGGCTCGCTTCCCTTCGTTCGGCCGTCAAGCGGCCGAACGCGGGCGAGCCTCCCTCATGGGTCAGGCGCCCGGGCGGGCCGGAGACGGCAAGGACTGTCGACTGGGACTGTCGCTTGGCATGGGGTTCAAAGGTTCCTGTGGAGCCGCCGGCCAGCATCGGGATGCAGGCTGGCGGGTGCAGCCGACATGGGCCGGTTGGCAGCCGGCGTCAAGCCCCCTCCCGGCCGGACCGGCGAGCGGGAGAAACTGCAAGGCGGCCGGGCGCCGCCACGCGTTGGCGCGGGCGGCCCGGCGTTCTAAGCTCAGCGCGACCTGTCACGGCGAGCGAGCGAACGCGCATGCATTTTGCCCTCAGCGAAGAGGAAGAGCTGATCCGCGACAGCGCCCGCAAGCTCGCGGCCGACCGGCTGGCGCCGCTCGCCGAGACGCTCGACTGCGGCGAAGGCCGGGCCGAATTCCTCGGTAATCTGAAGCTGCTCGCCGAGAACGGCTTCATGGCCCTCAACATCCAGGCCGGCTTCGGTGGCTCGGAGGCCGGCACCGTCGCCTTCGCCCTCGCGCTGGAGGAGCTGGCGGCCGCCTGCGCCTCGACGGCGGTAACGACCTCGGTAACCAACATGGTCGGCGAGGTGATCCAGGCCGTCGGCAGCTCGCGGCAGCAGGCCGAGCATCTGCCGAAGCTCGCCGACGGCACCTATCCGGCCGGCGCCTTCTGCCTGACCGAGGCCGGCGCCGGCTCCGACCCGGCCGGGATGAAACTGCGCGCGCGGCGCGAGGGCGACGCCTATGTCCTCGACGGCGAGAAGATCTTCATCACCTCGGGCGAATATGCCGGGCTCTTCGTCGTCTGGGGGGTGACCGATCCGGACGTGCCGAAGGGCAAGGGCATCTCGGTATTCCTCGTGCCCGCCGATACGCCCGGCGTCAGCGTCGGCAAGGCCGAGAAGAAGATGGGCCAGACCGGTTCGGCCACCAACACGATCAGATTCGAAGGCGCCCGCATCCCCGCCGACGCGCTGATGGGCAAGGAGAATGACGGCTTCCGCGTCGCGGTCGGCGAACTCGCCGGCGGGCGCATCGGCGTCGCCTCGGTCTCGCTCGGCATCGCCCGGGCGGCGATGGACGCCGCCAAATCCTATGCCCGCGAGCGCAAGCAGTTCGGCCAGGCGCTGACCGAATTCCAGGGACTGCAATGGCTGATCGCCGATCGCGAGCTCGACCTGCACGCCTCGCGCCTGCTGATCCTCGACGCTGCCGCGAAGAAGGACCGCGGCGAACCGTTCTCCAAGGAAGCCTCGATGGCCAAGCTCTTCGCCTCGGAGGCTGCGCATCGCTGCACCGATGCGGCGATCCAAATCCATGGCGGCGCCGGCTATTGCCGCGACTTCCCGGTCGAGCGCTATGCGCGCGACGCCCGGATCACCCGGATCTATGAAGGAACCTCCGAGATCCAGCGCCTGATCATCGCCCGCGAGACCTTGCGCCAGCTCGGCTGAAATCCGCCTTCGTCGTTCCCGGCAAGCAAAGCGCAGGTCCGGAACGACCGAGAATAGTCAGCCTCAACCAAACGGAAACGCCCATGACCCTGACCATCTATGGCTGCCATCGCTCGCGCGCGACGCGCAATGTCTGGCTCGCCAACGAGCTCGGCATCGCGTTCAAGCAGGTGCCGGTGATCCAGGCCTATCGCCTCGCCGATCCAGACGCCCCCGGCGCGCCGCTCCACACCCGCAGCCCCGAATTCCTGAAGGTCAATCCGAACGGACATATTCCGTCGATCGAGGATGACGGCTTCGTCCTGCACGAATCGCTGGCGATCAACCTCTATCTCGCCCGCAAGCATGGCGGGCCGCTGGCGCCCAAGGACGTGCAGGAGGAAGGGCTCGCAGCGATGTGGTCGCTCTGGGCCGCGACCGAATGCGAGACGCATGCGCTCAACCTGACCTATCACCTCGCCGCCTACCCGCCGGAGAAGCGCGACCCGGCCATCGTCGCCGCCGCGCTCGCCGCCCTGCCGGCCCCCTTCGCCGTCCTCGACAAGGCTCTGGCGGAAGGCGGCGGCTACGTCATGGGCGGGCGCTTCACCGTCGCCGACATCAACGTCGCCGAGGTCATCCGCTACGCCAAGCCGGCGACGCAGCTCTTCGACGCAGCCCCGAACGTCAAGGCCTGGCTCGATGCCTGCCATGCCCGCCCGGCCTTCAAGGCGATGTGGGCGGCGCGCGACGCAGAAGCGGCGTAGGCGACGGACATTCCACCGTCATTCCGAGGCGCTCCGCCCCGGAATGACGGGGAGGCTCGACCGCTCCCAGGCGCAGCTCTCGACACCGCCTGAAACTCTTCAGAATACGGGTGGCCGGGCCCAGCCCGACTGCCTACTGACGCAGACTGACCCGCCCTGCGAAGACAGACTGCGCCATGACAACACCGCCCTCCACCAGTTCCCTGCGCATGGGCCCGATCGAGTGGCTCCTGCTTGCGATCCTCTCGGTGCTCTGGGGCGGGTCCTTCTTCTTCAACAAGCTCGCCCTGGCCGAATGGCCGCCCCTCGCCGTGCTGCTGACCCGGGTCGGTCTGGCGGCGCTCGCTTTGCAACTGGCCGTGCGGTTGTCCGGGCTTTCCATGGCCGTCGGCCGGCCGATCTGGCTCGCCTTCTTCGGCATGGGCATCCTCAACAATCTGATCCCGTTCAGCCTGTTCCTCTGGGGGCAGCAGCAGATCGCCAGCGGCCTCGCCTCGATCCTGAACGCGATGACGCCGATCTTCAGCGTGATCGTGATGCAGATTTTCGGGAATGAACGGGCGACCGGACCGAAAATCGCCGGCGTGCTGGCAGGCCTTGCGGGTGTCGCCATCCTGATGGGCCCGGACGCGCTCGGTGGCCTCGGGCTCAACCTCATCGCGCAACTGGCCTGTGTCACCGCGACGGTCTCCTACGCCTTTTCGGGCCTGTATGGCCGCCGCTTCCGCGAATTGCCGCCGCTGGTCACCGCCGCCGGCCAGCTCAGCGCCTCGACGCTGATGACGCTTCCGATCGTCCTCCTCGCCAACCCGCCCTGGACCCTGCCGCTGCCCTCCCTGCAGGTCGTCCTGGCGCTGGCCGGCCTGGCGCTGGTGTCGACCGCGCTCGCCTATGTCATCTTCTTCCGGATCATGCGCACCGCCGGGCCGAGCAACGTCATGCTCGTGACCTTCCTGATCCCGGTCAGCGCCATCCTGCTCGGCTCCGGCCTGCTCGGCGAAGAGCTCTTGCCGCGCCATTTCGCCGGGATGGCCGCGATCTTCCTCGGGCTCGCGCTGATCGACGGCCGCCTCGCCACCTCGTGGCGAGCCGGACGAGCGGGTGCCCCGACCGCTTGACCAGCCTCGGCCGAGCACGGCCCTTCCAAGAGCAAGCCATAACCGCATCACCCGGCCGGGGGGCGATGTTCACGCTGTGGATGCC
This sequence comes from Allobosea sp. NPDC055594, assembly GCF_053618995.1. Taxonomy (NCBI): domain Bacteria; kingdom Pseudomonadati; phylum Pseudomonadota; class Alphaproteobacteria; order Hyphomicrobiales; family Alloboseaceae; genus Allobosea; species Allobosea sp. NPDC055594. The sequence goes on from NZ_JBSHIO010000002.1 coordinate 148,320, forward strand.
GCCTGCGTGGCAGTGAGCTTTATTGCCAATAAATTATGAATTGCTCTAGGGTTACATCATGACTGATTGAGGCTAAAGGGCATCACGGAATTAGCTGAACGATATCACAAAAAGCGATACGTCAGCGGGGAGCGGCAACGACCATGGATCTGAGGCAACTGCGATGTTTCATCGCGGTGGCGGAGGAGTTGCATTTCGGCCGGGCGGCCGAGCGGCTCGGTCTCGCGCCACCGGCATTGTCGCGCCAGATCAGCGCGCTTGAGGACGGACTCGGCGTCACCCTGCTGACGCGGACCACGCGCCAGGTCGCCCTCACCCGCGCCGGCCTGATCATGCTCGAGGAAGCCAAGGCGATCCTGGTCAGGATGGAGCGCGCCTCGCGCTCTGTGCGCGAAGCCTCGCTGGCCTCGAGCAAGGTCCTGCGCGTCGGCGCGATCGATGCCGCCTCGTCGAGCTTCGTGCCGGAAGCGCTGGTCACGTTCCGCGCCCGCCATCCCGGCATCGAGATCAAGTTCGTCGAGGCGATGACGGTGCCGCTGGTGCAGATGCTGGAGGCCGGCAAACTCGACCTCGCGCTGCTGCGCCCGCCGCGCAAGCCGACTGACTGCGCCTTCGAGGTGCTGCGGGTCGAACGCCCGATCGTCGTTCTGAACGAAGCGCACCCGCTCGCCGCGCGTGACGACCTGACGATGCAGGATCTGGTCGGCGAGCCCTTCGTGGTGCCGTCCAAGCGGATACGGCCCTTCGCCTATGACCTCGTCATGGCCTATTTCGAGAGCGTCGGCGCCGTCCCCAACGTCATCATCGAGGCGACCGAGAAGCCGGCGATGATGTCAGCGGTGGCCGCCGGGCTCGGCATGTCGCTGGCGCCGGACTGGGTGTCACGGCTGAGCTTTCCCGGCGTCACCATGCGCCGCCTGCGCGGCGCGCTGCTCGACCCGCCGCCGCCCGGTGCGCTCGTCGGCGTCGCCTGGCGGCCGCAGCAGAAGCTGTCCGCGCGCGACGATTTTCTCGCCATCCTGCGAGAGAGCGTCACGCTGATCGACGAGCGTATCACGCTACCCTTCACCGTGCCGGTGCACGCCCGAAAGCCCGCGATGCGCGCCGTCGCGACCCAAGCCGGAGGTTATTGATGAGTTTGAACAAGATCGAGTCGGCGCAGGGATTGCGTATCCGCTCGACCCAGGATTTCGCGGCGGGATTGTTCATGATCGTCCTGGCCGGGCTCGCGCTGTTCCTTTCACGCGATCTGGCGACCGGCACGCTGCGCCAGCTCGGCCCGGGCATGCTGCCGAAATCCTTCGCGGTGATCTGCGCCGCCCTCGGCCTGCTGCTGAGCATCAACTCGCTGCGTTACAAGGGCGAGAAGCTGGCAGGCTGGTCCTGGCGCGGCGTGCTGTTCGTGCTCGGCGCCGCCTGCCTGTTCGGCCTGACGATCCGCGGCTTCGAGATCGGCCCGCTCAAGGTTCCCGCGCTCGGCATGCTGGTTTCCGGACCGATCGTGGTCTTCGTCTCCGGACTCGCCGCCGAGGACGTCAAGCTCAAGGAACTGACGATTTTCGCGATCGCGATGACGATCGCCTGTGCCCTCCTATTCAAATATGCGCTGAGCCTGCCGATCCCGCTGGCGCCCTGGCTCTTCGGGATCTGACACGATGCATGACATGATCGCCAATCTCGGGCTCGGCTTCTCGGTCGCGCTCGGCCTGCAGAACATCGCCCTCGCCTTCGTCGGCTGCCTCGTCGGCACGCTGATCGGCGTGCTGCCGGGCGTCGGCCCGGTCGCCACCATCGCCATGCTCCTGCCTATCACCTTCGGGCTCGATCCGGTCGGCGCCCTGATCATGCTCGCCGGCATCTATTACGGCGCGCAGTATGGCGGCTCGACCACCGCCATCCTGGTCAACATCCCCGGCGAGGCGACCGCCGTCGTCACCACGCTCGACGGCCACCAGATGGCCAAGCAGGGCCGGGCCGGCGTGGCGCTCGGCACGGCCGCGATCGGCTCCTTCGTCGCCGGCTGCTTCGCGACGCTGATCATTGCCGCGCTCGGCGCGCCGCTGACCAAGCTCGCCTTGCTGTTCGGCCCGGCAGAGTATTTCTCGCTGATGGTGATGGGCCTGTGCTTCGCGGTCGTGCTGGCGCGCGGCTCGATCCTCAAGGCCTTCTGCATGATCATGCTCGGCCTGCTGCTCTCGACCGTCGGCACCGACCTCGAGACCGGCCAGGAGCGCATGACCTTCGGCTTCCCGCCGCTCGCCGACGGCATCGACTTCGCCGTGCTGGCGATGGGCGTGTTCGGCTTCGCCGAAGTGCTGCGCAACCTCGAAAATCCCGAGGCGCGCGACGTCGTCAAGGCCAAGATCGGCCGGCTTCTGCCGAGCTGGGAAGACATCAAGCAATCGACGGCGCCATGCCTGCGCGGCACCTTCATCGGCGGCGTACTCGGCATCCTGCCCGGCAATGGCGCCGTGCTCGGCCCCTTCGCCAGCTATACGCTGGAGAAGAAGATCGCCAAGGATCCCTCGCGCTTCGGCAAGGGCGCGATCGAGGGCGTCGCCGGTCCGGAATCGGCCAACAACGCCGGCGCCCAGACCGCCTTCATCCCGCTACTCACCCTCGGCATCCCGCCGAATGCGGTGATGGCGCTGATGGTCGGCGCGATGACCATCCACGGCATCATCCCCGGCCCGCAGGTGATGACCAAGAACCCGGAGCTGTTCTGGGGCATGATCGCCTCGATGTGGATCGGCAATCTGATGCTGCTGATCATCAACCTGCCGCTGGTCGGCGTCTGGGTGAAGCTGCTGCAGGTGCCCTATCGCCTGATGTTCCCGGCGATCCTGATCTTCTGCTCGATCGGCATCTATTCGGTGAACAACCAGCCGGTCGACGTCGCCTTCACCGCGCTGTTCGGCCTGTTCGGCTACCTCTTGATCAAGCTCGGTTTCGAGCCGGCGCCGATGCTGCTCGGCTTCGTGCTCGGCAAGCTGATGGAAGAGAAGCTGCGCCAGGCGCTGATCATCTCGCGCGGCTCGTTCATGACCTTCATCGAGCGGCCGATCTCGGCCGGGCTGCTGCTGGTGGCCGTCGTGATCCTGGTCATCGCGCTGCTGCCCTCGATGGCGAAGAAGCGCGACGAGGTCTTCACCGAATGACGGGGTTGCCTCGGCGGCCCTGCGCCGCAAATCTCTGGACAACCGTTCAATGGGAGGAATACGCATGAAGAAGCTCGCCCTCGGCGTCGTCGCCGCACTGGCGCTCGCCGCCCCGGCCCAGGCGCAGACCAAATATCCGGAGCGGCCGATCACCATGATCGTGCCTTTCGCGGCCGGTGGCCCGACCGACATCATCGCCCGCATCGTCGGCGAGAGCATGTCGAAGACGCTCGGCCAGCAGGTCGTGGTCGAAAACGTGGCCGGGGCCGGTGGCACCACCGGCATCACCCGCGCGCTGACCGCGGCACCGGACGGCTACACCATCGCCATGGGCCATCTCGGTACCTTCTCGGCAGCGCCTGCGACCTATCCCGGGCTGAAATACGACCCGATCAACGGCATGCAGGCGATCGGCCTCGCCGGCGGCACGCCGATCCTGATCGTCGCCAAGAAGGATCTCGCGCCGAAGGACCTGAAGGAGTTCGTCGCGCTCGTGAAGGCGAGCCCGGACAAGCTCAACGAAGCGCATGCCGGCGTCGGCTCGGTCTCCTGGACGACCTGCACCCTGCTCAAGGGCCAGCTCGGCGTGCCGAAGCTCAACTCCGTCGCCTATCGCGGCACCGGCCCGGCACTGAACGACCTGGTCTCGGGCCAGATCGACTTCATGTGCGATCAGATCGTCAGCGTCTCCGAGCAGGTCAAGGCCGGCACGATCAAGGCCTATGCCATCGCCTCGGCCGAGCGCTCGCCGGCCCTGCCGAACATCCCGACCACCAAGGAAGCCGGACTGCCCGAGTACCAGATCGAGGCCTGGAACGGCCTCGCCGCGCCGAAGGGCACGCCGAAGGAGGTCGTCGACAAGCTCGTCGACGCGCTCGACAAGGCGCTGAACGACGAGAACGTCAAGAAGCGCCTGCTCGATCTCGGCACGGTGATCCCGACCAAGGAAGAGCGCACCCCCGCCGGCTTTGCCGCGCTGATCAAGCGCGACGCCGACAAGCTCGCGCCGGTGCTCTCCGCCGCGTCGAAATAAGCTCCGGCGCCGAACCGGCACAGCATCGTCACGGCGGGCCGCAAGGTCCGCCGTTTGCTTTCGGGCCCTATAGCATCGGACAGAAACGCGGAATCCACTTTTTGGAAAATTCCGATGCGATAACAATGAAATAGATCACCATAACCGCGCCGAACGGACGCGCGGCGATCTAGCGGGGCTCATGCGCTTCCGGAGGGGACATGATGAACCGGACGACCCGCATTCCCGTCGCGCCGCTGACGCCGGAGGCCTTCGCGCCCTATGGCCGGTTGCTGTGGCCGGACGGCCCGCGCCATGCCGGCCGCGACGGCTACGACATCTGGCTCCAGCCCTTCGCAGCCGAAACCCGGCCACGCCTGCAGATCGTGCGCTATCATGCCCGGCCATTCATCGTCGGCGTGATCGAACGCCATCTGCACGTCACCGAGGCGCGCCTGCCGCTCGGCGGCCCCCCGGCGATCATCGTGGTCGCAGAGCCTTCCGAGACGCCGCCTGCGCCCGAGGCGCTGCGCGCCTTCCGCCTCGACCGCGCCGGCGTGATGTTCCACCGCGGCACCTGGCACGCCATCGACGCCTATCCGGAGGTCGGGGCCTATGCCGATTTCCTGTTCCTCTCCGAGGAGGCCACCGTCGACGAGCTCTTCGCCAATGCCGGCAAGCCGCCGCAACGGACTCAGGTCCATGATCTCGCGGCGGCGGGCATTGACGTCGTGATCGACACAAGCTCCTGACAAGACGGGAAAAACCTCAGGCGCGTTCACGAATCGTCACAGCTCGTGAACGCGTCTTAGCGGAACCCCGCGCTCGCTTTTGCCGTTCTTGCTGCCGAGGTTTCCCTCAGAAGGAGAACGGACATGATCAAGAAGCTTGCGCTCGTTGCCGCCCTCGCCATCGCCCCGGCCGCGGCCTTCGCCCAGCAGAATCCACAGGGCGCCCAGGGCGGCGCTCTGGGCGGGGCCACGGCCGGTGCCGTCGGCGGCGCGGTGGTGGGCGGCCCGGTTGGAGCCGTCGTCGGCGGCGTCGGCGGTGCCGTGGTCGGCGCGATCATCGGCGACAACACCCCACGCTTCAAGACCTATGTAGTCGAGCAGCGCGTCCCGTCCTATACTTATGCCGAGCCGGTGGTCGTCGGCGCGACGCTGCCGCGCGAGGGCGTCCGTTACTATGAGGTGCCGCGCGAGTTCGGCGAGACCAATTACCGCTACACCGTCGTCAACGATCGCACGGTCCTGGTCGATCCGCAGTCCCGCCGCATCGTCCAGGTCATCGAATAAGCGGCCGGTTTCGGAGCTCCGGCTGAGCTCGCGCCATCGCGGCCTGAGTGAAAGCCGGCAGCGGGGGCCCGTCCAGAAATGGGCGGGCCTTTCGCATGACAGGCGCGCCGCACTTACAAGATCGCGACGGACAGCGGCAGCCAGAGGCGACGGTCGAAGCTGAACTTCTGTTGCCCGATCAGCGCGACGGAACTCCGGCCGGCATGGGCAGGATTGATCAGAAAGTTGGCGCTGCGCGGCGCGGCGAAAGAGGGAACCTTCAGCACCGGCGTGCGGCCCTCCGCCAGCCAGGCGTCGCCAACCTGCTTCGGATCCTCCGGCAAGGCCGCCACCTCCTCGCAAGCGACCCCGGCGAGGTCGATCTCGATCAGGACGTAATCGTCGGGGATCAGGCCCGGCTCGAGATCGAGACGGACGCGGACCTCCAGTATGGCGAGGGCCGGGTTCTCGGCGGTGTAGACGACCGGCCGCCCCGGTGAATTCCAGCCCCCGCCATGGAGCCTTGCCCCCTCCCCGCCGAGATCGGCGAAGGCGGCGCGGCAGACGCGCCAGACCCGCATCAGGCGGCGATGCCGTGCGCGATCCGGCCGAGCAGCGTCTCGACCTCGGCCGCGCCCGCGCTGGTGTCGAGCAGCGCGATCGGCTTTTCGCCGCCCAGTGCCTCGGTCGGCCGGCGCAGCCATCTGCCGGCCTTTTCCTGCGAGCCGAAGGTCTCCTCCGCTTCTGCGATGACCCGGGCGGCCCGGACCAGCCGGTCGGACTGCTCGCTGGTCAAGGTGCCGATCTTGCGGCGGTGGCTGAGCGTCTTGCGCGGCAGCACGACCTCGTCGATCTCGGCCAGCGTCATGCGGCCGCTGGCGATGACATGTTCCACCGCCGCCACCGGAAAGCCGCGCCGGACCGCCGCGATGATCGCGCTCGCACTGTCGAGCGGAGCACCGATCACCTCCGGGCCACCCACCACGTCCGCTGCACGGATCGTCGTCACCACCGTCTCCCTGGCAATATGCCTACAAAATAGGGGCATATCGCCAGAACGACAAGGACAGGCGCTCAGCGCGTCCCGAACATGCGGTCGCCGGCATCGCCGAGGCCGGGAACGATATAGCCGTGATCGTTGAGACGCTCATCGATCGCCGCCGTCCAGATCCGGACATCGGGATGGGCGTCGCGCATGCGGGCGATGCCCTCGGGCGCCGCGAGCAGGCAGACGAAGCGCAGATCATGGGCGCCGCGCTCCTTCAGCCGGTCGACGGCGGCGACGGCCGAGTTGGCCGTCGCCAGCATCGGGTCCATCACCACGATCATGCGGTCGGCGATGTCGGAGGGCGCCTTGAAATAATATTCCACCGCCTGCAGCGTCTCGGGATCGCGGTAGAGGCCGATATGGGCGACGCGGGCGGCCGGCACCAGTTCGAGCATCCCGTCGAGGAAGCCGACGCCGGCGCGCAGGATCGGCGCGAAGACCAACTTCTTGCCGGAAATCACCGGCTGCATCGTCTTCTGCAGCGGCGTCTCGACCTCGATCATCTCGGTCGGCAGGTCGCGCGTCACCTCGTAGCAGAGCAGCATGCCGATCTCGTTCAGCAACTGACGAAAGCTCTTGGTCGAGCGCTCCTTTTCGCGCATCAGCGTCAGCTTGTGCTGCACCAGCGGATGGTCGACGACGGTAACGCCGTCGGAATGCGTGGTCATTCGTTATGCCCCCTTGTAGCGGCGATGGGATAGGTTCCCTGAAGCAAAGCTGCCGTGCCGGCCGCAGCGAAGCGGAGCGCCGGGATCCATCATAGAGTTCTCCGCCCTTCGATGGCTCCCGGAGCGGCCTGCGGCCGTCCGGGATGACGGCAGATTTCCGAGCCTTTACCTCATCGAGGTTTAGAATACCGTGCCGTCGCTGACGATGGTCAAGGGCGGCCCGCCGCCTTCGCGTTTCTCGGCAGCGATGCGGCGCCCGGCCGACCAGGTACCGCCTTCGAGCACCTTGGCGAGCGGCAATTGCTCGCGGGTCAGACCAAGGCGCTCGCGCACCAGCGCTCCGATCCGGTCGAGCAGGGCGACGGTCAGCGCCCGCCATTCGACCACGATCTCGGAGCCGACCGCATGGGCGCCGGAGCGATCCCCCTCCTGCTTCAGCGCGATCACGCCGAGATCGAGGAACAGGCCGCCATTGCGATATTCGGGCAGGCCCGTGAGCTCGTCGATGTCGACGACCTCGATGCCGGCCCACTGCAGCGGCTCGATCAGCGAATAGCTCAGCCATTGCGAAAGCTTGTGGAAGGGCATGATGCCGGCGGTGACGCTGCCCTGCGCGATCAGCGGGTGCTTCCAGCTGTCGCCGAGCGGGATGCCGGCATAGCTCAGGCGCGAGGGCCAGATGCCGCCGAGCACCTCCAGCACCTGCGACAGGATATAGCTGGCGCGGAGCGTGCCACCCTCGGCCGCCGCGAACAGCCGGTCGAACAGACCGCCGGGCCGGTCGAGCCCATGCTTTTCGAGCTCCTCTCCGAGCCGGTTGAGCAGGGCGGCGCGGCCTTCGAGGCTGACCAGCGGATTGGCCTCGCCGGCCTGGAAACCTTCGGCCAAACTCGCCGCATCGAGCCGCTTCAGCACGACACTGTCGACGCGTAGCGGGTCGGCGGGATCGCCGGAGAACAAGCCGGCAGCGAACATGTCGAGCGAAGCCAGTGCCAGCCCTTCCGAACGGCCTATGAGCATGCCGGTCAGCCCGTCGCGATAGCGCCAGGCCGGGCCGGCGCCGGCATCGAGCAGCACGCTGACGATGGCGAGGTCATAGGCGGCGCGGCCGCGCGCACCGGCATCGGCGAACCCGGCGGCCTCGTCGAGGCTGCGCCAACGGTCGACGCCGGCGACGACAAAATGCCGCCAGCGCGCATGGAAGGGAATGTCGAGCGTCGGATAGTTCCGGCGGATCGTCGCCAGGACATAATCCGTGCAGGCATCGAGCCGGTCGGGGTGCACGCTGAAATGCGAGAGCCGCCCGTCGAGGCCGAGCTGCAGCATCTCCTGCGCCCGCTCGCGGATGACGGCTGGCTTCAGCAACTGGCGGACGGCTTCGGGATTGGAGTCAGGCATGGCACTCAGAACTTCTCGAGGTCGCGGCCGACCGTGGATTTCAGCGCGTTGTCGCCGGGCGCGCCGTCCGGCGAATAATAGCCCGCCGCCTTCTTGGCCTCGATCTCGACTGAGGCGTCGGGAGGGATCAGCTCGGGCGGGATCGCGACGCGCTCGCCGATCTCGATGCCGCTCTCGACCATGGCGTCGTATTTCATGTTCGACATCGACATCAGCCGGTCGATCTTCCTGACGCCGAGCCAGTGCAGCACATCCGGCATCAATTGCTGGAAGCGGGCATCCTGCACGCCGGCGACGCATTCGGTGCGCTCGAAATAGGTCGCGGCGGAATCGCCGCCCTCCTGGCGCTTGCGAGCGTTGTAGACGAGAAACTTGGTGACCTCGCCGAGCGCCCTGCCCTCCTTGCGGTTGTAGACGATCAGGCCGACGCCGCCGCCCTGCGCCTCCTTCACCGCCTCCTCGATGCCATGCACGAGATAAGGCCGGCAGGTGCAGATGTCGGAGCCGAAGACATCGGAGCCGTTGCACTCGTCATGGACGCGGCAGGCGAGCTTGCGCCCAGGATCGGCGATCGCCGCGACCTCGCCGATGACATAGGCGGTGATCGAGCCGATCGGCGGCAGGAAGACCTTGAGGTCGGGCCGCGTCACCAATTCCGGATACATGCCACCGGTCTGCTCGAACAGGGTGCGGCGCAGCAGGTTCTCGCTGGTGCCGAAGCGCTCGGCGATGCCCGGCAGATGCCAGACCGGGTCGACCGCGATCTTGGTGACGCTGATGTCGCCGGAGCCGTGCAGGATATGGCCGTCGGCGGCGAGCCGGTGCCCGGCCATGGCGGCGAGGATTTCCGGCAGGTTGAGCCTCGCCTTGGTGACGGCGATGGTCGGGCGGATGTCGACGCCCTCGCCGATCCACTGGCCGAAATCCTGGGCGACGCGATGGCCGAACGGGTCGAGCGAGACGATTTTCCCGGGCTCGAACCATTGCGGCTGCGGCAGGATCTCGGCGGTCGGGTGGGTGTTGGTAAGGTCCGGCCGCTGCGCCGGGTTCATGGCGCGGGCCGAGATCGCGAGCGCCCGATAGACCGAATAGGAGCCGCCATGGGCGCCGATGACATTGCGGTCGGCGGGGTTGGTGGTCGAGGCGATGACCGGGCCGCGCTCCTGTGGCGTCGCCGCGCCCCAATGGATCGGGAAACGGGCCGCGGCACCGCCGGGCTCGGGATGGGAGGTCAGTCGGATATGGCTCGTGCGGTTCTGCGACGTCATCGGCAGCTTCGCTTCTCGAATGGACAAGGGCCCCGTGACGCGCAGCGCCCGGGGCCCTTTTGGACCATTCGAAAGAGTGGATCAGCGCGATGCAACCGTCAATCGGCGGGTTCCGGCAGACTCCTGCGCCGCTCGCCGTCACGGCGGGCATTCTTCGGCCATCCACGCCGCGCCACGTTGCTGTCTGTTCGACGCTTGGTCGTGGACACCCACCGCGAAGGCGGGAGTGACGACGGCCCCTTACTAGAAGACGGCGAGATAGCGCAGCAGCGAGATGATGCCGATGATGATGACGATGATCTGGAGGATGTTCTTGATATTGCCGTCGAGCGGCAGCATCCGCACGAGATAAAGCACCAGGCCGATGACCAGAATCGTGATGAAAAGCGAAATCAAAAGACCCATGGCTCAAATCCTCTTATCGCGGCCGAAAGCCGGCCCCCCGAGGCCCTGACTGCGAGGCATTCGCAAGCATAGCACTCGAGCAACAGAACGTGGAGCCCTGGGAAAAAGTTCCGGAAGGGGAGCTGGCTGGGGGGTTGACGCGGTCACCCGATAAAGAGCGCGGGGACTCCTTCTCCCGGACGGGAGAAGGTGGCGCGGAGCGCCGGATGAGGGCCTGCCCTAGCCGCAGAAGCCGCGGCGGCGTCGCCTCGTTCTAACGATAAACGGCGGCCCCTCACCCCTGCCCCTCTCCCATCCGGGAGAGGGGTTTCTGTCGCGGTTCCCCGCATACTTCAGCCCGCGATCCGCCCGAAATCGGCCACGGCGCGTGTCGCCTCGCGGAGCTGGTTCAGCAGCTTGAGGCGGTTGGCACGCAGGGCGGGATCGGGATCGTTGACCGTGACCTTGTCGAAGAAGGCATCGACCGCCGGGCGCAGCTCGGCGAGCGCCGCCATGGCGCCCTCATAATCCTCGGCTGCGATGGCGGCTTCGGCCTTCGGCGTCGCCTGCGCCAGCGCGACGGCGAGCGCCTTCTCCTCGATCAGCCCGGCAGCGGCGATCAGCTGGAGATCGGCGGCAGCAGCGAAAGCGCCTTCGCCATCCTTCTTCTCCTCGGCTTTGAGGATGTTGGCGGCGCGCTTGTAGCCGGCGAGCAGGCTCTTGCCGTCCTCCGTTTCGAGGAAGCGACCGAGCGCCTCCGCTGTTCTCACGATAATCGAGATTACTCGGACGTTCGCCATTCCAGGCATCATCGTCCCACGACGAATTCCCTGGCTTGCGATAGCATCCACAATATCGTGGGCGATGCCTCTGTCGCGTAGCATGACTTTGATACGATCGATGACAAAGCCGATCAGATCATAAGCAGCCACAGGCGCATCGACGTCCGGCCACCAGCGATCGAACAATGAAATCAGCAATTGCTCCAGCTGGAGCCTATTGAGATTGTGCTCGTCACAAATCCGGCTGATACCCAAAGCCGCCCTTCGCAGCGCATAGGGGTCCTTGCTGCCGGTCGGCTTCTCGTCGATCGCCCAGAAGCCGACGAGGGTGTCGAGCTTGTCGGCGAGCGCCACCGCGACCGAAACCGGATCGGCCGGGACGCGGTCGGAGGGGCCGAGCGGCTTGTAATGCTCCTCGATGGCAGCCGCGACCGAGGGATTCTCGCCCTGCAGTTCCGCATATTTGCGGCCCATCAGCCCCTGCAATTCCGGGAACTCGCCGACCATCTCGGTCGGCAGGTCAGCCTTGGCGAGCTTCGCGGCGCGCTCGGCCAGAACCGGATCGGCGCCGACGATCGGTGCCAACTCCTTCGCCAGCGCGGCGATGCGCCGGACGCGCTGCCCTTGCGTGCCGAGCTTGGCGTGGAAGACGACGCCGAGCTTGTCGAGCTTGGCCATGCGCTGGTCGAGCGGCTTCGACAAATCGAGCCCGAGCGTCTCGGCGCTCTCCTTCAGCGTGTCGAGATCGGGCAGCGGGCCGCGATCGGTTGCCCAGAAATAGGCGGCGTCCGAGAGGCGGGCGCGCACGACGCGGCCATTGCCGGCGGTGATCGCCAGGCCGCCATCGCTGGCGACGAGGTTCGAGACCGGGATGAAGCGGTTCGCCAGCTCGCCGGTCGCGGGATCGCGCAGCACGAAGCATTTCTGGTTGGCGCGGATGGTGGCCCGGATCGCCTCGCCGGGAATGTCGAGGAAGCGCTCCTCGAAGGAGCCCATCAGCACGACCGGCCATTCGACCAGCCCGGCGACCTCCTCCAGCAGCCCCTCATCCTCGACCAGCTCGAGCCCGGCCGCAAAGGCGAGGTTCCTGGCGTCGGTGGCGATGATCTCCTTGCGACGATCGGCGTCGAGCACGACCTTCGCCCGCTCCAGGCTCGCGACATAGTCGTCGAAGCGGCGGACCGTGATCGGGCCCAGCGCGTGGAAGCGGTGGCCATAGGTGGTGTTGCCGGAGCTGATGCCGTCGACCTCGAAGGCGACGACTTCCGGATCCTCGGTCTCGGCGCCGAAGGTGCAGAGGATCGAGTGCAGTGGACGCACCCAGCGCAGGCTGGCGCCGGCGGCGGAGGCCTTGCCCCAGCGCATCGACTTCGGCCAGGGGAAGGCACGGATCACCGCCGGCACGATCTCGGCGATGGCCGCAATCGTCTCCTGGCCCGGCTTCTCGATGATGGCGACGTAAGAGTCGCCCTTCTTGGGGTCACTGACGATGGTCGCCTGATCGAGCGAGGCGAGACCGGCCGCCTTGAGGAAGCCCTGCACCGCGGCGTCCGGCGCGCCGACGCGCGGCCCCTTGCGCTCCTCGCGGACATCGCGCCCGCGCACGGGGAGGCCAGCGACGGTGAGCGCCAGCCGGCGCGGCGTGGCGAAGGCTTTCGCGCCCTCATAGACCAGGCCGCGCTCGACCAGCGCATCGGTGACGAGCTTCTTCAGATCCTCCGCCGCCTTGCGCTGCATGCGGGCGGGGATCTCTTCCGAAAAGAGTTCGAGCAGGAGATCAGGCATCAGTTCGCTCCCCCGCCGGCGGTCTTCAGCCAGGCGGCGCCGCAGGCCTTGGCGAGCTCGCGCACGCGCAGGATATAGCTCTGGCGCTCGGTGACCGAGATCACGCCGCGCGCATCGAGCAGGTTGAAGACATGGCTCGCCTTGATGCACTGGTCATAGGCGGGCAGAGCAAGCTGGTGCCTGGCGCCGCCATCGGCCTCGCCGGCAGCGAGCAGCGCCTTGCACTCGGCCTCCGCGTCAGCGAAGTGGCGGAAGAGCATCTCGGTGTTGGCATGCTCGAAATTATGCCGCGAGAACTCCTGCTCGGCCTGCAGGAAGACGTCGCCATAGCTGACGCGATCCTCGCCCTCGAGGCCGTTGAAGTTGAGGTCGTAGACGTTCTCGACGCCCTGGACATACATCGCCAAGCGCTCGAGGCCGTAAGTCAGTTCGCCCGCAACCGGCGCGCATTCGACGCCGGCGACCTGCTGGAAATAGGTGAACTGGCTGACTTCCATGCCGTCGCACCAGCACTCCCAGCCGAGCCCCCAGGCGCCGAGCGTCGGGCTTTCCCAGTCGTCCTCGACGAAGCGGACATCGTGCAGGGCAAGGTCGACACCGATCGCCTTGAGCGAGTCGAGATAGAGCTGCTGCAGATCCGGCGGCGACGGCTTCAGGATGACCTGGAACTGGTAGTAATGCTGCAGCCGGTTGGGGTTCTCGCCATAGCGCCCGTCCTTCGGGCGGCGCGAAGGCTGGACATAGGCCGCGTTCCACGGCTTGGGACCCAGCGCGCGCAAGGTCGTCGCCGGATGGAAGGTGCCCGCCCCGACTTCCATGTCGTAGGGCTGGAGGATGACGCAGCCGCGTTCGGCCCAGAAGCGCTGCAAGGTCAGCAGCAGCCCCTGGAAGGAGCGGGTCGGATTCATCGAAGCGGAGGGCGACGCGGCCAAGGGCTCAAGCCTTCGAAATTTCAGGAAACAGGCGGTGTGCTTAGGGTCTGGCGGCGCGGCAGGTCAAGCGCGGACGCATGAACCGCAGCTGAACCTCGACGAAAGGTCTGCGTTCATTAAGGCGTACCTAATATGCGAGCCATCGCGGTCCGCGGCGTTCGGGGCGAACGCTTGAGCCGGACCAGCGTCCAGCAGCAGGAGATTTGCGATGCTGTCCAACCGTCTTGCCGCCGCCATGCTCGGCGCCGGCGCCCTCCTTTCCGCGGCGCTGATCGCCGCTCCCGCCTCGGCAGCGCCGGTCGGCGCAGGTAGTGCGCCCGCCGCCAGCGCCAGCGCCGATGGCGGGTTGCTCCAGCAGGTCTGGCATTACGGCCGGCCGCATTACCGCCCGAGGCCGGGCTATTATGGCCGCCCGGTCTATCGGCCGCGCTGCTTCTATACTGATCGGCGCGTCTGGAACGGCTATCGCTGGGTGATCCGGCCGGTGCGCGTCTGCCGATAACCCGTCCGGAAAATGAAGGCCGGCTGAACGGCTCGCTCCGCCGCCGTTCAGCCGGCAGGCCGCAGATTGCCTCCCACAGCAACACGCGATTGCTCCGGCAGACGCCATCGACATCGCGAAGGAGGACCAGAACGTGCTGCGCAAACTGCTTCTCGGCGTTTCGGCTGCGGCTGCCCTCGGCGTCGCCGCCCTCGCCTCGACCATGCCGACCCCCGCCATGGCCCAGCCCTTCAGCGACGGCTACTATGCGGGGCCACGCTGGGGTGGCGGCTATGACCGGCCCTCTTACGGCTATGGCCGTCCCGGCTACGGCTATGGCCGCCCCTATTACGAGCCGCGCTGCTTCTACCGCCCGGTCCGCTATTGGGATGGCTGGGGCTGGGTCGTGCGCGAGCGGCGCATCTGCCGCTGATCAGGCGAGATAGGCCTCGCCGCGATGGACCGCCTCACTCTGCGGGGTGAAACGGCCATCGGGCCCATTCAGAATCAAAGCCGGCAGCAAGACTGCCGGCTTTCTGCTGCCGAGCCGGGCCGAGACGATGACGCGGATCGCCGGGCGCTCGGCCAGCGCCTGCACCGGCCGAATCGCGACCTCGCCGAACCCCGTGGCCAGCGCGGCGAGGATCTCGCCCAGCGCTTCGGCACGGTGGATGATCGTCACCCCGCCTCGCGGTCGTAGAGCCCGCCTTGCCGCCTTCAGCCAGAGGGTCAGCGGCGTGTCGGCGACATGGGCGGCGCGCCGGTTCGGCACCGGTGAGGCCCGGGTCGCACCCGCTTCGAAGAACGGCGGATTCATCGCGACCCAGGCGGCCGATCCGTCCGGCAGCCCTGCCAGCAAGGCGTCGTCCCCGCGCTCGCCGATCGCCGCGAGGACAACCCGGACGCGCTGATCGAGACCGTTCAGGCCGGCATTGCGCGCCGCAAGCGCCGCGAGCTCCGGATCGCGCTCGACCAGCACGACCGAGAGTTCAGGCTGGCATGTCGCGGCGGCGAGGCCGGCCGTACCGACCCCCGCACCAAAATCGACAAGCGGCCCTTCCGCCAGCGCCGGCAGCGCGGCTGCCAGCAGAATCGCATCCGAACCCGCGCGGTGCCCCTTTTTCGGTTGCAGCAGGCGAAGCTGACCGCCCAGCAGGCGATCTTCGCCGATCGCGCCGAGGCCCGGCAGGATCTCACAGGTCATGCTCTCACCGGTCATGGCATGTCATTCCGGTCGCAATTCGCCACCGAAGCCTGCCTCGACCAGCAGGGCCCGGGCGCGCTTGCGATCGGCCTCGCGCACCAGCAGCCGGCGCGGAAAGGCGCCGATCATGCCTTCGAGCGCGCTGATGTGCTGATCGGCGATCAGGCAATCCAGATTGGCCGAGGTCAGCAGCGCCTCGATGGCGCCTAGCAGGACGAGATCATTGGAGCGGACCAGTTCGTGCATGGCGCCATGGAGCCCGTGGCCGATAAGCCGCGCAAGCGCAAAATCGCCGCGCTGCGACACCAACGCACCAGATAGTGCGGCGCGACGGTGATTGCCGGGGCTGGTCACGCATGCGACGCTCGTGGCAAAGGGCATTGCAGCAAAGACAGGGCGCATCACCCGCGCCGGAAAAGTCGGAGTTTGAGCGTGGGCGTCGTCGTAGCCTTCGAGGACAAGGAAGCCGGCAAGGCCGGGATCGAGGCCCTGGTCGGCCTGACCCGCGCCGATATGGAACGCGTCAACGCGATGATCCTGTCGCGGACGGGCTCCCAGGTGACGATGATCCCGGAGGTCGCCAACCATCTGATCTCCTCCGGCGGCAAGCGTCTGCGCCCGATGCTGACGCTCGCGACGGCCGCGCTCTGCGGCTACGCCGGCGAGGGGCACGTCAAGCTCGCGGCCTCGGTCGAGTTCATGCACACCGCGACGCTGCTGCACGACGACGTCGTCGACGAGAGCGACATGCGCCGCGGCAAGGCTGCCGCCCGCATGCTCTGGGGCAATGAGGCAAGCGTGCTGGTCGGTGACTTCCTGCTCGGCCAGGCCTTCAAGATGATGGTCGAGGTCGGCTCGCTGCGCGCGCTCGACATCCTCTCGACCGCCGCGGCCGTCATCGCCGAGGGCGAGGTGATGCAGCTCGCCGCTGCCAAGAACACCGAGACGACCGAGGACGAATATCTCGCCGTGATCCGCGGCAAGACCGCCGAGCTCTTTGCCGCCGCCTGCGAGGTCGGGCCGGTAATCGCCGGCTCGCCCAAGGCCGATGCCGCGGCCTGCCGCAGCTACGGACTCAATCTCGGCATCGCCTTCCAGCTGATCGACGACGCACTCGATTATGGCGGCTCGTCCGGCGCGCTCGGCAAGAACACCGGCGACGATTTCCGCGAGGGCAAGATCACCTTGCCGGTGGTGCTTTCCTTCCGGCGCGGCGATGAGAGCGAGCGCGGCTTCTGGCGCCGCACCCTGCAGGAAGGCCAGATCGGCGAAGGCGATCTGGCAGAAGCGCAGGCGCTGATGCGCAAGCACCGGGCGATCGAGGACACGGTCGAGCGCGCCCGCCACTATGCCAAGATGGCCAAGGACGCGCTCGGCCTGTTCCCGCAATCGCCGATGAAGCAGGCGCTCAACGACGCCGTCGATTTCTGCGTGGCGCGGGCCCATTGAACGACGCTCCCGGAACGGCCTCCGGCAAGATGCAGGAGCAGCCGGCGGAGATCGCCACGCTGTCATCCCGCCTCGTCTACGAGAATCGTTGGATGCGCGTGCGGGAGGACGAGATCCTCCGGCAGGACGGCTCCAGAGGCATCTACGGCGTCGTCGAGAAGACGGATTTCGTCGCCATCGTCGCCATCGAGGCGAATGGCGACCTGCATCTCGTCGAGCAGTATCGCTATCCGGTCGGAGGCCGTTTCTGGGAAATCCCACAGGGCTCCTGGGAGAACCTGCCGGAGGCCGACCCGCTCACCGTCGCCCGCGGCGAGTTGCGCGAGGAATGCGGGCTCGAGGCCGGCGAGATGATCCAGGCCGGCTATCTCTACGAATGCTATGGCTACTCGAACCAGGGCTGCCGCATCTTCCTGGCGCGGCAGCTCACTGCGGTGCCGCGCCAACTGGACCATGAGGAGCAGGGCCTGGTCACGCGGCGCTTCTCCGCTTCCGAGGTCAGGGCGATGATCGAGAACGGCGCCATCAGGGACGCGACCACTGTCGCCGCAATCGGGCTCTTGACGCTCAAGGGCCTGGTGCCGGGCTTCGGGGCGACCGGCCGCTAGATCGCCCTACCTGCCGCTGAAGGACGAGCACCTTACCCAAGCACCGTCGGCTTGATCCACCAGCCCGGCTGCCGGCGCGCGAGTGCCCTGGCCGCTGCCGCGCTCGCCCGACAATCATCGAACAGGGCAAAGCAGGTCGCGCCCGAGCCCGACATGCGTGCCAACCGGCATCCGGGCAAGGCCGCGAGCAGCGCCAGGACTTCGCCGATGACCGGCGCGGCCGCCCTGGCAGGCGCCTCCAGATCATTGCCCGACACAGCCAGCGCAGTGGCGAAGGCCTCCTGCGAAGCCGCATGCGGGCCATTCAGCGCGAAGGCGCTCGCCCCTGCCGCATGATCCTGCCCCGGCTGGAGACCGAGATCGCGGAACACCGCGGCTGTTTCCACCGCGACGCCCGGATTGACCAGCAGCGCGAACAGCCGCGGCAGTCGCAGCGGTGGGCCGAGCCGCTCGCCGATGCCCTGCATGATGCGCGTCTTCGCCGCGAGGCAGATCGGGACATCGGCGCCGACGCGCGCCGCGGCGGCATAGAGCAAGGGAGCATCGGCCGGCAGGCCGTTCAGCCGCGCGAGCAGGCGTAGCGCGGCCGCGGCATCGGCCGAGCCGCCGCCGATGCCGGATGCGACCGGCAGGCGCTTCACGAGCAGGAAACGGCCGGACCGCAGCCCCGGCACCTGATCGCGCAGGGCGGTTTCCGCCTTCAGCACCAGATTGTCGGCTGCCACCGAAAGCCCTGCAGCGAAGGGGCCGGAGATCGCGATCCCGCTCTCCGCGCCCGGCAGCAGCGTCAGCGCGTCGCCGACACCGGCGAAGGCGACGAGGCTGTCGAGCTCGTGGTAGCCGTCGGCACGCCGGCCGAGGATGCGCAGGCTGAGGTTGACCTTGGCCGGGGCGCGGGTGGTGAGACGAGCCTGCAAGGCTCAGCCGCCATCCTTCTTCGGCTCGGCGGCGCTCGCCGAGGGCGGTGCCTCGTCGAGCCCCTTCTCGATCTTGCGCAGGATCTTCTCCAGATCCTCCGCTTCCGGGCCGAGATCGCGGGCATGGTTCCACTGGAACCTCGCCTCGAGCGGGCGGCCGGTGCGCCAGTAGACGTCGCCGAGATGGTCGTTGATCACCGGATCGGAGGGGCGCAGCTCCATGGCGCGCTCGAGCTCGACCACGGCCTCGTCGTAGCGGCCAAGCCGGTAATGCGCCCAACCCAGCGAATCGATGATGTAGCCGTCGCGGGGCCGCAAATCGACGGCGCGGCGCAGCATGCCGAGCGCCTCATCGAGCTTGAGGTTCCGGTCCACCAATGAATAGCCGAGATAGTTGAGGACCAGCGCCCGCTCGCGGCCGAGAGCCTCCGGCATCAGCTCCAGCGCCTTGCGCAGATCGGCTTCCGCCTCCGGCCAGCGCTTGGTGCGCTCATAGGAGATGCCGCGCGAATAGAAGAGATCCCAATTCGAGCGGCCGGGCGAGGCCAGCTTGCCGATCGCCTTGTTGTAGGCGTCGGCCGCCTCCTCGAAGCGCTTGCGCGAGCGGTAGATGTTGCCGAGGGCGGAAATCGCCTCGACATCGTCCGGACGCGCCGCGATCAGCGCCTCCATATGCTTCACCGCCTCCTCGGTCTTGCCCAGCGTCTCGAGGCCGAGTCCGATCTGGATGTCGGCGACCGGGCGCAAGGCCGAATTCTCCGGCATGCGCCGATAGACATCGACCGCGTCCTCGCTCTGCTTGGCACGTTCGAGGATGTCGCCGAGCGTCAGCACGGCGAGATCATGGCTGGGGTCGAGATAGACCGCGAGCCTGAGGTAGAGCAGGGCCGTGGCTTCGTCACCCTGCAGGATTCCGGCGCTGGCCAGGCCATAGAGCACCTCGGCCGCGCCCTGCTGGGTGCTGGCGACGATGCGCGGCAGCGGCTCCTTGGCACCGACCTTGGCAAGCGCATCGCGCACCACGGGATGGTTGGGACGGACGCGCTGCTCGAATTCGTTGAGCGTCGCCAGAGCGGCCTCGCGATCGCCGGCCCGCGCCTGATGGCGCGCCCAAATATCGACCAGGCGCAGATTGGTCCGTTCGGCCTCATAGGCCGCCTTGAGCCGGCGGGTCGATTCGCTCTTGCGCCCGGCAATGTCGAGGATCAGCCCGGCATGAAAGTCACGGAAGCGGTCGAAGGTCGATTCGCCGCGCAGCCGCTCCAGGGTATCCAGCGCACGCTTGGTGTCGCCCGAGCCGGCATAGGCCCAGGCCGCCAGCAATGTCGCGGTGATGTCGGCCGAGCGGCCGCGCCCGCCGCGCTGCAGCTGATTGCGGGCTGTCGCGTAGGATTTCTGCTTCAGAGCCCGCACGCCGAGCGCCAGTTGCGCCAGGCCGTTCGAGGGATCGCGCTGCACCAATTTTTCGGCGGCGCGGAAGGTGTCGCCCATGGCTCCGTCGGCGAGGAAAGCCACGAAGCCCCGCTCGAGCAAATCGCTGTTCTGCGGATCATCCTTGATCGCCTCGCGCAGATAAGCCGATGCGGCGGCAAGGTCGCGCCCCGCACCTGCGACCACCGCCGCGAGATAATTACCTTCGAGGCTTTCCGCCGCTTCGAACTTCTCGACGGGGCGCGCCTGAGCCTGCGCCGAAAATGGCACGCCGCTCTGCAGAAGCGCCAGGAAAGCCAGCGCCAACACGGCGCTGCGGCCGCGGCCGTCGCACTTGAACGTCACGTTTACCATTCTCCCTCGGTCCGCCCCTCGCCCGCCGCCGGGAGCATGTCCGTGGACTGGACCGTGACCTGATCGGTTAAGCGCGCAACATGGCTGTTTCCGGGCGGCCCGACAAGCCTGCCGCTGCATTGCAGAAGACGCGTCACGCTGACGTGAAAGGGCCGGCCGCGAGAAACTATCGGCATTCCCGACAGATTTCATGAAGAAATCGGGCGTAGTCTTCCGAGCTGTCGCGGCCTTTCGCGACGATTCGCTTGGGACAGTTCGAATGAAGAAGGTCTCGCTTGCGCTCGCGGCCGTCCTCGCTCTCGCCAGCCTCGCTGGCGGCTGCGCGACGCCTGCGCCCGAAAAAACCGCTCCGGTCATTCGCAAGGGCTGATTCGCGGGCCCGCCGCTGCTTCAAGGCCGCGCCGGTCCAGCCGGCGCGGCTTTTCTTGTGATGGATGGAAAACTGCAGGATTCCACCCACCGGAAGCGTCAAGCGCTCCGGGAATCGCAATCTCTACATATTGGAATAGTTCGGGCCGCCCGCCCCTTCCGGCACCGTCCAGGTGATGTTCTGGGCGGGGTCCTTGATGTCGCAGGTCTTGCAGTGCACGCAGTTCTGCGCGTTGATCACGAAGCGCGGCTCGGTCTTGGCCTCGGGATCGGCATAGACGACCTCATAGACGCCGGCCGGGCAGTAGAGCCGCGCCGGCTCGCCATAGAGCGGCAGGTTCTGCAGCACCGGCACATTAGGATCGGTCAGCTTCAGATGGGCCGGCTGGTCCTCCTCGTGATTCGTCGCCGAGAGGAAGACCGAGGAGAGCTTGTCGAAGGAGATCTTGCCGTCGGGCTTCGGGTAGACGATCGGCGTGACCTCGGTGATCGGCTTCAGCGTGGCGTAATCGGGCTTGCCATGCGCCATCGTGCCGAAGGGCGACCAGCCGAAGAGCTGGTTCAGCCACATGTCGACGCCGCCGAGCGCGACGCCGCCGAAGGTGCCGAGCTTCGACCAGAGCGGCTTGACGTTGCGCACCGGCTTGAGGTCGCGCCCGATCTCGGAACCGCGCCAGCTCGCCTCGATCTCCGCGACCTCGTCATGGGCGCGGCCGGCAGCCAGCGCCGGCACGAGATGCTCCGCCGCCAGCATGCCGGACAGGATGGCGTTGTGGCTGCCCTTGATGCGCGGCACGTTGACGAAACCGGCGGCGCAGCCGAGCAGCGCCCCGCCCGGGAAGGTCAGCTTCGGCACGGACTGGAACCCGCCCTCGGTGATCGCGCGCGAGCCGTAGGAGAGCCGCTTGGCGCCCTCGAAGACGTCGCGAATCATCGGATGCGTCTTGAAGCGCTGGAATTCGTCGAAGGGCGAAAGAGTCGGGTTGGTATAGTTGAGATGGACGACGAAGCCGACCGAGACCAGATTGTCGTCGAAATGATAGAGGAAGGAGCCGCCGCCGGTCGACATGTCGAGCGGCCAGCCGAAGGAGTGCTGCACCAGCCCCTTCCTGAACTTCTCCGGCTTGACCTGCCAGATCTCCTTGAGGCCGATGCCGAATTTCTGCGGCTCGCGGCCCTCGTCGAGGGCGAAGCGCTTGATCGCGATCTTGGAGAGCGAGCCGCGGGCACCCTCGCCGAGCAGCGTATAGCGGCCGCGCAGCTCCATGCCACGGGTGAAGCGGTCCGAGACGCTGCCGTCCTTGGCGATGCCCATGTCGCCGGTGGCGATGCCGGCGACCGAACCATCCTCGTTGAACAGGAGCTCGGCGGCGGCGAAGCCCGGATAGATCTCGACCCCGAGCGCCTCGGCGCGGGCGGCGAGATAGCGCGCGACCAGGCCGAGCGAACCGACGAAATTGCCGTGATTGTTCATCAGCTTCGGCATGGCGAAATTCGGCAGGCGAGCGCCGCCGGCCGGGCCGAGGAAATAGAAGACGTCCTCGGTGACCTGGGTGTGCAGCGGGCGGGCCTCATCCTCACGCCAATCGGGCAGGAGCTTGTCGAGGCCGATCGGATCGATCACCGCGCCGGAGAGGATATGGGCGCCGACCTCGGACCCCTTCTCGACCACGACGACCGAAATATTCTCGTCGAGCTGCTTCAGGCGGATGGCAGCAGCGAGCCCCGCGGGGCCGGCGCCGACGATGACGACGTCGTATTCCATGCTTTCGCGCGGGGTGCTCTGCGCTTCCTCGAGTGTCATTCTGCCCTCCGCCAACGGCCCGACCTGTCCCGATCCGCAGGATAGTTTATATGTGAACGATCATGAACGCCCGCGCAAGATCGGGCGGTATCGAGATTGGAAATCTTCTATCCGGGCGTAAGAGGCAATTTGCAACTGCGAAAGGCATGACGACGAGGTGGCCGTGAGAGGTGCAGACTGCCTGATCCGCCGGCCTCCGGCAGCATCGATGCGAGCAAGGGCGGCGGACGGGTCGCCTCACTACTACGATCCGTGCTAGCTCACGACGCCATGTCGCCAGCCACGCCGCATCCCGCCGAAATCATCGCCTGGTATGCCGAAATGGGCGTATCCGAGGCGCTCGACGAGACGCCGCACAACCATTTCGCCGCGCCCCGGCCAGCGCCCCGCCCGGTTCTCGCCCCGGTACCGGCGGCGCCGCTGCGCCATGCTGCCGCCGCGACCGCACCGGACGAGGCGGCTGTTTCGGCGCGGGCTCTGGCGCGCGAGGCGCGGACGCTCGACGAACTCAAGGCCGCCATGGCCGGTTTCGAAGGCTGCGCGCTGAAGGCCACGGCCAAGAACCTGGTCTTCGCCGATGGCAATCCGGCGGCCCGGGTGATGCTGGTCGGCGAAGCGCCCGGCGCCGACGAGGACCGCGCCGGCCTGCCCTTCGTCGGCCGCTCCGGGCAATTGCTGGACCGGATGCTGGCAGCGATCGGGCTGACGCGGACCGAGCAGGTCTACATCGCCAATCTCCTGGCCTGGCGACCGCCGGGGAACCGGACGCCGACGCCGCAGGAGGTGGCGATCTGCCTGCCCTTCATCCAGCGCCAGATCGAGCTCGTCGATCCGGCCATCCTGGTCTGTGTCGGCCGGCCCTCCTCGATGGCGCTGCTCGACGTCAAGAGCATCATGGCCGCGCGCGGGCGCTGGCTGGCATACGACAATGGCACGCGCACCATCCCTGCCCTGCCGATCCTGCACCCGGCCTATCTCTTGCGCAGCCCGCTCGACAAGCGCCTGGCCTGGCGCGATCTGCGGACCCTGAAGGCGGCGATCGACGCATTGTGACGCATCGCGACATCGCGACGCTGCGGCATCGTCGGGCGCTGCCCGCGCGTCTCGCCTTGATTAATCAGGTTTCTAAGTAGACCCTGTGGCCCGCAGGGTCTCGCGGCCTGATGTATCTGGCCGGATTACCGGAGCGACGCGATGGAAATCGACGCCTTTCTGTTATCCCGCATTCAATTCGCCTTCACGATCTCATTCCATATCGTCTTCCCGGCCTTCACGATCGGCCTCTCCGCCTATATCGCGACGCTGCTCGGCCTCTGGCTGAAGACCGGCGACCAGAAATTCCACCTGCTCGCCCGGTTCTGGACCAAGATCTTCGCCGTCTCCTTCGCCATGGGCGTGGTTTCCGGCATCGTGCTCTCCTATCAGTTCGGCACGAACTGGAGCCGGTTCTCGGCTGTCACCGGCAATGTGCTGGGCCCGCTGATCGGCTACGAGGTGCTGAGCGCCTTCTTCCTGGAAGCCTCCTTCCTCGGCGTGCTGCTCTTCGGCTGGAAGCGGGTGCCGCCCTGGCTGCATTTCCTCTCGGCGGTGATCGTCGCCGGCGGCACGGCGCTGTCGGGCTTCTGGATCCTCTCGGCCAATAGCTGGATGCAGTACCCGGTCGGCCACGAGGTCCGCGACGGCATCGCCTATCCCGTCGACTGGATGAAGATCGTCTTCAGCCCGACCTTCCCGCTGCGCTATGCGCACATGATGACGGCGGCCTATCTCACCACCGCCTTCGTGGTGCTGGCGACCGGGGCGCGCCATCTGCTCGCCGGCCATCGCACCGAATCGGCCAAGACGATGGTGCGGATGGCGATCCTGATGATCGCGCTGACCGCACCGCTACAGGCCCTGATCGGTGACTTCCACGGCAAGCAGACCGCGATCTACCAGCCCGCCAAGCTCGCCGCGATCGAGGCGCACTGGGATTCCTCGAAGCCCGGCGCGCTCGTGCTCTTCGCCTGGCCCGACGAGAAGGCCGAGCTGAACCGCTTCGAGATCTCGATCCCCGGCGTCGCCAGCCTGCTCACCCATGGCAGCATGGACGCGCTGTTCCCGAGCCTGAAGGACTTCAAGGTCGAGGACAGGCCGCCGGTGCTGATCCCCTTCTTCGGCTTCCGATTGATGGTCGGGCTCGGCACGCTGATGATCCTGTTCGGCTGGGTCGGCGCCTGGTTCTGGTGGCGCGGCCGGATCTTCGAATCGCGACGCTGGCTCTGGATCGCCCAGTACACCTGGCCGGCTGGCTTCGTCGCCATCCTCGCCGGCTGGTTCGTCACCGAGGTCGGGCGCCAGCCCTGGATCGCGACCGGCATCCTGCGTTCCAAGGATGCGGTCTCGCCGATCACCACCGCCGAGGTCGCGATCTCGCTGGCGCTGTTCGTCTTCGTCTATTGCGTGGTGTTCACCGCCGGCATCCTCCTGATCAACCGCCTGATCGCCAAGGGACCCGACGAGATCAGCCCCGAGGATCCGCCCGAGCAGCCCTCGAAGCGGACATTGAAGGCGGCCCAGGGGCCTGCCTCCCATTTGTTCGGCGACGGCAAGCCCGGCGACGACAAGATCCAGCCGGCGCTCTGAGGAGAACCCAGATGGAATGGTATCTCCCCGTGATCTGGGCCGGGCTGATCGGCACCGCCGTGATGCTCTATGTGGTGCTGGACGGTTTCGACCTCGGCATCGCCATCCTGTTCCCGACGACCGGGGACGAAGGCGAGCGCGACCAGATGATGAACTCGGTCGCGCCGTTCTGGGACGGCAACGAGACCTGGCTGGTGCTCGGCGGCGCCGGACTCTGGGTGGCTTTCCCGCTGGCCTACGCAGTGATCATGCCGGCCCTCTATCTGCCGGTGACGCTGATGCTGCTCTCGCTGATCTTCCGCGGCGTCGCCTTCGAGTTCCGCTGGGTGGCGAAGCCGAAGCACAGGATCTGGGATCTCGCCTTCTGGCTCGGCTCGACCAGCGCCGCCTTCGCCCAGGGCGTCATCCTCGGCGGGCTGATCCAGGGCATCAAGGTCGTCGACAACCAGTTCGCCGGCGGCCCCTTCGACTGGCTGACGCCCTTCACGCTGATGTGCGGGGCGGGCGTCGTCGTCGGCTATGCCCTGCTCGGCGCGACCTGGCTCGTCTTCAAGACCGAAGGTCCGGTCGCCGACCGGGCCCGTGGGCAGGCCAAGGTCCTGCTGCTCGGCCTGCTCGCCTTCGCGGCGCTGGTCTCGCTGTGGACGCCCTATGCCCATCCGCGGATCGCCGAGCGCTGGTTCACGCCCTCGAACCTCATGCTGCTCTGGCCCTTCCCGGTGCTGACCGCCTTCTGCGGCTACATGGTCTGGAAGCGGCTGCGCGGGAACCACGAGTTCACGCCCTTCGCCTTCACGATCGCGATCTTCGTGCTCTGCTTCCTCGGCTTGGCGATCTCGAACTTCCCATATCTCGTGCCGCCCGGCCTGACGATCTGGGACACTGCAGCAGCGCCGAGCTCGCACATCTTCGTGCTGATCGGGGTGAGCTTCCTGCTGCCGATGATCCTGTTCTACACCGCCTTCGTGTACTGGACCTTCCGCGGCAAGGTGAAAGCCGATAGCGGCTATCACTGAGCGCCTCGACGCATCGGCCCAAGCGGGACGAAGCCGAATGAAGGCTTGAGTTCCGGCCGCGCCTGCCGGAGATTGGCACGGCTTCAGCAAGGGCCTCACGATGCGTTGGGAAGATTACCGCCAGTCCGAAAACCTCGAGGACAGGCGTGGCGGCGGCGGCGAGTTCGCCGGCCTGCCGGGCGGCCGCGGCGGCATCGGCATCGGCACCATGGTGGTGCTCGGGCTGGTCGGTTGGGCGCTGGGCATCGATCCGCGCATCCTGATCGGCGGCGCCGAGATGATCGGCGGCATCGGCGGGCGCAGCGCGCCGACGCAGGAGCAGCGCAAATCCGCCGGCCCGCCGAAGGACGAGATGGGCCGCTTCATCTCGGCGGTGCTGGCGCAGAACGAGGACATCTGGTCGAAGGTTCTGCCGCAGCAGGCCAACCGGAAATACCAGCCGCCGCGCCTCGTCGTCTTCGACGGCGTGACGCGCTCGGGCTGCGGCACCGCCCAATCGGCAATGGGGCCGTTCTATTGCCCGAACGACCAGCGCGTTTATCTCGACACCTCCTTCTTCCAGGAGATGCAGCGCAAGCTCGGCGGTGGCGGCGACTTCGCCTATGCCTATGTGATCGGCCACGAGGTCGGCCACCACATCCAGAATCTGCTCGGCATCCTGCCCAAGGTGAACCAGATGCGCGAACGGCTCTCCGAGCGCGAGTCGAACCAGCTTTCGGTGCGCGTCGAATTGCAGGCCGACTGCTTCGCTGGCGTCTGGGCCTACAATATCAAGGCGATGGACCGTATCGAGCCCGGCGACATTGAGGAGGCGATGCGCACCGCTGCCGCGATCGGCGACGACAAGCTGCAGCAGCAGGCCGGGCGTGGCGCCGTAGTGCCGGATTCCTTCACCCACGGCTCGTCGGCGCAGCGCATGCGCTGGTTCAACGCCGGCTTCAATTCAGGCTCGATGCAGGCCTGCAACACCTTCCAGACCGACCGGCTCTGACGAAACCGGGCTCGCGGGTCTTACGCCTGCGCCCGACCGCGGCGCACGGCGAGCCGGCGCGGCGAGGCAGGCAGGCGGCCGGAGAGAAGCTGCTTCTTCGACGCGATCAGCCCGGCCCGGACACCGCGCGAGCGCAGCGAAACCGCCCCCCATTCGCGTAGCGCGGCGATGCCGCGCAATGGCATCAGGGCCGGCGTGGCCGCAGCCGTCATCAGATGCCGCTCCACGGCCTCGGTCCAATGTGGCTCGGGCAGGTCGCCAGCCTCGAGCAGGAGCACCCAGTCGCCCCGCGCCCGCTCGACGCCGGACGCCCAGCTGGCGCCGTTGCGGGCTGCGACATAGCTCGCCCCCGTCACATCGGCGAGCCGCTCGGTTTCACTGTCGTCGCCCGTGCCGATCACCACGGCATGGCCGATCGTGCCGCCCGCCACCGCTGGAATCAGGACCGACAGGGTCGCGGCCAGCGCTTCGGTACGGCCATTGGCGCGAATGACAGCTGAGAGCATGAGCCCGAGCCTATGCCGCAGCGCAACATGTCGCAATCCCGCCACTTGCCATATGTTCTCTTTTTGTTCACATTCATTCACCGTGAAGCCGGCGATTCCGGCGAGGAGAGATCCCATGGCCCAAGCTCGCCCCTCCGCGAGACCGCCGACGACGCAGGCGCTGAAGCGCCGCGATGCCGAGCCGGCCGCGATCTCCGCTCGGATCGCGCCGGTCGATCCGCTGGCCTTTGCCGGCCACCGCATCGATCCGGAGCGGCGGCACGGGCGCGGCGCGACGCTCAATCCGGGCGGCCGATACGAGGCCGAGCAGCGCTTCGACGAGGATGATGGCTGGGGCTCGCTCGGCGAATTGCCGCCGTTCAAGACCGAGATCTCGGTCGAGAAGCCGCGAACCATCATTACACGCAACGACTCCCCGGATATTTCGTTCGACCGCTCGATCAATCCCTATCGCGGCTGCGAGCATGGCTGCGTCTACTGCTTCGCCCGGCCGAGCCATGCCTATCTCGGCCTGTCTCCGGGCCTCGACTTCGAGACCAAGCTGACGGCCAAGCCGGATGCGGCGGCGCTGCTCGAAAGGGAGCTGTCCGCGCCAAGCTACCAGCCGCGCACGATCGCGATCGGGACCAATACCGATCCCTATCAGCCGATCGAGAAGAAGCTGCGGATCATGCGCCAGATCCTGGAGGTCCTGGCCAAGTTCAACCACCCGGTCGGGATCGTCACCAAATCGGCGTTGGTGCAGCGCGATATCGATATCCTCGCGCCGATGGCCGAGAAGGGCCTGGTCAAGGTCGCGCTCTCGGTGACGACACTCGACGCCAAGCTCTCGCGCGGCATGGAGCCGCGGGCGGCGGCACCGTCGAAGCGGCTGGAAACGATCCGCAAGCTGTCGGAGGCCGGCATTCCGGTGAGCGTGCTGGTGGCGCCGATCATTCCGGCGGTGAACGAGCACGAGATCGAACGCATCCTCGACGCCGCCAAGGCGGCCGGGGCACGCGAAGCCGGCTATGTGCTTCTGCGCCTGCCGCTCGAGGTCAAGGACCTGGTGCAGGACTGGCTCGTCACCCACCATCCCGACAAGATGCGCCATGTCGTCTCGCTGATCCGCTCGACGCGCGGCGGCAAGGATTACGATGCGGCCTGGGGCCAACGCCAGGTCGGCTCCGGCCCCTATGCCTGGATGATCGGCCGGCGTTTCGAGATGGCGGCCGAACGCCTCGGCTTCAACACGGCGCGGCTGCGGCTGCGCAGCGACCTCTTCGTCAAGCCTGAGAAGGAGAAGGCGCAGCTCAGCCTGTTCTGACGAAACCGGCCGGTGCTGCACTGTGGAAGCCGGCCTCGTCGGGGCAGACCGCAGCGGCGCGATCTGGCATAGGCTGCCGCCATGTTCGCCGATTTCAACCATGAGGCGCGCGCCATCGCGCAGGGATGCCAGCTCGTCGCCGGCGTCGACGAGGTCGGCCGCGGTCCGCTCGCCGGCCCGGTCGTGGCGGCAGCGGTCATTCTCGATCCGCAGGCGATCCCGGACGGGCTCGCCGATTCGAAGCTGCTCAGCGCCCCGCGGCGCGAGGCGCTGTTCGACACCATCCTCCAGCAGGCGCTCGCCGTCGGCGTTGGCAGTGCCTCGGCAATCGAGATCGATCGGCTGAACATCCGGCAGGCGACGCTGCTGGCGATGGGACGCTCGGTAGCGGCCCTGCCGCTCGCGCCCGGCCTCGTCCTCGTCGACGGCAATGACCCGCCGGCACTGCCCTTCCCCTGCGAAGCGATCATCGGCGGTGATGCCCTGGTCTGCTCGATCGCCGCCGCCTCGATCATCGCCAAGGTGACGCGCGACCGCATGATGGCACGGCTCGGCCAGCACTATCCGGCTTACGGCTTCGCCGGTCATGCCGGCTACGGCACCGCAAAGCACCGCGCCGCGATCAAGGAGCACGGCCCCTGCCCGGCGCATCGCTACTCCTTCGCGCCGGTGAAGGGCGTCTGGACGCGTTGAGGCCTGCGTCCAGGCGAAACCCGATCTCTCGATCGGCACGCGAAGCGGCTTTCCAAACTGCCGCAACGGCAGGCAGCAGCCGCTTACCGTTCCTTAACTTCCGTTACTAATTAATCAACATATTCAACGGACTAGGCAAATCTTGCAGCCCCAGAATGGGACGCATTTTTTTCAAGCCGGAAACCCGGCCTTTACCCTGACCGGCCCAAGATCGGGACCGTTGAAGTTGCGTAACGGTCTGGGCGTCATGAGTATCTCGCGTACCGGGACCGCCAATGCCGCCGTCCGGATTCAAGTCTCGCGTACCGGACGGCCCGCATTGGGGGCCCGGATGAAGGCCAAGAGCCTTCCATCCAAAACGGGCCTTTTTCCGGCACTGCCTCTCGACCAGGTCATCGTCGGCGACTGCGTCGCGGCGATCGACTCGCTGCCTGCGGCCAGCGTCGACATGGTCTTTGCCGACCCGCCCTATAATCTCCAACTCGGCGGCGATCTGCGCCGGCCCGACGATAGCCTCGTCGACGCCGTCGACGACGACTGGGACAAGTTTTCGTCCTTCGCCGAATATGACGCGTTCACGCGGGCCTGGCTCACCGCCTGCCGCCGGGTGCTCAAGCCCGATGGCGCACTCTGGGTGATCGGCTCCTATCACAACATCTTCCGCGTCGGCTCGATCCTGCAGGATCTCGGCTTCTGGATGCTGAACGACATCGTCTGGCGCAAGGCCAATCCGATGCCGAACTTCCGTGGCCGGCGCTTCACCAACGCGCATGAGACGCTGATCTGGGCGGCCCGCGGCGAGCAGTCGAAATACACCTTCCATTACGAGGCGCTGAAGGGCGGCAATGACGACCTGCAGATGCGCTCGGACTGGTACCTGCCGTTGTGTACCGGGGATGAGCGCCTCAAGGACAAGGACGGTGCCAAGGTCCACCCGACGCAGAAGCCCGAGGCCCTGCTCGCCCGGGTGATGCTCTCGGCCAGCAATCCCGGCGATGTCGTGCTCGACCCGTTCTTCGGCACCGGGACGACCGGGGCCGTCGCCAAGGCGCTCGGCCGGCATTTCATCGGCATCGAGCGCGAGCAGGCCTATGCCCGTGCGGCGCGTGCCCGCATCGACGCGGTCGAGCCGCTGCCGCCGGCCGCCTTCGCCACGGCGCCGTCGAAGCGCAGCGAGCCGCGCGTGCCGTTCCTCAGCCTGGTCGAGGCCGGGCTGGTCAAGGCAGGCGAGCGGGTGTTCGACGTGAAGCGGCGTCACGAGGCGCTGATCCGCGCCGACGGCACGCTGCTGCTCGATCCCGTCGTCGGCTCGATCCACAAGGTCGGCGCGCTGGCGCAGGGACTGCCGGCCTGCAATGGCTGGACCTTCTGGCATGTCGAGCGCGAGGGCGAACCCGTGCTACTCGACGCGCTGCGCGGCGAGATCCGGGCACAGATGGCCGCTGCCTGACGGACTGAATTATCATCCGGCGCAGCAACTGCCTGCACCGGATGACCGCCCATCGCGCTGGATCGGCGGACAGGGCACCGAGCCGTAAGAGCAGAACACGCAGCAATCGCCCGGTTTCGGCCGCAGCACGACGCCGCACCCCGCGCATTCATAGAAGAACTGGCAGGCGGCTTCTGGCATCGCCTCGCGTTTGCGGTGTCCGCACTCCGGGCAGGTGATCTCGCTGTGAAGCTCGGGCTCTGCGATCGGCTGCTCGGCTTCGGTCATCGCGGCCTCCGGCAATTCGCGCGGCCAGCCAGATGGCGCGCTTCGTCCTGCGGCAGCAATGCCGACACCGGGATTAGAACATGTGGTGACGGGACAGGCCACCGGCCTTCCATGCCGTCAACGTCGCTGCAGCGCCTCCAGCCCGGCTTCGAGCGCCTTGAGGAAGACGCTCGGAAAGGCTTCCTCCCTTAGCCGCGCGAAGGGGGTGAAGCGCATGCCCTCGGGCGCCTGCGCGTCCAATGGCAGCGCGGCGACGAAGATCGTCAGCTCCAGCGGGAAATGCGTGAAGACGTGCCGCACCGGCACCATCAGCCGGCGCCATTGCGCGGCCAGGGGCGCATCGCGCAGTGCCTCGCCGAGCGGATAGTCGTCCCGCCACTCGCCCCCGGGAACCTCGACCATGCCGCCGAGCAACCCCTTGGCCGGACGGGTGCGCACCAGCACGGCGCCATCCTCGCGCATCGCGACGAAGGCGGCGCCCAAGCGGGTCTTGCCGGTTTTCTTCGCCACCTTGCGCGGGTAGGTCTCCTGCGTGCCGGCGGTGCGGGCCCGGCAAGGCTCGCGCCAGGGACAGAGCCCGCAGGCTGGTGAGCGCGGCGTGCAGATCGTCGCGCCGAGATCCATCAGGGCTTGCGCGAAATCGCCGGGACGATCAGGCATCAGCGCCAGCACGCGCCCACGGACCAGCGGCTTCGCGCCCGGCATCTCCTCCTCGATCGCGAAGAGTCGGGTCATCACCCGCTCGACATTGCCGTCGACGGCCGCTGCCGGCCGGTCGAAGGCGATCGCGGCCACGGCGCCGGCCGTGTAGGCGCCGATGCCGGGCAATTCGCGCAGGCCTTCCTCGGTATCGGGGAAACGGCCGCCATGTTGGCTGGCCACGACCTTGGCGCAGGCATGGAGATTGCGGGCGCGCGAATAGTAGCCGAGCCCAGCCCAGGCCTGCATCACGCTGTCCGACGGCGCCTGCGCCAGCGCCTCGACGGTCGGAAAACGCGCCATGAAGCGCTCGAAATAGGGCTTCACCGCCGTGATGGTGGTCTGCTGCAGCATGATCTCAGAGGCCCAGACCCGGTAGGGATCGGCCTGCTCGCCCGGCAAGGCGCGCCAGGGCAGCACCCGGCGATGCCGATCATACCAGGCGAGAAGGTCGGCGGCGTCGGGCTGGCGAACGATGGCGTCCATGGCCCCGGTTTAACGCGCAGCGGGCGGGCCGCAAGAGCGCGCACCGATCCGCCTCAGCCTGAATTGCCAGCGAAGACGCATTGCGCCGGCGCCCGGACTGGTAAAATCTCCCGCTCCGGTTCCGAAGGGTGCGCCGATGCCCGCCGCCGGCTGCGCGCCGCGGCACGGAACCGGCAGCGGGGCTTCCGGGCGAGCAGGGAGCAGCACGATGTCGTCGAGCTTCAATGTCCGCAGCGCCGCCGGCTACGAACGCCTCATGGGCCGCTGGAGTCGCTTGCTTGCAGAGCCCTTCATCCGTTTCGCCGGTCTAGAGGATGGCGAGCGGGTCATCGATGTCGGCTGCGGCACCGGCAGCCTGACCTTCGCGCTGCCGCAGGCGGCCGCGATCGGCGAGATTGCGGCGGTCGACTTCTCGCCGGTCTTCGTCGAGGAGGCGCAGCGGCGCAATCGCGACGCGCGCATCACGATCCGGCAAGGCGACGCCACGGCCATTCCCTTCGAGGATGGGCGCTTCGACCGGGCGCTCTCGCTGCTGGTGCTGCATTTCGTGCCCGAGGCCGACAAGGCGGTGGCCGAGATGCGCCGGGTCGTACGCTCCGGCGGCGTCGTCGCCGCAGCGGTCTGGGACCATCTCGGCGGCATGTCCGTCATGCGCATGCTCTGGGACACCGCGGCAGCCCTCGACGAGGAGGCGCAAGCACCGCGCAGCCGCTACTGCTTCCAGCCGATGACCGGGCCCGGCGAGATGCGCCGGAGCTTCGTCGCCCAGGGCCTGCGCGACGTGACGGAAAGCGCACTGACGATCCGGATGAACTACGAGAATTTCGCCGATTACTGGGAGCCGATCTCGGCCGGCGAGGGACCGATCGGCAAATATGTCGCGGGGCTCGATGAGACACGCCGGACGACCCTCAACCGGGCCGTCAGGGCCGCCTATGAAGCCGGAAAACCGGACGGCCCGCGCTCGTTCGCAGCCACCGCATGGGCCTGCCGCGGCATCGCTCCCTAAGGCAGCGCCCGACCTTGCGGAAACAGGTGTGCGACGCCTGGCGAGCGCTGGTTTCTCCAAGTTTCAGCCAGTAGCGTCGCGACAACGATTCGCCGAGGCAACGGCGACGTCGCGTTCAGGGGCTGCGGGGATGATTCGGCGAAGAGGAGCCCGGCGGCAACCGTCCGGGTTGCGGATGGCGCAGGCGCTTCGAGAGCAACACCTATTCCTACGACGCCAAGCTCGACGCCCGGAAGTCGCTTCCAGCGGGCGGCCGGGTGATCGCGAACGTGCGCAGCCAGGCCCGCGCCGACTTTCTGAACGGGACCTGGGTGACGCCCTGGGAGGTTTTCGGCGGCAATTTCGCGGTCGGCGCCGTCCTGCCTGTCGGGCGTGTCGCGGTCTCGGCCGGCGTCGAGCTCGACTCGCCGCGTACCAACACCATCATCGGGCGGGCGTTACGCGACAAGGCGACGATCGTCGGCGATCCCGTCCTGTCCGCCACTCTGGGCTGGCATTCCGGCAAGTTCCATTGGAGCACGACCGCGCTGGTCAATGTCCCGGCCGGCGACTATCGCGACGGGCAGCTCGCCAACCTCGCCTTCCACCGCTGGGCGAGTGATCTTTCCGGCGCCCTGACCTGGTTCGATCCCGAGACGGGCATCGACCTTTCCACCGCGGTCGGCGTGACCTTCAACGGCACGAACCGCGCGACAGACGACCGGACAGGAACCGAGTTCCATGTCGAATGGGCGACCTCCAAGGCCCTGACCAGCGCACTCTCCGCCGGCCTGATCGGCTATCACTACCAGCAGGTCACGGGCGACAGCGGCGCCGGTGCGCAGCTCGGCCCCTATAAGGGGCGCACGACCGCCCTGGGCGGAACGGTCGCCTATAATTTCCAGCTCGGCGAGACGCCGATCTCCACCCGTATCAAGGTGCTGCGCGAATTCAGCGTCGAGAACCGGGCGCGCGGAACCGTGGGGCTGCTCACGGTCTCGCTCCCCCTGTCGGCGGCGCGATGAGCGATTGACCAATGGCCGCACTGGCTTGCCAGCGCGGCCACTCAAAGCTTCGGCATGCAGATCGCTGCGCCTTCGAAGCCGACGGATGATACCGTGGCTCCGGCGCCCATGCCTCCCGTTACGGCTTGGCGAACTCCAGCGGCGGCGGCGTCAGATTAACCTTGAACGGCGCGACGCGCAGCCCCTTGGCATCGAGATCGAAGCTGCTGAGATCGACCATCCGCAGGACCTGATCCCGGTAGCCCTTGATGTAGTACTTCCTGGCGCGCAGGTCGGCGACCGAAGTCCACTGCGTGTATTCGAGCTCGCCACCCTTCGCGGCCGAATCGATGAAGCCGATCGGGATGTCGAAATTGTTCATGATGTGCTCGACGAGACGCACTGTCTGCGGGCCATCGGGCTGCTGCCTGGCGGAAACGGCATAGCCGAGCGCGCGAATGAAGCGCGAAGGCGGCGTCGGATCGCCGGGGATGCCGAGCAGGCCCGAGCCCTGGCCGAACGGCTGGAAGGCCTGCCCACCGATCTTCAGCGGATCCGCCGCGACCGGCGATATCTTCACATAGTTGCGGATGTTGTTGAGGTGCCAGTCGAAGGGCGGGGAGTTGGTCAGGACACCCATCGGATTGTCATAGACCTTCAGCTTCCCGTCGATCGGCTCGATCACGATCGAGGCGCCGGTCGCATCATGGATCGGGAAATGGAAGGGCAGTGTGAAGTTCACCATCGGCGCCGGCAGGTCGACGATCACCGCCTTGTCGAGCGCAGCCTTGACCTCTGCGACGGTCGCGAAATTCGACAGGACCCAGCTCAGGAACTCCCATGGCGCGAGCGCGGTGTTCGGGTCGGCCTTGGCCGGCGGCGTATAGCTGGCGAAATCGGGGAAATAGAGCGCGCCGCCCGCGAGCCCCTTCTCGTTCATGCCGTCCGAGACGAAGGGCTGACCGAAGCTCATGACGCCGACGAAAGCGTAGCGCGAGGTCCATTTGGCACCCGGTGCGTTGTTCGGACGGGTTCCGACGAACTGGTGGTTGCGCGGCACGACGACGACGTCGGACTGGGTTTCGAGCGCGTATTCCAGCGTGCGGCCGTAGACCGGCGTTCCGTCGGCCGCCATCAGCAGGATATTGGTGCAGGCCTGAGCCGGCATGACGCCGGCCGCCCAGCCTGCCAGGACCACCGCGGTGGCCCGCTTGGCGAGGCCTCGAACCCATAGGCGCATACGATTTTTCTCCGTGTTTGATGCACGGCCATTTCCTAAGGGCAACATCTGCAACAACGGTGAATGGCACCGGACGAATGCCCGAAGGCGTCCGAAAGCACGGAGAAAAAAACGAAGGGTCGGTAAATCCAACTTTAATGGCAGACGCGCCGGGGCCGCGGCCCTCTCCCAGCCCGCGCCTACCCGCTTCCGGGCGGCGGCCGTCGACGCATCTGCCGGCATACCCCCTGCCCCCGACACTACCGTCCCGACCTGCCCGATGCTTGCGGGTGATCGACCGGATCGGCTTGCCATGCCCCCGGCTGCTCGCGCAAAATGGCGGATGGCTGCAAAACCTCTCGCCGAACTGATCGATGACTGCCTCGCCCCGGCGCTAGCCGCGCAGGGCTTCGCCGGGCGTTCGGTCGTGACCTACTGGCCGGAGATAGTCGGCGAGCGTCTGGCCGAGCGGACGCGGCCGCTCAAGATCGACTGGCCGCGCCGGCGCAACGCGCCCGGCGAGACCGCCGATCCGGCGACGCTGGTGGTGCGCGTCGAGAGCGCCTTCGCGCTGGAGATGCAGCAACTCGGGCCGCTGGTGCTGGAGCGGGTCAACACCCATCTCGGCTGGCGCGCCGTCGGCAAGCTCGTGCTCAAGCAGGGCCCGGTCGCGCCGCCGCCCCGCCCCCTGCCTCCGGCCCCGCCGGACGCGGCCACACTCGCCCGGATCGCGGCCCAGGTAGCCCAGGTCGAGGATGCCGGCCTGCGCGAGGCTCTGGCCCGGCTGGGACAGGGCATCGCCCAGCGGCGCCGGGACGCCCGCGACGACACGGCTTCGTGAGCGGCGCAGCAGTGACCCGAACCGATCTTGCCACAATCCTCGCGGCCATTATGGTCCGCAACCTGTCATCGCCATCAAGGAACTGCCCATGACCAGCCGCCGCCAAGTGATGCTCGGCACCGCCGCCTTGGCTCTTTCTCCCCTTCTGCCCGTCAATAGCGCGCAGGCGCAGGACATCGGTGTCGCTGGCCCCCTCGGCGATGTCTGGCTCGGCAAGCCCGACGCCAAGGTCACGATCATCGAATACGCCTCGCTGACCTGCGGCCATTGCGCCACCTTCCATCGCGACACCTGGCCGGCCCTGAAGTCCAAATATATCGACACCGGCAAGGTGCGCTTCGTCCTGCGCGAATTCCCGCTCGATCCGCTCGCCACCGCCGGCTTCATGCTGGCGCGCTGCAACGGCAACGACAAATATTACCCGATGACCGATCTGCTGTTCGCCCAGCAGCGCAACTGGGCCTTCACCGACAAGCCGGTCGACGCGCTGTCGAGCATGGTCAAGCAGGCCGGCTTCACCCAGGAATCGTTCGAGGCCTGCCTGAAGCGCCAGGACATTTACGAAGCCATCAATCAGGTGAAGGATGGCGGCGCCAAGGCCGGCGTCGACTCCACGCCGACCTTCTTCATCAACGGGCAGAAGCGTTCCGGTGCACTCAGCATCGCTGAATTCGAGAAGATCATCGAGCCGCTGCTCGGCAGCTGATCGCGCAGCAATGCCTGAGGCGCGCCGATGCATCTGACGCGCCTCAAGCTCGCCGGCTTCAAGACCTTCGTCGAGCCGACGGAATTCCTGATCGAGCCCGGGCTGACCGGGATCGTCGGGCCCAATGGTTGCGGCAAGTCCAATCTCGTCGAAGCCCTGCGCTGGGTGATGGGCGAAAGCTCGTTCAAGAACATGCGCGGCTCGGGCATGGACGACGTGATCTTCGCCGGCTCCTCGGAGCGGCCGGCGCGGAACATGGCCGAGGTCGCCCTCACCCTCGACAACAGTGACCGCAAGGCCCCGGCTGCCTTCAACGACGCCGAGGTGCTGGAGGTGACGCGCCGGATCGAGCGCGAGGAAGGCTCGACCTATCGCGTCAACGGCAAGGAGGTCCGGGCCCGCGACGTCCAGCTGCTCTTCGCCGACGCCGCCACCGGCGCGCGCTCGCCGGCGCTGGTGCGCCAGGGCCAGATCAGCGAGATCATCGCCGCCAAGCCGCAATCGCGCCGGCGCATCCTGGAGGATGCCGCCGGCATCGCCGGCCTGCACAGCCGTCGGCACGAGGCTGAGCTGCGCCTGCGCGGCGCCGAGGACAATCTCACCCGGCTGGAGGACGTGCTCGCCGCGATCGACGGCCAGGTCGATGCGCTGCAGAGGCAGGCGCGACAGGCCTCGCGCTATCGCAGCCTCGCCGCCGACATCCGCAGGGCCGAGGCCGTGCTGGCGCTGATCGCCCATGGCGAAGCGCGCGAGCAGGATACGCTCGCCGAACGCGCGCTGGAATCCGCCATCCGCGAGGTCGCCATGCGCACCGGCGCCCAGGCCGAAGCCTCGCGCCTTCAGGCGATCGCCGCCCATGCCCTGCCGCAACTGCGCGAGAACGAGGCGGCGGCGGCCGCTGCGCTGGTCCGGCTGAAACGCGGGCTCGACGAGCTCGAGGCCGAGAACCGGCGGGCCAGGCAACGCAGCGAGGAACTCGGCAGGCGCCTTACGGAATTGCAGGCCGATCTCGCCCGCCAGGAGAATCTCGGTCGGGATGCGAGCCAGTCGCTCGCCCGGCTGAGCGAAGAGGACGAGGCGCTGCGGCGCGAGACGGAAGCCGCGGCCACGGCCGGTCCGTCGGCAGCATCCGGTTTGGCTGCGGCCGAGATGCGGCTCAACGCGGCCGAGGCCGAGCATGCGGCGGTCCAGCAGCGCCTGTCGGAACTGACGGCCCGGCGCGGCGCCCTCGAACGGACGATCCGCGAGGCCCGCGAGCGCGAGGCCCGCCATGCCGCCGAACGCGACCGGCTGCTGCGCGACCAGGCGGCGCTCGATCAGGACGGCACCGCCGTAACTCTGGAAGGGCTACGCCGCGAGGTCGCCGCCGCCGAGACCGCGATGCGGGCTGCCGATCGCGCCGCCTCCACCGCCCGGGCCGCTTTGGCAGCCGCGCGCGACGAGGAAACCCGGCTGCGCACGCCGCTGGCCGAGGCCGACCGCGCGGCACAACGGCTCGATACCGAAACCCGGACCCTCCAGAAGCTGCTCGCACCGGCGAGCGGCGGCCGATGGCCGGCAATCCTCGACGTGATCACCGTGGCCAAGGGCTACGAGGCAGCCCTCGCCGCCGCGCTGGGCGACGACCTCGACGCCTCGGCCGACCCTGCCGCACCGGCACATTGGGACGATACCGGCGCCGGCGCTTCCGATCCGCCCTTGCCCGAAGGGACAGAAAGTCTGGGCCGACATGTGCGCGGTCCCGCCGCCCTGCTGCGCCGGCTGCGCCAGATCGGGCTCGTCAGCCGTGGTGACGGCGCCCGGCTGCGTGCGTCGCTGCTGCCCGGCCAGCGCCTGGTGTCGCGCGAAGGCGATGTCTGGCGCTGGGACGGGCTGACCAGCGCGGCCGAAGCCCCCTCCCCGGCGGCGCGCCGGCTCAGCGAGAAGAACCGGCTCGGCGATCTCGAGATCGCGGCGCAGCGCGCCCGTGAAGCGGTCGAGCAGGCCCGCTCCGGACTCGACAGGGCGACGGAACGGGCTCGCACAGCCAGCCAGGCGGAAACGAAGGCGCTCGAATCGGTGCGCGAAGCCAGGCGCCGGCTCGACCAGTCGCGCGAGCGCGCCGCCGCGGCGGAGCGCAAGGCGGGCGAGACGGCTTCGCGTCGCTCGGCCTTGACCGAAGCCATCGACCGGCTCGGCCAGAACATCGGCGATGTCGGCGCCCAGGCTGAAGCCGCCGCAAAGGACCTTGCCGCCCTGGCCCCGGCCGTGGAGCTGGAAAACGCCCTGCTGACAGCCCGGGCCGAGCTCGCCGAGCGCCGCGGCGCGGCCACCGAGGCGCGAGCCCTTGTGCAGACGCAAGGCCGCGAGGCGGAGCTGCGCTCGCGTCGGCGCGAAGCGATCGCGCAGGACATCCGCGCCTGGCGCGAGCGGGCCGGCACCAGCGAGCAGACGGCCGCCGAGACCAGGAGTCGGATCGAGACGACGACGGCCGAACGCCAGACCCTGCTCGATGCGCCCGACACCTTCCTGGTCGAGCGCCGGCGCCTGCTCGCCGGGATCGAATCGGCGGAGCAGGCGCGCAAAGCGGAGGCCGACGCGCTCGCCAGCGGCGAATCGGCACTGGCCGAGGCCGACAAGCAGGCACGCGCGGCGCTGGAAAGCCTCGCCGGCGCGCGCGAGGGCCGGGCCAGCGCCGAGGCCAGACTGGAAGCGGCCAGGCAACGCCTCGCCGGCCTTGTGCGCCAGATCGTCGAGGGCCTCGATACCGACATCGCCGGCCTCCGGGGCCTCGCCGGCCTCGCGCCGGGAGCGGCACTACCCGAGTCCGAGGCCACCGAGCGGCGGCTTTCCGCGCTGAAAGCCGAGCGCGAGCGACTCGGCGCCGTCAATCTGCGGGCCGAGGACGAGCTCTCGGAGGTCCAGGGCAAGCGCTCGGGCCTGGCGAGCGAACGGGACGACCTGACCGAGGCGATCAGGCGCCTGCGCCAGGCGATCGGCGCGCTGAACCGCGAAGGCAGGGAGCGGCTTCTTGCCGCATTCGAGGTGGTCAACGGCCATTTCCAGCAGCTTTTCGGCGTGCTGTTCGGCGGCGGCACGGCCGAGCTTTCCCTGGTCGATTCGGAGGATCCGCTCGAAGCCGGGCTCGAGATCATCGCCCGGCCGCCGGGCAAGAAGCCGCAGGTCATGACCCTGCTCTCCGGCGGCGAGCAGGCGCTGACCGCGACCGCCCTGATCTTTGCGGTATTCCTGACGAATCCCTCGCCGATCTGCGTGCTCGACGAGGTCGATGCGCCGCTCGACGACGCCAATGTCGAGCGCTATTGCGACCTGCTCGACGAGATGGCGCGCAATACTGCGACGCGCTTCATTCTGATCACCCACAACCCGATCACCATGGCGCGGATGGACCGTTTGTTCGGCGTCACAATGGCTGAACGCGGCGTCAGCCAGATGGTCTCGGTCGACCTCGACACCGCCGAGCGCATCCGCGAGGCCGTCTGAATCGGGCAGAATCGGCGCGACAATGCAGCAAAAATGCCGCACCCCGGCAAAATATATAATTACTTCAATTAGTTGAATGCCAAACCCCTGCCTTGACAGCTTTATGGGCGGCCAATAAAGGAGGCCGTGCTGACGACGGCTCGGTGAACGGGCCGGGATGGGTGTGCGAAGGTTTTTGGCGTGACCGTGCCAATCTCACGGTCAAACGAAGAGGCCCGGCATGTCCGAACCGGACAAGACACCTGGTGATCCGGAGTTGCGCACGAGACTGGAATCGCTCTCCGCCGCCTTGCGGCAGACCGAAAAGGCCGAAGAGGCCAAGGTCGAGGCGGAGAACAGGGACAAGGTGCTTGCGGGCGCGATGTCCTCCGGCTTTCGTGCGGCGACGGATCTCATTGGCGGCGTCATCGCAGGTGGCCTGATCGGCTATCTGGGCGACCGGTGGCTGGGAACCTCGCCGTTCCTGCTGATTGCCTTCCTGGTGATCGGCACCATCGCCGGTTTCCGGTCAGTCTATCGACTGGGAGCGCGGCCGACCTCCGGACGGGCGCAGAACGCTCCCAAGGATTGAGTTTTTCGCGGCCCAGCGCCGCATTGAGAGGGTTGAGAGAATGGCGGCCGGCGGCGGTATCGATCCGATCCACCAATTCGAGATCAAGCCGATCGTCGGCCTGAAGCTCTTCGGACTCGATCTTTCCTTCACCAATTCGGCGCTGTTCATGGTGCTGACGGTCGCGGTCATCGCGCTGATCACGCTCTTCGGCTCGCGCCAGCGCGCCACGGTGCCCGGCCGGCTGCAATCGCTCGCCGAGTTGTCCTATGAATTCGTCGCCTCGACGCTCACGGGCGTGATGGGCAAGGAAGGGATGCGCTTCTTCCCCTTCGTCTTCTCGCTCTTCATGTTCGTGCTGACCGCGAACCTGCTCGGCATGATCCCCGGCTCGTTCACCGTCACCAGCCATATCGTCGTCACCGCCGCCTTCGCCTTCCTGGTGATCGGCGTGGTGCTGGTCTATGGCATCGTCAAGCATGGCAGCCACTTCTTTGGCCTGTTCGTGCCGAAGGGCGCGCCGGGCTGGCTGCTGCCCTTCATGGTGCTGATCGAGGCCGTTTCCTTCGTTTCCCGCCCGATCTCGCTGAGCCTGCGCCTGTTCGGCAACATGCTGGCCGGCCACGTCGCGCTCAAGGTGTTCGGCGGCTTCGTAGTGATGCTGACCGGCACGATCGGCGTCGGCATCGTGCTCGCGCCGCTGCCCATGCTGCTGGCGATCGCGCTCACCGCATTCGAGTTCCTCGTCGCGTTCCTGCAGGCCTATGTCTTCACGATCCTGACCTGCGTCTATCTCAACGATGCGCTGCACCCGGGCCACTGAGGCCCGCAGACGTCGCGAGAGTTAAACACCCCTACCGCCCTAAGTTCACTCGGAGAAAGACCATGGATTTCACTGCGGCCAAGTACCTCGCTGCCGGTATCGCCTGTCTCGGCATGGGCCTCGCCGCCATCGGCGTCGGCAACATCTTCGGCCAGTTCCTGTCGGGCGCCCTGCGCAACCCGTCGGCCGCTGACGGCCAGTTCGGCCGCGCCTTCATCGGCGCCGCGCTCGCCGAAGGTCTGGGCATCTTCGCCTTTGTGGTGGCGCTGATCCTGCTCTTCGTGGTCTGAGGACGACGACTTCATCCGCTCCCGCAGGGCTCTCGCGCCCGGCGGGAGCGTGTCTAATCCGATGAGCCTGAAAGGCGTCGTGATGCAAATCGGCATTGCCACGAACCTCGTCCGGACGACAGCCGCGACCGCCCTGGTCGCTGCGGTCTTCATCCTGCCGGAGGTGGCGCTCGCGGCGAGCGATACCGGTGCTGCCAAGGGCGCCTTCCCGCCCTTCGACAGCAAGACCTATCCCGGCCAGCTCTTCTGGCTCGCGGTTTCCTTCGGCGCGCTCTACTGGCTGATGTCCAGGGTGGCGCTGCCGCGCATCGGCGGGATTCTCGCCGACCGTGCCGCGGCATTGTCGCGCGATCTCGACGAGGCCGCCGACGCCCAGGCGAAGGCGGAAGCCAGCGCGAAGGCCTATGAACAGGCTCTGGCGCAGGCCCAATCGCGTGCGCAGGGCATCGCCCAGACCGCCCGGGAGACCAGCGCCAAGCAGTCGGACGAGCGCCGCAAGACGGTCGAAGCCGAGCTCTCGGCCAAGGCCAGCCAGGCGGAAGCTTCGATCGCCGCCGCCAAGGCGAAGGCGATGGAAAGCGTTCGCGATCTCGGTGCCGAGACGGCGGCCGCGATCGTCGAGAAGCTGACCGGCAAGGCACCGAGTGCCGCCGAGGCCGCCAAGGCCATCGACAGCGCTCTGGCGCGCTGAGGAGGAACAGATGGATACTTTCTGGGTAGGCATCGCGTTCTTCGTCTTCGTCGGCATCGTCGTCTATGTCGGCGGCCATAAGAAGATCCTTGCCGGGCTCGATGCGCGCGGTGAACTGGTCGCCAAGGAACTGGCCGAGGCGCGCCGGCTGCGGCACGAGGCGGAGCAGCTGCTCGCCGAGTACGAGGCCAAGCGCAAGGCCGCCGAGGCAGAGGCCGAGACCATCGTCGCCAACGCCAAGGAAGAGGCCGAGCGCCTCGCCCAGGACGCCGAGGCGAAGCTGGCGGAGTTCGTGACCCGGCGGACCAAATCGGCCGAGGACAAGATCGCCCAGGCCGAAAGCCAGGCGACCGCGGAAGTCCGCGCCGCCGCCGCCGAGGCCGCGACCCTGGCTGCCGAAGTCATCCTGCGCGGCCAGGTCGCCGGCAAGGCCGGCGCCGATCTGGTCGCCGCCGGCCTCAAGGACGTCAAGGCCAAGCTCAACTGAGCCGCCACGCGCAAGCGACTGAAACGAATGAAGACGCCGCGGTCCAAACGACCGCGGCGTTTTCGTTTGGGGCAACCGCTTCTACTGATCAGGACCTCGCTCGTCATCCGCCAGCGAGCGCGCGAACCACTGCAAATCTTCAGCGAACGCCCGACCCCGCCTGTTTTGCCGCCGCGCTGGAGACGGAGCTTAGTTCGGACCGAGCCGTCGTTCCGGACAAACCGCAAAGCGGCGCAGCTCTGAAATCCATCCAAGGGCAGCGGAGCCTTACGATGGATTCCGGCATTCCGCTTCGCTCCAGCCGGAATGACGAAGTGCTTGGCCAGGCCCCCTGGGAAGCCTTCGCTTCGCGCCAGCCCCCTTCTCGCTCCTTACTGAACCGCCAAGGCCGTCGGCAGGATCGGCCGCGCCGCCGGGATCGGCATCGCCGCCGGCCGGGCGGCGACCGGTCTTGCCCCGGCAGCCGGCACCGCCGCCGGCTTGGGCTTCGGCCGGCGCGGCTGGATCGTCGAGGTGACGATTCCCTGCGGCGTATCGAGCCCGTAAATATCGTCGCGGAACTGCACAAGCCCCGCAGCGTCCTGCCAGCCGGTCATGTAGACCCAGGCGACCGGAACCGGCTTCTTCAGCACGATGTTCTTACGCTCGCCCTTGGCGATCTCCGCCTCGATCGCAGGCAGGTTCCACTCCGTGCCCTCGAGCAGCCAGCTCGCGAGATCGCGCACGCCCTCGATGCGCGCGCAGCCCGAGGAGTTGAAGCGGACATCGTTGCGGAACAGAGTCTTCTTCGGCGTGTCGTGCATGTAGACCGCCTCGCCATTCGGCATGTCGATCTTCATCTGGCCAAGCGAGTTGGTCGGGCCAGGCTCCTGGCGGACGTAGAAGTAGGGGTTGGTCAGGCTCGCCCAGTTAACGCTCGCCGGATCGATCTCGCGGTTCTCGGCGCCGAGCAACTTCATGTTCGACTTGGCGATGAAGTTCGGATCCTTGCGCATGTGCGGGATGATGTCGGCCTTCACAATCGACATCGGCACCGTCCAGTACGGGTTGAGGTTGACCGAGGTGATGCTGGTCT
The DNA here is from genome assembly GCF_053618995.1 of Allobosea sp. NPDC055594. Lineage (NCBI taxonomy): Bacteria > Pseudomonadati > Pseudomonadota > Alphaproteobacteria > Hyphomicrobiales > Alloboseaceae > Allobosea > Allobosea sp. NPDC055594. The sequence continues at coordinate 192,842 of NZ_JBSHIO010000002.1, forward strand.
GGAGGACCGGCGAAGGCCGGTCCGGCCGGCCGACGATGGCGAGATGACGGCGCTGGACGAGACCGTTCTCGACCGCCTCGGCGCTGGCGCCGGGAATGTTCACCACGACATAGCGCTCGGTGAAATTGAAGCCGTTGCCCTTCAACCGCTCCAGCGTCGCGGTAAGCTGGTTGAGGCGAACCTCGACCGGGACGTTGAGCGCCTTCAGGGTCAGGCGTCCGACCGTGCCGAGCTCCGAGAGGCCATGCCGCTTCTGGAAGCGCTTAACCGCCGTGACCACCGCCTCGTCATAGATGTCGCCCGGCAGCGAAGCCGGCGGCAAGTCGCCACTCAGCATCAGGCGCTGCTTGAGCAACGCGACATCCGGCCCTTGCACTCCCGGCTTCAGCGCGGTCGCGCCCACGGGCACCTTGGGCCAGCCGCCGCGATTGGCGATGTCCTCATGCGCCACCAGCGCATCCAGCGTCCGGTCATAAGTCTTCGGGCCATAGCCCGGCTCCTCGGCCCGCGAAGCCGTCAGCATCGCCGCGAAGGCGACGGCGGCGGCGAAAGAATGGCGAAGGCGAACGCACTGCATGAGCCGATTCCAGCGTGCGAGAATACGCACGGAACCAAGCATTCCTCGCACATGGTCAAGGAAGCCTTAAGGCAGGCCCAAGAAGGTTACGAAAGGGCAGCGGCGGGCGCTCTTTGCTCCCGCCGCCAGCGAAATCTATTCCGCCGCTTCCTTCACAGGCGCGGGCTTTTCCCATTTCAGCACCGGCTGGCGCGCGGCTCTGGTCTCGTCGAGACGACGGATCGGGGCGTGATGCGGGGCGGCGGTGAAGCGGCTCTTGTCGTTGCCCTTGGTCGCGATGGCGAGATCGCGCAGGGTCGCGACGAAGAGATCGAGCGCCGCCTTCGACTCCGACTCGGTCGGCTCGATCAGCATGGCGCCGTGGACGACGAGCGGGAAATAGACCGTCATCGGATGGTAGCCCTCGTCGATCATCGCCTTGGCGAAATCGAGCGTCGAGACGCCGGAGCCCTTCAGCCACTCATCGTCGAACAGCACCTCATGCATCGAGGGGTGGTCCGGGAAGGGCAGCGACATCAGGTCGGACAGGCTGGCGCGGATATAGTTGGCGTTCAGCACCGCATCTTCCGAGGCCTGCTTCATGCCGTCGGCGCCATGGCTCAGCATATAGGCGAGCGCCCGGACATACATGCCCATCTGGCCGTGGAAGGCGGTCATCCGTCCGAACGGATCGTTGCCCTCGGGGGCATCGCCCTTGTGCTCGACGAGACGCGACTTGCCGCCCTCGACATGGATGAAGGGCACAGGCGCGAAAGGCGCCAGCCGCTCCGACAGCACGACCGGGCCGGCGCCCGGGCCGCCACCGCCATGCGGGGTCGAGAAGGTCTTGTGCAGGTTGATGTGCATGGCGTCGACGCCGAGATCGCCCGGCCGCGCCTTGCCGACGATCGCGTTGAAATTGGCGCCGTCGCAGTAGAAATAGGCGCCTGCCTCGTGCATCGCCGCGGCGATCTCGACGATCTCAGGCTCGAAGATGCCGCAGGTGTTCGGGTTGGTCAGCATGATCGCCGCGACCTCGGGCCCGAGCAGCGCCTTGACGTCCTCGACCGCGACCGTGCCGTCGGGACGGGCCGGGACCGCCTTGACCGAGAAGCCGATCAGGGCCGCCGTCGCCGGATTGGTGCCATGCGCCGATTCCGGCACGAGCACGACATTGCGGGTCGCGCCCTCGCCCTTGGCGGCGATCGCGGCCTTGATCGCCATCATGCCGCAGGCTTCGCCATGGGCGCCGGCCTTGGGCGAGAGCGCCACCGCCGGCATACCTGTCAGCGTCATCAGATAGCGGGCGAGCTCAAGCATCAGCTCGAGCGCGCCGGGCACGGTCGAAGTCGGCTGCAGCGGATGCACGTCCGAGAAACCTGGCAGACGCGCCACCTTCTCGTTGAGGCGGGCATTGTGCTTCATCGTGCAGGAACCGAGCGGGAAGAGCCCGGTGTCGATGCCGTAATTCTTCTGGCTGAGGCGCACATAATGGCGCATCGCCTCGGGCTCCGAGAGACCGGGCAGGCCGATCTCGCCCTGACGGGTGTGCTTGCCGAGACGGCTCTTGAACGGCGCCGGCTTCTCGATGTCGACGCCGGTCGATTCGCGATGGCCGATCTCGAAGATCAGCGGCTCGATCTGCTGCAGCGCGCGGTTGCCGGTGAAGGTCTCATGGCTGCGGCTCTCGGCCTCGCCGGCGGCAGTCGGGCGTCCCTGACGGTTCAGCATCACAGCACCTCCGCGAGCGCCGCCACGAAGGCCGCCCGGTCCTCATCCGTATTCACTTCCGTATTGGCGACGATCAGGAGATCGTCGAGCCCGGCGCCGGGCAGCAGGCGCGAGACCGGCACGCCGGCGAGCACGCCCTTCGCAGCCATCGCCTCGACCACCTCGGCGGCCGGCTTGGCGAGCTTCACGGTGAACTCGTTGAAGAAGCTCTCGTTCAGCACCTCAGCGCCCTTCACGCCGGAAAGCGCGTCGGCGAGCTTCACAGCATTGGCGTGGTTGACCTCGGCGAGGCGGGAGAGGCCGGCCTGGCCCAGCAGCGTCATGTGGATGGTGAAGGCCAGCACGCAGAGGCCGGAATTGGTGCAGATGTTCGAGGTCGCCTTGTCACGGCGGATATGCTGCTCGCGGGTCGAGAGCGTGAGCACGAAGCCGCGGCGGCCATCGGCGTCGACGGTCTCGCCGCAAAGCCGGCCCGGCATCTGGCGGATGTATTTCGACTTGGCGGCGAAGAGGCCGACATAGGGGCCGCCGAAATTCAGGGCGTTGCCGATCGACTGGCCCTCGCCGACGACGATGTCGGCATCCTGGGCGCCTGGCGGCACCACCGCGCCGAGCGAGACGACCTCGGTGAAGACCGCGATCAGCAGCGCGCCATGGGCATGCGCCTTCTCGGCGATCGGCCTGAGGTCACGCAGATTGCCGAAGACGTCGGGCGACTGCACGACGACGCAGGAGACGCTGTCGTCGATCTGACTGAGAAGGTCCTCGGTGGCGCGGACGTCGGCCTTGAGCGCAACGACCTCGTCATTGGCCATTTCGGAGAGGGTCTCGACGACCTGAGTGTAGTGCGGGTGCAGGCCGCCGGAGAGCACCGCCTTGCGCCGCCTGGTGACGCGATGCGCCATCAGCACGGCCTCGGCCGTGCCGGTCGAGCCGTCATACATCGAGGCGTTGGCGACCTCCATGCCGGTCAGCGCCGCGATCTGGGTCTGGAACTCGAAGAGATATTGCAGCGTGCCCTGGGCGATCTCGGGCTGGTAGGGCGTGTAGCTGGTCAGGAATTCCGAGCGCTGGATCAGATGGTCCACCGTCGCGGGAACATGATGCTTGTAGGCCCCTGCCCCGACGAAGAACGGCACTGCGCCGGCCGCCGTGTTCCTGGCCGACATCTTGCCGAGGATGCGCTCGACCTCGAGCTCGCCCTTGGCGCGCGGCAGGTCGAGCGGGTCCTTGAGCAGCTTGCCGTTCGGCACATCGGAGAAGAGCGCATCGACATCGGGCACGCCGATGCGCGCCAGCATGTCCTCACGGTCGGTATCGGTCAGGGGCAGATAGCGCATGGAGGTTCTTTCAGTTCCAGAGCGCCGTCATTCCGGCCGGAGCGAAGCGGAGTGCCGGAATCCATCGTAGAGTGCGACGCGCTTCGATGGATTCCGGAGCTGCGCCGTTTCGCGGCTTGTCCGGAATGACGAACAACAGAGGGTCAGAGCGTCTTGACGTAGTCCTGGTACTCGGCCTCGCTGAGCAGGCCTTCGAGTTCGGCCGGATCCTTGAGCTTGATCTTGACGAACCAGCCTTTGCCGGCCGGGTCCTCGTTGACGGTGCCGGGAGCGGCCTCGAGCTCGCCGTTGACGGCGACGATCTCACCGGACACCGGGGCATAGACCTCCGACGCCGCCTTGACGCTTTCGACGACCGCCGCCTCGGCGCCCTTCGCCAGCGCCTTGCCGACCGCCGGCAGCTCGACGAAGACGACGTCGCCGAGCTGGCCCTGGGCGAAATCAGAGATGCCGACCGTGCCGGTATCGCCCTCGATGCGGATGTATTCGTGGTCCTTGGTGTAGCGGGTCTCGGCCATGGTTTCCTCCGGCGAAATAGGGTGAAGCTCAGCGCTTGTAGTTGTTGGGAACGAAAGGCATGGCGGCGATCGTCGCCGGCAGCGGCTTGCCGCGCACGATCAGGTCGAGCTTCGTACCGGGAGCCGCATGCTCCCTGGCGACATAGCCCATGGCACAGGGGCCGTTCAGGGTCGGGCCGAAACCGCCCGAGGTGACCTTGCCGACGATGGTGCCGTCGGCGAGCGCGATCTCGGCGCCCTCGCGGGCCGGGGCACGCCCTTCCGGCAGCAGGCCGACACGGACGCGCGCCGTGCCCTCGGCAAATTCGCGCTGGATGCGGGCCGCCCCCGGGAAGCCCCCCTCCTCGCGCCGGCGCTTCTGGATCGACCAGTTCAGCCCGGCCTCGACCGGCGAGGTCGCTGTGTCGATGTCATGGCCATAGAGGCACAAGCCAGCCTCGAGCCGCAGGGAATCGCGGGCCCCGAGACCGACCGGCTTGACCCGGCCATCCAGCAGAAGCGCATCCCAGATCTCGCCGATCCGCTCGGCGGCAGCAGAAATCTCGTAGCCGTCCTCGCCGGTATAGCCGCAGCGGGTGACGTTCGCCTTGACGCCGCCGAGCTTGAGCGTGCGCATCGTCATGAAGCCCATCTCGGCGACTTCAGGGTTGAGCGCCGCCAGCGCCTCCTGCGCCTTCGGCCCCTGCAGCGCGATCAGACCGCGATGCTCGGCCCGGACCAGCTTCACATTGGCCGGCAGGCGGGCTTCGATATGAGGATAATCGGTGAGCTTGCAGGCGGCGTTGACGACGAGAAGCAGCGCGCCGTCTTCGTCGGGATCGGCCGAGCGCGTCACCATCAGATCGTCGATGATGCCGCCATCCTCGTTCAGGAGCTGCGTATAGCGCTGCTTGCCGGGCTGGAGATTGACGATATCGGCGGGGACCAGCGCCTCGAGAGCGCGCGCAGTGGTCTCGTGATCGGGCCCGATCAGGAAGGCCTGGCCCATATGCGAGACGTCGAACAGCCCGGCATTCTCGCGCGTCCAGACATGCTCGGTCAGGATGCCGCTGGGATACTGCACCGGCATGTCGTAGCCCGCGAAAGGCACCATCCGGGCACCGAGCGTGACATGGCGGGCATGGAGCGGCGTCTTGAGCAGCGCCTCGGCGCTTGCGGAGTTTCCGTCGGCCTCTCGGGCTTCGGCAGCCATGGCGTCCCTTCCAGAATCGAGCGCGAGCCCCGAACGGAATCGTCCGGAGCGCGCCCCCTCTGTCTCGGGACCTGAGAGATTTCCCCACCGGCCTCGGGCCGGAAGGTTACCCCCGTCGGTGGGCGAGCCTTTACGGCTCGCCGCTTTCCAGAGCGCCAATTCCCACGCGGTCCGTTTGCCTGAGCGTTTCCGGGGCGGTTGCGCCTTCGGCGCCGGAAACGGACTGCTCCGTTCCCGGTCTCTCCCGCGGGGATGATGCGGCAGGAGCAGCAATAGCTGAGAGCGGTCTTAAGTCAATCGAGCCGGCGCTCCGATGCCGCCCTGTCCACGGCTGGCTTCGGACGCGCTGCGACGACCACCAACGAATCGGGCCGGAAGTGGCTTTCCACCTCCGGCCCGATGCTTGAAAACTAAGAGAATCGCGATTTCGCGCCCAGCCGGACGCGCGGCGATCTAGCGCCGACGGCGACGCGCGGGATCGGCCCCGCCCGTGCCGAGTGAAACGACGATCTCAGTTTCGCCGGAGCCCGCCGGCACGACGATATTGTCCTCGACATGCGTGAAGTCGGCGCCGGTCTGGCTGGACGAGAGCGTCGCACCGACACGCGAGGCACGCCGCGCCAGGACCTGGCCATTGCGGATCACCTGCGTCGTCAAGGTGGCGCTGTGGCTGCCCGAACCGCCGGCCGGCCCGGCCAGCACACGCCCCTCGACCCCGACCTTGAGGGTGAAGCCGCCACCCGGCCCGGTGGCCTTGCATTCGCGAGCGACCGTCTGGATCGAGATCTGATGGCGCAGGCTTCCGCTGTCTGGTCCCGACTGGGCCCGGATCGCCGCCCCGCCTTCGGCGATGATCACGCTCGGGCAGATCAGCTCTTCCTCGGGATCCTTGGGCAACTGGTCGACGGGCGGCGGCGTCGTCGACTGGAAAACGATGATGTTGCCGAATTTCTGCATGGCGCTCGGCCCGCCGGTGGAACTCGACGAGCCGCAACCGGCGAGCGCGCCGGCGAGCACAGGCATAATGAGCCAGGCCTTGCGGCCGGTAAGCATATCAATCACGGCAAGGCCTCCACGCCGGGGCCGAATCCATTCAGCGAAACCGGAATGCCGACCCCTTCCTCCGGCGTCTGGAACACGATGAATGTCGCGCTCTTGCCGCCCTTGAGCTGGCCGAGCAGCGTATCGTCCATCACCACCTCGGCGACGCAGCCGGTAGTCAGGCACCGCACGAAGCCGGCGCGGCCGATATCCTTGTCATCGATCTTGAGGCCGAGGCCGGAGGGCAGCAGCACGCCGAGCGGCGCCACGACGCGCAGCAGACGGCTCTTCTGATCGGCCGTCTTGAGCACGATCGCCAGCAAGGTCAGATTCGGCCTGTCCTCGGCGGCGACGTTCTGAACCAGCGCGCATTGCTCGGTCTTGGCGCCGGGGGGCACCTCGCAACGCATCTGCCAATCGCCATGCGTGGAGCGCACCGCGCCCTGCGCCTGGGCCGGCTGCGCCGCGGCGCAGAGCCAGCCGGCGACCGCCAGGGCTGCTGCGGCGGGGCCAAAAAGATGGCGCATCCCTGTCATTCCTCTCTGTCGGGCGCCGCGCGCGAGCGGCGGCGGGGGCCGGGAGTTCTCTCCAGTCGAGACCTGCGTTGGGACCATGTGGCCCCTTTTCTGTCAAGACGAAGCATGCCCGCGGCCGACCTGCCGCATGGGCAACCATCGGCCAGGTGCGGCTCATGCCGCACCGCCTCGCGTGCTTATGCCGCACGGCCCTTGCGCCAGCCTATCATTGCCCCACTGGCGCAAGCGTGATCTTTGATTTATCGCAATGCCGAAGAACGAAAGTCAGCCTGCGAGGGCTGGCTGGACGCGTGCAAGCCGACCCAGGCGGAACCGGGGGCCGGCGCGGCATCACAGGAGCTATGTCGGACCGATGCGATTTGTGACCTCGACCCTCAGGGACGCCGCCGCGGCTGCCGCCGCGACGTTGATCGCGTTCTTCCCGGCCGCCGCATCGGCCCAGAACGGCATGCCGCAGCCCTGGCAGATGAATCTGCAGCCTGCCGCGACCGAGGTCGCGACCTTCATCCACTGGTTCCACGACTGGATTAACATCCTGATCGTCGCCATTTCGGTCTTCGTCCTGGCGCTCATCATCTATGTCGCCTACCGCTTCAACGAGCGCCGCAACCCGGTGCCGGCGAAGACCACGCACCACGCCCTGCTCGAGGTCGCCTGGACGATCATCCCCGTCCTGATCCTGGTCGTCGTCGCGATTCCCTCCTTCCGCCTGCTCAAGCTGCAGCTCGAAGTGCCGAAGGCCGACATCACCGTGAAGGTGACCGGCAAGCAGTGGTACTGGTCCTATGAGTACCCGCAGGAAGGCGGCGCCTTCGGCTTCGATTCGCTGATGCTCGACGAGAAGCAGCGCGCCGAGGCGATCAGCTCGAAGAAGATCGCCGAGGCCGAGGCTCCGCGCCTGCTCGCCGTCGACAACGAGGCGGTGGTTCCGGTCGGCAAGATCGTGCGCGTGCAGGTCACCGCCGCCGACGTCATCCACAAGTTCACGGTTCCCGCTTTCGGCGTGAAGATCGACGCCATTCCGGGCCGCCTCAACGAAACCTGGTTCCGGGCCGATCGCGAAGGCATCTTCTACGGCCAGTGCTCGTTCATCTGCGGGCAGAACCACGCCTATATGCCGATCGCCTTCCGGGTCGTCAGCGCCGAGCGCTATGCCGCGTGGCTCGCGGAATCGAAGCAGAAATTCGCCAATGCGGCCGATGCCGCCGGCAAGGTCGCTGAAGCGACCCGTTGAACCCGATTGACTTGAACTCACGCGAACCGACTTCGCAGGAGGAGACGAACCTCATGGCCACCTCGGCTCCCCACGCCCAGGGTTACGGGCACGACGACGCCCACGCACACGCCCATCCGACCGGATGGCGGCGCTGGCTGCTCTCGACCAACCACAAGGACATCGGCACGCTCTACCTGATCTTCTCGGTGATCGCGGGCCTGATCGGCGGCTTCCTGTCGATCATGATGCGCATCGAGTTGCAGGAGCCGGGGCTGCAGATCTTCGCCAACGGCCAGAGCTACAACGTCTTCGTCACGGGCCACGGCCTGATCATGATCTTCTTCATGGTCATGCCCGCGGTCATCGGCGGCTTCGGCAACTGGTTCGTGCCGCTGATGATCGGCGCGCCGGACATGGCCTTCCCGCGGATGAACAACATCTCGTTCTGGCTCACCGTCTCCGGCCTGGTGCTGCTGCTGATCTCGCTGTTCACCGAAGGCGCCCCCGGTGCCCACGGCCCCGGCACGGGCTGGACGGTCTATCCGCCCTTCTCCTCGGCCGGCCATCCGGGCCCCGCCGTCGACTTCGCGATCCTGGCGCTCCACCTCGCCGGCGCGGCCTCGATCCTCGGCGCGATCAACTTCATCACCACGATCCTGAACATGCGCGCGCCCGGCATGACCATGCACAAGATGCCGCTGTTCGCCTGGGGCGTGCTGGTCACCGCCTTCCTGCTGCTGCTGTCGCTCCCGGTCCTCGCCGGCGCGATCACCATGCTGCTGACCGACCGCAATTTCGGCACGACGTTCTATGACCCGGCCGGCGGCGGCGACCCGGTGCTCTACCAGCACCTGTTCTGGTTCTTCGGCCATCCCGAAGTCTACATCATGATCCTGCCGGCCTTCGGCATCATCAGCCACATCATCTCCACCTTCTCGAAGAAGCCGATCTTCGGCTATCTCGGCATGGCCTACGCCATGGTCGCGATCGGCGTCGTCGGCTTCATCGTCTGGGCCCACCACATGTACACGGTCGGCCTGTCGCTCAACACGCAGCGCTACTTCGTCTTCGCGACGATGGTCATCGCGGTGCCGACGGGCGTGAAGATCTTCTCCTGGATCGCGACGATGTGGGGCGGATCGATCCGCTTCACCGCCCCGATGATCTGGGCGATCGGCTTCATCTTCCTGTTCACGGTCGGCGGCGTCACCGGCGTCGTGCTGGCCAATGCCGGCCTCGATCGCTCGCTGCACGCCACCTACTACGTCGTCGCGCACTTCCACTACGTGCTGTCCCTCGGCGCCGTGTTCGGCATCTTCGCGGGCTTCTACTACTGGTTCCCGAAGATGAGCGGCTATGTGATCCCCGACTGGATCGGCCGGCTGCACTTCTGGATCGCCTTCATCGGTGCGAACCTGCTGTTCTTCCCGCAGCACTTCCTCGGGATCGCCGGCATGCCGCGCCATTATGTCGACTATCCCGACGCCTTCGCCGGCTGGCATTTCTGGTCGTCGATCGGCTCCTACATCTTCGCCGCCGGCCTGCTGGTCTGGATCTACGGTGTGATCGTCGCCTTCACCAGGAAGGAACTGGCCGGCGACAATCCGTGGGGCGAAGGTGCAACGACGCTGGAGTGGACCCTGTCCTCGCCGCCTCCGTTCCACCAGTTCGAGACCCTGCCGCGCATCGCCGGCTCCGACCACTGAGAATGAAGCGGCGGCGGGGCCAGCCCCGCCGCCGCCCATCTCCCGAGAGCCTGGAAGCGGGCTTTCCGGAGGCGGGCGGCGCCCAGCCACCGGAGTTCCTTGCAAATCACGGCCCGCTTCGGGCCCTTTGAGACGAGACGAAGACCAAGTACCGATGTCTGCTGCGTTCGATCAGATCGCCCCGCACCGTGACGGCGCCGTTCCGACCTCCACCGGGGAGGCCGGCGACTATTTCGCGCTGCTGAAGCCGCGCGTGATGTTCCTCGTCATCGTGACCGCGCTCGGCGGCATGGTGGCCGCTCCCGGCGCGATCAACCCGGTCATCGGCTTTGCCGCCCTGCTCGCGATCTCGGTCGGGGCCGGCGCTTCCGGCGCACTCAACATGTGGTGGGACGCCGATATCGACGCGGTGATGACGCGCACCGCGCAGCGACCGATTCCGGCCGGGCGGATCCAGGCCAAGGAAGCGCTCGCCTTCGGCCTCGTGCTGTCGATCGGCTCGGTGCTGGTGCTCGGCCTCGTCGCCAACCTGCTCTCGGCGGCGATGCTCGCCTTCACGATCTTCTTCTACGCCGTCGTCTATTCGATGTGGCTGAAGCGGGCGACGCCGCAGAACATCGTTATCGGCGGTGCTGCCGGCGCCTTCCCGCCGATGATCGGCGAAGCCGTGGTGACCGGCGATTTCGGCCTGACCTCGATCGTGCTCTTCGCGATCATCTTCCTGTGGACGCCGCCGCATTTCTGGGCCCTGGCGCTGGTCAAGTCCGGCGATTATGCCCGCGCCGGCATCCCGATGCTGCCCAATGTCGCCGGCCCGGCCGCGACGCGGCGCCAGATCGTCGCCTACACCTTCGTGCTGGCCCCGGTCGCCGTGCTGCCGGCGCTGATGGGCTTTGGTGGTGCGATCTATCTCCTGGTCTCGGTCGTGACTGGACTGATGATGATCGCGCTGTCGCTGCGCGTGCTGAAGGTCACCGAGGGCGAGGCGGCCTATAAGGCGGCCTACCAGCTCTTCGGCTTCTCGATCCTCTATCTCTTCCTGCTCTTCGCCGTCATTCTCGCCGAGAACGGACTCGGCCTGATGTGGGCCCTGCCCAAGGTGCTGGGATGAGCGAGAACCCGCAGCGCCAGGACGCACCGCCCCAGCCCGCACCGCCGGCTGCCTTCTCGCCGGAGGACATGGCCCGGCGCAGGCGCCGCTCGATCGCGCTCGCCCTGGTCCTGGCGGGTCTGGTCCTGTTCTTCTTCGTGGTGACGCTGGCCAAGACCGGGCCGGCGATCCTCAACCGTCCACTGTGACGCGATGACCGCCGCATCCACCAAGAATCGCCGCATCGTGCTGATCTGCAGCACCGTCGCGCTCGGCATGACCGGGCTGTCCTTCGCCGCCGTGCCGCTCTACGACATGTTCTGCCGAGCGACGGGCTTCGGCGGCACGCCCCTGGTCGGCACGACCGGCGCCAGCCGCGTCATCGACCGCACGATCGCGGTGCGCTTCGACGCCAATGTCTCGCCGGCTCTGGGCTGGCGCTTCGAGGCCGAGCGGACCGAGATCACTGCCCGCATCGGCGAGACGCAGACGGTGTTCTACAAGATCACCAACACCTCCTCGCGGCCCGTCACCGGGATCGCGACCTATAATGTCCAGCCTTCCCAGGCTGCGGCGCATTTCGTCAAGATCCAGTGCTTCTGCTTCACGGAGAACACGCTGCAGCCCGGCGAGAGCATCGAGGCGCCGGTCGTGTTCTACATCGACCCTGAAATCGAGGGGAACCGCGAGCTCGCGAGCCTGAAATCAATCACCCTGTCGTACACCTACTTCCCGTCGAAATCCGGACAACCGGTCGCGGAAAGCAAGGGTGACGCAGCCAAATCAAGCCTATAAGCAGCAAGCCAGCGCGCTGCACTTCTATCGGACGCGGAGACGACCACGATGGCCGAGGCCCATACCAAGAACCACGACTACCACCTCGTCGATCCGAGCCCGTGGCCGCTGGTCGGCGCCACCTCCGCCACGATCATGGCGATCGGCGCCGTGATGTGGATGAAGCACATGCCGGTCGCCGGCATGCAGCTCGGCCCGCTGGTCTTCGGCGCCGGTGTTCTGGGCGTGCTCTACACCATGCTCGCCTGGTGGATGGATGTGGTCCGCGAGGCCGAGCATGAGGGCCACCATACCCGCGTCGTCCAGATCCATCACCGCTACGGCATGCTGATGTTCATCGCCTCCGAGGTGATGTTCTTCGTCGCCTGGTTCTGGGCCTTCTTCGACGCCAGCCTGTTCACCGGCGAGACCATCCAATACGCCCGCGCCGAGTTCACCGGCGGCCACTGGCCGCCGAAGGGCATCGAGACCTTCGATCCCTGGCATCTGCCGCTGCTCAACACGCTGATCCTCTTGACCTCGGGCACCACCGTGACCTGGGCGCATTATGCGTTGATCAAGAATGACCGCGCCGGGCTGAAGCAGGCGCTGTGGCTGACCCTGATCCTCGGCGGCATGTTCACGATCGTCCAGGCCTATGAGTACTCGCACGCCACCTTCGCGTTCAGCGGCCACATCTATGGCGCGACCTTCTACATGGCGACCGGCTTCCACGGCTTCCATGTGCTGATCGGCACGATCTTCCTGGCGATCTGCCTCTACCGGGTCTATCTCGGCCACTTCAAGCCGAACCAGCATCTCGGCTTCGAGTTCGCCGCCTGGTACTGGCACTTCGTCGACGTGGTCTGGCTGTTCCTGTTCGCCGCGATCTATGTCTGGGGCGCCGGCGCACCGGCCGCCCACTGAAGCGGGACCGATCGCGGTCGCAGAATCGAGGGGCGGCCGCCAGGCCGCCCCTTTGCATTTGAGGAGAAGCGCATGACAACGCCGCCAGCCAGCCTGCCCTCGCCCTATTCGACCGGCCTCGGCGGCCGTTGCCCGCGCTGCGGCGAAGGCAAGCTCTTCGACGGCTATCTGAAGCTGCGCCCGCGCTGCGCCGCCTGCGGCCTCGATTACGCCTTCGCCGATTCAGCCGACGGGCCGGCCGTATTCATCATGCTGGTCGCCGGCTTCTTCGTGCTCGGCCTCGCGCTCTATGTCGAGATCGCCTACGAGCCGCCGATCTGGCTGCATCTCACGCTCTGGCTGCCACTGGCGCTCATCACCTGTCTCGGCCTGCTGCGGCCGATGAAGGGGCTGGCGGTCGCACTGCAATATGTGAACCGGGCACAGGAAGGCAGGATAAGGAAGTGAACGCCACGCCCCCTTCCACTCCAGCCCGCCCGAAACTCCTCCTGCCGGCCTTGCTGACCGTCATCGGTGTCGGGGTGCTCTGCACGCTCGGCACCTGGCAGCTCCAGCGCATGACCGAGAAGCACGGCTTCATCGAACGGCTCGAGACCCAGGCGAAGGGCCCTGCCTCCGCCCTGCCGCCCTCAAGCAAGTGGGCGAGCCTCGACCCGGCGCAGCTCGACCTGCAACGCGTCGAGGCCAGGGGTACCTATCTGGAAGACGGCATCGCCGGCGTGCGCACCACCATCGCAGCCGGCCCGCCGGGCACGCGCCAGCTCTCCGGTTTCGGCCGCTGGGTGTTCCAGGGTTTTCGCCTCGAGGACGGAGCGACCATCCTGGTCAATCGCGGTTTCGTGCCCGAGGCGCTCTACGGCGCCATGAAGCCGGCCAGCGGCCCTGCGACCGTCTCCGGCTTCCTGCGCGCACCGGAGGCCCGCAACAGCTTCACACCCGCGGATCTGCCCGGCAAGCGCGAGTTCTACACCCGCGATCCCGAGGCGATCGCCGCCTCGCTCGGCCTACCGGGCGCACCGTTCTATCTCGAGGCGGAACGCAGCGGAGACGGCATGACCCCGCCCGCCGGCGTCGACGTCAGGGAGCTGATTGCCCGCATACCCGACAACCACCTGCAATATGCGCTCACCTGGTTCGGGCTGGCGCTGACCCTGATCGGCGTGTTCGGCGCCTATGCCCTCCAGGCGAGGCGGATGCGCACCGACGCGTGAACCCAGCCGGACCTGTCCTTTGGTTTTGCCCTCCCCCGCCAACGGGCCTATAGGATCAGGACAAACTCGAAACGGAACCGCCGTGCTGCATATCTCTACCCGGGGCGATGCGCCCTCGCTCTCCTTCGCCGACGCGCTGCTCGCCGGGCTCGCCCGCGATGGTGGCCTGTACCTGCCGCAAGCCCTGCCGCAGCTCGCGACGACCGAGATTGCCGGCCTCGCCGGCAAACCCTATGCGGCGGTAGCCGAGCAGATCGTCGGTGCGCTCGCCGATGGCGACATCGAGGGCGGCGCGCTGAAGACGATGATCGGCGAGGCCTATGCCAGCTTCCGGCACCCGGCCGTCTGCCCGCTGGTCCAGCTCGGCGACAACCTGTTCTCGCTCGAGCTCTTCCATGGCCCGACCCTCGCCTTCAAGGACGTGGCGATGCAGTTGCTCGGGCGGCTAATGGACCATGTCCTCGCCCAGCGCGGCGAGCGCGCTACCATTGTCGGCGCCACCTCCGGCGACACCGGCGGCGCCGCGATCGACGCCTTCAAGGGGCTGGAACGGGTCGACATCTTCATTCTCTACCCCGAGGGCCGCGTCTCGGACGTGCAGCGCCGGCAGATGACCACTGTCGAGGCCGGAAACGTCCACGCCATCGCGGTCGAGGGCACCTTCGACGACTGCCAGAACCTGGTGAAGGCGCTGTTCAACCATCACCGTTTCCGCGACGAGCTGCGCCTCTCCGGCGTCAACTCGATCAACTGGGCCCGGATAGCCGCGCAGGTGGTCTACTATTTCACGGCGGCGAGCGCGCTCGGCAGCCCGCACCGGCCGGTCTCCTTCGCAGTGCCGACCGGTAATTTCGGCGACATCCTCGCCGGCTGGATCGCCAAGCGCATGGGCCTGCCGATCGGGCGGCTGGCGATCGGCACCAACAGCAACGACATCCTGGCGCGCACGCTCGAAACCGGCGTCTACGAGATGCGTGGCGTCGCCGCCACGACCTCGCCCTCGATGGACATCCAGATCTCCTCGAATTTCGAGCGGCTGCTGTTCGAGGCGCATGACCGGGACAGCGCCGCCGTGCGCCGGCTGATGCAGTCCCTCCAGCAATCCGGGCGCTTCGAGATCGCAGCTGCCCCGCTCGCCCGCATCCGCGCCGATTTCGACGCCATCGCGGTCGACGAGGCGGCCGTCGCGGCCGAGATCGGCGCGACCTGGCGCGATGCCGGCTATCTGCTCGACCCGCACAGCGCGATCGGCGTGCGCGCCGCACGCGCAGCGCTGAAGGCCGACCCGGCGACGCCGGTGGTCGCGCTCGGCACCGCCCACCCGGCCAAGTTCCCCGCCGCCGTCGAGGCGGCCTGCGGCGTGCGGCCAGCACTGCCGGCCCATCTCGCCGACCTGATGGAGCGCAAGGAACGCTCGAGCCTGCTGCCCAACGACCAGGGCAAGCTGGAACGCTTCATCGCCGAGCGGGCACGGGCCGTGCGGAGTGCCGCCGCATGAGCAAACTCAACGCCAGGGCCGGCAAGCCCAAGCCCGCCAAGCGCGAGGAACAAGCGCTCGCGCACGATCTCGCGGTCAGCCTGACGACCCTGCCCTCCGGACTGCGTATCGTCTCCGAACACATGGCGCATGCCGCGACGGTGTCGCTCGGCATCTGGATCGGCGCCGGCTCGCGCGACGAGCTGCCGCATGAGCACGGCCTCGCCCATCTGCTCGAGCACATGGCGTTCAAGGGCACGGCACGACGCTCGGCCCGGCAGATCGCCGAGGAGATCGAGAGCGTCGGCGGCGACCTCAATGCGGCGACATCCGTCGAGTACACCTGCTACACGGCGCGCGTCCTCGGCCAGGACCTGGCGCTGGCCGTCGACATCCTCGCCGATATCCTGACCGCCCCGGCCCTGACCGAGGAAGAGCTGGCGCGCGAGAAGGGCGTCATCCTGCAGGAGATCGGCGCCGTCCAGGATACGCCGGACGATCTCGTCTACGACCGTTTCCTGCAGGCGGCCTTCCCCGACCAGCCGCTCGGCCGACCGATCCTCGGCACAGCGCAGACCGTGAACAGCTTCACCCCAGAAGCGATCCGCGCCTATCTCTCGCGGAATTACCATGCCGGCAACATGGTGCTGGCCGCGGCCGGCGCCGTCGACCATGCGGAGCTGGTCGCCCTTGCCGAAAAGGCCCTGGCCCCGCTACCTCTGCGACCGTCAGTCCCGCCGCCGGCACGCGACCTCGCAATCTATCGTGGCGGCGAAGCCCGCATCGACGGCGACGAGGAGCAGGTTCATGTCGTGCTCGGCTTCCCCGGCAAGCCGTTCGAGGATGGCGCGCACTATCCGCTTCAGATTTTCTCTGCCGTGCTCGGCGGCGGCCTGTCGTCGCGGCTCTTCCAGGAGGTGCGCGAGCGGCGCGGCCTCGCTTATGCGGTCGACTCCTTCCACTGGCCCTTCTCCGATTGCGGCGTTTTCGGCATCAGCGCCGGCACGGCGCCTGAGGATGTCGGCGAGCTCGTCGATGTCGCCTTCGACTGCCTCCGACAGGCCGTGCAGGATGTCAGCGAAGTCGAAATGGCGCGGGCGCGGGCGCAGATGAAGGTCGGCCTGCTGGCCTCGCTCGAGAGCCCCGGCGGCAAGCTCGAGCAGATGGCGCGGCAGGTGCTGGTCTTCGGCCGCGCCATCCCGCGCGAGGAGCTGGCGCGCCGGCTCGATGCGGTCAGCCTCGATGATGTGCGCGCCGCCGGCCGCAGCCTGCTCGAGGGCCACGCCACCGTCGCCGCCATCGGCCCGCTCGACGATCTGGCGCCGGCGGAAGCCCTGCGCGCCGCGCTCGCACGCCCGGCCTGACTGCCATGGCCCTGTTCCGTTTCGCGACCGACCCGCCGACGCGGCCGCTGATCCGGACACAAAATCTCGTATTGCGCCCTCCGCACGCCAATGACTTCGCCGCCTGGGCGGCGTTACGGCGGGAGAGCCGCGATTTCCTGACGCCGTGGGAGCCGGTCTGGAGCGAGGACGACCTCACCCGCAACGCCTTCCGGCTGCGGGTGAAGCGGGCCGCCCGCGAAGTCGCCTCCGACGAGGCCTATTGCCTGTTCGTCCTCGATGCTCGCACGGAAACGCTGCTCGGTGGGCTGACGCTCGGCCTGGTCAGACGCGGCGTCGCGCAGGCCTGCACGCTCGGTTACTGGATGGGCGAGCGGCATGCGGGCAAGGGCCATATGACGGAGGCGGTCCGCGGCGCGCTCGCCTTCGCCTTCTCGGAACTCGCGCTGCACCGGGTCGAGGCGGCCTGCCTGCCGCACAATACACCGTCGCGCCGGCTGCTCGAGCGTGTCGGCTTCCAGCCCGAAGGCGAGGCGCGCGGCTATCTGCGGATCAACGGCGTCTGGGCCGACCACCTGCTCTATGGGATGCTCGCCGCCGACCTCCGCAAGGGGTGAGGAAGAGTGGGAAGGCCGCCTTGCCCTCGCCACGCCCGGCCGATACGACTGACCCGACAAATTTTAAACATTCAGACCCGCCCGAAAGACCGAGCCCACCTTGTCATCGACGCACCGTTTCCTCCGGCTCGGCATCGCCATTTCTGGCCTCCTGGTGCTGACCCTGTTCTCGGCGCTGCGCCCGGCGCTGGCGATCGAGGCGCAGCGCGTGCCGGTCGACGTGCCCGTGCTCGACCTCACCGACGTCGTCGAGCGCAACAAATCCGATGGCGACGTCATCCAGATCTCGACCGCGCCTGGGCCGGACGGCATCGTCCGGCGCATCGCGGTCCGGGCACGCGAATCCGGAGCGCGCCCGGACTGGATCGTCTTCGCGCTGACCAATGATTCCGACGAGCAGATCGACCGGCTGCTGGTCGCCCCCTTCCACCGGCTGATCGGCTCCGGCGTGATCTGGCCCGATCTCGGCGACCGCCGCATCGAGGCGATCACGGCCAGTCAAGGTCTGCGGCCGGAGCGCGAGGATTCACCGGACGCCGACGTCTTTCAGATCACGCTCGACCCCGGCACCACCGTGACCTTCGTCGCCGAGCTGAAATCGCCGAACCTGCCGCAGCTCTATCTCTACGAGCCGGAGGCCTATCGCCAGAAGACCAACGGGCTGACGCTGTACAAGGGCATCATCATCGGCATCGCCGGCCTGCTCGCGCTGTTCCTGACCATCATCTTCGTGGTCAAGGGCGCGGTGATCTTCCCGGCGGCAGCAGCGCTGGCCTGGGCGGTCCTCGCCTATGCCGGGCTCGATTTCGGTTTCTTCCAGCGCATCTTCCCGCTGACGCCGGCAATCGAGCGAATATATCGCGCCGGCGCCGAGGTGGTGCTGGCGGCGACATTGCTGGTCTTCCTGTTCGCCTATCTCAACCTGTCGCGCTGGCATGTGCGCTACAGTCACATCACGCTGGTCTGGATGCTCGGCCTGGCCTGTCTCGTCGGCCTCGCCGTGGTCGATGCGCCAATGGCTTCCGGCGTCGCACGCATCTCGATCGCGGCGGTCGCGGCAGTCGGCTTCGTGCTGATCCTGCACCTTGCCACCCATGGCTATGAGCGGGCGGTGATGCTGATCCCGACCTGGTTCCTGCTCGCGGTCTGGGTCACGGCCGCCGGGTTCACCGTGACCGGCCAGCTGGTGCGCGACCTCGTGCCGCCGGCGCTGATCGGCGGGCTCGTGCTGATCGTATTGCTGATCGGCTTCACCGTGGTGCAGCACGCCTTCGCCGGCGGCGCCTTGGCCCAGGGCCTGGTTTCCGACACTGAGCGACGGGCGCTCGCACTCTCGGGCTCCGGCGATCTCGTCTTCGACTGGGACGTGAGCGCCGACAAGATCTTCGTCTCGCCGCAGACCGAGATCCTGCTCGGCCTGCCCAAGGGGGCGCTCGAGGGCTCGGCCGCGCGCTGGCTCGAATACATGCATGTCGCCGACCGCGACCGCTACCGCGTCACTCTCGACGCCGTGCTCGAGCAGCGTCGCGGCAAGCTCCAGCTCGACTTCCGTCTGCGCGCCGGCAATGGCGCCTATCACTGGTTCAGCCTGAAGGCGCGGCCGGTGATCGGCTCCGATGGCGAGGTCATCCGTGTCATCGGCACGCTCGCCGACGTCACCGAGCAGCGCACAGCGCAGGATCGCATGCTGCACGACGCCGTGCACGACAACCTGACCGGACTGCCCAATCGCGAGCTCTTCCAGGACCGGCTCGCCGCCGTGTTCGGCTTCTGCCGCGCCGATGAGAGTATCCGACCGACCGTCATCGTCATCGACATCGACCGCTTCAAGCAGGTCAACGAATCCGTCGGCTTCTCGGCCGGCGATTCGATCCTGCTGACGCTGGCGCGTCGCCTCGGCCGGCTGCTGCGGGCACAGGACACGCTGGCGCGCATCGGCGGCGACATCTTCGCGATGATCCTCGTCTCCGAGCGCGAGCCCGAGCGCATCCTCGCCCTTGCCGAGCTGGTGCGCCGCGCCGTCTCGACGCCCGTCACCTTCGCCGAGCGCGAGATCGTGCTGACGCCCTCGATCGGGCTCGCGCTGTTCGACGGCACACCGACCGCCCGCAAGGACGACGCGCTGAAGAACGCCGAGCTCGCCATGGCCCATGCCAAGAACCAGGGCGGCAATCTCGTCGAGGTCTTCGTGCCGGCGATGCGCAACGACCGCAACGACCGGCTGGCGCTGGAAAGCGATCTGCGCCGGGCCATCGAGCGCGGCGAGATCCAGGTGATGTACCAGCCGATCGTGCGGCTGGAGGACCGGACCATCGCCGGCTTCGAGGCGCTGATGCGCTGGGACCATCCGCGCGAGGGCCGCCTGCTGCCGCAGGACTTCCTCTCCATCGCCGAGGAAACCGGCCTGATCGTCGATCTCGGCGTCTATGTGATGGACCGCACCGCGCGCGAACTCGCCGCCTGGCAGGCGGCGCTCGAAGTCGAGCCGCCGATCTTCGCCAGCGTCAACGTCTCCAGCCGCCAGCTGCTGCGCCACGATCTGCTGCGCGACGTCAAATCGGTGCTGGCCCGCCGGCGCGTGCTGCCGGGCACGCTGAAGCTCGAGATCACCGAGAGCCTGGTGATGGAGAACCCGGAATATGCGGCGCAGATGCTGTCGCGCATCCGCGATCTCGGCGCCGGCCTCTCGCTCGACGATTTCGGCACCGGCTATTCCTCGCTGTCCTATCTGCAGCGCTTCCCCTTCGACACGATCAAGATCGACCAGAGCTTCGTGCGCCAGATGGGCAATGGCCGCCCGCCGGTGATCCTGCGCTCGATCGTCCAGCTCGCCGCCGATCTGCGCATGGACGTCGTGGCGGAAGGCGCCGAGACCGAGTCGGATGCGATCGAGCTCTACCAACTCGGCTGCCAGTACGCGCAGGGCTACACTTTCGGGCAGCCGATGACGGCGGCGGAAGCGCGGCGGCTGGTAGGCGCCTCAAGCGCCTCGACGGAAGCGGCCTGATCGGTACCGCGCCACCTGCCGTCCGCCTGCACCGTCATTACGGACAAGCTGCGGAGCGGCGCCGCTCCGGAATCCATCGGTAGGCGGCGCGTTCTGCGATGGATTCCGGCGTTCCGCTTCGCTTCAGCCGGAATGACGTGAAATGTGAAGGCGCCCTCTCAGGCGTGGCCAGCCTGGTTCGAGAGGAAGGCCGGATCGATGCCGAGCTTACTCAGCGCCCGCTCGTATTTGGTGTCGAGCCCGTCGTCGAAGAGCAGGTCGAAATCGGCCTCGCAATGCAACCAGCCATTGGACTGGATCTCGGCCTCGAGCTGGCCGGCGCCCCAGCCGGCATAGCCGAGCGCCAGCACCGCGTTTTCCGGGCCGCTGCCGAGCGCCATGGCGCGCAGGATGTCGAGCGTCGCGGTGAGGCAGATGCCGTCATCGATCGGCAAGGTCGCCGATTCCAGGAAGAAGTCGGCGCTGTGCAGCACGAATCCGCGCTTGGTCTCGACCGGGCCGCCGCGCAGCACCTGAACGCGCTCGACCTGGCTCGGCAAGAGGATCGCCTGGTCGGGCGGAATCACGTCGAGCTGGACCAGCAGTTCGGGGAAACGCGTATCGGCAGCCCGCTTGTTGACGATGATGCCCATCGCCCCGTCCTCGGAATGAGCACAGAGATAGACGACGGTGCGGGCGAAGCGCGCATCGTTCATGCCCGGCATCGCGATCAGGCACTGCCCGTCGAGATAGCTGCGACCGCTGACGCGCTGGTTTGAACCGATCTTCATGGCGCCATGCTAAGCCTTTGCGAGCCGGGTGGGAACGGGGTCGCGCAACCAAATCGTCGCGACCCGGTTGTGCCGCATTCGCCTGCGAGGATCGTAACGCAAATGTTTGAGGTCGCGACCGCGTGTTTCTCGCCATTCTCTTCGGGATCGCCTAAATCTGCCGTGGTGAAACGCCTTGCCGCCCTCACCCTGCCCCTTCTGACGCTCGGCACCGCGGCCTGGGCGCAGGAGGCGGCTGTCTCGCCCTGGTCGAAAAGCACCCATTCCTCGATGCGCCTGATCGCCGGCGCGACCGCCGCTTCGGGCAAGCAGCGTGTCGGCGTCGAGATCGTGATGATGCCCGGCTACAAGACCTATTGGCGCAGCCCCGGCGACTCCGGCGTTCCGCCGGTCTTCGACTGGAGCGGCTCGGCGAATGTCGGCGGTCTCGACGTGCGCTGGCCGGCCCCCGAACGTTTCGAGGAAGCGAACGGCTCCGGCATTGGCTATGTCAGCGAGATCGTCGTGCCGGTTTCGGTCCAGCCGATCGACCCGACACGGCCGGTGACCGTGGCGCTGAAGCTCGACTATGCCGTCTGCGACAAGATCTGCGTGCCCGCCAAAGGCGAGGCGCGGCTCTGGCTCGAACCCGGCGTCACCTCGGTGACGTCGCCGAGGCTCGAGGAATTCGAGGCGCGCATTCCGCAGCCGGTCAAGCTCGGACCCGCACGCGACCGCCTCTCGATCCTCGAAGTCACGCGCGGGGAGAAGGAAAGCGAGCCTGCGCTCAAGCTCATCCTCAAGGCACCGGAAGGCGGCGTGATCGAGGACGTCTTCGTCGAGGGGGCCGGACAATGGTCCTTCGGCCGACCGCAGTTCACGCCCCTGCCCGACGGCAGCATCGCTGCGAAACTCAAGATCGTCGACCGCCCGAAGGGCGCCAGCGGCCTCACCCCCTTCATCGTGACGCTGAGCGGCAAGCCGGCCGCCGTCGAGACGCGGCTGGAACTCGACATCGGCGCCGGCAAGCCGTAACCCTGCCAGCGGGGCGGCCATCGGCCGCGAGCATGTTCCGCGAGAGTGGGCGCCACTTTCGTGATGCGGACATGCTCCACCAATAGTGAGCTAGCGCGAATTCTGGTCGTTCGGCCATGCCCGGCCGAACGGAGAGCGCGAGGATGGAGAACGGCACGATGGCGATCAAGGTCGGTGACAAGCTTCCGCAGGCGACGTTTCGGGTGATGACGGCCGAAGGCCCGGCCGCGAAGACGACAGAAGAGCTGTTCAAGGGCCGCAAGGTCGTGCTGTTCGCCGTGCCCGGCGCCTTCACGCCGACCTGCCACAAGAACCATCTGCCCGGCTTCCTCGCCAAGGCCGACGAGATCAAGGCCAAGGGCATCGAGGAAATCTTCGTCACCGGCGTCAACGACGTCTTCGTGATGGACGCCTGGTCGAAGGCCACCGGCGGCACCGGCGTGATCGGCTTCCTCTCCGACGGCAACGCCGATTTCGCCAAGGCGATCGGCCTGTCGATGGACGGCTCGGGCTTCGGCCTCGGCACGCGTTCGCAGCGCTATTCGATGGTCGTCGAGGACGGCGTGGTCACGGCGCTCAATGTCGAGGACGCCCCCGGCAAGGCCGAAGCCTCCGGCGCCGAGACCCTGCTCGCCCAGCTCTGAGGCGAGGCCATCATTGCTCGGGCGACGCGTAGCGTCGATCCGAGAACCTCGTGACGAGAAGGCGCCTGCTGGCGCCTTCTCCAGCCTGGGATGCCCGGATCAAGCCCGAGCATGACGCCTGCGATATTTCAGCAGGGAATCCGATCGGTCCGATCTGCGCTTGTCATGAGACAGACGCGCCCGGCTCGCGCTAGCCTCCCGCCCATTCATGGAGGAGCCCTTGTCCGAGATCACCATCCGCCCGCTCGCAGCAGGCGACCGCACCGCCTGGGAGCCGCTCTGGCAGGGCTACCTGACCTTCTACAAGGCTTCGCTCGCCCCGGAGACATCAGACACCACCTTCGCTCGCCTGACCGGAGGAGCCGAGCCGATGGGCGGCTTCATCGCCGAACGCGACGGCCGGGCGGTCGGCATCGTCAATTATGTGCTGCACCGCACCACCTGGAGCCCGAAGGAAATCTGCTATCTGCAGGACCTGTTCACCAGCGAGGAGGCGCGCGGCGGCGGCGTCGGTCGCAAGCTGATCGAGGCTGTCAGGCAGATGGCCGAGGACAAGGGCTGTTTCCGCGTCTACTGGCAGACGCATGAGAGCAACCTGCAGGCGCAGGAACTCTACGACAAGGTCGCGCAGAAATCGGGCTTCGTCGTCTACCGGCAGCCGCTGGGCTGAGCCGGGCGCTGGGCGTTCCGGCCGATGGCTCCGCGATCGGCCCGGCGCAGTTCTTCCTGAAGGGAAGCACGACGATCAGGCGGGGCGGCGTCTCAGCCGGCCCCTCATCTTCAGACCATCGCGCATGTTCAGCCCGAGCAGCGTGATATTGACCGCACCGGCAACCAGTTCCAGCGCCTGAACGCCATAGAAGACGCTGTCGAACTCGGCATGACCAGCCTTGTCCGCAAGGAACAGCGCCGCCGGAATGAGGACCAGGATGCCGTTCGCCGCGATGATCGGCATGCGCCTGGCCTTGGCTCCGACCAGCCCGGTGCGCCGGCCTTTTGCCAATGCGAAACCCGTTCCACCGGCCGCAGCCAGCATCGGCACGAGGAGCAGGAAACCCCATGGGATCGTGCTCTTGATCGCGACCACGGTTGCTTCGGAAGCGAACAGCTCGGCCAGCGCCGTCGAGAGCCAGAAGCTCGCGATCGTGAGCAGCGCGACCACGCCTGCGACGGGATGAACGGCTTTGATCATGACATCATCACCTGTAAATGACATTATGTTGTCAATTTGACCTTGAGATGCCTATGTCATTTGACATGATGATGTCAAATCGTTTTTAAGATGCCTTATGAGCGAGACATCGAACCCGCCGGCCCGAGACACCTTGACCGGCCTCATCCTGCTCCTGTTCCGGGTGAACAACCTGACGCTGAGCTGGGGCGACAAGCTCGTGGCGCCGTTCGGCCTGACCAGCGCACGCTGGCAGATCCTCGGCGCGATCGTCGCCGCGGAGCGGCCGCAGCCGGTATCGTGGCTCGCCCGCGACCTCGGCGCCAACCGCCAGAACGTCCAGCGCATCGTCAACGACCTGCACGGCGAAGGGCTGGTCGCCTTCGCGCCGAACCCGCATCACCGGCGCGCCCAGCTCGTCCTGCTCACGGAGCAGGGGCAGCAGGCCTACGACGCTGCCGTGGAAAGTTACAATCCGAAGGCGGACAGGCTGGCGCAGGATCTTTCGGAAGCCGACCTAGAAGCCGCGCACCGCGTCATGGCAGCGCTGCGCGACAAGCTCGAACACGAGAATGATGCCCAGGAGCGCGCCTGAGCACGAACCTGCTTGCGAGACCCGTGCGCCCGGCAGCGCGGGGCAAGACCCCATCTCCTGGCGCAAGCACCGGGTTGCCCCGAGAAACGAATCCCGGCTGGTGGCCCGCTGCGCCGGTACCGCCGAGATTGCACCGGTACATTGGCGTCAATGCGTGAACGCCAAAGCGAGGCCGTGGATCGCGCCTATATGAGGGACAAGCACGCCCGACGGCGCCGGCCGGCCGGGCGTTTTCCTTTTCGCGGAACGGCTCCGCGCTCGCGGTCATTCACAGGCGCTGCACCATGAAGAAGATCGGCTTCCTTTCCTTCGGGCACTGGTCCCCCTCGTCGCAATCGCAGACCCGCTCGGCCGGCGACACGCTGCTGCAGTCGATCGAACTCGCCGTCGCGGCCGAGGAACTGGGCGCCGACGGGGCCTATTTCAGGGTGCATCACTTCGCCCGCCAGCTCGCCTCGCCCTTCCCGTTGCTGGCTGCGATCGGCGCCAGGACCAGCCGCATCGAGATCGGCACGGCCGTCATCGACATGCGCTATGAGAACCCGCTCTACATGGTGGAGGACGCGGGCGCCGCCGATCTGATCTCAGGCGGCCGCCTGCAGCTCGGCATCAGCCGCGGCTCGCCCGAACAGGTCATCGATGGCTGGCGCCATTTCGGCTACCAGCCGGCCGAGGGGCAGAGCGATGCCGACATGGCGCGCCGGCATGCCGAGGTCTTCCTCGACGTCTTGCGCGGCGAAGGCTTCGCGCACCCCAATCCGCGCCCGATGTTCCCCAACCCACCCGGCCTGCTGCGGCTCGAGCCGCATTCCGAGGGTCTGCGCGAGCGCATCTGGTGGGGCGCGGCCTCGGATGCCACCGCCGTCTGGGCGGCACAGGCCGGCATGCACCTGCAGAGCTCGACGCTGAAGACCGATGAGAGCGGCGAACCCTTCCACATCCAGCAGGCGAAGCAGATCCGCGGCTACCGGCAGGCCTGGAAGGAGGCCGGCCATCAGCGCGAGCCCCGCGTCTCGGTCAGCCGCAGCATCTTCGCCCTGGTCGACGATCGCGACCGCGCCTATTTCGGCCGCGATGGGCAGGGCAGCGACTCGATCGGCTATATCGACGACAGCACGCGCGCCATTTTCGGCCGCGGCTACGCGGCCGAGCCGGACAGGCTGATCGAGGAGCTGAAGAAGGACGAGGCGATCGCCGAGGCCGACACGCTCCTGCTGACGGTGCCGAACCAGCTCGGCGTCGACTACAACGCCCATGTCATCGAGGCGATCCTGAAGCATGTCGCGCCGGGGCTGGGCTGGCGTTGACGGGGGCGGGGCCAGGGCGTGTCGCCTCTGGCTCGCGACTTCAACGGCACGCAGCGCGTCATGCCGGTGGACCTTGCGCCTACTGGCCGAAGCTCGACCGCCCATAGCGCCCAGCCTGGAACACAGGGGGCGCCATCGGCGCGAGGCGCCTCCAAACCTGCTGAAAACCGAAAGCGCTCTCAAATCATCTGACGACGGACAATGACGAAGCCCGGCTTCACATCGTCCACCGGCATGCTCTAACTGTGGTATGCCGCAAGAGCCCGCCACGCAGACCACGGCCGAGACCGCCGAAGCCGACCTCAAGGCCGCAGGCCTGAAGCCCCATGACGGGCGCTATTCGGCCTTTGCGCCATTGCGCCAGCCGATCTTTCGTGCGGTCTGGATCGCAAGCCTCGCCTCGAACTTCGGCGGCCTCGTCCAGATGGTCGGCGCCGCCTGGCTGATGACTTCGCTCTCCGATTCGCCGGACATGGTCGCGCTCGTCCAGGCTTCGACGACGCTGCCGGTCATGATCTTCTCGCTCGCCGCCGGCGCGATCGCGGACAATTACGATCGCCGCCGCATCTTGCTGACGGCGCAGAGCTTCATGCTCGCGGTTTCGATCATGCTGGCGGTCTTCGCCTGGTTCGGGCTGCTCTCACCCTGGCTGCTGCTCGCCTTCACCTTCCTGCTCGGTTGCGGCAACGCGCTCAACAATCCTGCCTGGCAGTCCTCGGTCGGCGACATGGTGCCGCGACCCGAGGTGCCGGCGGCGGTGACATTGAACAGCGTCGCCTTCAACATCGCGCGCAGCGTCGGCCCGGCGATCGGCGGCGCGATCGTCGCCGCCTTCGGCGCGGTCGCGGCCTTCATCGTCAATGCCTTCAGCTATATCGGGCTGCTCGTCGTGCTGGCCCGCTGGCAGCCGCCGCGCGTCGAGCGCCTGCTGCCGCGCGAGACGCTCTGGCTCGCGATGAGCGCCGGCCTCCGCTATGTCGCGATGTCGCCCAATATCCGCGCCGTCATCCTGCGCGCCTTCCTCTTCGGCTTCGGCGGCGTCGTCGGCCTCGCCCTGATGCCGCTGATCGCACGGGATCTCGTGCGCGGCGGTCCGCTGACATTCGGCATCCTGCTGGGAGCCTTCGGCGCCGGCGCGGTCGGCGGAGCCTTCGTCAGTGCCCGTCTGCGCCGGCGGTTCAGCACCGAGACCCTGGCGCGTCTGACCTTTCTGGCCTATGCGGCCGCGGCCCTGGTCGTGGCCGCGAGCCAGACCATGTGGCTCACCATGCCGGCGCTCGCAGTCGGCGGCGCCTGCTGGGTGCTGGCACTCTCGACCTTCAACTCGACGGTGCAGTTCTCGGCGCCGCGCTGGGTGGCGGGGCGCGCGCTTTCGCTCTACCAGATGGCGGCCTTCGGCGGGATGGCCGCGGGCAGCTGGGCCTGGGGCTGGGTCACCCTCCATTCCGGCCCGGCCGGCGGCCTCACCGCAGCGGCGGTCGCACTCATCCTCGGCGCGGCAGCCGGGCTGCGCTACCAGCTTCCCCCGCTCGAGGCGCTCAATCTCGATCCGCTCAGCCGCTGGCGAGAGCCGACGGTCGCGGTCGATATCGAACCGCGCAGCGGCCCGGTCTTCGTCACCATCGAATGGCGGATCCGGCAGGAGGACGTGGTCGAGTTCCTGAAGGCGATGGAGGAGCGTCGGCGCATCCGCCGCCGCGATGGTGCCCGCCATTGGTCGCTGCTGCGCGACCTGACCGATGCCGAGCTCTGGATCGAGCGCTATGACAGCCCGACCTGGGTCGAATATCTCCGCCAGGCCCAGCGCGCCACCCAGGCCGATGCCGAGATCGGCGACCGGGTCAGGAGCCTGCATATAGGGCCTGAGCCGCCGGTCGTGCACCGCATGGTCGAGCGTCAGACCGGCGTGCTGCCGCGCGAGGTCCTGCGCGCGACCCGGCAGGCGCAGGCGGCGCCCTGAGCGGCGGCATCAACCCTGCTCAACCTCGCGACCACATGCGTGAAAGCCTGCATCCGGCTGGGGCGCATGCGGCGTCGGCAGGTGCGAGGCCTTCTCGGAATCTTGGTGTCGCGTCGCGTGTGACGAGGCTCGGCGTTCCGCCCTCGCCTACCGCCCCGGCTTGAACGGCGCCATCCCTGCCCGGGCGAGCGCGTCGGCGCGCTCGTTCATCTCGTCTCCGGCGTGACCCTTGACCCATTTCCATTCGATCTTGTGCTGCTTGAGGGCAGCGTCGAGGCGCTTCCAGAGCTCCTCGTTCTTGACCGGCTTCTTGTCGGCGGTCTTCCAGCCGTTCCTCTTCCAGCCATGAATCCAGGCGGTGATGCCCTGGCGCAGATACTGGCTGTCGGTGTGGAGCGCGACGGTGCAGGGCCGGGTCAGCGTCTCCAATGCCGAGATCGCGCCCATCAGCTCCATGCGGTTGTTGGTGGTCAGCGGCTCGCCGCCGGAAAGCTCGCGCTCCTTGCCCTTGTAGCTGAGGATCGCGCCCCAGCCGCCGGGCCCCGGATTGCCCGAGCAGGCGCCGTCGGTCCAGACTTCGACAACCTCGCTCATCGCCGCAGCCCGTATTCGCGCGCATCGGTGACGCGCTGGTGGAAGGCGAGCTTGCGATCGTATTCGAGCGGGTCGAGGGGCTTGACGAAAGCGCCTTCGGGCACGTTCAGCCAGTCGACCAGACGGGTCAGAAGGAAGCGCAGAGCCGAGCCGCGGCAGAGCACCGGCAGGGCCTCGACCTCGGCCGTCTCGAGCGGCCGCACGCTCTCATAGCCGGCGAGCAGAGCCTGGCCCTTGGTCAGGTTGAACGAGGCGTCGGCCTCGAAGCACCAGGAATTCAGGCAGATCGCGAGGTCGTAGGCAAAGGCGTCGGTGCAGGCGAAATAGAAGTCGATCAGCCCCGAGAGCTGGTCCTTGATGAAGAAGACATTGTTGGGGAAGAGATCGGCATGGATGATGCCGCTCGGCAGCCCCTGCGGCCAATGCCGTTCATGCGCCTCGATCTCGGCGAAGATGCGTCGCGACAGCCCGGGCAGCACCGTGTCGGCTTCCGCCCCCGCCTGCTCGGCGAGCGGGCGCCAGCCGGGCACGGACAGGACATTGGCGCGCTGCATGCGAAAATCCCGGCCGGCCTCGTGCAGCAAGGCGAGCCCGCGCCCGACCTCGCCGCAATGCGCGACCGTGGGCCGGCGGACCGAGAGCCCGTCGAGGAAGGTGACGATCGCGGCCGGGCGCCCGGCGAGCCGGCCGACGGCGGCGCCGTCGCCGGTCCGTAGCGGCTGCGGACAGATCAGGCCGCGCTGCGCCAGATGCTCCATCAGCCCGATGAAGAAGGGCAGATCGTCGGCACAGACCCGCTCCTCGTAGAGCGTCAGGATGTAGAAGCCCTGCGTGGTATGCAGCAGGAAGTTGGAATTCGAGACGCCTTCGGCGATGCCCTTGGCGGACAACAGGTCGCCAATGCCATAGCGCGCCACGAAGGCGGCCATTTCGTTATCGGGTACTTCGGTATAGACGGCCACGCTTGAGAATTCCTGGGCTCACTCGGCCGGGGACGCAGCCGGCTCACCGCGCAATTCGCGCGGCAGGGGGAAGAAAACGCTCTCATCGGCGGTCGAGACGGTCTCGACAGTGACCTCGTAGCGCTCGGCGAAGGCGTCGATGATCTCCTCGACCAGCACTTCCGGCGCGCTGGCGCCGGCCGTCAGCCCGAGCCGGCGGATATCGCCGAACAGCGACCAGTCGATCTCGTCGGTGCGCAGCACCAGGCGCGAAACCGGGCAGCCGGCCCGCTCGGCGACCTCGCGTAAGCGCTGCGAATTCGAGGAATTGGGCGAGCCGACGACGATCAGCCCATCGACCAGCGGGGCGACGCGCTTGACCGCCTCCTGCCGGTTGGTGGTGGCGTAGCAGATGTCTTCCTTGTGCGGCGCGATCAGCGCGGGAAAACGCGTCTGCAGCGCCTCGACGATGCCGCGGGTATCGTCAACCGAGAGCGTCGTCTGCGTGACATAGGCCAGCGGCCTGCCCTCGGGTGGGGTCAGGGTCGCAACATCCTCGAGCGTCTCGATCAGCGTGATGGCGCCCGGCGGCAATTGCCCCATGGTGCCGATGACCTCGGGATGGCCGGCATGGCCGACGAGCAGGATGTGCCGCCCGCGCTTGTGGTGGACCTCGGCCTCGCGATGTACCTTGGTGACCAGCGGGCAGGTCGCGTCGATGGCGAAGAAATTGCGAGCCTGGGCCTCCGCCGGCACGGATTTCGGCACGCCATGGGCCGAGAAGATCACCGGCCGGCTGGCATCGGGGACTTCGGACAATTCGGCGACGAAAACCGCGCCCTTCCGCTTCAGCGACTCGACCACGTATTTGTTGTGCACGATCTCGTGGCGGACATAGACCGGCGCGCCATGCAGCGTGAGCGCCTTCTCGACGGCGTCGATCGCCCTGACCACGCCGGCGCAGAAGCCGCGCGGGGCGCAGAGCAGGATATCGAGCGGCGGTTTTGGCGCGGCGGTCACGAGGTCTCGAAGGCTCCGGTAAGGGCTGCGCCTTCTTTCGGTCTCACGCGAATGATGTCAAGGAAGCGGCTCGCCGCAGGCCGCAGGAGCCCCCCGCACCAGCCGCCCTCCCCGGCGCGCCAGAGAACGCCTAGATAACCCCGATCGACCCCGCGCTCGCGCCAGGCCGCTCCCGTCAGCACGGATTCCTCATGGCCGATGCCTCGCATGTCAGCTATCTGCCGCCGATCCTGACCTTCTGCGCCGGGGCGGTGGTCGCCGTGCCGCTGTTCCGGCGCTTCGGGCTTTCGGCCGTGCTCGGCTATCTCGCCGCCGGCATCGCCATCGGCCCCTCGCTGCTGGCCGTGATCAAGGACGCGAATGCGATCCGCAGCACCGCCGAGATCGGCGTCGTCTTGCTGCTTTTCCTGGTCGGGCTCGAATTGCAGCCGGCGCGGCTCTATTCGATGCGGCGAGACATCTTAGGCACCGGCCTCGCCCAGATGGTCCTCAGCGCGGGCGTGATCGGCGCCATCGCCTGGTGGCTCGGGCTCAGCCTCGGCGGCGCGGTCGCGGTCGGTCTGGCGCTCGCCCTCTCCGCCACCTCGATCGCCCTGCAACTGCTCGAGGAGCGTGGCGACGGCGCCGAGTCCTATGGCCGGCGCTGTTTCTCCGTCCTGCTCTTTCAGGACATCGCGATCGCGCCGATCCTCGCCATGCTGCCGCTGCTGGCGACGACCGGCGCGACCAATGACCAGAGCGCGATGCAGGCACTGGCCGGGCTCGGCCTGGCGTTGCTCGCGGTCGCAGCCCTGGTGTTCGCCGGCCGCTATGCGCTGAACCCGTTCTTTCGGCTGCTGGCCAAGTCCGGCGCCCGCGAGGTGATGACCGCAGCCGCCCTGCTCGTCGTGCTCGGCGCGGCACTGGTGATGGAGAATGTCGGCCTGTCGATGGCGATGGGCGCCTTCCTCGCCGGCGTGCTGCTGGCGGATTCGCATTTCCGCCATGAGCTGGAAGCCGATATCGAACCGTTCCGCGGCGTGCTGCTCGGCCTGTTCTTCATGGCGGTCGGCATGTCGATCGACCTCAAGCTGGTGCTCGACAATGCGCTACTGCTGGCGTTCGCCGCGCCGGCGCTGGTGCTGTTCAAGATCGCCGCCGCCGCCGCGATCCTGCGCGCCTCCTGCTCGACGTGGAGCGAGGCGATCCGGGCCGGCGCCCTGTTGTCACCGGCCGGCGAATTCGCCTTCGTGCTGCTGCCGATGGCCGCCTCGCTCGGCCTGCTGAACCCGCATCACGGCGCAATCGCGACCGCGCTCGCCGCGCTCAGCATGCTGATCGGCCCGATCCTCGCCAAGCTGATCGACGCCTGGCTGCTGGCGCGCGCGGCACCGCCGGAAGAGATCGAGGAGGATTTCAGCGGCACCGCGCCTTCCGTGCTGGTGATCGGCTTCGGCCGCTTCGGCCAGGTGGTGACGCAGGCGCTGCTGCTGCAGCACATCGACGTCACCGTCATCGATGCCGATGTCGAGCGCATCCGCTCCGCCGCCAAGTTCGGCTTCAAGATCTATTACGGCGACGGCACGCGGCTCGACGTGCTGCGCGCCGCCGGAGCAGGCAAGGCCAAGATCGTCTGCGTCTGCATCGACGACCGCGAGGCGGCGCTGCGGATCGTCGAGATGGCCAAGGCGGAATTCCCGACGGTACGCCTGCATGCCCGCGCCTTCGACCGTGTCCACGCCATCGACCTGATGCGCGCCGATGTCGACTATCTGATGCGTGAGACCTTCGAATCGGCGCTCGGCTTCAGCCGCGTGACCCTGGAGGGCCTCGGGCTCGACTATGAGGAGGCCAGCGTAGTGATCGAGAATGTGCGCGAGCGCGACGCCCAGCGCATGGAAATCCAGTTCAACGAAGGCATCGCCGCCGGGCTGCACAAGGTGCCGCGCGTCTCGCCCGAGCCGCTGGTCAGACCCAAGGCCAAGCCGAAAGCCCTGTCAGAGGAGACCCGCGAGGTCATCGAGGATGGCGGCGCCCAGGTGGCGGTCGGCGGTGTCGGAGAACCGGCCACGTGAACGCCCCCAGCAAAAGCCCGGCCGTCTTCGTCACCGGCTCGACCCTGCGCCATGTCGCGGTGATGACCGCGACCGCCTCCGTCGGCCTGATGGCGGTGTTCATCGTCGACCTGTTGTCGCTGCTCTATGTCTCGCGGCTGGGCCGGCCGGCGGCAACGGCCGGTGTCGGCTACGCCACCATCGTCCTCTACCTCGTCGTCTCCTTCAATGTCGGGCTGATGATCGCGGTGACCGCCCTGACGGCGCGCGCGCTCGGCGCCGGGGACCGCGCCGGCGCACGCCGGCTGGCGGCGTCATCGCTCGCCCTGATGGGCGCCGCGGCTTTCGCGCTGAGCGGCCTGATCCTGCCGCTGCTGCCCTGGCTGCTGACACGGCTCGGCGCGCAGGGTGAGGCCTATGCTGTCGCCCACTCCTTCCTGTGGATCACCTTGCCGGCGAACGTGCTGATGGCGCTCGGCATGGGCTTTTCCGGCATATTGCGTGCCGTCGGCGACGCCAGGCGGGCGATGTATGTCACGCTTTCCGGCGGCATCGTCATCGCCGGACTCGACCCGCTGCTGATCTTCGGTCTCGGGCTCGGGCCGGACGGCGCCGCCATGGCGACGGTGATCTCGCGGCTGGTCCTGGTCGCGGTCGGCTATCATGGCGCGGTCAAGGTCCACGGCATCGTGGCGCGCCCGACGCTTGCCACGGTGCGCGCCGATATCGGCCGCTCCCTCTCGATCGCCGCGCCGGCGATCCTGACCAATCTCTCGGCCCCGATCGCCAACGCCTTCTTCGCCAGCATCATCGCCCGCTTCGGCGACCAGGCGATCGCCGCCACCGCGATCATCGACCGGCTCGTGCCGGTGGCGTTCGGTGCCTTGTTCGCCCTGTCCGGGGCGATCGGGCCGATCCTCGGCCAGAACTGGGGGGCGCTGCGCTTCGACCGGATGCGCCGGGCACTGACCGACTCGGTCTGCTTCGCCGCCGGCTGCGTCGCCCTCGCCTGGCTGATGCTGGTGCTGCTGCGCCATCCGCTCACCACCCTGTTCGATGCGAGCGGCGAGACGGCGGAGATCGTCGTGTTCTTCTGCCTGATCTCCGGCCCGATGTGGCTCTTCGTCGGCGCGCTCTTCGTCGCCAACGCCGCCTTCAACAATCTCGGCATGCCGCTCTATTCGACAGTGTTCAGCTGGGGCCGTGCGACGCTCGGCACCGTGCCGATGGCGTTCATCGGCGCACACTATGCCGGGCCGAAGGGCGCGCTCGCCGGGGTCGCGCTCGGTGCGGTGCTGTTCGGCGTGCTGGCGCTGGTCTTCGCCTATCGCGCGATCGGCAAGCTGGAGCGGCGGGCGGCGGCGCAAGCCGCCTCGCTTGCCTGATGCCACCCGGCTGATATCGTCCGGGCGATGGCTGGCGCGAACTCCGACGGTTCGACCGATCCCGGTCGAACGGAAAGCGCGCCGGTGGCGGGACCGAACCCGCAAGGGAGCATGCCATGATGAACCTGTTCGAGATGATGCAGTCGGCTCAGAACGGCCAGGCGATGCAGAACCTGGCGCGGCAATACGGCCTCTCCCAGCAACAGACCCAGGCCGCGCTCGACGCCTTGCTGCCGGCCTTCTCGATGGGGTTGCAGCGCCAGACGCAGAACCCCTACGCCTTCGGCAATCTCGCGCAGATGATGACGGCGACGCCCTTCGGCCAGATGTACGACACCGATGGCGACGGCATTCCCGATTCCGCGGCGCCGATGGGCAATGACGTGCTGAGCCAGCTCTTCGGCTCCAAGGAGGTCAGCAACGCCATCACCGCCCAGGCGGCCGCCACCAGCGGCGTCGGCCAGGCGATTCTGAAGCAGATGCTGCCGGTGATCGCCGCGATGGTGATGGGCGGGCTGTCCAGATCGGCCGGCAATCAGGGGCTCGGCGGCATTCTCGGCCAGTTCGCCGAGATGATGCGCGGGCAGGCGCCGAGCCAGCCGAAGCCGGGCATGCAGGCCAGCCCCGGCAACCCGCTCGAAGCGATTCTCGGCGGTCTGTTCGGCGGTCAGACGGCGGCGGCCGGGCAGGCGCAAGGAGGCGGCCCGTTCGGCGGCGCGCCGATGCCGGGCAACCCGGCCGATATGGGCAATATCTTCGGCCAGATCCTGACCGGCATGTTCGGCGGCGGCCAGCCGTCGCAGGAGGGGGTCAAGCCCGCACCGCAGCGGCGCCAGCCGGAACCGGAGCCCGAGCAGCCGGCGCCCTCCGGCGAGACGGGACCGGGCTCGATTGGCCTCGATGCGCTCAACCAGATGTTCGAGCATGGCCGCAAGGTGCAGGACAGCCACCAGGATGCGCTGAAGTCGATCTTCGATGCGATGCTGGGCGGTGGGCAGCGCCGCGCCTGACATTGGCAGAGGCCGGCCGTGTCGATACCGGCCGCGGCTCCGTCATTCCGGGCATCGCCCATAAAAAAGGGCGGTAGCCGAAGCCACCGCCCGCAGGAACGCGTCACGCCAAGGGGTCAGGCGTTGCACGCGATCTCGATGGCCCGCGCTGGCCGCGCCGGCTGGGTTACGGCCTGTCGAAGCCCGACTTCTCGCCGGCGCGCAGCGGCCGATTGCTGCTGCGCCGAGCGGGCGGAGAGAACGGCGGAGGGATCGCGCAGCCAGGAGGTCGCGAGCGCGCCTTCGACATCGGAGCGAACGAGACCGATATCCTTGAGGCCGCGCTCGTCGAGTTCGCCGAGCTGCATGACCTCGCGGCGGTGGACCCAGGCGCGGATCAGATCTTTGACGCCGGTGACCGTCCGGGTGGCTGCACGCGTCACGCTACCGCCAAGGGCAGACAGGGACTTCGCGGCATAGGTCATGATCAGCATGACGGCCTCCTGGGGTTGATCGGCGGATCGGATCATCCGGACCGGCTGGACGCGCCATGACAGGAGCCGGAGAATGACCCAAAGGTAAGTCCCCGCTGGCCATCAGCCAAACGAATGATTATGATGTTTGGCACAATTAATTTTGATATTCCTCCGGGGGGATGCCGGCATGGCCCATGTGCTCGACGCCGACCAGCTCAAGACCTTCGTCGCCATCGCCGACACTGGCTCCTTCACCCGCGCGGCCGAGATCGTCTTCAAGACGCAATCGGCGGTCTCGATGCAGATGAAGCGGCTCGAGGAACGCGTCGGACGGCCGCTCTTCGGCCGTGACGGGCGCCATGCCAAGCTGACCGAAGATGGCGAGCGCCTGCTCGACTATGCCCGCCGGATCGTCCGACTGAATCTGGAATGTGTCGCCAGCTTCACCGAGGCCGATCTCAAGGGCCGGATCAGGCTCGGCGTGCCCGACGATTATGCCGACCGCTACCTGCCGGAGATCCTGGCCCGCTTCGCCCGCTCGAACCCGCGCACCGAAGTCACCGTGGTCTGCGAGCCGACGCCGATGTTGGCCGAGCGCATCGCGACCGGCGACATCGACCTTGCGATCATTACCCATGTCGAGGGACGCGGCCAGGGCGAGATCATCCGTATCGAGCCCCTGCTCTGGGTGACCTCGGCCCGCCATTGCGTGCATGAGGAGGACCCGCTGCCATTGGCGCTGGGGCGTCCGACCTGCAATTGGCGGCAGGCGGCGGTCGAGGCGTTGGAGAACAAGGGACGGCGCTTCCGTGTGCTCTATGCCAGCTGGAACTCGACCGCGGTCGGCGCGGCGGTGGTCGCGGGGCTCGCCGTCTCGGTGCTGCCGGAGAGCGCCGTCAGGCCTGGCATGCGCATCCTCGGCGCCTCGGAAGGCTATGCCAGCCTACCCTCCTGCAAGATCGGCCTGCTCCGGACCCGGCACGACCCGTCGATCCTCTCGAACGCGCTCGCCGAGCACATCATTCAGAGCCTCGACAATCTGCAGAGCTTCAAGACCGCGGCCGAGTAGGCTTGGCGCGCGCGGACAAGCGCCTCGGCGACCGCGAGCATTTTGAGCGGAGCGGCTGCCCGCTTCGCTCGCAATCCTCTAGTAGCGCGCCTCACGCAGCCTGAGCGCCACTGTGGCAGCAGTGAAAGTCTTGGTGCGGAGCCCGAATTGCTCGGCAAAGCCGAGGATGAGCGGCTCGTGGCGATAGGACGCGCGGACGACGACGCCATGGTCTTCGTTCTGGAGCGTAGCCAATGCCGAGGTATTCGCTTCAGCGGGCAGATAAGTCATCGTGCCGACACCGACCAGGATCGTGTTGTTCTTGCGCGTGATCGCCGCCGAACCCACCTCGATTCCGGTCTTGCCGGGCAGGACGTTGGCGATCTTGGCATTGATCTGCTGGCCGGTCACGGCGGCGAGCGTCTCGTCGGTCTGCGAGGCCAGCACCAGCGCCGCTTCCGCGGTGAAGCGCGTGATGTCGCGCTGGATCGTGAAGGCCTGCGAAAGGTCGACGGCCGCGGCCAGCATCATGAACAACAGAGTGCCGATCAGACCGAACTCGACGGCGGCCATGCCCTGCTCGTCCCGCAGCATGCGGCGCGGGCTGCGCCAACGGAACCTTGCCGAGATCATCATGACGGCCTCGCATAGAGTGCGGAGCCCGACACGCTCAGATCGGGTAGCCCGGGCACGAAGGTCACGACCGGAACACGCGCCCGGATCAGCATCGGCGTACCAGCGGTCGCGCTGGAGAAGGTGGAGCCGATCGCCTGGACCACTCCGCCATAAGCCGAGAGAGGCTGCGTCTCGAGGCGGATGTTCGCGACGCAGTTGTCCGCGATCACGAGCCGCCCGCAGATCTGGGTGATGACGGCGCTACGGTTTCCGGCCAGGGTCTGGGCGTTGTTGCCGGTGGCGGCATCGGAAACCGCGTCATGCAAATTCATCTGCGTCAGGAAGACCAGAGCGAACTGCAGCACCGCCAGCAGCCCGGTGATGAAGACCACGCCGACAAAGGCGAATTCGACCGCTGCGGAACCACGCGCATCGCCCGCGAAGGCGCGCAACCGGCTCGCCAGCCGCAAGATGAGGCCCGGCAGAGTGATCGATCGGGGATAGCGCATCACCGTCGCCACTCCGTCACGGACAGGTCTTGGTGCAGAAGCGGATGTAGTCGATCAGCCCGCCATAGGTATCCTCGCGCCCGGCTGCCTGGAACTGCAGCCTGTACTTATCGCCGGCTTTGAGGTTCCGGAAGATGATCTTCCGCTCGGTCCACTGGTCAGTGTGGACGCAGGTGTCGACGGCGTTCGAGGCTGCCGAGGAAAAGCCACTCGACTTCGCGAAGAAGACCTCGATCCGGTTGGTCTGCCCCTCCCAGGTCGCATTATTGAGCGCATTCCAGACCGCAGTCGACGAGTCCTTGTAAGCGCAGTAGACCTTGCCGGCATAGGCTGGATTGCGAACGCGCGAGATGTACCAGTAGCGCAGCTCGTAATCGCCATTGGCCGGGAGAGTTATCTCCCGCCACATTGACGAATTGGTCCGGCAGTTCGAAGTGTAGCAATGCGAGTCCAGCTCGGCGAAGAAATTGCCGAAACGGATCTCGTTGCCGGAGAGCTGCGGGATGCCGTTGATCTCGATGCCGCCCTTGCCGCTCTGCGTCGACCATCCATTCCAGTTGTTCAGGACCGTCCAGCTGTTCGACGCGACGTTGTGGTTAGTCTCGAAGGACTCCACGAGAAGCACTGTTCCCGGCGTCGTCGTGGACACCGGCAGCATGTCGCAATTGCGGACGACCCCGAGCGGCACGTTCTCGAAGCCGAGCACCCCACCGAAAACGTTGGCGCTGTTGCCCGACGCCCGGACGGTGATGATGTTGTTAGCGATACTGGCGCTGACCGTCACGCCGGACAGCCCGCTGCCGGTCACCTTGCTGTTCGTAATAT
Source organism: Allobosea sp. NPDC055594 (assembly GCF_053618995.1). Lineage (NCBI taxonomy): Bacteria > Pseudomonadati > Pseudomonadota > Alphaproteobacteria > Hyphomicrobiales > Alloboseaceae > Allobosea > Allobosea sp. NPDC055594. The sequence continues at coordinate 231,020 of NZ_JBSHIO010000002.1, forward strand.
CGGTCACGACCGGCACGTAGTTCGCGTTCGGATCGGCGTTGGCCTGGCTCTGCCGGTACCTGATCTCGTGCGTCGACTGCTGGCAGCCGAGTTCGACCGCGCTGGCGATGCGCTGCCGCTGGGCGGCGGCGCGGGTCAGGTCGATGCCGCCACCGACAGCGAGCATCAGTGCCGGCAGGCCGAGCCCGAAGATCAGCGCGGTCGAGCCGCGGGTGTCTTTCAGGAAGCTGCGAAACAGGGGCATCATTCCAAAGCCTCGCGGAAAGCGCCGAAAACACAGCGCGACGATGCAAAAACCGTAGGCGGGCGCGGATTGACAAAATCTTGCGCGAGCTCGTGAAAACCGGGGCTATCGGCACATAAGCGGGCCTATTCGGCCGCCGCAGCCTGAATATGGTAAAGTTTAGCGAAACTGCGTTGCGTAATTTCCTGCCCAATCGGCCAGCCGCTTTCGGCCACACGACGAGGACGCGTCGTGTGGCACACCGCTCGTCGCCCTCAGGGCGCCAGACCGGCCGCGGCCGCGAAGAAATATCGGGAAAGGGTCGTGCCGATCGTCGTCGCGCCGGCAATGCAGGCGAGCGAGATCATACCGGCGATCAGGCAGTACTCGATCGCCGTGGCGCCACGGTTGTCGTGCAGAAAGTCGCGAGCAAGGGCGAAAATCGGCTTCATGCCGCCATTGCTAGCGGCAAGCTGCGGAGAATTCGTTAATCGGAAGCGCAAAATTCGGAGGTATGCGCAGTTTTCCGCCGAAGTCGCGACGCGGCAGGCGTTACATTGTCCCGCCGCCTCACAGCACCAGCTCGCAAAAGACAGGATCGATCCGGCCGCCCCAGGCGCCCTGCTGGCGCACGGCGAGCCGCTCGGCGAGGCTGCGGCCACTCTCCGCAATGGCCATGACCGGCTCGAGATAAGAGGTCTCGTCGCGCCCCTGTGCATCGAGACGGGCGCGCCGCGCCAGCCCGGCCCGCGCCAGTTCGACGACCTCGCGCGCGAGTTCACGCAACGGCCGGCCACCGATCCTGGCATTGAGCCCGGCCTTGGGCACATCGTCGCGCAGGCGCTGGCGCTCCTCGGCGTTCCAGCCCCGGACGAGGTCCCAGGCCGCGGCGAGCGAAGCCTCGTCATAGAGCAGCCCGACCCAGAAGGCCGGCAGCGCGTTCAGCATCTCGACCGGCCCGGCATCGGCGCCGCGCATCTCGATATAGCGCTTCAGCCGCGCCTCGGGGAACAGGGTCGAAAGATGGTTGGCCCAGTCCGACATGGTCGCGCGCTCGCCAGGGAGCTGCGCCAGGCGGCCCGCGAGCAGATCGCGGAAGGAAGCGCCGGTGACGTCATGATAAACGTCGCCGCGCTTGACGAAATACATGGGAACGTCGAGCGCCCAGTCGACATAGGCCTCATAGGACATCGCCTCCTCGAAGGCGAAGGGCAGCATGCCGGAGCGGGCATTGTCGGTGTCGCGCCAGATCTCGGAACGCATCGACTGCAGGCCGTTGAGCTTGCCCTCGCTGAAGGGCGAGGCAGCGAAGAGCGCGGTCGCGAGCGGCTGCAGCGCCAGGCCGACCCGCAGCTTCGCCACCATGTCGGCCTCACTGGCGAAGTCGAGATTCACCTGCACGGTCGAGGTGCGGAACATCATGTCGAGGCCGCGCGTGCCGACCTTCGGCATGTAGTTCGCCATGATCTTGTACCGCCGCTTCGGCATCACCGGCGTCTGCTCGCGGGTCCAGAGCGGCGAATGCCCGAGGCCGAGGAAGCGGATGCCATGCGGCTCAGCGACCGCATGGAGGTCGGCGAGATGCGCCGCGAGTTCCGCGGCAGTTTCGTGGATGCTGTCGACCGGCGCGCCCGAGAGCTCGAACTGGCCACCCGGCTCGAGCGAGATCGCGCCGCCGCCATCGGGGCCGGCGAGGCCGATGACATGGCCGTCATCGAGGATCGGCTCCCAGCCGAGCCGCTCCTGCATGCCGTCGAGCAGGGCACGGATTCCGCCGCGCCCGGCTTTGCCCTCATAGGGCACCGGGCTCAGATCGTCGGCATAGAACGGGAATTTCTCATGCTCGGTCCCCAGCCTGAACCGGGAAGCGGGCTTCTCGCCTTCGGCGATCCAGCCGATCAGTTCGGCCTTCGAGCTGATCGGAGTGGAATCGGAGACGTCGCGGGCCATCAGGCACTCCGGCAGGGAAGGCTTCGGAGCGCCAGACATAGGCGAGCGTCACGGCAACCACAACGACCACGGATGCGGGGTCGGGGTCACAATCTTGCCAAAATGCATGATCGCCGATCAGGCGGCTCCGCGCATGCTGATCCCGGCATCGCCATTGCCGCCGGCGCGCGTCTGCGCCGCGAGCCAATCGACCACGGCGCGCATCCCTGCCTCCTGGCCACCACTGCCGGCGCGCGCCTCCTCGAAAATGGCGAGCTGCATATCGGCGCTGGTGCCGCCGGCGACGATGCCGCGGCAAGCCGCAAGGTCGGCGCCGCAACCCAGCGCGGCGGCGTCCTCGCCCAGCATCGCCAGCACTTCCTCGAGGACTTCGCCGACCGGGCGCATGGCGCGCCGGGCTTCGCAGACGAAGCCTCCATGCAGACCATAGCGCTGCGCCCGCCAGATATTCTCGGCCGCGATGGCACGCGAGGCCGCGGTCAGCCTGCCATTGAGATCCGGCTTGCGGGCGAGATGGCGCACCAGGCAGCGATAGAGCGCGGCAATGGCGAGGGTATCGTCGAGCCTGGTGCAGCTGTCGGCAACGCGCAGCTCCAGCGTCGGATGCTTTTCCGAGGGGCGGATCGACCACCAGACGAAGCTCGTATCGCGAATCGTCCCGGAGGCGACCATGGTGTCGATATAGGCGCGGTAATCGGCTGCGCTGGTGAACAGTTCCGGCAGGCCGGTGCGCGGCAATTCTGCGTAGGCGCACAGGCGATAGCCCATCAGCCCGGTACGCCGCCCCTGCCAGAAGGGCGAGGAGGTCGACAGCGCCAGCAGCAGCGGCAGAAAGGGCAGCATCCGCACCATGATACCGATGCGCAGGTCCTCGTCCGGCACTTCGACATGGACATGCAGGCCGCAGAGCTGATTGCGGCTGCCGAGCATCTGCAAATCGCGCATGATGCCGTCATAGCGTTTGGCCTCGGTCGCACGCTGGCGCGACCAGGCGGCAGTTGGGTGCGTTCCGCAGGCGAGCAGCAGCATGTCGTGGTCGCGCGCGATCGCCGCGAGCCCGGCCCGCAGCCGCGACAGCGACAGCCGCGCCTGGGCCATGTTCTCGCAGACCGGCGTCATGACCTCGATCTGGGATTGCAGCATCTCGCTCTGCAATTCGTTCGGAAAAGCGGCCTGGGCCGCCTCGATGAAACGCGGCGAGATCTTGCGCGCGATGCCGCGGCTCTCGGCCTCGGAAAGAAAATACTCTTCCTCGATGCCGAAACGATAGGCGCTGGTCGCCATGGTCCGCTCCCCCTTCCCGGTGCCCCATTCGTTCGGGTGCGCCAGACTGCCCGTCATTGAGTCGGAACTGCGACCATGGTCGCAGTTCCTGTGCTCAACGTACAACGCGTGCGCCGCGTTCCACGGCTCGGGCCGCAGACCGCTTCGCGCAAATGCCCGGCGCTATTGGCTTATCCAGTCGCCGAGCGTCGCCTGGACGAGCGCCAGCGCGGCGACCGCGGCCGTGTCGGCGCGCAGGATGCGCGGGCCGAGCGAGAGCCGCAGCGTGCGCTCGCGAGCGAGCACCAGAGCGCGCTCCGATTCGTCGAAACCACCTTCCGGACCGATCAGCAGCGCAAGCTTGCCACGCGGGGCGGACTGGAGCGCTGCGACCGGCCCTTCGGGCGCGGACGCCTCGTCGCAGAACACCAGCAGGCGCTCGGGCTCGAGCCCTGCCAGCGCGTCAGCCAGCGGCAGTTCGGGACGAATCTGCGGCAAGCAGAGAATGCCGCACTGCTCCGCCGCCTCAACGGTATTGGCTGCGAGACGCTCGAGATTGAGGCGCGAGACCTGGGTGTGGCGGGTCAGGACCGGCTGGAGCACGCCCGCCCCCATCTCGACCGCCTTCTGCGCCATGTAGTCCAGCCGAGCATGCTTCAGCGGCGCGAACATATAGACCAGATCGGCGGCCGGCGGCTGGACGCGGACCTGGCGCTGCGCCTCCAGCCGGGCCTGCTTGCGGCCTTCCACCCGGATCGCGCAGAGCCATTCGCCGTCGCGCCCGTTGAAGGCCAGGATCGCGTCATCGCTGCGCAGGCGCAGGACGTTGAGCAGATAATTCGCCTGGTCGCGAGCGAGTTCGATGGTCCCACCCGGCACGAGCGCCGCTTCGCAAAAAAGCCTGTGCTTGGAAAAATCGCGCATCCGTCGTCGGTCCGTCCTGGTGGCGCGCCGTGCGCCAGCCGGGATCGGCCGGTGCGGGCGGGCGCGCCTGACCAGATAGGACAGGCGATCGGCGATCACAAAGCGAAGCTGCCGCCAAGGTCGATTTTGTAGCTCCGGACGCGAAAGTCGCCACAATCGGCGGCTATCGGCAAGCGCGTCGTCACCAAATGCGAGCCGGCACTTTGCGGTGCGCGGGCGTGGCTGTTATGGAGACCACGGCGCCGGGACGGCGCGGGTGGAAGAATTCGGAGCGGGATGATGCGGCGATACGCAACCCTGAAGCTGGCTGTGGCGCTGGCGGGCGCTGGCCTGGCCCAGCCGGTGCTGGCACAGGCGCCCTCCGGTTGCGAGAACATGCAGAAGCTGCTGCAGGAGCGCCAGTCGATCGTGCAGGGGCTCAACGCCTCCAGCAAATCGAAGCGCAAACTTACTCCCCAGCAGGCCTGCAGCACGCTCGGCCGCCTCGTCAACAACGGCAACGCCACGCTCAAATTTGCGACCGCCAACCAGGACTGGTGCCAGATTCCGCCGAGCTTCATCGACGGGATGAAGGCGGACAACGAGAAGGCCGCGACGATCCGCAACCAGGCCTGCAATGCCGTCAAACAGCATGCCGCGATGCAGCGCCGGGCCCAGCAGCAGGCGCAGCAGCAGAGCGCCAACCCGTTCGGCGGCTCGGACACGCTGACCGGTGGCCCGATGCGGGTGCCGCAAGGGGCGCTCTGACCCGAAGGCCCGCTTGCCATGGCGTCTTCGCCCGAAATCACCGATGCGCCACTGCCCGACGCGCTGAGCGGCCACTGGGTCGATACGCGCGCGCCGCGCCGGTTGCGGCCCTATCTGAAGCTTGCCCGGATCGAGCGCCCGATCGGCTGGTGGCTGCTGTTGCTGCCGTGCTGGTGGGCGGCCGGACTGGCCGCGATCGCCGCGGGCATGCCCTTCCCGAACCTCTGGCACGTCCTGCTCTTCCTGATCGGCGCGATCGTGATGCGGGCGGCCGGCTCGACATTCAACGACATCGTCGACCGCAAGCTCGATGCCCAGGTGGCACGCACCCGCGGCCGTCCCCTGCCCTCGGGGCAAGTCAGCGCGCGCGCCGCAGCCCTGTTCATGCTCGGCCTGTCGCTGGCGGGCCTGCTGGTCCTGCTGCAGTTCAACGCCTTTACGATCGCGGCCGGCATCGCCTCGCTCGGCATCGTCGCGATCTACCCGTTCATGAAGCGCATCACCAACCTGCCGCAATTCGTGCTCGGCCTCGCCTTCTCCTGGGGCGGGCTGGTCGGTTGGAGCGCCGTCTTCGGCCGGCTCGACGCGCCCGCCTACCTGATCTATTTCGCCGCGGTGTTCTGGACCATCGGCTACGACACGGTCTACGCGATGCAGGACATCGAGGACGACGTCATCGCCGGCATCAAGTCGAGCGCGCGCTATTTCGGCCGCTACACGCAGCAGGCGGTCGGCGGCTGCTATGCGGCGGCCGCCCTGCTGGCGGGCCTCGCAACCTGGCTGGCCGGCGGCGGCATCGTCGCCTTCACCGGGCTTTTCCTGTTCGCGGCCCATCTCGCCTGGCAGGTCCGCCTGATCGGCGGCGCCGACGGACCGACCGCGCTGATGCTGTTCCGATCCAATCGCAATGCCGGCCTTATCCTCGCCGCCGGCTTCGCGCTCGATGCAGCCGCCAAGGCAGCGTTCTAGGACCAGCAACTCCTCGCCGACCGATGCGCATCTCAGCCACGACGTCCCATAGGCCCGTGTCCGAATTTGCAGCGCGCTCCGACGTAGCGGAGCGGCTGCGAGTGACAGCACTCTCAACATCCTAAATGGATCAGGCCGAGGCTCGCCATGCGAGCCCCGGCCTGTCGATCTGGTCCATTGTGACCGACGCAGTCGGTGTCAACCCGACAGGATTTCGCCCTGGATGACCACCGGCCGCTCCGCGAAGCAGCCGGTCTTGCGGCGCGTCAGGAAGCGCGGTCGCCGGCCGGCCAGCAACGCATAGCGGCGCCGGATGCGGACCGGCCCGAGCGCGACCCGGCCGAGCTGCGGAAACGGCTCGGTGACGACGCCGTCACTGGTCTCCAGCAGCAGCGGTAACCCGCTGGAGCGGCCAAAGCTGCGCCAGGTGGCCACGGCCTCGTCCTCATCGAGTACGGCGATCGTGACCGAGCGGCCATCGCCGGCGGTCAGCGCGAGCTGGAAGCGCGCTTCCTCACCCTCGGCGCCGGCCAGGCGCAAGGCGATGCCGCGCCAGCCCGTCCCGCCGCGCAGGATGCGGACCGGGCCAAGGCGCTCGATCCGCGGCGCCTCCGCCTGATGCGAGGGCGCCCCTTGCGTCCTGAAGGGCTGTCCATTGAAGTTGGTGACGCCGCCAGGGCTGGCCGGCTGAAAGCCGATCTCCCCGGCGGCTGGCGTGACGCTTGCCATCGATTTAACGCCTCTCTCAATTCCCTGCTGCCCGGAACCCTCTGTCATTGCGGGGTTCTCGTGCTGTGCAGGCTGAGATTGGCGGCCGGAGCCTGTCCGAGCGCTTAAGAGCTTCGGTTAAACAAAGGTATCGGCGGGGTTTTCGGAGCGGATCGGGCCGCTTTTCCCCCTGATGCTTGACGAAATCTTTCGCGAGGAGGCCGCATTTTTCCTTGTCCCGCCACGCGCGAGGCCCATAACGAAGCATGATGCAGCCAAATTCGCTTCCCCTCGCCCGCGATCTCCTGCCCGCCATCCGCTCTGCCTGCCTCGAGGCGGGACAGCTCGCGCTCGACCTCTTCCGCCCCGGCGAGAAGACGGCGGCACGCACCTGGTCGAAGGCCGGCGGCTCGCCGGTGACCGAAGCCGATATCGGCGTCGACACCTTCCTGCACATCAGACTGGCCGAGCTTCTGCCGGCAGCCGGCTGGCTCTCCGAAGAGACGGCCGATGACGCGCTGCGCCTGTCACGACGCTTCGTCTGGGTCGTCGACCCGATCGACGGCACCCGCGCCTATATGGCGGGCTCGCCGGACTGGGCGGTCTGCGTCGCGCTGCTCGAGGACGGCATCCCGATTGCCGGCGTGGTTCACGCCCCCGCCAGCCGCGCCAGCTATGCGGCGCTGCGCGGCGGCGGCGCCTCGCGCAATGACGCGCCGATCCGCACCAGCGGCGTCAGCGAACTCGCAGCAGCGCGGATCGCCGGGCCCAAGCCGATGCTCGACGCGCTCGCACGGCAGGGAAGCTTCGTCGCCGTCGACAAGATTCCCTCGCTCGCGCTCAGACTGACACGGATCGCCGATGCCAGCATCGATGCCGGGCTCGTCTCGCCGGATTCACGCGACTGGGACCTCGCCGCCGCCGATCTCGTGCTGAGCGAGGCCGGCGGAAAGCTGACCACCGCAGAAGGCGCACCGGTGCGCTATAATCAGGCGCATCCGGTCCATGGCATGCTGGTGGCGTCCGGCGCCGAGCTCCTGCCACCGCTCGACCAGGCTCTGCGCCGCATGCGCGAAGCCATGCCGGAGCGCGGCTGAGCACCGCCGGCGGCGCAATGCGACCATTGGCGCGTCATTACAACGGAAAATGCCCGAAATCGGCGCTCGCGCGCGGCGCGCGAATGGCGTAACTGAACGCGCGGCCGCTGATGGCGCGAGGTCGCCCGGAGCGGTTTCGGGCACCGCCTTCAGCTTTCTCTCGCTGGGGAGCCCGCCAGCCGGAAACGGAGGAGTCGATGAGCGCGAGCCGGGAAAACAAGCAGTTGCTGCATCTGGTGATCGGCGGCGAACTGAGCGCGCTCGACGGCGTCGAGTTCAAGGACCTCTCCAAGCTCGACATCGTCGGCGTGTACCCGAATTACGCTGCCGCGCATGCGGCCTGGAAGGCCAAGGCCCAGGCCACGGTCGACCAGGCGCAGACCCGCTATTTCGTCGTGCATCTGCACCGGCTGCTCGACCCGTCGACGGCGCCGCAAGGCTGAACAGAGGCGGTCTCGCGCATATTCGATGGGTTTCTCGCTGCTCAAGACGCGATTTGCACAGGAGGCGCTCGGGCGCAGCCTGGCCTGGTATCTGCGCCTGGTGCGCCGGACGAACCGTTTCGTCACCGAGCCGGCGGACATCTATGAGCGCGTCCGCCCGGAACTGCCGCTGATCATCGCGATGTGGCACGGCCAGCACATCATGATCCCGTTCGCGCGGCCGGACTGGATGCCGGCCTGTTCACTGGTCTCGCGCCATGGCGATGGCGGCTTCAATGCGGTGGCGCTACGCGAGCTCGGCATCGGTGCGATCCGCGGCTCCGGCGCCATGGGCAAGAAGGTCCGCGAAAAGGGCGGCGCACCGGCCTTCCTCGCCATGATGCGCCGGCTCGCGGCCGGCGAGACGATGGTGCTGACCGCCGACATCCCCAAGCGCGCCCGGGTCTGCGGCGCCGGCATCGTCGCGCTGGCGCGTGCCTCGGGCCGGCCGATCCATCCGATCGCCGTAGTCACCAGCCGGCGGATCGATTTCAACAGCTGGGACCGCGCGTCGATCGGGCTGCCCTTCGGCCGCGGCGCCATCGTCGTCGGCGAGGCGGTCAGCGTGGCGCGCGACGCCGACGAGGCGACCTGCGAGGCGGCAAGGCTCGCCGTGCAGGCCGGACTCGATGCCGCGCATGAGCGGGCCTATGCGCTGATCGGGGCACGCGACCCCGGCGCCGGCCTGCGCGAGGCCGCAGCCGCCAGGGAGGCCGCTACGGCTGCAGCGAAAGCGGCAACGCCATGATCGGCCGCAGCCTGATCATCAGCATCTATCGCACCCTGACCGCGCTGCTCGAGCCGGCTGCGGCCGGGCTCCTGCTCTGGCGTCAGCGGCGCGGCAAGGAGGATCCGGCGCGGATCGCCGAGCGTCGCGGCTATCCCGGTGTCGACCGCCCCGAAAAAACCCTGGTCTGGCTGCACGGCGCCAGCGTCGGCGAGACGGTGACTCTGCTGCCGCTGGTCGAGCGCCTGCAGCGCCGCGGCCTCGCCGTGCTCGTCACCTCCGGCACGGTGACATCGGCGCGGCTGCTCGAGCAGCGCCTGCCGGCCGGAGCGATCCACCAGTACCTGCCGCTCGACGTGCCGCGCTATATGCGCCGCTTCCTCGACTATTGGCGTCCCGATCTCGGCCTGCTCTGCGAATCCGAGATCTGGCCGAACCTGATGATCGAGGCCGGCAAGCGCGGCATCCCGCTGGTCCAGGTCAATGCCCGCATGTCCGAGCGCTCCTTCCAGCGCTGGTACAGATTCCCCAAGACCTCGCGCTATCTGCTCTCGGGCTTCGAACGCTGCCTCGCCCAGTCGCAGGAGGACGGACAGCGCCTCGCCCAACTCGGCGCGCCACGTGTCAGCATCGCCGGCAATCTGAAATTCGACGTGCCGGCGCCGCCTGCCGATCCCAACACTCTTGCTTTGCTTGATGGGCTGATGGCGGGGCGCCCGGTCTGGGTCGCCGCCTCGACCCATCCGGGCGAGGAAGAGGACGTGCTCGCCGCCCATCTCGGCGTCAAGGCGCATCTGCCGAAGCTCTTGACCATCGTCGCACCACGCCATCCCGATCGCGGCGACGAGGTCGCGGCGCTCGCCCAGGCGAATGGCGCCGTCAGCGCACGCCGCTCGCTCGGCCAGTTGCCGGAGCGCGAGGTCGAGTTCTATGTCGCCGACACGCTCGGCGATCTCGGCCTGTTCTACCGGCTGGCCCCGGTCGCTTTCATCGGCGGCTCGCTCGCCCCGATCGGCGGTCACAACCCGATCGAGCCCGCCAAGCTCGGCTGCGCCCTGCTGCACGGGCCGCTGGTCCACAAATCCGCCGATCTCTTCGCCGCCTTCGACGCCGGCGGCGGCGCCCGCCAGGTCGCCGACCGGCAGGAACTGGCCGGCGCCGTGCATCGCTGGCTGAGCGACCCCGCGGCGGCGAGGCAAGCGGCGCGCGCCGCCGCGCAGACCAGTGCCCAGCTCGGCGGGGCGCTGGAACGAACCGTGCAGGCTCTCGAGCCTCTGCTGATGCGCGTTGCGCTCGGCCAGCGCGAGACGGCGCCATGATGCGCGCGCCGGGCTTCTGGTGGCGAACGCCACCTTCAGCCCTGGCCCGGCTCACCTACCCGCTCGGCGCGATCTATGGCGCCGCGACGCTGGCGCGCATGCGCCGCCCCGGCATCCGGGCCGACGTCCCGGTGATCTGCGTCGGCAATTTCATCGTCGGCGGTGCCGGCAAGACACCCACCGTCCTCGCTTTGGCAGATTTGCTCGCCGCCCGCGGCGAAACGCCCTTCGTGCTGTCGCGCGGCTATGGCGGGCGCGAGGCCGGGCCCGTGCTGGCCGACCCTGCGCGTCATGGCGCGGCCGAGATCGGCGACGAGCCCCTGCTGATGGCCCATCATCTGCCGGTGGTGGTCGCCCGCGACCGGCCCGCCGGCGCGGCGCTCGCCGCCGCGCGCGGTGCCAGCGTGGTGCTGATGGATGACGGCCTGCAGAACCCCTCCCTGCGCAAGGATCTGCGACTCGCCGTAGTCGAGGGCGCCGCCGGAACCGGCAATGGCTACTGCTTTCCGGCAGGGCCGCTGCGTGCGCCGATGGCAGGGCAGCTCGGAGAGACCGATGCGGTGGTGGTCAACGGCCCGGGCGCCGCTGGAGACGCGGTCGCGGCGCTGGCGCAAGCCGCCGGTCGGCCCGTGCTGCGCGTCGGGCTCGACGTCCTGCCGGAAGCTCTCGCCCGTCTCGACGGGCTTGCGGTGATCGCCGCATCGGGGATCGGACGACCGGAAAAATTCGCGACGACCCTGCGCCAGTCCGGCGCCCGGCTCGCCGGCGAGCGCCGCTATGGCGACCACCATCCCTATACGGCAGGCGATGTCGCGACGTTGCTCGCGGAGTCCAAGGCGACCGGCTCCACCATCGCCGTGACAGAGAAGGACATGGTCAAGCTCGCGCCGCTCTGGCCGGCGGACGAGCGCGAGCGCCTGCTCGCCGTGCCGGTGCAGTTGCGCTTCGAGGACGAGGCGGCGATCGGCGCGCTTCTGGAGCAGGCCCTGACGGGTTCAGGGACGGCCGCCGCGGCGGACCCGCAATTGCACCGCCTCGGGTGAGACATAGGCTTCCTGCCAGTCGACGGACCAGTAACGCAGATCCTCGAGCCGGATCGGCGCGCCGGTGACGGCGCAGCGCACGAAGGCGCCGGGGCGAACGACCCGAAACTCGCCATGGCCGTAATCAAGCAATGCCTCGGACCCGCCGGTCGGCAGGCGCTCATTGATGTTCATGACGAACCCGGGTTGTGAAGCAGCCTTCCGCACCGCGGGCATCGCGGCGGCTTGCTGAGACAAGTGTATGAATAAATTGCCTGATCATGGCGCTCTTGTGATAGCGTCCCGGCCGATGATGTCCAGTCTCGTCCGTCTCCTGCTCCTCGCGGCAGGGCTGCTGCCTTGCCTTGCCGCCGCCGCGGGGGCGGGAGGCTATGAGCGCGTGCGCATCACGCTCGACGACGTCCAGCTCAATGCCGTGCTTTATCGCCCGCCCGGGCCAGGGCCGTTCCCGGCCGTGGTCGCGCTGCATGGCTGCGGCGGGCTCTGGCGCGACAAGGAAAAGCTCTCCACCCGGCATAGCGACTGGGGCGAACGGCTCGCCGCGGCCGGCTTCATGGTGCTGATGCCCGACAGCTACGGCTCGCGCGGCCTTGGCTCGCAATGCGGCGTCAAGGACCTCACCGTACGCGCCAGTCGCGAGCGGGTGATCGACGCCGTCGCGGCGCGGATCTGGCTGCAGAGCCGCTCCGATGTCCGCCCGGACGCGATCTCGCTGCTCGGCTGGTCCGGTGGCGGCTCCGCCATCCTCGCCGCCGTGCGCAGGGACCGGCGCCCGGCCGACCGCCAGCCCGATTTCGCCCGCGCGATCGCCTTCTATCCCGGTTGCCGCACGCAGTCGGAATCGCGCGGCTTCGAAGTGCGCCTGCCCGTGCTGATCCTGATGGGGGCTGCCGACGACTGGACGCCTCCGGCCCCTTGCGACTTCTTGACCAAAGCCGCGCGCGCCCGCGGCGAGCCGGTCACCCTCGTGCTTTACGAGGGCGCAGTGCATGACTTCGATCATCCGCGGCTCGAGTTGAAGCAGCGCGACGACATCGCCTATTCGGCGACGGGGAACGGCAAGGCGACGGTCGGTACCGATCCCGCGGCACGCGAGGACGCGATCCGCCGGGTCAAGGAGTTCCTCGCGGGTAAATGAGGCGGCCGGCGCGCTCAGCGCGCGGTCGAGGCCAGAGCCACGCCGGGCGACCGCTCGAGCAGGGAACGAGCGATGTCCTGCGCCAGGCAGGCATAGCCGGCGTCGCTCATGTGGAAACGGTCGTTGGCGAGCGCCGCCATGAAACCCTCGGCATCGCGCTGATACCAGCCCGACATCGCCGCGAAGCGCGACAGCACCGGCACGCCATTGGCGCGGGCGATCTCGGCGATGGCGTCGACATAGGCGCGGTAGCGCGGCGTCTCCTTGATGCCGGGATAGAATTGCGGATCGAGGATGGCGAGCCCGGTCTGGGCCTTGCGGGCAGCGGCGATGCCGTCGGCGACGAGGGCGCGGAAAGCCTGGAGATCGCCGCCGGTGACGGCGTCATTGGTGCCGACCTGCCAGATCACCAGATCATAGCGCGTCTCGGCCAGCGCCTTCTTCAGGCGCTGCAGGGTCTGCGGCGCGATCTCGCCGCCAATGCCGGCATTGACGATCTCGACAGCCCGGCCGGAAAGCCCCTGACGCAGCAGGGCGGCGAGCCGCGCCGGGTAGCTGCGTTCCTTGCTGGTGGCGCCGATGCCCTCGGTCGAGGAGGAGCCGATCGCGAGCAGGCGCAGCGCCCCCTCGCCATGGCGCGAAAGCGGGGCGAAATCCGGGGCGGCAGCGGCAGAGATGATCGAGCTGGGCTTGCAGACGAACTCCGTGGCCTGCGCCGGCACGAGCGCAAGACCCGGCAGCGACAACATCGCCAAGGCGCAGGCATAGGCCGTCCGGATCCGAATCCGCATCAGGCACCCCCAACCGTCGATGCCTTGCGGTTAGCCGGCGCTTGCTGAACGCTGGCTGAACAGTGGCCGCAGTGGCGGCAGCCTCAGAAGAGATCCCCCTGCCCGCCGGAGGCCGCGCCCTTGCGTGTGGCCGGACGCGGCGTTGCACTGCCCGGCACGACAGCGCCGAAGCTGCCATCCGCGAGCGTGACCTGCAGGGTCATGCCCGGCCGCGCCGCTGCAGCCTGCCGCAGCAGCACGCCGTTCTCGTCGCGCACCAGCGCATAGCCGCGTGCCAGCACGGCCTGCGGGCCGAGCGAAGCGGCGAGCGACCAGAGGCCACCCAGCCGGTCGCGGCGGCGCTGGACGAGGCGCGCGAAGGCGGCTTCCGCCCGCGCCGCGACGGCCTCCAGCCGGTCGCGGGCACGGGCGATGCGCTCGCGCTGCCGAAGCACGACATTGCCACGGGCAAGGACGAGCCGTCCGCCCAGGCTGTCGAGCTTCACCGCCAGCGTCGCCAGTCGCGCCGCCGGTGATTGTACGTGCAGGCGGCGATCGAGCTGGGCGAGCCGCTGCTCATAGGCCCGGGCATTGCGCGCCAAAGCCGGACCGAGCTTCGCCGCGGCGAGGTCGAGCCGCTGGCGCGGCCCGGCGAGCAGGTTCTCCGGCGTCGGCAGGGCGCGGCCGGCGGCGCGCAATTCGCTGCGGCGCCTGTCGAACAGGCGCAAGGTCGCGCCCACATGCCGGCGCGACAGATCGGTGACCTGCGCCATCAGTTCGGCCCGCACCGGCACGACCTTCTCGGCCGCGCCGGTCGGCGTCGGCGCGCGCAGATCGGCGGCGTGGTCGATCAGCGTCCAGTCGGTCTCGTGGCCGACGGCGGAGACCAGCGGGATCAGCGAGGCGGCGGCGGCACGCACCACAGCCTCCTCGTTGAAGCCCATCAGATCCTCGAGCGAACCGCCGCCGCGCGCGACGATGATCACGTCCGGGCGCGGGATGCGGCCGCCCTGCGGCAGGGCGTTGAAACCGTCGATGGCGTTGGCGACCTCGGCCGCGCTGGTCTCGCCCTGGACCCGGACCGGCCAGACCAGCACGCGGCGCGGAAAACGCTCCTCCAGCCGGTGCAGGATGTCGCGAATGACGGCGCCTGTCGGCGAGGTGACGACGCCGATCGTCGCCGGCAGATAGGGGATGAGCTGCTTGCGGCCCTCGTCGAACAGGCCTTCGGCGGCGAGCTTCTTGCGGCGCTCCTCGAGCAGGGCCATCAGCGCGCCGACCCCGGCCGGCTCCAGCGAATCGATGACGATCTGGTAGCTCGACTTGCCGGCGAAGGTGGTGATCTTGCCGGTGGCGATCACCTCCAGCCCTTCCTGCGGCCTGGTCTTCAGCCGGCCGAAGACGCCCTTCCAGATCACCGCATCGATCTTGGCGTTGACGTCCTTCAGCGAAAAATAGACATGACCGGAGGCGACGGGACCACGATAGCCCGAGATCTCGCCGCGCACGCGCACGAAGCCGAAAGCGTCCTCCAGCGTGCGCTTGAGCGCGCCGGAAAGGTCGGAAACCGTCCATTCCGGGGCATTGCCGGCAGGCTGAGGCGATTCGTTGTCCATGGCGTGGACCTTACCGGCGCGAGCGCGATAGCTGAAGCGTTGCCCCGTCGGTCCGCGAGGGTTATTGCGCCCTGAGCAAGCGGAGACGGCGCAATGAACATCCTTCTGATCGGCTCGGGCGGACGCGAGCATGCCCTGGCCTGGGCGATCTCGGCCTCGCCGCTCTGCGACAAGCTCTTCATCGCGCCCGGCAATCCCGGCACGGCGCAATGCGGCGAGAACGTCGTGATCGACATCGCCGACCATGAGGCGGTCGCCAATTTCTGCAAGCTGCAGCGGGTCGGCCTCGTCGTGGTCGGGCCGGAAGGCCCGCTGGTCGAGGGCATCGTCGACGATCTCGCAGCCGCCGGCATCAAGGCTTTCGGCCCGTCGAAGGCAGCGGCCCAGCTCGAGGGCTCCAAGGCCTTCACCAAGGAGCTCTGCGCCGAGTTCGGCATCCCCACCGCGAGTTTCGCCCGCTTCGACGACCCCGACGCCGCCAGAGCCTATGTGGCGAAGCATGGTGCGCCCCTGGTGATCAAGGCGGACGGGCTCGCCGCCGGCAAGGGCGTGGTGATGGCCGAGACGGTCGAGCAGGCCAATAACGCGGTCGCGATGATGTTTTCCGGCGGGCTCGGCGCCGCGGGAGAGGAGATCGTCATCGAGGAATGGATGATCGGCGAGGAGGCGAGCTTCTTTGCGCTCTGCGACGGGCTGCATGCCCTGCCGCTCGCCTCGGCGCAGGACCACAAGCGCGTCGGCGACGGCGACACCGGGCCCAACACCGGCGGCATGGGCGCCTATTCGCCCGCCCCGGTGATGACGAAGGCGATGGAAGCGCGCGTCATGGCGGAGATCATCCAGCCGACGCTCGCCGGCATGGCGCGGCGCGGCTCGCCCTTCAAGGGCGTGCTCTTCGCCGGGCTGATGATCACGGCGGAAGGGCCGAAACTGATCGAATACAATGTCCGCTTCGGCGATCCCGAATGCGAGGTGCTGATGCCGCGCCTGAAGAGCGATATCGTCCCGGCGCTGCTCGCCGCCTGCGACGGCGTGCTCGGCTCCTTCGACCTGCGCTGGTCTGACGAGGCGGCGCTGACCGTGGTTCTGGCGGCGAAGGGCTATCCCGGCACGCCCGAGAAGGGCAGCCTCATCGCCGACGTCGAGCAGGCTGTGGCGCAGGACGGCGTGCTGATCTTCCATGCCGGCACGCAGGAGAAGGAAGGCAAGCTCGTCGCCAATGGCGGACGCGTGCTCAATATCGTCGCCCTCGGCAAGAGCGTCAGCGAGGCGCAGGCACGCGCCTATGCAGCGGTCGACCTGATCGACTGGCCGGGCGGCTTCTGCCGCCGCGACATCGGCTGGCAGGCCGTGAAGCGCGAGCGCGAAGGCTGACAAAGCGACTGCGGCATTGTATATATCGAGACACGATCGATATATACGCACGAGGATGCCATGGCCATCCTGATCAAGGATCCCGAAACGGACCGCATCGTGCGCGAGCTCGCGGCGCGCACGGGCAAGACGATCACGGACGCGGTCAAGACAGCCGCGGAGCGCGAGCTTGCCGGGCTGCCGCCACGCAAGGGCCGGATCGACAGAGAAAAGCTGGCGCGGACGCTTGCTGAAATCCGTTCCTATCCAAGGATAAACGAGCACCTGACCGATGACGAGATCATTGGCTACGATGAAAACGGCCTTCCATCGTGACCACTATGCCAGTTGTCGTCGACAGCTCGGCGATCATCGCCATCATTCGCGGCGAGCCTGAACGAGATAGGTTGCTGGCCGTGCTCGATGCCGGCGTCTCCAATCTCTGTTCGATGGTGACATTTGTCGAGAGCTTCATGGTCTCGACGACCCGCAATGCCGACGCACCTGTCGCCTTGCATCTCAGATTGCTCGACGATCTCGGCATCGAGACCGCACCGCTGGACCAGAAACAGGCTGTCCTCGCCGCCCAGGCCTTCCTGCGCTTCGGCAAGGGCCGCCACCCCGCCAAGCTCAATCTCGGCGACTGCTTCTCCTATGCGCTCGCCAAATCGCTCGACGCCCCCCTGCTGTACAAGGGGGAGGATTTCAGCCGCACCGACATCGTCTCGGCCCTGGCTGCTGGAGCACGCCCATGACCAATATCGACCAGCTCTTCCCCGGCTTCACCGCGCACTGGATCAACGGCCCGGTCGGCAAGATCTTCGCCCGCGTCGGCGGCGAAGGCCCGCCGCTGATGCTGATCCACGGCTTCCCGCAGACCCATGCCGAATGGCATGAGATCGCGCCCGAACTGGCGAAGAGCCATACCGTGATCTGCCCGGATTTGCGCGGCTATGGCTGGTCGTCCGCCCCGCATGGCGATGGCGGCAAGCTGACCTACAGCAAGCGCGGCATGGGCGAGGACATCGTCGCGGTGATGGACGCGCTCGGCCATGTCCGCTGCGCCGTGATCGGCCATGACCGCGGCGCCCGCGTCGCCTATCGCCTGGCGCTGGATCATCCCGGCCGGGTCGAGCGGCTCGCTTTGCTCGACATCCTGCCGACACTCGCGATGTGGGAAGGCATGAACGCCGCGCGCGCCATGCAGGTCTATCACTGGACCTTCCTGGCGCAGCCCGAGCCGGTGCCCGAGAACCTGATCAAGGGCGATCCCGCCGGCTGGCTCGACCATACGATCGCGAGCTGGACACGCGCCAAGGAGCTGAAAGCCTTCCACCCGCTGGCGCTGGCCTCCTATACGGAATCCTTCAACGATCCCTCGCGCATTCACGCCGCCTGCGAGGATTACCGCGCCGGCGCCACCACCGATCTCGCCCAGGACAAGGCCGACCTCGCGGCCGGCAAAAAGATCCTCTGCCCGGTGCTGGCGCTGTGGGGCGATGGCGGTATTCCGGCCAAGGGCGCAAGCCCGCTCGAGATCTGGCGGCAGAGCTTCGCTCCCCAGGCCGAAGGCCAGGCCATCGCGAGCGGCCATTTCCTGCCGGAGGAGAATCCGCAGGCGACGCTTGCCGCGCTGAAGCCGTTCCTCGCGCAAGCGATGCCATAAAGGCGCCTGTCATCCCGGCCGGAGCGAAGCGCAGAGCCGGGATCCATGCCGGGACGGATCATATAAGGGGTCCAGGCATGGATCCCGGGTCTCCCTTCGGTCGCCCGGGACGACTATGGATAGACCACCCCCGACTTTGCCCTGCAGCAGGCTCGCCCTCTTGATGACCTCGATATTGCCGGCGAACAGCCGAACGACCTCACAGCCGGAACTCGTCCTCGCGCTCGGCTCCGGTGGAGCGCGCGGGCTGAGCCATATCCTGGTGCTCGAAGCGCTCGACGAACTCGGGATCAGGCCCGTACTGATCGCCGGCTCGTCGATGGGTGCGATCATCGGCGCCGCCTATGCCGCCGGGCTTTCCGGCCGCGACTTGCGCGAGCATGTCGAGACGACCTTCCGCGATCGCGCGAGGGTGATCGCCCGGCTGCTCGAAGCGCGCGTCGGCAAGTTCGCCGATCTCTGGCGCGGCTTCGGCAATCCGGTGCTGCTCGACGGCGAGCGCCTGCTCGACCTGTTCTGGCCCGAAAAGGTGCCGGATCGCTTCGAGGAGCTCGGTACCCCCTTCCTCGCGGTGGCGACTGACTACCATCTGCACGAGGAGGTGGTGATCGGCAGCGGGCCGCTGACACCAGCGGTCGCCGCCTCGCTGGCGATCCCCGGCCTGATCCGGCCGGTGACGATCGGCGGGCGGGTGCTGATCGACGGCGGTGCGGTCAATCCCCTGCCCTATGACCGGCTGATCGCCCCGAACCGCATCGTGCTCGCCATCGACACCAGCGCCCCGGCCATGGTCAGCGACAGCCGGGTGCCGGAGCCTCTGGAGGCTCTCGTCGGCGTCACGCAGATCCTGACGCGCGCCCTCGTCCAACGCATGGTCGAACGCCAGCCGCCCGACATCCTGATTAGAGCCGGTGGCGACGGCTTCGGCCCGCTCGATTTCTTCAGGACACAGGCGATCCTCGATGCCGCCGCGCCGGTAAAGGACGAGGTCAAGCGCAAGCTGTCTCAGTTGCTGGAGCAACGAGTATCGGCATGAGGCGTCATTCCGGGGCGGGCCAAAGGCCAGAGCCCATGTACGCGAGGCCTTTCAAGCAAGCTCTTCCGGCCCTGTCTATCCGGCCCTGTCATGTTCATGGGTTCCGGGCTCGCCGCTGCGCGGCGCCCCGGAATGACCGGGCGTTTCATCGACACGCTCGCAGCGGAACCCCGGCAGGCCTCCCTCGAGCGCCTCGCGCCCGGTATCGGTGAGCTGCACGGCGCGGCTGTCCTTGATCCTCCGGACCCAGCCGGCTTCGAAGCAGCGACAGGCCAGCGCGGCGGCGAGCGAGCCGGCGAGATGCGGGCGGCGCTCGCTCCAGTCGAGGCAGGGACGCAAGGGCGCACGGCGGCTCTTCTGCGCGGCGGCAAGGTCGATGCCGAGCCCGGCGAAGATCGCGACGCCGGAACGGGGCAGGCCATAGCCGCCTTCCGAAACCGAGAGATGCCCACCAGCGACCAGCGCGTCGTGAATGGCGATACCGAGCCGGCCGGCGAAATGGTCATAGCAGGTCCGCGCCTCGGCGAGATCGGCCCCGACGCGCGAAGGTAGGCGCCTGCTGGTGGGCTGGCCGCCGGACAGCACCATCAGCCCCTCTAGGGTCGCAGCGACATCCGGCCCGGCGAGACGGTAATAGCGATGGCGCCCCTGCACGGCGACGCCGAGCAGCCCGCCCTGCAGCAGCTTGGCAAGATGGCCGCTCGCCGTCTGCGGCGCGACGCCGGCAAGGAAGGCGAGCTCCTTGGCGGTCAGGGCGCGGCCATCCATCAGCGCATGCAGCATGTTGGCGCGGGCGGGGTCGCCGATCAGATGGGCGATTTCGGCGAGATAAGGTCCGTTCATGGCCATGGCTGAGCCCTCCCCTTGCCGGCCCATCATCACCCGCACCGCGCGACAGGCAAGCGGCGACACTACGGCCGCGACCGTAGTGTCGAGGCGCGACAGCAGGCGGCAGGACTGCCACAAGCAGTTTACGACCACCGACTGACAGGGCCGGCCGAACCATGGACCAGACGACGCTCCTCTTCTTCATCGCCGCGACCTTCGTGGTCGCCGGCTTCGTCAAGGGCGTGATCGGGCTCGGCCTGCCGACCATCGCCGTCGGCATCCTCGGCGTGGTGATGGCCCCGGCACAGGCGGCGGCGCTGCTGGTGATCCCCAATCTGGTGACCAATGGCTGGCAGCTCTCCGGCCCGAAACTCAAGGCGATCGCGCTCCGGCTCTGGCCGATGCTGGCGGGAACCTGCCTCGGCACCTGGGCCGGCGCCGGCCTGCTGGAAAAGGCCAAGGACGGCTCGGCGACGCTCTGGCTCGGCATCGCCCTCGTCCTCTATGCACTGGTCGGGCTGAAGGCGGCGAAGCTGCGCGTACCGGCCGTTCACGAAGGCTGGCTCGGGCCGGTCGTCGGCGTGCTCACCGGCATCTCGACCGCCGCGACCGGGGTCTTCGTGCTCCCCGCCGTGCCTTATCTGCAGGCGCTCGGCTTCGAGAAGGAGGAGCTGGTGCAGGCGCTGGGCCTCTCCTTCATCGTCTCGACGGTGGCGCTCGCCTTCGGGCTCATCGGCGCCGGCGCGCTCGACTGGACCGTCGCCGGCTGCTCGCTGCTGGCGCTGCTGCCGGCATTGGCCGGAATGGGCGCCGGCCAGGCGATCCGGCAGCGAATCTCGGCCACGACCTTCAAGCTCTGCTTCTTCGCCGGGCTGCTGGCTCTCGGGGGATATCTGGTGCTGCGGACGCTCTGAAACGGACAGGCTTTCCGCGGTCGGCACCCAGCCTGCTTCACAGTCCGAAGGCCGGCGGATAGGTCACCGCCCCCGCCTGCCCCGCCAGCGCACCCGGCACCAGTTCGAGCGCCATGAAGGCCTCGCCTGAGAAAGGCGAGGCCAGCTTGCGCGCCAGCGCCGCCGAGAAGCCGAAGCGTGGATAATAGCCGGGATGGCCGAGGACGATCACCGCCTCTGCTCCCGCGCCCCTCGCCCCGTCGAGCGCCGCTACCACCAGCCTGCCGCCGATGCCCCGCTTCTGCGCCCCCGGCCGAACGGCCATCGGCGCCAGCGCCAAGGCCTTCACAGCCCGACCATCCACCACAGTCGGCAACCAGCTCAACAGGATATGGCCGATGATCGTCTCGGCCTGAACCGCGACCAGTTCGACGGCGACGAGATCCTCCCGGCGCAGCCGCTCAATGATGCCGACCTCGTCCTCGCCGCCGAAGGCCGTACGGTTGAGCGCGGCGACGGCATCGTGGTCCGCAGCCGCGGCTGCGCGGATATCGACCGCCTCGCCAGTCCGCGACATCAGCGCCTCTCCTTGAAGAAATCGCGCAGCAAGGCGGCCGCCTCGCTCTCGCTCAGCCCGCCATAAACCTCCGGCTGATGGTGGCAGGTCGGGCTGGCATAGAGCCTGACACCGCTCTCGACCGCGCCGCCCTTGGGATCATAGGCACCGAAATAGAGCCGGCGCAGCCTGGCGAAGGAGATCGCCGCCGCACACATCGGGCAGGGTTCGAGGGTGACGTAGAGATCGCAATCGATCAGCCGCTCGGAGCCGATCTCCTGGCAGGCGCTCCGGATCGCCAGCATCTCGGCATGGGCGCTCGGGTCCTTGAGCTCCAGCGTGCGGTTGCCGGCGCTGGCGAGCACCTTGCCGCCCCGCACCACCACCGCACCGACCGGCACCTCGCCGCGCAAGGCCGCGGCGCGCGCCTGTGCCATGGCCAGCGCCATCGGCGAGGCAGGAGCCTGGGAGTCGGGCGTCTCGGACATGGCCTCGATGCTCCCTGCGTCGACAGATGTCATCGAACCCTCATCATTGCCGCTCGCGGCGCGCCGCGGGCCCTGCTACAAGCGCCGGCTACGACCCAATTTGGAGACGGCTTGCCTCGCGGCCCCTGCGACCCTCATCGCGGCCGACGACGAGACTGCTCTTGGAGCCATTATGAGCGACGACAACAACCAGAAAAACCGCGGCCCGCGCAAGGGCGGAAGCGGTGGACACGGCGGTGGACGCGATGGCGGCCCGCGCGGCGGCAGGCCGCAAGGCCGCGGCGCCGGCAAGCCGCCCTTCCGTTCGCGCGAAGGCGACGAACGCCCGCGACGCGCCCCGGCCGAAGGCGCGGAGCGGCGTTTCGAAGGCGAGCGCCCCGCCAAGCGCTTCGAGAAGAAGCCGTTCGAGAAGAAGCCCTTCCGCGAGCGCCCGAGCGGCGAGCGGCCGGCCCGCGAGGGCGGCGAACGTCCCTTCCGTGAGCGCGGCAGCGAGGAGCGTTTCTCCAGCCGGCCGCCCCGCGAAGGCGAGAGGCCGCGCGGCGAACGGCCCGCTCGTTTCGAGCGGCCCGGCCGCGATGCCGGCTCGCGCCCGCCCCGCGAGGGCGGCGAGCGGCCATTCCGCGCGCGTGACAGCGAGGATCGCTTCGCCGGCCGGCCGCCGCGCGAAGGCGGCGAGCGACCGCGCGGCGAGAGGCCTGCCGGCAAAGGCTTCGGCGCCAAGGGCTTCGGCGCCAAGCGCTTCGATGCCCCGCGCGGCGACAAGCCGTTCCGCGGCCGGCCCGACCGCGCTCATCGCAGCGCCGCCGAGATCGCCGAGGCGGTCACCCCGACCATTCTCCCGTCGCTTCTGGAGCCCGAGCGCATCGCCAAGGTGATGGCGCGCGCCGGCGTCGCCTCGCGCCGCGATTGCGAGGCGATCATCGCCGAGGGCCGCGTCACGGTGAACGGCCAGGTGATCGACAGCCCGGCGCTCGATATCGGTCCCGCCGATGTCGTGCTGATCGATGGCGAGCCTTTGCCGGCGCGCGAGCGCACCCGGGTCTGGCTCTATCACAAGCCGCGCGGCCTCGTGACGACCAATCACGACCCCGAAGGGCGGCCGACCGTGTTCGACGCACTGCCGGAGGATCTGCCGCGCGTGCTCTCGATCGGCCGGCTCGACATCAACACCGAAGGCCTGCTGCTGCTGACCAATGATGGCGGCCTCGCGCGCATGCTGGAACTGCCGGAAACCGGCTGGCTGCGGCGCTACCGGGTGCGCGCCTTCGGCCATGTCACGCAGGAGCGGCTCGACACGCTCAAGGACGGCGTCACCATCGACGGCGTCAATTACGGCCCGGTCAACGCCCGTTTCGAGCGCGAACAGGGCGCCAATACCTGGCTGATCGTCGATCTGCGCGAAGGCAAGAACCGCGAGGTCAAGAACCTGCTCGAGCATATCGGCCTGCAGGTGAACCGGCTGATCCGGATCTCCTTCGGCCCGTTCCAGCTCGGCGACCTGCCCGAGGGCGAGGCCGACGAAATCCGCTCCAAGGTGCTGAAGGACCAGCTCGGCACCGAGCTGATGGCGAAGGCCGGCGTCGATTTCGAGGCCCCGCGCCGCGACGAGCTTCCGCAGGAAGAGCGACCGGCACGCGGCCGGGCGCCCGCTGGCGACGACCGGCCGCGCCGACGCCCGCGCGAGGATCGCGACGGGCTGCCTTTCGTCCAGCGCACGCCTTCGCAGGACGACCGCAGCGACAAGCCGTGGAAGCGCACGGTCTGGCGCGACGAGGAGGCGCAGCCGCAGCGCGAGCGCCGCGCCGCGCCGCGCCGGGGCGCCGATCCGAGGGAGGAGCGCCAGGCCCGCGAAGCCAGCGGCGCCGTGATACGCGTGCGCGACAAGGCGATCGAGGATCCGAGCGGCCGCCGCGTCAAGGTCGAGCGCGTCAGGACTTCGGCGGCGGCCGAGCCGCCGCGCGAAACCGGCCTGAAGCCGCGTGCGCCACGTGGCGAGCGCCCCTCCCGCGCGCCACAGGAGGCGTACGGCCCGGATCGCAGCGGCGATTCCCCCTGGAAGGGCAGCGGCGACTGGGCCGACGCGCCGCCGCGCGGCAAGCGCCCGCCGCGCGCCGGTGGCGACGAGACAGGCTCCGAGCGCCCGTTCCGCGGCAAGCCCTCGGGCGACAGGCCGGGCGGCGGTAGATCCTTCGGTGGCAAACCCTCCGGCGGAAAGCCGTTCGGCGAGAGGTCGGGCGGCGGCAAGTCGTTCGGCGGCAAGCCCTTCGGCGGAAAGCCGTCCGGTGACAGGCCCGGCGGCCGGGGCCCGCGTCCCGGTGGCGGCAAGGGTGGACCGCCCCGTTCAGGCGGCGGCGGGCGCGACCGGCGTGGCTGAGGCGGGCATGATGCCGAAAAGTGGGAACCGGTTTTCGGATGACATCATGCTCATCCGACACGTGGCGATCTGATGCGGATCGTCGGCGGCCGCTTCGGCGGGCGGCCCCTTGCCAGTCCGAAGCCGGGGATCGGCGCGATCCGCCCGACTTCGGACCGGCTGCGGGAATCGCTCTTCAACGTGCTGGCGCATGGCTATGGCGATGCCGTCGCCGGCGCGCGGGTGCTCGACCTGTTCGCCGGCACCGGCGCCATGGCCTTCGAGGCCTTGTCGCGCGGCGCCGCCTTCGCCCTCCTGGTCGATGACGGGGCCGAGGCGCGCGGGCTGATCCGCGAGAACCAGATGAATTTCGGCCTCGCCGGGGTCAGCCGGATCTTCCGCCGCGACGCGACCAAGCTCGGGCCGATCAGCGCGATGGCGCCTTTCGACCTCGTCTTCTGCGACCCGCCCTATCGCAAGGGTCTCGGCGAAAGGGCGCTCGCCTCGGCTCGCGACGGCGGCTGGCTCGCCAAGGACGCGCTGGTGCTGTTCGAGGAAGCAGCCGGCACGGAGATCGCCCTGCCCGAGGGCTTCGAGGAACTGGATCGCCGCGACTATGGCGAGACGCAGTTGCGGTTCTTGCGGGCGGGCTAGGGACGATCAAGCTCTCTCAGTATCAATGAAGCGATCTTTTCAACAGTCACAAAATCGGCCAGCATCTGCGGATGAAACACTACAGGTGGAGCCCCATCATTAATGGAGTGCTGCATCCAAGGACGGAAATGCTCTAGCCTCTGACGACGCTCCTTAATTTGCGCCACTTGAGCAAGATCGCCGCCACGGATCACTTCCCACAACTCCGCGCTTAACCGAGCATGCTCAGCAGCATCCGGTGGAGAAACAATAAAAGGTATTATGTAAAGCGGGATTCGATGCGCAAGGTGATCACGGAACGCTGTGAGGTTATCGAACCATACGTCAAAATTAGCCAACTCAGCCCGCGCATCACAGGATAACGAGCCTCTTACCGCAAGGTTTTCACTACGCAATCCAATCCAACGGCTGGGTAACGGCCTGCCATTCTCGCCTCTAACATCACGTTCGGCGACCCAAATGTGCGCCAGATTGTCTAACAATCCAAAGGCATTAAAAACAAAGGATTGAATAAAAACAGTTGCCTCCAGCCGTGCAGCGCGTTCTGGACTCCGCTCCAATTCGGGTGGGATGAGCGCAAACACTCGCTCCAGGCAGCAGTAAAGAAGTGCTAATCGCCTGGCCACGCCATGCGCTGCATGTTCTCGGCCAATCTCTGTCTGAAACTCCCGCTCCACGAACGCCGCTGTCAATTCTTGTTGACGTGCGCTGGCCCAAACGAGCTTCGCTTGCATCTCTTGAACGGCGGCTTCTAAAAAATAGGGCATCGAAGCGACACCATTGGTTTTTTTACAGCATCCAGACTAGATAATCTGGCAATTTAATTCACATTTCCTATACACACGCATGACCGCCCTACAAGATCAACACCGGTTATCATTACTGGTCTTGGAGCAAAAATTCTGACAAAATTTGCTGAGAACCTCTCCAAACTGACCGCTTCGCCTCGGGATCTGGAGCGCGAATCCTTCACCGTCTCCCGAACAGCTTCTCGATATCGGCGAGTTTGAGCTCGACATAGGTCGGCCGGCCGTGATTGCACTGGCCGGAATTCGGCGTCGCTTCCATTTCGCGCAGTAGCGCGTCCATCTCCTCCGGGCGCAGGCGGCGCCCGGCCCTGACCGAGTTGTGGCAGGCCATGGTCGCCAGCACATGGTCGAGCCGGCGCTCCAGCGAGCCGGCATCGCCATGCTCGGCCAGCGTGTCGGCGACATCGCGGACGATGCCCTGGAGATTGCCGCCGGCGATCGCGGCCGGCGCCTCGCGCACCAGCACGGCACCGGGGCCGAAGCTCTCGATGACGAGGCCGAGCGAGGCGAGATCGGGGGCGGCCGCGTTGAGCCGGTCGGCGTCGACCGGATCGAGCTCGACCACCTCCGGCAGCAGCAAGGGCTGGCGGGCGATGCCGCTTCTCTCGCGCTCGGCCTTGAGGCGCTCATAGACCAGCCGCTCATGGGCGGCGTGCTGGTCGACGATGACCATGCCGTCGCGGGTCTGGGCGATCAGATAGGTGCCGTGGACCTGGGCGCGGGCAGCGCCGAGCGGCCGGTCGA
Organism: Allobosea sp. NPDC055594; assembly: GCF_053618995.1. NCBI lineage: Bacteria > Pseudomonadati > Pseudomonadota > Alphaproteobacteria > Hyphomicrobiales > Alloboseaceae > Allobosea > Allobosea sp. NPDC055594. The sequence goes on from NZ_JBSHIO010000002.1 coordinate 257,376, forward strand.
GCGCGTCCTGCGCCGGCTCGGCGAGATGGGCGCGGGCATCGGCCGAGGGCATGGCGAAATCGGAAAAGCCGCCCTGTAGCGGCTCTGCGCGGGCAGCCGGCTCGGGCAGGCGCCAGTCGGCGACGCTGCCGAAGTTCGGCCGCTGTACCCCGCCTGCGCCGCCGCCTGCTCCGCCGCCCGAGAAGACGGCGCGGAAGGCTTCGAGCGTGCGGGCGCCGCCGGTCGAGGTGGCGCGATGGCCGGCGCTCGCCAGCGCCGCCTTGAGACTGGAAACCACGAGGCCGCGCACCAGCGCCGGATCGCGGAAGCGCACCTCGCTCTTGGCCGGATGGACGTTGACGTCGACCAGAGACGGATCGCAGAGCACGTCGAGATAGAGCACCGGGTGCCGGTCCGAGGGCACGACATCGGCATAGGCGCCGCGCACCGCCGAGAGCAGCAGCTTGTCGCGTACCGGGCGCCCGTTCACCGCCATGTGGACGCCGGCCGAGGTGCCGCGATGAAAGGTCGGCAGGCCGGCGAAGCCCGAGAGCCTGACGCCCTCGCGCTCGGCCTCGACGGGGAGCGCATTCTCGGGAAAGTCGCGCCCGAGCGCCCGGCCGAGACGGCGCAGCCGCCCCTCCTCGCCGATCGGCTCGGCCGGCCAGTCGAAGGCGCTGACATGCTCGCCCTCAAGCGCGAAACGCACCTCGGGATGGGCAATGGCGAGGCGGCGCAGCATGTCGGAGACGGCCTGCGCCTCGGCGCGGTCGCTCTTCAGGAATTTCAGCCGCGCCGGGGTGAAGATGAAGAGGTCGCTGACCTCGATGCGGGTGCCATAAGCCGCCGCCGCCGGCCGCACCGGCCCCTTGACGCCGGCCTCGACCACCAGTGCGGAGCCCTGCGCCGCGTCGCGCCGGCGCGTCGTGATCGAGAGCCGCGCCACCGAGCCGATCGAGGGCAAGGCCTCGCCGCGGAAGCCGAGCGAGCGGATGGCGAAGAGGTCGCCATCGGGAAGCTTGGAGGTGGCGTGGCGTTCGACCGAGAGCGCGAGATCCTCCGGCGTCATGCCGGCGCCGTCGTCGACGACGCGGATCAATTCGCGCCCGCCGGCGGCGATGGTCACCGCGATCGAACGAGCGCCGGCATCGAGGGCGTTCTCGACCAGTTCCTTGGCGGCGGCTGCCGGCCGCTCGATCACCTCGCCGGCGGCGATGCGGTCGACGAGGACTGGGTCGAGGCGGCGGACGGTCATGAAGGTCCTGTCGAAAACCGGCTGGGGCTCGTCATCCTCGGGCGAAGCGCAGCGAAGACCCGAGAATCTCAGCACCAGTCAGCTCTGGTTTCCGAGATGGCCGGGTCAAGCCCGACCATGACGAAGGAAGCCCGGCCGAATCGTTCAGCCGCGCCCTTCGGCAAGATAACGCTTGGCGAGGATTTTCGCCTCCTCGACCGCCGGCTGGTCGAACGGGTCGACGCCCATGGCGTAGCCGGTAAGGATGGTCTCGAGCATGAAATGCATCAGGATCTCGCCATGGCTCGCCTCGTCGACCACGTCGACATGAAGCTTGCGCACCGCACGGCCGTTCTTGGCGAAGGTGTCGATCATGGCGAGGCCCTGGGCCGCGACGAGGTCACCGATCGTCTTGCCGGCGAAATCGCCTTCGCCGATCTGCTTTGCCAGCGCCGCGTCGATCGCCGGGCCCTTGCCCTTGTTGGCGACGGTCAGCACGGTGAAGAGCTTGTCCTTCGGACCGGCGAGATAGAGCTGCTGCTGCGAATGCTGGTCGACCGGGCCGAGCGCGCCGACCGGCTGGGTGCCCTGCCCGTCCTTGCCGAGGCTCTCGGCCCAGAGCTGCATCCACCAGCGGGTCAGCAAAGCGAGCTTGTCAGCATAGGGCATCAGCACGGCGATGTTCTTGCCGTTGCGCATCGCCGCGAGGTTGAGGGCGGCGCCGAGCGCCGCCGGAGTCTCCCTGACACCCTTGCCGGCGAGGACCGGGGCGAGCGCCTTGGCGGCGCCCTGGCGCAGCGCGACGATATCGAGGCCGAGCACCGCCGCCGGCAGCAGGCCGCAATTGGTCAGCACCGAATAGCGCCCGCCGACGCCGGTATGATGCTCGAGGAAGGGCACGCCGAACGGCTCGAGCAGGGCCCGCAGCGCATGCAGCTTGCCGGGTTTGGCCGGCTCGGACAGGCCCTGGAAATGCCAGCCGATCTTGTCGTCGGCGATGCCGGCACCGCGCAATGCGGTGATCGCCGCGATGGTCTGCAGCAGGGTCTCGCCGGTTCCGCCGGATTTCGAGATCGAGACGAACTTGGTTGTCTTCAGCGGCAATGTCTTCAGCAGCGCCGCGAAGGTCAGCGGGTCGAGATTGTCGATGAAATGGACGCGCGGTTCCGGCAGGAAGGCCGAGAGGCCGGCGGTGCCGTAGCCGGTGAGCTGCGCCAGCGTCTGGCCGCCGAGGCTGGAGCCGCCGGTTCCGAGCACGAGCACGTCGCTGGCCCCCTGGCGCAGACGCTCGGCAGCGGCCCGCACCGGAGCGAGGTCGGCGGTCTCGGCCGGCAGGCCGAGCAGCGGCAGGGTCTTGGCCTCGCCATTCAGCCGCGCCAGAGCGGGAGCAAGATCGGCCACCGCCTTCTCGAAGGCGGCATCGGGAACGCCGCCTTCGCCGACACCGGAGACGAGCGCGAGATCGAGGCTTTGCTGGAGCATGGAGCGGATCCGGACGGCTGGAGGAAGGATGGTAACGCTTAGGCGAGCCCGACCGGGCGGCCGACGGCCTGCACCAGGAGGCGCCCATCGCCGAAGAGTCGCGATGCGACACGCCGGACATCGGCGAGCGTGACCTCGGCGAAGCGCCGGTTGCGTTCGGCCAGGAATTCCGGGCCGTAGCCGGAGACCGCGAGGCCGAGCAATTCGGCGGCGATCTTGGGCGAGGTGTCGAACCGCAGCGGGTAGGAGCCGATGATGTAGCGCTTGGCCTCCTCGACCTCATGCTCGCTCGGCCCTTCTGCGGCGAGCTTGGCGATCTCCTCGCGGATCACCGTCATGGATTCGGCGACGCGGTCGTTACGGGTCGAGGTCCCGCCGATCAGGAAGCCGCTCTGGCGCAGCGGCATCAGGCTGGAGGAGACGCCATAGGCGAGGCCGCGCTTCTCGCGGACCTCCATGAACAGGCGCGAGGTGAAGGCCGAGCCGCCGAGGATGTGGTTCAGCACGGTGCCGGCGAAGAAATCGGGATCATGCCGCATCAGGCCGGGGCCGATGAAGCGCAGCACGGTCTGCGGCACGTCGAGATCGACGACATGGGTCTTGCCGAGATCGGCGATCGGCAGGCCGGCCTCCGGCATGGTCCGCGGCTGCCCGGCCGGGAGCCTGGCGAAAAGATCGTCCAGACGCTGCGCCAGTTCGGTGGCGGTGATGTCGCCGACTGCGACGAATCTGAGCCCGCCACGCGTCAGCAGATCACGCGTCAGCCTCTTCAGCGCCTCCGGCTGCAAGGCGCCGACGCTGGCGATCTCGCCGCGCTCCGGGCGGCCATAGGCATGGCCGGGAAAGGCTGCGGCGAAGAGCGCGTTGCGGCAGAGCGCATCGGGGTTCTGGGCCTGGCGCTGCAGCCCGGCGATGACCTGCGCCTTGACCCGCGAGACGGCATCGGCGTCGAAGCGCGGCGCGTTGAGCGCGAGCCCGAGCAGTTCGAAGGCGGTGTCCCGATGGCGCGACAGGGTCTGGACCTGACCGTGGAAATCGTCGCGCCGCGCATCGAAGGACAGGCTGATCGCATGGTCGGCCATGCGCCCCTGGAAGGCCTCGGCGTCGAGATCGCCGGCGCCCTCGTCGAGCAGGCCGGAGACCAGGTTGACGCTGCCGGCAGCATCGGCGGGGTCGCGGTTGGCACCGCCGTCGAAGGCGAAATCGAGCGCCAGCAGCGGCAGGCTGTGCTCCTCGACCAGCCAGGCCTCGACGCCGCAGGAAGCGGTGACGCGCTGCACGTCGAGCGCGGGGCCGGGGGCGGCAAGGGCGGGGATGGTCGGCGCGTTCATGGCGTTTCCTGACGGCGTGACGGCTGAGGCCCGGTTGCTGTCCAGAGTTCGGAACAGGCTCGACACGAAAGACCCGGCTTCCGTTCTCGTAGTCTGCTCCGGCGGATCAAGCGGCGGGCAGAAGCAGCCCGGTCACCGAACGATCGGGCCTGAGATAGAGGCGCACCGCCTCGACGACCTGCTCGCGGGTGACGGCCTCGATGCGCTGGGGCCAGAGCAGCACATCCTCGACGGTCTCGCCGACGGCGAGCGAAGCGCCGAAGATGCGTGCCAGCGAGGATTGGCTGTCACGGGCGAAGATCGTCTCGGCGACGAGGCGGGTGCGGGCCCGAGCGAGTTCGAGTTCGGTCGGCCCATCCGCGATGAACGCTGCGAGTGCCGCGTCGAGGCCCGCCTCCAGTGCCGCCATCGCGACGCCGGGCCGCGGGCTCACCGAGACCTGGAAGGCGGAGCGGTCGACCATCGATCCCATGAAATAGGCGCCGGCGCCGGCCGCCAGTTCCTGCTCGACGCAGAGCCGGCGATAGAGCCGAGAGGTCGTGCCGCCGCCGAGTATCTCCGATGCCAGCTCGAGGGCGAAGGCATGATCGCGCTTGTCGGAGAGATAGGTCGGGGTCAGCCAGGCGCGGCGCAGCGAAGGCTGCTGCACGCGCGGATCGGCCAGCGAGACCCGGCGCGCGGCGCGCGGATCGGGCTCTGCCGGCCGATTGCGGCGCGGCGGCTCGCCGCGCGCCGGGATCGTGCCATAGGTCTCCTGCGCCAGGCGCAGCACCTCGGCCGGCTCGACATCGCCGGCGACGACGAGGATCGCGTTCTCCGGTGTGTAGAAGCGCTGATAATAGGCGAAGGCATCGTCGCGGGAGAGCCCCTCGATCTCGTGCTCCCAGCCGATGATCGGCGTGCCATAGGGATGATGGACATAGAGCGCGCTGGAGAACTCCTCGCCGAGCTGGGCGGCGGGGTCGGCGTCGACGCGCATGCGCCGTTCCTCGAGCACCACGTCGCGCTCCGGACCGACGACGCTCTCGTCGAAGGCGAGGCCGGTCATCCGGTCGGCCTCGTAATCCATCATCGCGCGTAAGTGCTCCTTCGGCACGCGCTGGAAATAGGCGGTGTAATCGAAAGAGGTGAAGGCATTCTCCTGGCCGCCATAACCGGCGACGATCTTGGAGAATTCGCCGGCCGGCCATTTCGCCGTGCCCTTGAACATCAGGTGCTCGAGGAAATGGGCAATGCCGGACTTGCCGGCCGGATCGTCGCCCGAACCATTGCGATACCAGACCATATGGGTCACGACCGGAGCCCGATGGTCGGGGGCGACGACGATCTCGAGGCCATTGGCGAGCCGGAAGGATTCGACCGTGCTGGCGACGCTGCTGGGCGGCGTGTGGACCGTCATGGGCTGGGCGGACTCCTCGGGCAACGGACGGATGCCGGCCCGGGCGCAAGAAGCCCCGAGCCGAAAATTGGCTCAACCGGAAGATAGGCCCGCGCCGCGCCGGACACCAGCCCGCATCGCCTCATGGCGCGTGCGTACCGGCCGGCAGGCCCGGCCGCTACTGCATCGGCTTGGTGCCGGCGATGAATTCGCGCTGGCCGACCGCCTGCTTGTCTTCCTGCGGGCCGCGCGCGCCGGGTCCGAGCGGCGCCGTGCTGGCCGGCATGCGATAGCCGGTCGGCGGCTCGTAGAGATATTTGCGCTCCGGCTCGACGCCATAGGCGAGATTGGACGTGTCGGTTTGGGCCTGGCGCGCCGCCATCTCGCGGCCGATGCGGATCGGCGCGATCTGGTTGTTGTAATTGTTGTGGTCCGGAACGATCCCTTCCGGGCCATTGGCTCGCCCGGCGACGCGGCCGCGGCGCAGCTCCTGCTGCGACATCTCCGGCCTGTTGTTGCCGCGAAACGCCTCGGTGCTGGAGAAGGGTGCGCGGGCGCCTTCGCGGTCAGCCTTGCGGCGGGCGACGTCCGGGTCATCCGGCCAGGCGGCGGTGCGCGTCGCGCCGGGCTCCTGCGGCCGGGGCAGCGCCGAGGACGGCGGCACGACGAGCGGGGCGCGCTGCTTGTATTCGATGTCGTCCTTGTCGCTGCCGAAAAGCCCCATGCCTTTCACCAGGTTCTGGAAGAGCACGCCTTCCTGGGCAAAGGCAGGGGTCGCAGCCAGCAACAAGCCGCCGGCGAGCAGCATGCGCGAGGCGCGGATCCGATAAGCCATGTCCATTCTCCGTCCCAGGGTACGAGACCCCGTCATGATCGATCGGCGCGGCAAAACCATGGCGAGCAAACTCACTCCGCAGCCGGCTTGCCGCCGCCGGGCCGGAAGGACTCATACAGAAGCCCGGCCACTCCGACAACGATGGCCGCATCGGCGATGTTGAAGATGTACCAGCTGAAGCTGCCGAAATGGACGTGGACGAAGTCGACCACGGCGCCGAACACGGCCCTGTCGATGCCGTTGCCAATCGCGCCGCCGATGATCAGGGCAAGGCTCGCGACCGTCAGCCTGTCCGGCGAGCGCCACATCCAGCGCCCCAGCCAGATCGGCGCCAGGAAGGAGACGGCCACCAGCGCCCAGCGGCCGATATCAGTCGATTGCTGGAACAAGCCGTAGGAGATGCCACGGTTCCAGGCGAGCACGAATTCGAGGAAGGAGGTGATCTGGAACGGCCCCTCCTCGGCCAGGCGCGCACCGAACAGCAGCCAGAGCTTGCTCGCCTGGTCGAGCAGCAGCACGACCAGGGCAAGGACCACGCCGAAGCGGCGCAGCGGCGTCATGCCGGAACCGGCCGCCAGCATGTTCGGCTCCTGCGGGCTCATGCGGCGCGGCGAAGCTCGCGCAGCGCCCTGGCGTCACGCGGCGTGACGTCGGGATAGTCGGCCTCGGCCGTCGCCGGGTCGAAATACTTCCACGAACGGGCGCATTTCACCCCGGAGGCCCGCACCGGCACGACCGAGACGCCGGGCACGTCGGCGAGGCGGAAGGCCTCTTCAGGTCCCTCGACATCGGAAATCCTGGCACCCGAGGTGATGCAGATCTCGGCGAGATCGAGCCCGCTCACGGCGGCGCGCAGATCGGCATCGGTGATATGGACGACCGGCGCCGCCTCGAGCGAAGAGCCGATGCGCTTGGCCGCACGCTCCAGCTCGAGCGCGCCGGTGACGACGCGGCGCACGCGCCGGACCTTGGCCCAGCGCTCGGCGAGCTCGGGATCGAACCAGTTCTCCTGCACGGGCGCGAAGAGCTCGAGATGGACCGAGCCCTCCCCCGCCTTCTGATCGGGATAGCGCTCGAGCCAGGCCTCCTCGGCGGTGAAGACCAGGATCGGCGCGAGCCAGGTCGTCAGGCAGCGGAACAGCTGATCGACGACGGTGAGCGCGCTCTTGCGGACATGGCTGGAACGCGGGTCGCAATAGAGCGCGTCCTTGCGGACGTCGAAATAGAAGGCAGAGAGCTCGGTGTTCATGAACTGCGAGAGCAGGTTCACGACCTTCTTGTAGTCATAGGTCCGATAGGCCTCCTCGACCTGCGGGCCGAGCTCGGCGAGGCGATGCAGCATCAGCCGCTCCAGCTCCGGCATCGAGGCCGGCTCGGTGACGCGGATCTCCTCGCTGAAATGGGCGAGCGTACCGAGCATCCAGCGCATGGTGTTGCGCAGCTTGCGATAGGTCTCGACGAAGGTCTTGAGGATCTCCTTGCCGATGCGCAGATCGTCGGAATAGTCGGCGGCCGCGACCCAGAGGCGCAGGATGTCGGCGCCACTGTCCTTGATCACATCCTGCGGCGCGGTGACGTTGCCCTTCGACTTCGACATCTTCTCGCCCTTCTCGTCGAGGCAGAAGCCGTGGGTCAGGACGACGTCATAGGGCGCCCGGCCGCGCGTGCCACAGCTTTCGAGCAGGCTCGAATGGAACCAGCCGCGATGCTGGTCCGAGCCTTCGAGATACATCACCTTGTCCCTGCCGCCGTCGACGACGCGATGCGTCTTGAGATCGGCGCGCTTCTCCAAGGTGAAGGCATGGGTCGAGCCGGAATCGAACCAGACGTCGAGCACGTCGGTGACGCGCTCATACTGGGCCGGGTCGTAGCCGAAGGACTTCAGGAAGCGGGCGCCGTCGGTGTCGCTGAACCAGGCATCGGCGCCTTCCGCCTCGAAGGCCTCGGCGATGGCGGCGTTGACCTTCGCATCGACCAGGACCTCCTTGGTCTCCTTCGCGACGAAGACCGTGATCGGCACGCCCCAGGCGCGCTGGCGCGAGACCACCCAGTCGGGCCGGTTGGCGATCATGCCGTTGATGCGGTTCTCGCCGGCAGCGGGAACCCATTGCGTATCCTTGATCGCCTTCAACGCCCGGTTGCGCAGCGTGTCGGCATTGCCGCCCGCCACCGGCGCGGGAGCCGCCGGATCGGGTGCCCCCGCATCGCCATAGGGCTTGTCCATGGCGATGAACCATTGCGGCGTGTTCCGGAAGATCACCGGCTTCTTCGAACGCCATGAATGCGGGTACTGGTGCTTGAGCCGGCCACGGGCGACCAGGTTGCCGGAGGCGGCGAGCGCCTTGATCACGACGTCGTTGGCATTGCCCTTCTCGCCCTTGTCGGTGATGACCTGCGCGCCCTCGAAGCCCGGCGCATCCTTGGTGAAGCGGCCATCGGCATCGACGGTGTAGGGGATCCTGGTCTCGATGCCGCGCTCGGCGAGCATGCGCCCGCTCGCCATCCAGATGTCGAAGTCCTCGCGGCCATGACCCGGCGCGGTATGGACGAAGCCGGTACCGGCATCGTCGGTGACATGGTCGCCATCGAGCAGGGGAACGTCGAACTCGTAGCCCTGGCCGCGCAGCGGATGGGCCGCCGTCAGGCCGGCGAGCTGCTCGGCGGACACATCCGCCACGAGCTCGAAGGCCTCGACCTTGGCAGCTTTGAAGACGCCTTCGGCCAGGTTCTTCGCCAGCACATAGGTCGCGCCGACCTTGGCCCAGTTGTTCTCCGGCGCCGCGGTGACGCGGTAGAGTCCGTAGGCGAGCTTGTGATGGAAGGAGATCGCGCGGTTGCCAGGGATCGTCCAGGGCGTCGTCGTCCAGATCACCACCGAGGCCCCGGCAAGCGGCCCCGAGCCGAGCACCGGGAACGCCACGAACACCGTGTCGCTGACATGCTCCTCGTATTCGACCTCGGCCTCGGCGAGCGCGGTCTTCTCGACCACCGACCACATCACCGGCTTGGAGCCGCGATAAAGCATGCCGTTCTGCGCAAACTTCATGATCTCGCGGGCGATCTGCGCCTCGGCCGGATAGGCCATGGTGAGATAGGGATCGTCCCAATCGCCCTCGACACCGAGGCGCTTGAATTCGGTGCGCTGCACATCGACCCAGTGCTCGGCGAAGGCGCGGCACTCCCGGCGGAACTCCACGACCTGGACATCGTCCTTGTTCAGGCCCTTGGCGCGGTACTGTTCCTCGATCTTCCACTCGATCGGCAGGCCATGGCAATCCCAGCCCGGCACGTAGTTGGAATCATGGCCGAGCATCTGCTGCGAGCGCGTGACGAGGTCTTTCAGCACCTTGTTCAGCGCATGGCCGATATGGATGTTGCCGTTCGCATAGGGCGGGCCGTCATGCAGGACGAAGCGGTCGCGGCCCTTCGCGGTCTCGCGGAGCTTGCGGTAGAGATCCATCTTGGCCCAGCGGGCGAGCAGCTCCGGCTCGCGCTGCGGCAGGCCGGCCCGCATCGGAAACTCGGTCTGCGGCAGGAACAGGGTCTGCGAATAGTCCTGCCCCTTGGCCTCCTGGGCTTTGGCGTCCTGGGCGGCGGGCTTTTCGGCGGTCTTGTCGTTCATGATCCGGCTCTGGCGGTTCGGACAGGCGGGCCAGATCGGTCTGGCGCTGCGCTCTTGTCCGCGAAAACTGGGAAAGCGATCAAAATCCCGGACTGCGCAGGCGCCCGCGCGTCAGCGCAGGGCGGCAGCCGGGCTCGTAATTCGCCGGGACAGTGCGATGATCGTGGCGCGGAAAGCGGACATGAGCGGCTTCTAGCAGGCGTTGCCTAGGGAAGGAAGGGCGGCGTCCGGCCGAGAATGTCGCGCGCCTGCCGGCTGTCGGCGTCCATCTGCGCGATCAGTGGCGGCAGCGCCTCGAACTTCGCCTCGCCACGCAGCCAGGCTACGAGGGCGACGTCGACGGTCTTGCCGTAGAGGTCACCTGCGAAATCGAAGAGATGGCTTTCCAGCCGCGGCGCGCCGTCGTCGAAGGTCGGACGGCTGCCAAAGCTGGCGACGCCGTCGCGCCAGATGCCGTCGACGCGCATGCGCACCGCATAGATGCCGTAGCGCAGACGGCAGTCGCGCGGCAGATGCATGTTGGCGGTGGGGTAACCGAGCTCGCGCCCGCGCTTGTCGCCATGGGCGACCACGCCGCGCACGAACCAGGGCCGGCCGAGGAAGGCGGCGGCGCGGGCGACATCCCCTTCCTCCAGAGCGGCCCGGATCAGGGTCGAGGAAACCGGCTCGCCCTGCCAGGAATAGGGCGCGACCACCGCCACCGGCACGCCCGCCGCGCCTGCACGCGCCTGCAGCATCTCCGGGGACCCGGTGCGGCCGGCGCCGAAATGGAAATCATAGCCGCAGACCAGCCCGGCGGCGCCGAGCCGGCCGAGCAGCAATTCGTCGATGAAGGCCTCGGCCGCGACCGCGGCAATCTCGCGGTCGAAAGGCAGGACAAAGCTCGGCGCGAGCCCCTCGCCGGCCAGCAATTCGACCTTGAGCGCCGCCGGCGTCAGCCGGAACACCGGCTGCTCCGGCCGAAAGACCGAGCGCGGATGCGGCTCGAAGGTCAGCGCCGCCGCCTTGCCGCCCTGCCCTGCCGCCATCTCGTTCGCCACCCGCGCGAGCTCGGCATGGCCGCGATGGACGCCGTCGAAATTGCCGAGCGCCAGCACCCGCCCGCGCAGGGCGTCCGGCACGGGCTTTCCCGGCTCGAGGATGAAGGCGGCCGGCGTGTCGGTTCGCGGCGCTTCGGCTGATGAGGTCATGGAGCGCAAGCGTCCGGGCGCCGGGACCATCCGGCGGGCCGTGTTTGGCCTCAAGCCGGCGGAAGCGTCAAGACTTGCTCTTCAGGCTTTCGCTGCCGCCTTCGGCAGCGCCACCCAGGCCTCGCCTTCGAGAACCGCCTTGCCGTCGACCAGGCATTCGCAGAACAGCCGGGCGCGGCGGCGCTCGACGACCAGCTCCACCACCTCGACGCGCGCGGTGACGACATCACCGATCTTGACCGGGGCGAGGAAGTTCAGGGTCTGCGAGAGATAGACCGCGCCCGGCCCCGGCAGGCGGGTGCCGAGCAGGGCCGAAACGAGGCTGGCCGTCAGCATGCCATGGGCGATGCGCTGGCCGAACTTCGTACCGGCGGCGTAGCGGTCGCAAAGATGGATCGGATTGGCGTCACCGGAGAGGTCGGCGAAGAGCGAGATGTCGCGCTCCATCACGGTGCGCATCAGGCTCTCGCGCTGGCCGATGGCCAGGTCCTCGAAGGCATGGACCTGATAGAGCGCGCTGGTCATCATCGGTCGTCTCGCATGCGCAGCAACGGTGAAAAGCCCGCTACCGCACGGGACAGGGTATGGCAGCGTTTCACAATTCGCTGCATTGCACCATAGAACTTTCGTGTCCTGAGGAGGTCGCCTTTTGGATGATGACGCTAGGTCAGTCGACAAACGGGTTAACGGCTTTGAAACACCGCTCGGCTATCAGGATTGACCCATGGTCGCCTCTCTGGGAGAGCGGCCAGCGCATCGGTATTGCCCGGTGCGCGCTTGCATGTTCGGAGTTCCACCATGGCCCTTGACCCGTCGATGCCGATCCTGGTGGTGGACGATTACCAGACCATGGTGCGCATCATCCGCAACCTGCTGAAGCAACTCGGCTTCGAGAATGTCGACGATGCCTCGGACGGCAGCAGCGCGATCGCCAAGATGCGCGACAAGAAATACGGGCTGGTGATCTCCGACTGGAACATGGAGCCGATGACCGGGTTCGAGCTGCTGCGCCAGGTCCGCAACGAGGAAGAGATCGCCGCGACGCCCTTCATCATGGTGACCGCGGAATCGAAGACCGAGAACGTCATCGCCGCCAAGAAGGCCGGCGTGAACAACTACATCGTCAAGCCGTTCAACGCGCAGACGCTGAAATCCAAGATCGAATCGGTCTGTGCCGCCTGAGAGCGGGCCGGCGGCTCGGTCTCCGCTCGCAAAAACTCCATCATTCCGGACAAGCCGCGCCAGCGGCACCGCTCCGAAATCCATCGTAAGGCGCTACGCTCTATAACGGATTCCGGCGCTTCATTGCGCTGCGGCAGGAATGGCGACCGCCTGTCGGTACGGCTGGCGCTCTTCGCCTTTCATCACCAGGCCAGCTGCGGCATCGCGTAGTCGGGACGGTGGCTCTGGCGGGCGAACCAGCCCTGCAAATCCGCTGGCGAGAGCTCTCCGGTCTCCTCGGCATGGATGCCGGCGAGGCACATCAGCGATCCCAGACCGTAATGCACCGCGCCGGCGATATCGGTGCGGATCGCATCGCCGATGGCGAGGATGCGCGACCTCTCGACATTCTCGCCGCGCAGCTCCTGACCCTGTCGGATCGCCAGCTCGTAGATCGGGGCGTGTGGCTTGCCGGCATAGATCGCCCGGCCGCCGAGCTTCTCATAGGCGAGTGCGATCGAGCCGGCGCAGGGCACCATGCGACCGCCGCGATCGACCACCAGATCGGGATTGGCGCAGATCAGGGTGAGGTCGCGACGGGCGAAATCGGCAAGCGCCTCGGCATAGGTTTCCGCCGTCTCGGTCTCGTCGTCGAACAGGCCGGTGCAAACGACATAGCGTCCCTCGGCGGCCGGGACGCGCGGCGCGTCGAGCCCCGCGAGCAGCGGAAGATCGCGATCCGGACCGAGATGATAGAGCGGCTCGCCGGCGCGATGGGCGATCAGGTCGCGGGCAACGTCGCCGGAGGTGACGATCGCGTCGAAGGCATCGCCCGGGACGCCGAGACGGCCGAGCTGGATCGCGATCTCGGAGCGCGGGCGCGGCGCGTTCGAGACGAGCACGACGGTGACGCCGCCGGCCCGCATCTTCGCCAGCGCCGCACAGGCCTCGGCATAGGGCGCCACGCCGTTATGAACGACGCCCCAGATGTCGCAGAGGCAAAGCTCATACTGACCGATGATCGGCGAAACGCCGGAAAGCAGGCGGGTTGAAGACGGCACGGGCAAGCTCCGGCTTGGAATGGGCGGCGGCTGGCGCCGCGGCATCGGGGCTCAATACGCCGTCAGTGGCAGGCCGGCCAGCCTGATCAGAGCATAACGCGCCGGCGTGCAGGCCGATTCAGCCGGTCGCGCGTCGCAGGACATCGCGGAAGGGTACCCGCGTCGGCGTGGGCGGCGCAGCGGGAGCCGGCGGGGGATAGCTGACGACTTCGGCGGCGGCCGGCGGAGGCGGTGCAGGGGCCGCAGGTGCAGGCGCCGCGGCCTCCGGCTCGGCGAAGACCTCCGGCCGCACCGGACGCGGCGGGGAGAAGACCGCGCCCTGGCCATAGCCGACGCCGAGATCGAGCATGTCGGCGACCATGGGATCGTCCTCGACCTCGTCTGCAACGAGCTCGATCGTCGCACGCGCGAGATGCGCGGCAAGGTCGCCGGTGGCGATGTCGGTCGCCGGCCCGCCCTTTGCCTCGGCCAGCAGCAGCGAGGCCGGGGCCTTGACGAAGCGTACGCCGCGATCATGCAGCGAGGCCGGATCGAGACGCAGATCGGTGACGTGATCGAGCGCGAAGCGCACCCCGTTCGCCGACATCGCCCCCAGAAGACCAAGGGCAGTCGGCTCGAGCGTGCGGAAGACGCGCTGCGGCATCTCGATGACGAGATTGCCGATATGGGCATGATATTTTTCGAGGATACGCGCCAGCGTGGCCAGCGCGCGCGACGAGCCCCAGGTCGCGCCGCTGAAATTGCAGGAGACGAAGAGTCCGCCCTCCTTGCTGCCGAGATGGCGGGCTATCGCCAGCGCCCGGGTCAGGACGAGCGCATCGAGCGTCGGCCCGAAACCGCGCTGCTCGACCGTCTCCATGAACTCGGCCGGCAGGAGCAGCGTCTTCTCGTCCAGCCGCAGGCGCACCATAGCCTCGTAGCCGCGGGTCCGGCGCTGCGGCAGCTGCACGATCGGCTGGAGATGGACCTCGACCTGGCCATTGGCGAGGGCGTCGCTGATCACCGCGGCGCGCTGCTCGGCAGCCCGAATCTGCGCCAGTTCGGCCGGCGATTGCCGGACCGCGACGAGCGGCTCGGCCTCGCGCGGAGCGCCGCGCTCCGCCAGTGCCGCCGGCGCCTGCCGGGCAGGTGGCTGCGCCGCCGCGGCAAGCTTGTCCTGAACCAGTCGCAGCTGGTCGTCGTGATCGCCAAGCGTGGTTGCGACCTGCTGCAGCAGGTCGCCGAGCAGGCCGACCTCGGCAGTCAGCTCGTTGAGCATCGCCCGGGCCGGCGCGGCCTCGACCTCGCTCATCGGCAGCTGGTCGATGCGCTTCGCCATGCCATCCAGGCGGATGGCATTGGTCGCCAACCGAACCTTGACCTCGCCGACCGCGGCCAGAATCTGCTCGCGCTCGCCAGCCCAGTTGCGGCGCATCAGCGCGAACGAGCCGGAAAGGCCGAGCCCGGCGGCCAACAGACCGACGGCATTGGCGAGCCCGCCCGGAAGCAGCAGCATGGCGGCGGCACCCAGCGAAAAACCGGCGACGCCGCTGGCGGCCGGTGGGAGTGCGCTGAGGCGGATGCGAGCCAAGGGCAGGATCACGCAAAAAGAGGTGGAAGGAATGCCGGAGCGACGAATCACCCGCGACAGCCGCAGAATAGCCGCCCGGACGGATGGCTGCGAGAGCGGGCACGGCCGCGACCGGCTCGCGACGGCGAAAAACAGGCGAAAACCAGCCAAGCCGGCCGGGGCAGCGCCGATCCGCTTGCCTCGGAAGGGGGTGCTGCGCCCCTTGCCGAGCAGCCGACGAGAAAATGCCATCCGTTTTTCGGACCAAGCCGGTGCCTGAACGATGGGCTGGCTCGCCAGCTTGCGTCCGATAGGCGGTTCGGCGATCTAGCGCGGCGGCACACCCCGGGCATGGATCGCGGCGATGATCCGGTCGCTGACCTCGGGCGAAAATCCTCTCCGGCGTAGATAGAGTCCCGCATCGAGATCGAAGAGCGGGACCTTCTGGCGCAAAGTCCGCAGAGAGAGCTCAAGCGCGAATCCGTCGCCGCTCGCAGCGGCAGCCATGGCGCGCCCGATCAGGCCGAACGGGGTCTCCTCAGCGTTGATCAGAGCGGCATGCGCTTCCGCCAACCTGGTTGCGCCCGTGAGATAGGCGGCGAGATACAGATAGAAATCGTACCAGGGCGGCCGGCCGATCGACAGCGCGACGGCCTGCTCGAGCAGCGGCAGCCCCTCGGCCGGCCGGTTGAGTTGGATGTAATGCGCGCCGAGGGTGGCGAGTACGTCGGGATCATAGGGATTGCGCGTCTGCGCCTCGCGGCCTGCCTTCAGCGCGTCCTCGGTCGCCCCCCGGAAGAACTGCGCGTCCATCATGGCCTGATGCGCCCGAGCACTGGCCGGAGCGAGCCGGACCGCGGTGACCGCGGCGGCGAGCGCCCGGTCTAGAGCCGAGCCCGGCCTGGCATTGAAGCCCGAGGCGTATTCGTCGAGCGCCAGCAAAGCGAGCTGCGACCAGGCCGGATGGAACTCCGGATTGTGAGCGACAATCTCTTCCAGGCAGTCGCGCGCGGCGAGGTGATCTTCGGCCTTCATGGTCCGGCGCAGATTGAAGGCCAGGAACAGACAGGCAGCCGCCGGGGTCGGAGGCGACTGGCGCGCATCCGCGTGGAGCACGCCGAAAGGCTGCGCCAGCCGGATCGCCAGGCGCTGGGCCACCTCGCGCATCGGCAGGCCCTCGCCGAACCTGTCGACGCTGCCCTCCCCCGAAGTGGTCCAGACGACCCGCCCGTCCCTGGCGGCGCTCAGCCGGGCGAACCCTTCAATCGCATTGCCGGCGCGCCGGGCGCTGATCGACAGGATGTAATCGCTCCCTTCACCCGCACGCGTCAGCGGCTCCGGCAGCTTGACCACCACGAGATCGTCGAAACGCGCCATCGTGTCCGCGACCTCGCGGACGAAATTGCGGGTGGTATCATCCAGCGAAGCATCGGTAACCGTCTCGGCAACCTCGACCGAGACCACGGGCAGGCGCGCCCTCACCAGAGGTACGGCCCGGACTGTGGGCGGTGGATCCGAAAGCGGCGCGGCTGGTAGCGGCGGCAATTGCGAGGCGATGTCAGGCAAGCGCGCTGCCGTCCCGCTCGTGCCGTGCTCTCCCCAGTACCAGAAGCCGATCGCGGCTAGGCCGAGCAGGAGCCCGAGGCCCGCGACATAGAGCCAGTAGCGCGAAGGCCCGGCGGCAGCCGCACCGCTCTCGACCGGCACCGAGCTCTCCTGATGCACCTCTTGCGCCGCGAGCACGTCCTGTTCGGAAATCTCCTCTTCGGGGGGCACCGGCGGAGCGGCGCGCTCGAAGGACGGGACATAGGCGCCGACGGGAACGGTGATGCGCACGGGATCGGCGACGCCGTCGGCGGCGAAATAGAGGTTCAACGCCTTGCGCAGGCGCCCGGCCTCGACGCGGACGATCGGGTCCGCCTGCGGGTCGAAATCCGGCGAACGGCCGAAGGCCTCGACGGCGATCGTATAGCCCTTCAGCTCGTTCGCCCGCCCTGCCAAAGTCTGCTCGACGATGAAGCTCAGGAAGGCCGTGAGCTGAGGCGCGGCACGAAAGATGTCGGAGGCGAGCACACGCTCGAGCTCGGCGCGGATCTCATCCGGCGCCAGCCCGTTCTCCCCATCCAGAGCTGTGGCGCGAACGACCATTGGGGCGCGATCCAGAGTCCCCTCCTTCAAGCTACGCCGGAAACGACGTTGCGTCATCTGCGACAGAGGTGCCCCGCCGCCCGCCCGGCGCAGGGATGCCCCGCCGGACCGTGGATTTACAGCCCGTTGCACGCTGCTAGGCTGAGGAAGTTTTTAAAAACTAAAGGGATCGGATCATGACCTCCGCGATGGGCGCGATCGCCACGCCGAACGACCTCGAAGCCTTCTGGATGCCGTTCACGGCGAACCGCTCGTTCAAGCAGAATCCGCGCATGATCGCCCGCGCCGAGGGCATGTTCTACTATACGCCGGAGGGCAAGCCGGTGATGGACGGCACCGCCGGGCTCTGGTGCTGCAATGCCGGCCACGCGCGCGAGCCGATCATCCAGGCGATCCAGGCGCAGGCCCGCGAACTCGATTACGCCCCTTCCTTCCAATACGGCCATCCCAAGGTCTTCGCCGCCGCGGCGCGGATCGCGGCGCTCGCTCCGGGCGATCTCGATCACGTCTTCTTCGCCGGCTCGGGTTCGGAAGCCGCGGATTCGGCGCTGAAGATCGCGCTCGCCTACTGGAATGTCTCCGGCAAGGGCTCGAAGACCCGCCTGATCGGCCGCGAGCGCGGTTATCACGGCGTCGGCTTCGGCGGCATCTCGGTCGGCGGCATGGTCAACAACCGCAAGTTCTTCGGCGGACTTTTGACCGGCACCGACCACATCTCGCATACCTATGACCGCGAGAAGCAGGCCTTCAGCAAGGGCGAGCCCGAATATGGCGCGCATTTCGCCGACGACCTCGAGCGCGTCGTCGCCCTGCACGACGCCTCGACCATCGCCGCCGTGATCGTCGAGCCGATGGCCGGCTCGACCGGTGGGTTGCCGGCGCCGAAGGGCTATCTCAAGCGCCTGCGCGAGCTCTGCGACAAGCACGGCATTCTCCTGATCTTCGACGAGGTGATCACCGGCTTCGGGCGCCTCGGCTTCGCCTTCGCCGCCGAGCGCTACGGCGTGATCCCCGACATGATCACCTTCGCCAAGGGCGTGACCTCCGGCACGGTGCCGATGGGCGGCGTGATCGTGCGCAAGCACATCTACGACGCCTTCATGAACGGGCCGGACAACGTCATCGAGCTGTTCCACGGCTACACCTATTCCGGCCATCCGCTGGCGGCAGCGGCCTGCCTGGCGACGCTCGACGTCTATCGCGAGGAAGGCCTGTTCGAACGCGCCCGCGCCATGGAGCCGATGTGGGCCGATGCGGTGATGAGCCTGAAGGGCGAGCCGAACGTGGTCGACATCCGCACGGTCGGCCTGGTCGGCGCCGTCGACCTCGCCCCGCGCGCCGACGGAGTCGGCAAGCGCGCCTTCGAGGCGATGGACAGCCTCTTCCGCGAGGAAGGGCTGATGGTCCGCACTGCCGCCGACACGATCGCCTTCTCGCCGCCGCTGATCATCACCGAAGACCAGGTCGAGGAGCTGATCGGCAAGCTGCGCCGGGCGATCCGGGCGGTGGCGAACTGAGCGGCGTTTCTCATGGCTCGTATCGAAAGGCTTGAGATCGGGCCTAGCGAAGGGAGCGTGCATCCAAGCAGGGTGCGCGCCCGTGTTAAGACCTTTGGCGATGGGATCGATGGTCCCATCGTCCAGATTGATACGTTTGGTTCGCCCGATCGAGAGATACCCGGGAAGCTCAGCCAAACGATCCAGTTGGACCGCAACACAGGGCGACAACTTCTCGCCGTTCTGCAAGCGGCCTACGGCCCCGGGTAAGTCATCGCCAGACCGCAACTGGTCGCGGGCGTCGGGGAAGAAACCTCCCTCGACGATTGCCCTGACGAACAGCCTCGTCTCTTCGAATCCCGTTGTTCAGCCGTTCGTTCTTATTTGCGCACCGCAGCATTGACCACCTGATAAAGCGACACCTAAGGCTCTGCAAATCCTCGCAGTTTCTCTTGGGACCAACGATGTCGCTTCGCAGCATTTCCGCTGGACTGGCCGCCCTTCTCACGCCCTTCCTGCTCGGCCCCGCTCTCGCCCAGACACCCAAGCCATTGCGGATCGGCGTGCTCAACGACATGGCCGGCATCTATGCCGACATGGCCGGGCCCGGTTCGGTGATCGCCGCCCAGATGGCGGTCGAGGATTTCGGCGGCACAGTTCTCGGCCGACCGATCGAGATCCTCGCCGGCGACCACCAGAACAAGCCCGATATCGGTTCTGCCCTGGTCAACCGCTGGATCGACGAGGAAGGCGTCGAGGTCATCGCCGACATCCCGACGTCCTCGGTGTTGCTCGGCATCCAGGAGATCGGCCGGCGCAAGAACAAGCTCGTCCTCGCCTCCACCGGCGGCTCCTCCGACTTCACCGGAAAATTCTGCGCGCCCACCGGGATCCATTGGACCTACGACACCTATGCGCTCGCTGTCGGCACGGGTCTGCCGCTGGCCAAGGACGGCCCCTGGTATTTCATCACCGCCGACTACGCCTTCGGCCATGCGCTCGAGCGCGACACCTCGGAGGCGGTGAAGAAGGCCGGCGGCAAGATCATCGGCAGCGTCAAGCATCCTCAGGGCACCACCGACTTCTCCTCCTATCTCCTGCAGGCGCAAAGCTCCGGCGCCAAGATGGTCGGCATCGCCAGCTCCGGCGCCGACCAGATCGCCACCATCAAGCAGGCGACCGAGTTCGGCCTGCCGCAGAGCGGGACCAAGCTTGCCGGGCTCTATCTGCATATCACCGACATCCACGCCATTGGGCTGCAGGATGCGCAGGGACTGATCCTGACCCAGGCCTTCTACTGGGATTTGAACGAGGAGACGCGCGCCTGGTCGAAGCGCTTCTTCGAACGCCACAAGGCGATGCCGACCATGGGCCAGGCCGGCACCTATTCCTCGATCCTGCACTATCTCAAGGCGGTGCAGGCCGCCGGCACGGCCGAGACCGCGAAGGTCGCCGCACAGATGAAGGCGACGCCGGTCAACGACTTCTTCGCCAGGAACGGCGTGATCCGCGAGGACGGGCGGATGGTACACGACCTCTATGTGCTCGAGGTCAAGAAGCCCGAGGAATCGAAGTACCCCTGGGATTATCTCAAGCTGATCCGCACCATTCCCGGCGACCAGGCCTTCCGCCCGCTCAGCGAGGGCGAGTGCCCGCTCGTCAAGAAGTGACGCAGCCGGTTCCTAAGCCCGCCGCAGCTTGTTGTAGCGGGCGATCAGCCTGTCACGCTTGAGGCGCGACAGGCGGTCGATCCAGAAGATCCCGTCAAGCTGGTCGATCTCGTGCTGATGGCAGATCGAGAGAAGCCCATCCGCCTCCTCGCTCTGCTCCTTCCCGTCCAGATCCTGATAGCGCACGCGGATGCGCGCATGACGTTCGAGCTCGTCGGTCACCCCCGGCATCGAGACACTGCCCTCGATGTGGCGGGTGGTCTCGCGCGAGATCTGGTCCAGCTCCGGATTGACATAGGTGCGGACCTCGCCGGGCGAGAGTTCGAGCACCACGAGCCGGGAGAGCACGCCGATATGCGGCGCGGTGATGCCGATGCCCGGCGCGGCCCGCATGGTCTCGAGCAGATCGTCGGCAAGGGCGCGCAGATCGGCGTCGAAGCGCAGGACAGGGGCCGCGGTCAGGCGCAGACGCGGATCAGGGAAATTCAGGATCGGTCGGACAGGCATCGCGGTATTCTTGGTGTTTCCTGGCTGAGATGCCGTTGGGGGGAACGTAGCCTAGCAAGCCGGATCGCCGCGCTCTACGCGCCAGGCGCTGTCACGCCACGATCTCCCCAATGACGATGTCGCGATCCGGCGAGAGGCCGGCGCAGTCCGACGCATTCACTTCGTCGTGTAGCCGCCATTCACCAGAATGGTCTGGCCGGTCATCCACCATCCCTCGGAGACGAGGAAGCGGATGAAGGGGACGATGTCCTCGATATGGGTCAGGCCGGTCGGCGAAAACTTCGACAAGGCTGCCGCGGTCTTGTGATAGGCGACTGCGTCCGCCCCCTCGGCCGGGTAGAAGAACGGCGTGTCCATCGGACCCGGGCCGATCGCGGTGACCGAGATGCCACGCTCGCCGAACTCCTTCGAGGCGGCGCGGGTGAAATGCTCCACCGGTGCCTTCATGCCGGCATAGGCGGCGTAGAACGGCGTGAAAGCGCCGAGCAGCGAGGTCACCACGGTCGTGACCTTGCCGTTGTCGTTCAGCGCCTTGCCGGCCTCCTTGAGGAAGAAGAAGGCCGATTTTGCGTTCACCGCAGCCATCTCGTCATATTCCGCCTCGCTGATCTCGGCGATCGGCTTCTTCAGCACCTTGCCGACGGTGTTGATCGCGATGTCCGGCCTGCCGAGCGCTGCGGTCGCATCGGCGAAGAGCTTCTCGACCGCGCCTGCGCTGGTCAGATCGGCCTGGAAGGCGACGGCCTGCGCCCCTGCCGCCTTGACGGCGGCGGTGGTCGCCTCGGCATCGGCCCGGCTGGCGGCGCTGTTGTAGTGGATCGCGACCGCGGCGGCGCCGTGCGCGGCAAGGTCGCGGGCAATGAGCCCGCCGAGATTCTTGGCGCCGCCAGCGATGATGACGGTCTTGCCCTTGATGCTGTGCTCGGCCATGGCCTGATCTCCTGCCGTCTTTGCGAACTGCTCGCCCTGTCGGCAGGGTACGCGGCAGATTGTTGCGATAAAGCAGGATAAGCTGACATGACTTGTCAGATCTGACGAACAATCTAACGCTGCGACGATGGACCGGATCGACCTCTTCGCCACCTTCGCCCGCGTCGTCGAATGCGCGAGCTTCACGCGGGCCGCCGCGACGCTGGGTCAGCCGCGCTCCTCGGTCTCGGCGGCGATCCGCCTGCTCGAGGACAGGCTGGGGACGCGGCTGCTCCACCGTACCACCCGCCATGTCGCGCCGACACAGGACGGGCTCGCCTTCTATGAGCGTTGTCTAAGGCTGATCGCCGAGGTCGAAGAGGCCGAGGCATTGTTCCGCAGCGCCGTCGACGGGCCATCCGGCAAGCTCAGGATCGACGTGCCGGGCCGGATCGGCCGGCTGATCATCGCCCCCGCCCTGCCGGATTTCCTGGCGCGCTATCCTGACATCGCGATAGAACTCGGCGTCACCGACCGGGCCGTCAATCTGGTCGAGGACAGCGTTGACTGCGTGCTCCGCGTCGGACCGCTCAGCGATTCCAGCCTGATCGCCCGCAATCTCGGCAGTCTCCGGCTGATCAATGTCGCGAGCCCGCCCTATCTCGCGCGTCATGGCACACCGATGGCGCCGGGCGACCTCACCGGGCATTTCGCGGTCAACTATGCCTCGCCCTCAACCGGCGCGGTCGAGGACTGGCAATGGCTGAATGGAGGGCACCTGCACAGTCTCGCCCTGCCCGGACGCGTCACCGTCAACAGCGCGGAGGCCTATATCGCCTGCTGCCTTGCCGGACTCGGTCTGATCCAGATCCCGGCCTATGACGTCGCGGCCGAGATTGCGGACGGAGCACTGGTCGAGGTGATGCCGGAGCACAGGGCGGAGCCGCTGCCGGTCGCCCTGCTCTATCCACACCGGCAGCATCTCTCGCGCCGCCTACGCGTCTTCATCGAATGGCTGGAGCCGCTCCTCAGGGAGCGGCTCTTCGCCTGATCAGGCCGCGGCTTTCTTCTCCGCCGAGCCGTAGAAGCTCTCGCCGGTCTTGGCCATGCGCTTCAGGAGCCGGTTCGGCTTGAAACGCTCGCCATGCTTCTTGGCGAGGCTCTCGCAGAGCTTCACGAAGGCAGCCGCACCCATATTGTCGATATAGCTCAGCGTACCGCCGCTATAGGGCGCGAAGCCGAAACCGATGATCGAGCCGACATCGGCCTCGCGCGGATCGGTGACGACGCCTTCCTCATAGGTCTTGGCCGCTTCGAGCGCCTGGGTGACCAGGAGCCGGTGCTTCAGCTCCGCCATGTCGATGAGCTCGGGCTCGAGCCGGCTCGCGGTCAGCTCGGCAAGGCCGGGCCAGAGCCGCTTCGGGCCGGCTTCCGGATAGTCGTAGAAGCCCTTCTTGTTCTTGCGGCCGAGCCGGCCATGCTTCTCGACCATGTCGGAGAGCAGCTTCTCCTGGGCCAGATCGACCGAAGCCTCACCAAGCTGCGCCTTCGTCGCCTTCAGCACCTTCCAGGCGAGATCGACCGCGACCTCGTCATTGAGCGAGAGCGGGCCGACGGGCATGCCGGCCTGCTTGCCGGCCGCCTCGATCATCGCCGGCGGCACGCCTTCCATCAGCATGAGGTGACCCTCGCGGATGTAATTGCCGACGCAGCGATTGGCGTAGAAGCCTCTGACATCGTTGACGACGATCGGCGTCTTCTTGATCGCCCGGACATAGTCGAGCGCCATGGCGAGCGCCTTGTCGCCGGTCTTCTTGGCCTTGATGATCTCGACCAGCAGCATCTTCTCGACCGGCGAGAAGAAGTGGATGCCGACGAAATTCTTCGGGCGCTGGGAATGGGAGGCCAGGCCCGTAATGGGCAAGGTCGAGGTGTTGGAGCCGAAGATGGTCTTCGGACCGACCACGGCCTCGACCTTGGCGATCACCTCGGCCTTGACCTTCGGGTCCTCGAACACCGCCTCGATGACGAGGTCGCAGCCCTTGAGGTCGGCATAATCGGCCGAAGGCTTGATGCGCCCGAGCAGCGCGTCGCGGTCTGCGGTCTTGGCGCGGCCCTTCATGATCTGGTCGGAGACCAGCTTGTGCGAATAGGCCTTGCCCTTCTCGGCCGCTTCCATGTCGCGGTCGACGAGCACGACATCGAGCCCGGCGAGCGCCGTGACATAGGCGACGCCGGCGCCCATGAAGCCGGCGCCGACGATGCCGACCTTCTTCAGTTTGCTCGGCGGGACTTCGGCCGGACGACGGGCGCCCTTGTTCAGCTCCTGCATCGAGACGAAGAGTGAGCGGATCATCGAGGCCGCCTCCTTCGTCCGCAGGATCTTCGCGAAGTAGCGGCTCTCGACCTTGAGGGCGAGATCCATCGACAGCTGCAGACCCTCATAGACCGCGCTCAGGATGGCGCGCGCCGCCGGGTAGTTGTCATTGGTCTCGCGGCGATAGATCGCATTGGCCGGCGGCCAGATCTGCATGCCGGCCGGCGAATGGACCTTGTTCGAAGGCAGCTTGAACTTGGGGTCTTCCCAGGGCTGCTTGGCCTGCGGATTGGCCTTCAGCCATTCCTTGGCGGCGGCGACGATCTGGTCACGCGGCAGCACGGCATGGACGAGGCCCATATTGCGGGCCGGAAGCGCCTTGATCTGGTCGCCCTTGAACATCATCTGCAGCGCGTCGCCTGTCTGCATCAGGCGTGCGACGCGCTGGGTGCCGCCAGCGCCGGGGAACAGGCCGACCTTGATCTCGGGCAGGCCGACGCGGGTCGAGGGATCATCCGAGACGACACGGAGCTGACAGGAGAGCGCGAGCTCGAAGGCACCGCCGAGGCAGACGCCGTGCACGGCCGCCGCGAACGGCTTCCCGCAGGTTTCGAGCTTGCGATAAAGCAGCGAGAGCTTGCGGCTCTCGTCGAAGAAGCGCTGCATCGCAATCTGCTCGCCCTGCTCCTTCGCCAGTCCGACATAGAGGTCGCGCAGGCCCTGCAGCATGGTGAGATCGGCGCCGCCGGAGAAGCTCTCCTTGCCGGAGACGATGACGCAGCCCTTGATCGCCTCGTCCGAAGCGACCCTGTCGACGACCTGGTTGAGTTCTTCCATCACCTGCGGGGTGATGACGTTCATCGAACGTTCGGGCATGTCCCAGGTCAGGGTGGCGATGCCGTCGGCGTCGGTCTCGAAGCGGAAATTGACGAGGTTCATCGCTGCTCTCCTCAAACGCGCTCGATGATGGTGGCGACGCCCATGCCGACGGCGACGCAGAGCGTCACCAGCGCGACCTGCTTGTCGGTGCGCTCGAGCTCGTCGAGCACCGTGCCGAGGATCATCGCACCAGTGGCGCCGAGCGGGTGGCCCATGGCGATGGCGCCACCATTGACGTTGAGCACGGCGTCATCGATGTCGAAGGCCTGCTGATAGCGCAGCACGACCGAGGAAAAGGCCTCGTTCAGCTCGAACAGGTCGATGTCCTTCGGCGTCATACCGGCCTTCTTCAGGACGAGCTCGGTGACGTCGACCGGGCCGGTCAGCATCAGCGCGAGGTCGGAGCCGGTGGTGGCGAAGGCCTTGATGCGGGCGCGGGGCTTGAGGCCAGCGGACTTGCCGGCCCGCTTCGAGCCGACCAGCACGGCCGCCGCACCGTCGACGATGCCCGAGGAATTGCCGGCATGATGGACGTGGTTGATGAACTCGACGTCCGGATGCGCCGCAGTCGCGACCGCATCGAAGCCACCCATCTCGCCCATCTGGACGAAGGAGGCTTTCAACGCGGCGAGCGCCTGCATGTCGGTCGCCGGGCGGATGGTCTCGTCGCGGTCGAGGATGACGAGGCCGTTGACGTCGGTGACCGGGATCACCGAATTCCTGAAGCGCCCCTCCTCCCAGGCCTTGGCGGCGCGCTTGTGCGAGCGCACGGCATAGGCGTCGACATCGTCGCGCGAGAAGCCGTATTTCGTCGCGATCAGGTCGGCCGAGACGCCCTGAGGCATGAAATAGGTGTCGATCGCGACTGACGGGTCGACTGCGATGCCGAAGCCGGAGGCGCCCATGCCGATGCGGGACATGCTCTCGACGCCGCCGCCGATCGCCATCTCCTTCTGGCCGGACATCACCTGCGCCGCGGCGAGGTTCACCGCGTCGAGGCCTGAAGCACAGAAGCGGTTGATCTGCACGCCCGGCACTTCCTTGCCGTAGCCGGCCTTCAGCGCCACCGTGCGGGCGATGTCGGCACCGGCCTCGCCGACCGGATCGACGCAACCGAAGACGACGTCCTCGACCAGCTTGGGATCGAGCGTGTTGCGCTCCTTGATGGCGCGCAAGGTCTGCGTGCCCAATTCGATCGCGGTGACTTCGTGCAGCGAACCGTCGGCCTTGCCCTTGCCGCGCGGTGTCCGGACGTGGTCGTAGATAAAGGCGTCTGCCATGGTGCTCCTCCCGGAGTGGCCGGTCGTTTTCGGCTCGTCGCCTCGGCGTCAGACTGCGCCGGATCGAACCAAGAGTAATCGAAAGAAACACTCCGTCATCCCGGGGCATCCCGGACGGAGCGAAGCGGAGATCCGGGATCCATAGAAGGGTGCCGGATCTCGATGATGGATCCCGGATCGGCGCCGCTTCGCGGCTTGTCCGGGATGACGGGGCCAGGTTGGGCGATCCGTCAGAACTGCTCGGCGCTCAGCGCCATGGTGGCGTCGGAGCCGGAGGTGATCCGCGCCAGATGGGCGGCGGTCTCCGGCAGCGAGCGCTCCATGAAGAAGCGGGCGGTGACGAGCTTGGCGTTCATGCGCTCGGTCGCGCCATTGGCGCCGGCCTTGAGCTTGTCCTGCGCGACCTTGGCCATCTTCGCCCACATATAGCCGAGGCAGACCAGGCCGAGCAGATGCATGTAGTCATGCGCGCCGGCGCCGGCATTGTCGGGCTTGGCGAGCGCGTTGTTCATGAACCACATCGTCGCCTGCTGAAGATGGCCGAGCGAGGCGGCAAGCGGGGCGAGCAAGGGCTTCAACGCCTCGTCGCCCTCGTTCTCCTTCACGAAGGTGCCGACCTCGTTGAAGAAGGCCATGATCGCGCGGCCGCCGTCGCGGCCGAGCTTGCGGCCGACCAGGTCCATCGCCTGCACGCCGTTGGCGCCCTCATAGATCATGGCGATGCGGGCATCGCGGACGAACTGCTCCATGCCGTGCTCGGCAATGTAGCCGTGCCCGCCATACATTTGCTGGGCCTTCACGGCGTTGTCGAAGCCGATATCGGTGAGCACGCCCTTCAGAACCGGGGTCATCAGGCCGAGCTGGTCATCGGCGGCCTGGCGCTCGGCGGCATCGCCCGAGCGATGGGCGACGTCCGACTTGATCGCATTCCAGATAACGAAGGCGCGCGCCGCCTCGTTGAAGGCCTTGATCGACATCAGCGTGCGGCGCACGTCCGGATGGACGATGATCGGATCGGCAGCCTTGTCGGGGTTCTTGGCGCCGGTCAGGGAGCGGCCCTGCAGGCGGTCCTTCGCATAGGCGACGGCGTTCTGATAGGCGACCTCGGACTGGGCCAGGCCCTGGATCGCGACGCCGAGGCGGGCCTCGTTCATCATCACGAACATGGCGTTGAGGCCCTTGTTCTCGGTGCCGATCAGCCAGCCCTGCGCGCCGTCATAATTCATGACGCAGGTCGAATTGGCGTGGATGCCCATCTTGTGCTCGATCGAGCCGCAGGAGACCTTGTTGTTCTCCCCGACCTTGCCGTCAGCCCCGATCGCATTGCGCGGCACGACGAAGAGCGAGATACCCTTGACGCCGGCCGGCGCGCCTTCGATGCGGGCGAGCACGAGATGGATGATGTTCTCGGTGATGTCCTGCTCGCCGGCCGAGATGAAGATCTTGGTGCCGGTGATGGCGTAGGAGCCGTCGCCATTCGGCACGGCCCTGGTCTTGATCAGGCCGAGATCGGTGCCGCAATGCGGCTCGGTCAGGTTCATCGTGCCCGACCAGGCGCCCTCGATCATCTTCGGCAGGTAGGTGCGCTTCACCTCGTCGGAGCCATGGACATAGAGCGCCGCGATCGCGCCCATGGTCAGGCCCGGATACATGGCGAAGGCCATGTTGGCGGCCGAGGCGTATTCGTTCATCACCGCGCCGAGCGTGTAGGGCAGGCCCTGCCCGCCATAATCCGGGTCCATGGCGAGGCCGATCCAGCCGCCCTCGGAATAGGCGCGATAGGCTTCCTTGAAGCCCTTCGGCGTCGTCACCGAACCATCGGCGTTACGCTTGCAGCCTTCCTGGTCGCCGGAATGGTTGAGCGGCTGCAGCACCTCCTCGCAGAGCTTGGCGCCCTCGCCGAGCACGGCCTCGACGAGATCAGGCGTCGCATCGGCGAAGCCCGGCAGGTTGTTGTAGCGCTCGAACTGGAAGACATCGTTCAGGAGGAACAGCGTGTCCTCAACGGGGGCCTTGTAGACCGGCATCGCATCCTCCCTGCCAAGATCGTCGCATTCTGGCGAGGCTGCCTGCCGGCTCAAGCTGGCGGCAGCGCCCCGAGATAGTTCATATATAAACTATTATGCCGTCCGTTGCCAAGGGGGAGCCCGGGATTTTTAGGTCGCAGGCTCTCTCTCGGGTCAGGCTACCGAGCTTTGCGCTGCCGACAAACGAAAAACGCCCCGAACCCGGCGGGGTTCGAGGCGTCGACGATAGCGTGCGGCTGATCGCCGCCGATCGGTAGCTCAGGCGCCGAGCGTGGCCAGCGTGCCCTCGAGCTCGGCGATCGCGGTCTCGATCTCGGTACGCTGGGTGCGCAGCAGCTCGAGCTGCTCGGCGATCTGGGAGCGGGTGAGCTGCAGCCCGCCGACCGAGGCCGACGTCTCCTGCCCTTCGCTGCCCTTGCTCTCCTCATTGGCGAGCATGGCGCGAATCTCCACCAGGGTGAAGCCGAGCTGCTTACCCTTGAGAATCAACGCGAGCCGGGCGCGATCGCGGCCGGAATAGATCCGGGTCATGCCCGAACGGGCCGGCGAAAGCAGGCCGCGCGATTCATAGAAGCGTAGCGTGCGCAGCGTCACGCCGAAATCGCGGGCGAGATCGCTGATGGTGAAGCCGCCGGCAGCGTCATTGGACGTCTCGGCAGCGGGAAGCGGGTTGCGGCCGTCATGAACTGAAGCGGCCGCCAGAGCGGAGCTTTGGCGCGACATATCTGATCCTCGAAGGACGTTTTTCAGGGCAACGGCGCTGGGCGGCTGCGATGGCTGGATCGATCCGTATTGCGGCGCGACATAAGGCGCAACACTCCCTTACGTCAGGTAATTTTTGCCTCTCCATGGGTAAGTTACCGTTATGCAGGGCGTCGGCGGCGGCCGTCAGGCCACCGTTTCCAGAAAATTAACCTCTGAGGCCGGTTTCTTAACCGTCCGTTTACCGTGACTGCGAAAAGTCGGCATGGCGACCATGACGAAACTCCGCGGCAACCGGAGATTCACGTTTCATGGTTTCGCGCAGGGAAGCGGCGGCACAGGGGGCTGCGCATCCTGGATTGAAGACCGGCCCCGTAGGCGAGCGTGACAATGGCGACTAGCCTGCCCTGGAGCGTGAAGGGCGTCGATCCGCGCACCCGCGACGCGGCGAAGGCCGCTGCGCGCCGCGCCGGCATGACGCTCGGCGAATGGCTCGACAACAAGATCCGCGACGAAGCCGAAGACAATACCCCGCCGCCGCCCACGCAGCAGGAACAGCTCGACATCGCGGCGCTCTCGGAGCGCCTCGCGCGCCTCTCGCAGGGCGAGATGCAGACCGCCAGCCCGGCCCCTCCTCGCCCCCAGGCGACGCCCGAGCTTTCGCGCGAGCGGATCGACGCCTTCATCACCCAGGCCGCAATGGCCGAGCGCCTCTCCCGCGACAACGGGGCCAAGACGGCCGGGGCCCTCGATTCGATCGCCAAATGGATCGAGAAGACCGAAAATCGTCTTTCCATGGGCGAGCGTGCCACGGCCGAGCGGCAGGAACGCGCCACCAACGTCATCGCCGATGCGATCAAGACGATGGGCGAGCGCATCGCTGAGATCGAGCGCAAGACGGCGGAGGCCGGCCGCAAGGCTGCCGCCCCGCCACCGTCTGCGAGCGCGCGCCCCTTCCTCAGCCGCGACGGGCTGGCAGCCGCCGTCTCCGATATCCGTTCGCGCCAGCGTGCGCTCGACGGCGAGCCGAGTGCACCCGCTCGCTTCGAGAACGGCAATCCAGCGCAGGCCCTGGCCGGGCTGCGCGAGGACCTGCACCAGCTCAGCGCCCGCATCGCCCCGGCTCAGCCGGCAGTCTCGCCCGCCACCCGCGTCGAGGAACAGCGCGCCGCCTTCCAGCCGCTGGAGCGTGCCATCGGCGAACTCGGCTCCCGTCTGGAGCGCCTGGACGTCCGCGACCGGCTCGACCCCGTCCTGAAGCCTCTGGCGCGGATCGAGGCCGAGATTGCGCGCCTCTCCGACAACCGTTCTCAGGACGGGCTGGGTCGCTTCGAACTCGAGATCGCGCATCTCGCCGCCAAGGTCGATGCGCTCGTCGCGCGCGGCGGCGATCGTGCCGCGATCGCGCCGGTGCTGCGCGAGATCGCCGAACTGCGCGAACTGACGGTCGCCGGCACCGACAGCCGGCGCCTAGACGATCTGTCGCAGCAGCTTTCCTCGCTTTCCTCGGAGATCGGGCGCCTGCGCGATGCGCAGCCGGACGGGCGCGAACTGCGCAATCTCTCGCTCGCCATCGAAGACGTGCGCGACACCCTGCTGAGCGACCGCTCGCGCGAGCGCGCCGGCGACAATGCGCCGCTGGCGGCCCTCTCGCGGCAGGTCGAATCCCTCGCGCACAAGATCGAGACGCTGCCTTCGATGAAGGCCTCGGTCATCGACGGCCAGGTCGATCAACTCATGGCCCGTCTCGACGAGCTCCACGCCATGGGCCGCCCGGCATCGGACGAGCTTTCGGGGCGGATCGAGGCTCTGGTGATCCGGCTGGAGAGCCTCGCGGACCGTTCCGCGACGCCGCTCGATGGCCGCATCGACGCCTTGCAGCAGCAGCTCGAGACGATCGCCCGCCAGGGGCCGTCCAATGTCGAGAAGCAGATCGAGGCCCTGGCGGGCCGGATCGAAGCGCTCACCGCCTCCGGCAACCTTGCCCGCCTGGTCGAGGACGGCACGCACGTCCCTGTCGCCCAGGTCGACATGCGGCCGGTCGAAGACATGCTGCGGGCGCTCGCCGGCAAGATCGACGAGGCCGGACGCCCCGGTGCCGGCTCCGATTCCTTCGACGCCTTGGAACAGCAGATCGCCGGACTGGCGCATCGGCTCGACGAGGCCGCCGCGACCCGCACGGCCGAGACCGGCATCGAGCGGACGCTGCAGGACCTCGTCGCCCATCTGCAGACCATGCGCGAGGACACGGCCGCCGCGGCCGAGCGCGCCGCACGCGCCGCGATGGCCGACATGGCGCCGCCGCGCGGCGCCAGCTTCGCCGAGCTCAGCAACCTCGTCACCGGCCTGCGCGACACCCATGCCTCCTCGGGACGCCAGACCCAGGACGCTATCAGCGCCGTCCATCAGACCCTCGAGACGGTGATCGCCCGCCTCGCCAGCCTCGAAACCGAACTCGGCGGCGAGCGCGGCCAGACCGCTCGCAGCGCGCCTCCCCTGCCGCCGCGCGCAAGAACGGCGGCCGAGCCCGCCACGATACCGCCGGCACACCAGCTCGCCACCAAACCGGACGAGCGGATCGTGGCGTCGCGCGGACCCGCCGCTTTCGACATGCCGCTGGAACCGGGCTCCGGACGTCCGCGCGTCGAGGCCGCTGCCGTGGCGGGCGATCAGCAATCCGTGCGCCAGAGCCTGATCGCGGCGGCGCGGCGTTCTGCCAAGGCGGCTTCCGAGGCAGCGGCCGCCACACCCGTGGTGACGCCGGAGCCCGCTAAGCCCGGCAAGCCGGCGTCGGCCGGTGGGCGTCTCAAGGAGATCATGGAAAAGCGCCGGCGACCGCTTCTGCTCGGCCTCGCCGCAGTCGTCCTCGCCATGGGCGCCGCCCATATCCTGTCCGGGCCGTCGTCGGGAGACGCCAAGAAGCAGGTCGCCAGCGAGGCCCAGATCGTGCCGCAGCGCGCGGCGGCGGAGAAGGACGGCGCGGAGACCACCGCCTCGGCCACGCCGGCCAAGGACCAGAACGCGGTGCTGCCGATCCAGCTCGGCACCACGCCCGCGCTGGCAGCAGCGCCGACGGCTCCCACCGCGGCGGCCGAGGTCGGCGAAACCGCTCCAATGGTCGCCGCACTGCCGCCCGCCGCGACGCCCGAGCCGCCGGCGAACGTCACCGGCCTCAACGAGATTCCAGCGACGCTCGGCACCGCCGGCATGCGCAAGGCCGCGCAGGGCGGCGATGCTCGCGCCGTCTACGAGCTCGCCACCCGGGCCGCCGACGCACCAGGCGCCGGCCGCGATCCGAAGCTCGCGCTGCACCTGTTCGAGCGCGCCGCCGTGGCCGGGCTGGCCCCCGCGCAGTTCCGCCTCGGCAACATGTTCGAGAAGGGCATCGGCACCGGCCGCGACGTCTCGCTCGCCCGGCTCTGGTATGCGCGCGCCGCCGAACGCGGCAATGCCAAGGCGATGCACAATCTCGCCGTGCTCTATGCGGAAGGCGCCAGCGGCAAGCCCGACTACGCGACCGCAACGGAATGGTTCCGCCGCGCTGCCGAGTTCGGCGTCCGCGACAGCCAGTACAATCTGGCGGTGCTGCTCGGCCGCGGCCTCGGCTCGCCGGCCGATCTCGGCCACTCCTATCGCTGGTTCGCCATTGCCGCGGCGCAGGGCGACGAGGATGCCGGCCGCAAGCGCGACGAGGTTGCAGGCCGTCTTTCTGCCGCCGATCTCGCCACCGCCAAGGCTGCCGTCGAAGCCTGGAAGCCGAAGGTTCCCGAGGCGCTCGCCAACGAGGTCGCAGCGCCGGCCAAGGGATGGGACGAGGTGCCGGCCGCCGCCAGAAAGCCGGCGAAGCCGACCCGCGGCTGAGCGAAACCCTCTCAGAGCAAAGCAATCTGAAAGGGATTCGTTCTAGCGTCACCGTTTCGACGCCTTCGCGTGGGAAGCGTCGCGCGGCTGACAGGGTTTAGCAGGGTGCAAATCTATCTTCCGATCGCCGAATTGCCGATCAGTATCCTGCTGGTCCTGGGTCTGAGCGGCGCGGTCGGCTTCATTTCCGGGCTTTTCGGCGTCGGCGGCGGCTTCCTGCTGACACCGCTGCTGATCTTCCTCGACATTCCGCCGGCGGTGGCGGTCGCGACCGTCGCGGCACAGGTCGCGGGATCGTCGATGACCGGCGTGCTGACCTATTGGCGACGAAACGCGCTCGATCTGAAGTTGGGCAGCGTACTGGTCGGCGGTGGTATCCTCGGCACCATCCTCGGCGTTCTGTTCTTCAACTCGATGCGCCGCCTCGGCCAGCTCGATCTCGTCATCACCATCGCCTATGTCACGCTCTTCACCTGCATTGGCGGGCTGATGCTGTTCGACGCGATCCGCGCCGCCTTGCGCGACCGCCAGGGCAAGCCGCCGCGCCTGCGCCGGCGTGCGGGCATGCACCCGGCATGGATGGGCCTGCCCTGGCGCATGCGCTTCTACCGTTCGCAGCTCTATGCCAGCGTGCTGCCGATCGCGGCACTGGCGATCGTGATCGGCTTCATCGGCGCCGTGCTCGGCGTCGGCGGCGGCTTCATCCTCGTACCGGCACTGCTGTATTTCTTCCGGGTTCCGCCCGCCGTCGTGGTCGGCACCTCGCTGTTCCAGATCCTCGTCACCATGACCGGCGCGACGGTGTTGCACGCCGTCACCAACCAGTCCGTCGACATCGTGCTGGCCATCCTCCTGCTGGTTGGCGGCGTCGTCGGCGCGCAGTTCGGCGGACGCGCGGCGCGCAATCTCAATGTCGGCTCGTTCCGGCTGCTGCTGGCCCTGCTGATCCTCTCGGTCGGCCTGCGCTTCGCGATCGAGCTCTTCCTGCCCCCGGCCGAGCCCTTCTCGGTGGTGATGCCGGAGAGCGCGCGATGAGCCGGCTCTCCAAGACGCTGCTCGCCGCGGCGCTCGGCCTTGCCGCCTGCCTGCCCGCCAAGGCCGAGACGCTGATCGCGGCGCTCTCGACGCACCGGATCGCCATCACCTCGAACTATACCGGCGACCAGCTCACCGTCTTCGGCCTCGTCGAGCGCGAGGGCCGCACGGCGGCCCGGGCCGATCCCTACGACATCGTCGTCACCGTGCGCGGCCCGCCGCGCATGCTGATCGTGCGCGAGAAGGAACGCGTCGGACCGATCTGGGTCAACCGGCAGCAGCGCCGCTTCCCCGAGCGCCCGATCTTCCTCTCCGTCTCGAGCAACCGGCCGATCGAGGAGATCCTCACGGAGGACGCCGCGCGACGCGAGCGCATCGGCCTGGCGAACGCGCAACGCATCCAGAGCACGCGCGAATTCGAATTCGGGATCGGCCCCTACCGCGACGCGCTGATCCGCATCATGGAGGCGAAGGGGCTCTACGCCGAGCACGAGCGCGGCGTCACCTTCCTGTCGCCGACCTTGTTCAGCGCTCCGATCCGGGTTCCGGCGACCGCGCCGACGGGCTCCTACGAGATCGAGATCGTGCTCTATGCCGGGGGAGCTGCGCTGGCGCGGCAGACCACCAATTTCGAGGTGATCAAGACCGGGATGGAGCAGAGTCTGGCCTCCGCCGCGCATGACCGGCCGCTGCTCTACGGCCTCGCCACGGCGGCGCTCGCCCTGTTCTTCGGCTGGCTGGCGACGACGATCTTCCGCCGCGACTGAGTGCGACGCAGCACCTGTCGCTGCGCGTTCGGAGCCACTGGGAACTCGAGCCCCCATCCCGATGCCGCCAAGCAGCGTCACGAAGGATGAGAGCTCTGCGGAACTCCGAAAAGGCTCTCAGCCGGTCAGCAGGTCATAGGCGAAGAAGGGGGCGATCGTGCCCTCCGCCACGCCCGTCAGCTCCTCGGCCAGTTCGACCAGCCCGTCGGTCTCGGTCAGCGAGGTCAGGATGCCGGCGCCGTCGCGCGGATGCTTGCGGGCGACGGCGATACCATCGGCGCCCGGCACCAGGGAGACACGGACATATTCGCGCCGGCCGGCCTTCTTGCGATAGGGGAAACCGAGCCTGACCGGCAGCGCCTGCGGGCGGGCCGGCGTCGTGCCCGCAAGCAGGGCGATCACCGCGCGTGCGACGAAGGCGAAGGTGACGAAGACCGCTACGGGGTTACCCGGCAGGCCGAGAAAGGGCTTTCCGTCGATCAGCCCCATCGCGACCGGGCGTCCCGGCTTGATGCCGATGCGCCAGAAGGCGAGCTCGCCGACTTGCGTGACCGCTGTCTTGACGTGGTCCTCCTCGCCGGTCGAGACGCCACCCGAAGTCAGGATCAGATCGCAATCGCGCGCCGCGGCGCGCAGACGCTCGCCCAGGCTCGCCGGCTCGTCACGGAGGATGCCGAGATCCACCACCTCGGCACCTGCGCGGTCGACCAGAGCCCGCAGCACGCTGCGATTGGCGTCGTAGATCCCGGCCGGCGGCAAAGGCGTGCCGGGCTCGTTCAATTCATCACCCGTGGAGAACACCGCGATCCTGACGCGGCGCCGCACCGCGACCTCGGTGAGGCCGAGAGCGGCGAGCAGGCCGAGATCCTGCGGACGCAGGCGACGCCCGGCCGCCAGCACCGGAGCACCCATGGCCACGTCCTCGCCGGCCGGTCTGGCATTGGCGCCCGGCTTCAGCCCGGCCGGGAGGCGCACGAAGCCCTCCTCCAGCGCGACGTCCTCCTGCATGAACACGGTGTCGGCGCCGGCAGGCATCGGCGCGCCGGTGAATACGCGGATCGCAAAACCGGCGACCGCGATCCCGGCCGCGTCCGCCCCCGCTGCGACCCGGCCGGAGAGCGGCAGCCGGGTCTCGCCGGACGGGGCGAGATCGGAAAAGCGCACGGCATAGCCATCGACAGCCGAATTGGCGAAGGGCGGCAGGTCGCGCGGCGCGGCAATGTCGACCGCCAGGACACGGCCATCGGCCAGTGCGAGCGGCATGGTCTCGATCTCGGCGACGGCGCTGATGCGCTCCGCCGCCAGTGCGGCCGCCTGCTCGATCGTCATCAGCGGACCGCCGAAGACCTTCGCATCTTCACTGAGCTGCGCCATTTCAGGCCTCCTCGCGCGCCAGCGCCAGAACCTGCGCCAATGGCTGGGCGCGGGCGAACAGAAGATCGGCGATCCCGGGGACATCATCGAGCCCGAGCACGGGGCGGCCAGCCTGCGGGAAGGGCGTATCGCTCGCCACGCCGACAATGCTTGCATCCTGCGGGTGCAGTGGCGGCTTGCCATTGGCGGCGCGGTAGACCTCGAGCTTGGCGTGCGGATCGCGCTTGAAGCCCTCGACGATGACAAGTTCGACCGGCGAGAGCTTCGCCAGCAGCGCCGGCAGCGTCGCCTCCGGCTCGTCGCGCGCTTCGTGCAGCAGCGCCCAGCGCTTGGCCGAGGAAATCAGCACTTCGGAGGCGCCCGCCTGGCGATGTGCCCAGGAATCCTTGCCGGGCGTGTCGAGATCAAAGGCATGATGGGCGTGCTTGATCGTCGAAACGGCGATGCCGCGGCCTGAAAACTCCGGAATCAGCCGGGTGAGAAGGGTCGTCTTGCCGGCTCCGCTCCAACCCGCCAGCCCGATCACGCGCATTGAGGATGACATCTCCAAAACAGAACCGGGCGCAAAAAGCGCCCGGCTGTCATCCTGCGGATCGCATGTGCGGGTCAAGCCCGCCGATCGTCACTCGGCCGGCTGCAGCCTCGCCCCGGGCGCCCGGCCCTTCTCGACCTCCTCGGCGACCCAGAGCGCGTGGTGCTCCTTCGCCCAGTTGAGGTCGACCTCGCCCGAGCCCATCGCGTCGAAGGCGCCTTCCATGCCGATCGAGCCGATATAAATGTGCGCCAGCATGACGGCGATCATCAGCACGGCGACGATGCCGTGGACCATGTTCCAGAACTGCATGTCGAGCACGCCGCCGGAGAAGCTCGGATACAGCAGGTAGACGCCCGAGACCGAGAGCGCGGCACCGCCGAGCACCACGGCCCAGAAGATCACCTTCTGGCCGCCATTGAAGCGCCGGGCCGGCGGCGCATGGCCCTTGCCGATCAGGCCGCCACCCGCCGCAAGCCAGCGCAGATCGCCGAGGTTCGGGATATTGTCCTTGATCCAGACCAGGAACATCAGCGCCACGCCGAGCATGAACGGCCAGGCCAGGAAGTTATGCGACCATTTGGCCGCCACCGAGAGATTGGTGAAGGCCTGTGGCCCGATCAGCGGCAGCAGCAAGGCCTTGCCGAAGGTGACGTTCAGGCCCGACAGCGCCAGGATGATGAAGCAGCCGGCGGTGAGCCAGTGCATGAAGCGCTCGAAGGCGTTGAAGCGCGTGATCGTCTGTCCGGAAGGACCGGCGGCGATCTTGATCCTGCCGCGGAACAGGTAGAAGGCCACCAGTATGACCAGCATGCCGAGCACGGCGATGGCGCCGATGCGGGTCATGGTGCCCTGGTGGAAGCTGCGCCAGTCGCGCCCGGCCGGGCGCTCCAGCGTGGCGGCCCTGGTGTCGGGAATGGAGACCCTGCCGCGCAGCTCGGCGGAAGGGTTGCCCTTCAGCACCTCGAGGAATTGCTGCTCTCGAACGGAATTGGCGGTCGGGTTGACCTGCTGGGCGCCGGCAGGAGCCGCGACGGCGAGCGCCAGCGCAAGCAGGAGCCCGCTGAACAGGAAGCGGAGATGAGCACCGAGCGGCATTGCGGCGTCCTTTCGCGAAGGCATGGCGGGACTGCGGGAGGAACGCATCCGACCTTTCCGGCCGTGACGCGCCCCTCCCCCCAGAAGTCAGATGGCGATGGTTTCCCGATAGGCGGTCTGCCACCCCCAGGCGCCGGAACCGTAGCCGCGCTTGACCACGCGTTCCTTGTAGATCTGCGCAATGATCTCACCGTCGCCGGCGAGCAGCGCCTTGGTCGAGCACATCTCGGCACAGAGCGGCAGCTTGCCCTCGGCGAGGCGGTTCGAGCCGTATTTCTGGAACTCGGCGGGCGAGAGATCGACCTCCGGACCACCGGCGCAATAGGTGCACTTGTCCATCTTGCCGCGCGAACCGAAATTGCTGAGCTTCGGATATTGCGGCGCACCGAACGGGCAGGCGTAGAAGCAATAGCCGCAGCCGATGCAGAGGTCCTTGTTGTGCAGCACCACGGCATCCGCCGTGGTGTAGAAGCAGTCGACCGGGCAGACCGCCGCGCAGGGCGCGTCGGTGCAGTGCATGCAGGCCATCGAGACAGAGCGCTCGCCGGGCTTGCCGTCATTGATGGTGACGACGCGCCGGCGGTTGATGCCCCAGGGCACGTCGTTCTCGTTCTTGCAGGCGGTGACGCAGGCGTTGCATTCGATGCAGCGGTCGGCGTCGCAGAGGAATTTCATCCGGGCCATGGTTCAGTGCCTCCTCACGCCGCAGCGATCTGGCAAAGCGTGGCCTTGCCTTCGTGCATGCCCGTCACCGGGTCGTAGCCATAGGTGGTGACCGTGTTGACGGACTCGCCGAGCACGATCGGGTCGGTCCCGGGCGGGTAGTTGCCGCGCTGGTCGACGCCCTGGAAGAAGCCGCCGAAATGGAAGGGCATGAAGGCCGCGCCCTTGCCGACCCGGTCGGTGACCAGGGCCTTGACCCTGGCCTTGGCGCCGTTCTCCGGACCGGAGACCCAGACGAAGGCCCCGTCACGAATGCCGCGCTCGCTGGCATCCGCCGGGTTGATCTCGACGAACATGTCCTGCTGCAGCTCGGCCAGCCATTTGTTCGAGCGCGTCTCCTCGCCGCCGCCCTCGTATTCGACGAGGCGGCCGGAGGTGAGGACGATCGGGAAGGCCTTGGCGATGCCCTTCTCGACCGCCGCCTTCTGCATCGAGGTGTGCAGGTTCGGAATGCGCAAAGTGCGTTCGTCGGGCCGGGCCGGCCATTTCGCGACGAGGTCGACGCGCGGCGAATAGATCGGCTCGCGATGGGTCGGCACGGGATCGGGCAGGTTCCAGGCGTTGGCCCTGGCCTTGCCGTTGCCATAGGGCACGCAACCATGCTCAAGCGCGACGCGCTGGATGCCGCCGGACAGGTCGATCGACCAGCTCACCGCATCGATATTATTGCCGCCGATGCCGGTGATCACCTCGAGCTCGGCCGGTGTCAGGTCCTTGTCCCAGCCGAGCTTCTTCAGCACGCCCATGGTGAACTCGGGATAGCCGTCCTTGATCTCTGAGTTGAGCGAGAACGAGCCGCCTTCGGCCAGCAGGGTGTCGTTGACCTTGCTGCCATCCGGCAAAGTGCGCTCGCGCGTCAGGCCGAAGCGCGGGCGGAAGGTGCCGCCGCCATCCCTGGCCTCGAGCGAGGTGTTGTAGAGGATGTGCGAGCCCGGATGCTTGAACTCCGGCGTCCCCCAGCACGGCCAGGGCAGGCCGTAGAAATCATTCTCGACCGGAGAGCCCTTGGCGCCGCGCAGCGTCACCAGGTCGAACTTGTCCTGGTTGGCCATGTGCAGCTTGAGCCGCTCCGGCGACTGGCCGGTATAGCCGGTCGACCAGCCCCCGCGGTTGATTTCCTTGAGGATCGACTCGGCGGTCGGCTCGGGACCGATCTTGCCCTGCACCATCTCATAGGGCTTGAACATCGCCTCGGCGAAGCCGAGTTTCTGCGAAAGCTTGTAGATGACCGCGTAGTCGCTGGCGGATTCGAAGATCGGCTCGACGATCTTCTCGCCCCATTGCAGCGAGCGGTTCGAACAGGTGCGCGAGCCCGAAGTCTCGAACTGCGTGCAGACCGGCAGCACATAGGTGCCGTTCTTCCGGCCACCCAGCGAGACGAAATTCGTCGGGTGCGGATCGCAGACCACCAGCAGATCGAGCTTCTCCAGCCCCTTGGCCAGATCGGTCATGCGCGGGATGGAGTTGCCGCCATGGCCCATGACGAACATGGCCTTGAGATTGTCCTGCTGGTCGACCTGCTCGGCCGGCAGGTTGGTGGCGTCGAACCAGCGGGTCGAGGTGAGGCCCGAAAGCTCCATATTCTGCTTGCGGGTGCGCGCCGGCCGGCCGCCCTTGGCCGGAACCTCGTCGAAGCGCGAGACGAAATAGTCGTAATCGACGTTCCAGACCCGGGCCCAATGGCGCCAGGCGCCTTCGACCAGCCCGTAATAGCAAGGCAGATTCGAGACATCGAGGCCGAAATCGGTCGCACCCTGCACATTGCAATGGCCGCGGAAGATGTTGGCGCCGGTGCCGCGGGCGCCGACATTGCCGGTCGCCAGCAAGAGGTTGCAGATCGCCCGGACGTTCGCCGTGCCGACCGAATGCTGGGTCACGCCCATGCACCAGACGAAGGTGGCGGGCTTGACGGTGGCGAAGGTCTGGGCCGCCCGCTTCATCTGCTCGCCGGGGACGCCGGTGATGTCCTCGACGGTCTTCGGATCGTATTTCTCGACCTCCTTGCGGACGTCGTCCATGCCGTGGACGCGGCTGGCGATGAAGGCCTTGTCCTCCCAGCCATTCTGGAAGATGTGCCAGAGCAGGCCCCAGATCACCGCGATGTCGGTGCCGGAGCGGAAGCGGACATAATCCGTCGCATGCGCCGCGGTGCGGGTGAAGCGCGGATCGAAGACGATGACGTTGGCGCGCTGGGTCTCCTTGCCGGCCAGGATGTGCTGCATCGAGACCGGATGTGCCTCCGCGGCGTTCGAGCCCATGAACAGCACGGTCTTCGAATTGCGGATGTCGTTGTAGGAGTTGGTCATGGCGCCGTAGCCCCAGGTGTTCGCAACGCCCGCGACCGTGGTCGAGTGGCAGATGCGCGCCTGGTGATCGACGTTGTTGGTGCCCCAGAAGGCCGCGAACTTGCGGAACAGATAGGAGCCTTCATTCGAGAATTTGGCCGAGCCGAGCAGGTAGACGGAATCGGCGCCGGACTTGGCCCGGATCTCCATCATCTTGTCGCCGATCTCGCCGACCGCCTGGTCCCAGGACAGGCGCTGCCACTTCCCGTCGACCAGCTTCATCGGATATTTGATGCGTCGGTCGCCATGGACGAGCTCGCGCACCGAGGCGCCCTTGGCGCAGTGCGTGCCGCGGTTGATCGGGCTCTCCCAGGCCGGTTCCTGGCCGACCCAGACGCCATTGGCGACCTCGGCCTTGACGGTGCAGCCGACCGAGCAATGGGTGCAGATGTTCTTGACGATCTTGGTGCCGGTCGCCGGGCCGGGACTCGCGGCCTCGGCCTTGCGGACGGCGCCGATCTGCAGGGCGCCGGCAGCCGCGACGCCACCCGCCACCAGGCCGGAGCGGCGCAGGAAGGAGCGGCGATCCATCACGCCGGCGGCAAGGCCGCCGAGGGCGGACTGGAGACGGCCGCGCTGGACGTCGGCGGATTTGCGCTTGATCAGCATGACGCCAGCCTCCTCAATACCGGTTGGTGCGGTAGTAATTCTTGATGTGATCGGTCTCGCGATAGCGGGACTTCGTCTCTTCCTTGCCGGGGTCGACCGCTGCGGCCGGCGACACGGCGACGGGCGCGACGGCCGCGGTGGCGCCCGCACCGAGCGCCTTGAAGAAGTTGCGGCGGTCGAGCCCCGTTTCCTTGCTCTTCTGCGACATCGTCGTCTCCTCCGCGCCGGGCATCATCATGCGGGCAGGCTCGCGGCCTGCGTCTCGATCGAAAGATAGAGGCTGCCGACCCGGCCGACGGCGCGGTAGAAGCGCGCCGTCCTGGCAACCTCGAGATCGGCGAAAAAGCGCTCGCCCCAGGGCTGGATGTGACGCTCGAAGAAAGAGCGCTCGTCGACGCCGTCGCCGGTGGCCTCGCCGCGGATCAATTGCGCCTGGATGTCCATCAGAACGGCGATATGGTCCTCCGGCTCACCGGCGCGCTCGTCGCGTGCAAGGCCGAGCCGGCCCATATCCTCACGCACCAGCGCCAGCGGGCGCTCGTGCAGGAAGCCGGTCATGTAATAGGAGGCATAGGGCAGGAGCTCGCCGCGACCGACGCCGATGAAGAGCTCGAAGAATTCGTCGCGGACCGCCTCCGGCGTCGTCTCGGCCGCAGCCTCGGCCAGAGCGAAATGAGCCATGCCGAGCGGCGAAGCGTCGCCGCGCAGGCCCTGCAGCGCCGCAAGCGTCTCGGCCGTCGGCGCGCGCCAGAGCAGGGCGCCGATCAGCTCGCATTCCTCGGCACGGGCGGCGTCGAGCTCGTCGAGCTCCGGAACGGCCTGCCGGACGATGATCGGCTCCTGCGGGTAAAGATCGGGCCGAAGCTCGCTGCGCGGGACACCGGTGCTCGCCTCGACCGAGAGCACCCGGTCGGCCGGCACGCGCTTCCAGCTCGAGATCGCCGGCTGCGAAACCCCGAGCGCACGCGCCAGGGCCCTGACGCCGCCAGCCGCTCCGATTGCCCGTTCAAGAGCCTGGTCCCGCATGGACGATGCCACCTCCCCTGCCTAAGCGCTTCAGGCGCGCTCAAGCGCCAGTGATAATGCTCCCTTATCACCGCAGATTTCAATTGTTCTCAACTGAAAGTCAGAGCGGCGTCGCGCCCCCACCGCGCCTGCGCGGCCGGGCCGCAGGGGGCTGGGACCAGGATTGATCCCGCACTGCAGCAGCATCTGCAGTCGGCAATGGCTGCAATTCGTCGGTTTTTTCGACGGTTCCCGCGCTTTCCGGCGCATCGCTACGGCGAACCGGCAGCAGCTCCTGCGGCGGCCCTGCTTCGTCCGGTTGCGGCGCACCCAAAGCAGCAGCCTCACCCTCCTTAGACGAAAGTCGATGATCTGCGGCATCATCACGCACCGTGGCCGGACCCGCTGCGGCCGATTCGGAGGGTGGCTCGGGCTGCTTGCCGAAGATGTTGGCGATCATCTCCTCGACATTGTCGGAAGGCGAGAGCGGGCCATAGCCTGGCGCGCCGCCCGGCGTGTTCCAGTCGAGCGCGTAGTCGCGGGCCGGATCGAGATAGCCCGAGATCGCCGGATCGCTCTCCCAGGCCCGGCGCAGCGCGGCGCGCTTCCAGCTCTCGGGGACGTTCTGCTTCAGCCAGTGGGCGAGATCGAAATCCTTGTCGATCAGGTCGAGCGAGGGCGGCTCGACCGGTTCGGGCTCAGGCTCGGGCGGCAAGGCGGGTTCCGACGCGGGCTCCGCCAGCGGCTCAGGCGCAGCCGGTGGCGCTGCCTGCCCGGCGGCGGCGCGCTTGCGGCGCGACCAGCGACCGAGGAAGCCGTCATCCCCGTCATCCTCGCCGCGGGCGGACATCAGCCCTCTCCGCGTTCGAGGCCGGGGCGCGGCCGCGGACCGCCCTTGCGCGGGTCGTGCTCGGAGCGCTTGCGCTTGACGAATTCGCGCTCGACATGGTGCTCCTCGAAGAAGGCAAGCACCAGACGGGCGACCGCCGCCGGCATCGGCACGGCTTCGACGACATCGTCGACATTCTCGCAGAAGACCTCGCCCTCGAACGGGTCGGCGGTGACGCCGACCATTTCGAGCGCCGGCTCGAGCCCGGTCGGCCGGACCGCGACCCAGAGCTTGGCCTGGCCACTCTCGAAATTCTCGCGGAAATGCGCGGTGTCGACCGAGTGCAGCGTCAAGGTCGCCGGGCCGAGATAGAATTGCTGGCGCTCGGCCGTGCCGGTGAGCTTCGACCAGGGTGCGAGGTCGGGCGGCTCGGGCAGCACGGCGATCGGCGCCCAGGCATGGTCGGCCCAGGGCGAGTCGATGGCGCGGCGCTCCACGACGATGCCGACCTCATGATAAAGCTGGGTCATCGCCGCCTCCTCAATTCACCATCTCGCGCTCGGCCAGGGGCAGGCCGACGACGAGGTTCTGCGGCTTGATGCGCAGGACCTTGTCCTGCCCCATCGCCGCCAGCAGATAGACCGGCCGCCCCTTCGCCGCCGGCACGACCGGCACCTCGGCCGGCAGGTCGAGCTTATAAAGCGCGATCAGCCGCGAGGCCGCCTCCGGCTCCAGGCTCTCGCCGCGCCAGAGCGCGTTGCCGACCGCCGTCGCCTGCGCGTCGAGACCAACGAACCAGCGCCAATCGGCATCCTTGACGCTCTCCACCGCCTCGATCCCGACGTCGAAGCCGTGGATCTGGCGGATCCAGTGGCGCAAGGCCTGGCCAAGCGCGGCGCGTCCCGAGGGCTTGCC
Source organism: Allobosea sp. NPDC055594 (assembly GCF_053618995.1). Classification (NCBI taxonomy): domain Bacteria; kingdom Pseudomonadati; phylum Pseudomonadota; class Alphaproteobacteria; order Hyphomicrobiales; family Alloboseaceae; genus Allobosea; species Allobosea sp. NPDC055594. Next base: position 301,226 of record NZ_JBSHIO010000002.1, read on the forward strand.
GCCGAGATCGAGCACCATGTCGAAGGCATCCGAACGCTGCCAATACTGCGCCGAATTGGTGCTCTTGAGGAGGTCGAGCGCGGTCGCAGCAGGCCCGCCCAGCATGGCGAGCAGAGGCGAGGCGTGCCGGTCGGCCTCATGGCCCTCGATCATCTCGGCATCGGCCAGGAGGATGGTGTTCTCGTGGACGGTGACGCGCTGCGGCCGGAACAGGCATTCGGCGGCGCGGACGACGAAGGGATCATCCTCCTCGTCGAGCGCGGCGCGCAGGGTGACGTGCACGAGCTGGTCGAGGAAGAGCGGCGGCACGCCGGAAACGCCCTTCCGGATGATGCCGGCATAGGCGGCTTCCAGCGTCGGCGCCGCAAGCAGCCGGTCGCGCCAGCCGAGCAGGAAGCGCCAGTTCTCACGGGCATCGGCATCGGCCAGCGCCGCGATCTCGCTCGCCGCGACCTCGGCCTGCGGCGTCGCCATCAGCCTGGTGTGCAGCATCCGCTCGGCATCGCAGGCCTCGTCCGGCGGCAGCACTTCCGGACGCGCCAGATAGGCCTTCAGAAAGTCGTCGGTGACGAGGAGGCCGCCGCCCGGCTCGCGATCGAGTAGGAGATGGCCGGAACTAGCCCAGAAATGCGTCATGGCGTGCCGCCCTTGCCGAGATTCATCAGATCGACCCGCTCCACGATCTCCTCCTCGCCCTCCACCTCGACGAACTCGAAGGCACGGAAAGCGTCCTTCGGCCGGTCGCCACGCGGCACCAGTATGCGGAAGCGCTCGCGGATCTCGCCCTCCTCCAGCGTCCGGCGCAAGGCGAGAAGGGTCTGCGGGGGATGATCGCAGAGCGAGGCGGCGAAGGCGAGCTCCTCGGCGGCCGCGTCCCGCGCAGCAGAAAGACCGGGAGCGCCGAGCTTCTCGACGAAGCGTCCGGCGAGCAGCACCAAGGCCTGCTCATATTCCTCCGGCGTCGCTTCCGTGACGACCGCGAGCGTGCTCCAGCCAAAACTGTCGATGCCTAGGAAGCCGGAGCGGAAGGCGGAGCGCCCCTTGGCGTCGAGCTCGGCGACGCGCTGCGGATCGAACAGGAAGGAACCGCTGACGAGCCATTCGCCGGGCTCGGCGGCCCGGCGAAAGACGAAGCCGTCGGAAGGATCGAGCCTGATCGCCCGCGGCAGCTTGAGGGACGTCATAGCGTGACGCCTCGGCAGCTGCCGTCAGTGCGGGCGCAGCGAAGCAATCCAGAAGAAGACGAGCGACGGCCCTTAGATTGCTTCCTCGCTACGCTCCTCGCAATGACGATGGCGCTCACAGCTTCGGCCCGCCACTCTCGCGATCGAGCCAGTCGACCCTGGCGAGCGCCTCGACGAGGCCCTTGCGCTCTGTCCCATGCTGGGAGGTCGCGACCAGATCGCCATTCGGCTCGATGCCGTGGCGGACACCCGTCACCTTCTCCAGCCGGTCGAGCCAGCGCCTGACCGTCGGCTTGGCGCCCTCCGCCTGCCAGCGGCTGACGCCGAGCATGAGATGGCGGGCGAAGGCCTCGATCAGGTCGACCGCATCGACCTCCTCGAAGCCCTCCTCCGCCATGCCGACGCCGGTCTGGCCGGGCTGGAAGGGCGACATGGTGGTGGCGCGGACCATGGCGCCGAAGACGAGCCAGTCCGGCACCTGCTTCTCCGGGCAATCGGCCGGCCAGGCCAGCCGGCCGCCGCCGATCAGGCCGAGATCATAGGTCAGGGCGTCGGGCCAGCGGAACAGCACGGGCCGCTCCGGCGGAGAATGGATGGCGAGCGCGTCAGCGAGCGCATTCATCGCAAGGTAGTGGGCGAGCCGGGCCTCGGCGAGAATCGCGTCGGGCTCCAGCACGACCGCGAATTCGACGATGTCGAAACGTCGCACCCAGACCAAGGTCGCGGCGCCGGCCTCATCGGCGATCGCCTGGGCATGGCCGAAGGCGTCGCCGGATTCGCGCAGCGTCACCAGCGAAAACCCCGGCGGCAGCACCGGTTCGCGCCTGAGATCGTCCGGTCTAGCCAACCCTGCCGCCATCTCTCCCACATCCCCGAGACCGCTCGAAGCGGGCTTGCTTCTTTGGAGTCGTTCCAATTCCATATAAGCATGAATTATCGCAAGGGCGACGAAAGACGCGCTCGCCAGCTTTCGAGGAATACGGCCCCGATGACCGAAGTCGCACGCACGCTGATGGTCTGCTCGTGCGAGGATACGATGCCGCTCGACGGCGCCGCCCTGCAGCGCGGCTGCAAGGGCGCCGGCATCAGCCAGCACCGTCATCTCTGCCGCAGCCAGATCGAACGCTTCCAGGACATGCTCGCCAAGAGCGAGGCGATCACCGTCGCCTGCACCCAGGAGGCGCCGTTGTTCGAGGAGGTGGCGGCCGATCTCGATTACGCCGGCGACCTCGTCTTCGCCAATATCCGGGAGGCCGCCGGCTGGTCGCGGGAGGCGAAATCCGCCGGCCCGAAAATGGCGGCGCTGCTCGCCGCGGCGAGCGAGCCGATGCCGCCGGCCGGCTTCACCACGCTCACCAGCAAGGGCGTGGCGCTGATCTATGGCCGCGACGACGGCGCGATCGCGCTGGCGCAGCGCCTCGCCGAGCATCTCGACGTCACCGTGCTGCTGACGCGGCCGGGCGAGATCGCGCCGCCGCGGCTCGACAATTTCCCGGTGCTGAAGGGCACGATCGGCCGCGCGACCGGCTGGCTCGGCGCCTTCGAGCTTAGCGTCGACGACTATGCCGCCCCCTCCCCCTCCTCGCGGGCCTGGCTGGTCTTCGAGGCCCCGCGCAACGGGGCGGTCTCGCATTGCGACGTCGTCATCGACATCAGCGGCGGCACCCCGCTCTTTCCCGCCGGTGATCTGCGCGCCGGCTATCTGCGTGCCGACCCGCGCGATCCTGCCGCGGTCGAGCGCCTGATTTTCGCCGCGAGCCAGCTCGTCGGCGAATTCGACAAGCCACGCTATGTCGCGCTGGACGAGGGACTCTGCGCCCATTCGCGCGCCAGCCGGACCGGCTGCACGCGCTGCCTCGAGCTCTGCCCGACCGGCGCGATCAGCCCCGCCGGCGACCATGTCGCGATCTCGGCCGAGATCTGCGCCGGCTGCGGCGCCTGCGCCGCGGTCTGCCCGACCGGCGCGGTGACCTACGCCCTGCCGCCGACCGACGCGCTGCTGCGCAAACTGCGCACTTTGCTCGTCACCTATGCCGAGGCCGGCGGCGAGGACGCCATTCTGTTGCTGCACGACGCCGAGCATGGCGAACCCTTGATCGACGCCCTCGCCCGCCATGGCGACGGCCTGCCGGCGCGCGTCCTGCCGCTGCGCGTCAACGAGATCACCCAGCTCGGCATGGAGAGCTTCGCGGCCGCGCTCGCCTTCGGGGCCGCGGCGGTACGCGTGCTCTCGCGGGCAAAGCCGAAGCACGACCTGTCCGGCCTCCAGCGCAATCTCGACTATGCCAATGCGCTCTCCGGCGCGCTCGGCTTCGGCGAGCCGCGCGCAGCCCTGATCGAGACCGACGATCCCGAGGCGCTCGGCGCAGCCCTCGCCAGCATCCTGCCCGGCCGGGTTGCGCCGCAGCCGGCCCGGTTCCGGCCGATGGGCGACGGTCGGCCGCTGCTGCGCCAGATCGTCGAGGAACTGCACGCCGCGGCGCCCGAGCCGGCCGGCAGCGTGGCGATGCCGGCCCGCGCGCCCTTCGGCACGGTCAATCTCGACACCGATGGCTGCACGCTCTGCCTCGCCTGCGTCTCGGCCTGCCCGGTCGGCGCGCTCGGCGACGATCCCGAACGGCCGACGCTGAGCTTCCAGGAAGATCTCTGCGTGCAATGCGGGCTCTGCGCCGCGACCTGCCCGGAAAAGGTGATCACGCTCGCGCCGCAGATCGATTTCGACGCCTGGAAGGCCGGCCGCAGGGTCCTGAAGCAGGAGGAGCCATTCCACTGCATCGCCTGCGGCAAGGCTTTCGGGGTCAAGAGCACGATCGAGAAGATCGCCGCCAAACTGGAAAACCGGCACTGGATGTTCGCCGGCGAAGGCGCCAAGCGCGCCTCGATCCTGCGCATGTGCGAGGATTGCCGGGTCGAGGTCGTGGTCAATGAGAGCTTCGACCCGCATCTGGCGCCGCAGCGCCCGCCGGTGCGCACCACCGACGATTATCTGCGCGAGCGCGCCGAACGCGGCGAGGACCCACTGCAATAGGCCAGCCTGAGAGCACGCTCCGGCCCACGGGACAGCCAAATCTAGGCGCGGCAGAGCGGAGAAGCGCGGCGGTAATCGCCATCGAACAGGCGTCCGCCATGAGGCGCCAGCTCCTCCTCGGTCAGGGCGATGACCTCTTCGCAGGCGCCAGCCGCGAAAAGGGCGCGAAAGGCGGCGTCGCAGCGCCCGGCGAGGCCGGCATCCGCCTCGGCGAGCCGGCGCGGCCCCCATTTCCCGGCTCCGTTCCAGCGCCCACGCCGGCGCAGGGCGAGCTCGACCAGGCGCGGATACAGCATGGCGCCGATCGCCAGGATTTCGGCCGGACTCCTTTCGCCACGCAGATCGTCGATGGCGTCGGTAATCTCATAGCGCAGGACGTTGAGCCTGGCGGGCGGCAGGCGCGGCGGCCCCTCGGCAAGCCGTCGCGCGACATCCCGCTGCAGAGCGGCTGCGCGGCCGCGAGCGTCGCCGATGACCACCCCTTCGGCGATCATGTGCAGCAGGCTGGGATTGCCCTGCGCGATATCGGTCTCGATGAACCAGCCCAGCGTCTCGTGGTCATGGACGAAAGCCTCGACCGGGATGCCCTCGGCCAGGAACGATTCGCGCCAAGCCGCCTCAAGCTGGTCGTAGAGGACCACGAGGTCGAGATCGGAGAGGCGTGTGCCCTCGCCGCGCATGATCGAGCCCGCGGCGAAGGCGAATGCGGCGCCGGCATAACGCGAGGCGAACACCGCCTGAGCCACGGCGAGCGCCTCTGACGGGGTGGGGCATCCTGCAAACATCGCTCTCTCCGATCGATCCGCGGAGATAGCCGCTCTGCACGTCCTTGTCCGCCACCTGCAGGGGCGGTCGATCGCCACGCGGCTTGCAACCCTGCCACGCACGCGAATCGGCCGATGCGCGATCCCGACTCGACCGCCGTTCCGAGCGCGCCCGATCGTGCCCCTCCAAGGACGCGCCACGCCCGCGAAATCGGGCTTCCGGACGGCCAGACGCCCGGCCGGCCACGCTCAGGGATGCCCTCTGCGGACCGCTGGCCGGCCAGGCCGCATCTGCCCGCCACAGCGGGTTTTCAACAGCGCGCAAACATTTCCCAACGCCATGATCGGAAAGGTATTTTTCGCTCGCCACGCAATTTCCGCCACGCCTGTTCCGATGGGGCAGCGGCGAATGTTTTACCGCTTGTTAACCATTCCCTGGCTACATCCGGGAAACGCAAAATTAACCAAGATGACCAACGTGTTAACCCAATCTCGGCCGATACGCCTCAAGGGGCGATCCTATCTCGCGCTGACGCTGAACCCGGAGCTGCCCTTCGAGGATTGGCTGACGCGGCTCGACGATCTCGCCGCCCGCTCCGCCGGCTTCTTCCTGCGGCGACCGGTGGTGCTCGACGTCGAAGGCCTCGAGATCGACCGCCAGCAGCTGCGCGATCTGGTCGCCCAGCTTTCGGCGCGCAAGGTACGGATCATGGGCATCGAGGGCGCGCGGCCGTCCTGGCTCAGCCCGGATCTGCCGCCGGCCATGTCCGGCGGGCGCGAGGCTGCGGATTTCGAGGCTCCGGCCGCCGAGGAGGCGAAGGAAGCCGTGGTCGTCGAAAGCGCGGAGCCTGCAGAAGAGTTGGTTCCCGCCGAGCCGCAGCCCGTGAAGGCGACGCCTTCGATCGTCATCACCCAGCCGGTGCGCTCGGGGCAGTCGATCATCTTCACCGAAGGCGACGTGACCATTGTCGGCTCGGTCGCATCGGGGGCCGAGGTCATCGCCGGCGGCTCGATCCATATCTACGGCACGCTCCGCGGACGGGCGATGGCCGGCACGATGGGCAACGCCTCGGCGCGCATCTTCTGCCGCAAGCTCGAAGCCGAGCTCGTCGCAATCGACGGCTACTACAAGACGGCCGAGGACCTGGAGGCCGACCTCCACGGCAAGACCGTCCAGTTCTGGCTGGAAGGCGAAACGTTCAAGGTCGGAGCACTCGCCTGAAATGACGGCGCATCCACATCAACGGGAGAGGTCCATGGGCAAGGTCATCGTAGTCACATCGGGCAAGGGCGGCGTCGGCAAAACGACCTCCTCCGCCGCGCTCGGCGCCGCCCTCGCGCAAAACGGCGAGAAGGTCGTGGTCGTCGATTTCGACGTCGGCCTGCGCAATCTCGACCTCGTCATGGGGGCCGAACGGCGGGTGGTCTACGACCTCGTCAACGTGATTCAGGGCGAAGCCAAGCTGGCGCAGGCGCTGATCCGCGACAAGCGGGTCGAGACGCTCTACCTGCTCGCGGCCTCCCAGACCCGCGACAAGGACAATCTCACGCAGGAAGGCGTCGAGAAGGTCATCGCAGCCCTGAAATCCGCCTTCGACTGGGTGATCTGCGACAGCCCGGCCGGCATCGAGCGCGGCGCGACGCTCGCCATGCGCCATGCCGACGTCGCCATCGTCGTGACCAATCCGGAAGTCTCCTCGGTGCGCGATTCCGACCGCATCATCGGCCTGCTCGATTCCAAGACGCTGAAGGCCGAGAACGGCGAGCGCATGGAGAAGCATCTGCTGCTCACCCGCTACGACCCGGTCCGGGCCGAGCGCGGCGACATGCTGAAGGTCGACGACGTCCTCGAGATCCTCTCGATCCCGCTGCTCGGCATCATCCCGGAAAGCATGGACGTGCTGCGCGCCTCCAATGTCGGCTCGCCCGTCACGCTGGCCGACAATCGCAGCGCTCCGGCGATCGCCTATTTCGAGGCGGCCCGTCGCCTCAAGGGCGAGACCCTGCCGGTCGCCGTCCCCGGCGAGAAGCGCAGCTTCTTCGGCAAGATCTTCGGAAGGAAAGCGGCATGAACTTCCGTCGCCTGTTTTCCCGCTCCCAGTCGGCCCCTGCCGCGCGCGATCGGCTGCAGGTGCTGCTCGCCCATGAACGCGCCACGGTCGGCGGTTCGGATCTCGTCACCAAGCTGCGCGAGGAGATCCTGCGCGTCATCGCCAAGCATGTGCAGATCGACGACGAGAAGGTCACCGTCAAGATGGAGCGCGGTGCCAAGGTCTCGACTCTCGCCGTCGACATCGAGATCCCGTTCGATGCGGGCAAGAAGGCGGCCTGAGGGCCGCCTTTTCTTTTGCTCAGCGCGTGACCTTCTCAAGCCAATCGACCAGCGCCTGCCGGTCGGCCGCCGAGCCGATGGTCTGCTCGGGCATCTTGGTGCCGGGCGTGTAGGCATTGGGGCCGAGCTCGAACAATCTGGACACCGTCTCCTTGCTCCAGACGATGTCCATGCCCTTCAGCGCCGCCGAGAAGGCATAGCCCGGGGCGGTGGCGATGCGGCGGCCGAAGATGCCGTGCAGCGTCGGCCCGGCGCGGTTGCCATCGGCAGGCGTCAGGGTGTGACAGGCGGCGCAGGCGCGGAAGACCTCGGCGCCGCGCTCGCCCTTGAGGGCCGCGAGCGCATCCTCCCCGGCCCGCGGCACGACCGTGCCGACATGCTCGCCGGTCACCGCATTCCAGCGCCTGACCAGCCGGTCGGCCCCGCCGGAGAGAAGCTCTCGCCCATCGGGCAGGAAGGCGAGCGACCAGACCGGCAGGCCCGGCCCGATCAGGGTGGCGCGGATCGCCCGCGTCCGGCGCTCGATCAGGGCGACCTGGCCGCGCAGCCCGCCGACAGCGATCGTCGCACCATCGGCGGAGATGGCGAGCGCGATCAGCGGCGTCTCGCCGATTGAGACCTCGGCCCGCGCCGAACCATCCGGCCCGAACAGGCGCAGGCAGCCATCGGCGGCGGCGACCGCGATCTCGCCATCGGGCGCGACGACGACACCGTTCAGCGGCGCCGGCACGGTGACGACGACAGGCACGCCGCCTTCGGCCGGCCAGATCCGCAAGCTCGCATCATAGCCCGAGGAGACGAGCCCGCCCCCCGGCAGGAAGGCGACGCCGTTGACCGGCCCCTTGTGGCCTTCGAGCACCCGCACTGCGCCATCGGCGAGCGCGGTGATCCGCACCGTCTCGTCCCAGGAGGCGGAAGCGAGCCGCGTGCCGTCCGGCGAAAGCGCCAGCGCCGCGACCTGCCCCTTATGCCCGTCAAAGACCTTTGCCGGCTCGGCGGCTGCGCCCTGCCAGAGCGCGATCTTGCCGTCCTCGCCGCCAGTGGCGAAGCCGATCCCCTTGATCGCAACCGCGGCATTGATCGCGCCCTGATGGAAGCGCAGCACCGTCTCGGCGCTTCCGGCAGCAAGGTTCCAGAGAATCGCCGACTGGTCGAAGGAGCCGGTCAGCGCCCGCCTGCCATCGGGGGCGACGGCGACCGCCCGCACCGGGCCGCCATGGCCGCGCAGTTCCTGGGCGGAGGTGGCGGCAGGCAGGAGGGTGAGCAGCGCGAAAAGGGCGGTCCAAAGCGTTCTCATGCCGCGATCATGTCGCAGCTTGCGGCCTTGGCAAGGCACTCGCAGCACTTCGCCATGGCGGAGCGTTGAAGGGCCGCAGTTGCCCCGGCACGAAAAGCCGTCATATGAGATGCATCGTTTTCGACAGGCTGCGCCGATGACCTCGATCCCGCTCAACCTGCGGGGCCTCAAATGCCCCCTCCCCGCCTTGCGCGTCCGCAAGGCGCTGAAAGGGGCCGAGCCCGGCGCGCTCTTCCTGGTCGAATGCACCGATCCGATGGCGGCGATCGACATCCCGAACCTGATGCGCGAGACCGGCGACAGCATCGAGCAAAGCAGCGCCGAGGACGGCCTGCTCGTCTTCCATATCCGCAAAGCGGCGGCCTGACGCCGCCAGCCTGCAGCAACCGGAGCCCGCGACCGTGGCCCTCTCCCGAAACGACATTCTGCGCGCGCTCGAACTGGTGAAGCTGCCGGCGAGCGGGCAATCGCTCGCCGCCTCCGGCCGGATCGGCGACATCCTGATCGACGACGGCAAGATCATCTTCGCCATCGGCATCGACGCGACCGAGGCGGCGGCGATGGAGCCGGTGCGCAAGGCCGCCGAAAGCGCGGTCAGCGGCCTGCCGGGCGTACGGCAGGTGCTCGTCGGGCTGACCGCCGACAAGGCGCCCTCCGCCGGAGCGTCGGCCGCGACCCAGGCCCGTCGGCAGGCGCAGGCCGGTCCGGGCGGCGCCGTGCCCAAAGCCGCCGGCGTGCCCGGCGTCAAGCAGATCATCGCCGTCGCCAGCGGCAAGGGCGGCGTCGGCAAGTCGACGACCACCGCCAATCTCGCGGTGGCGCTGGCGACGCTCGGCCTCAAGGTCGGCGTGCTCGACGCCGATATCTACGGCCCCTCGGTGCCGAAGATCTTCGGCATTTCCGGCAAGCCGCGGCTGGTCTCCGGTCGCACGCTCGCGCCGATGGAGGCCTATGGGCTGAAGATCATGTCGATCGGCTTCCTGATCGACGAGGAAACGCCGATGATCTGGCGCGGGCCGATGGTGATCTCGGCGATCACCCAGATGCTGCGCGAGGTCGCCTGGGGCGAGCTCGACGTGCTGGTCGTCGACATGCCGCCGGGCACCGGCGACGCCCAGCTCACCATGGCCCAGCAGACGCCGCTCGCCGGCGCCGTGATCGTCTCGACGCCGCAAGACCTCGCTTTGCTCGATGCCCGCCGCGGTGTCGCCATGTTCAAGAAGGTCGAGGTGCCGATCCTCGGAATCGTCGAGAACATGAGCTATTTCGTCTGCCCGGAATGCGGCCACCGCTCCGACATCTTCGCTCATGGCGGGGCGCGACACGAGGCGGAGCGGCAGGACGTGCCCTTCCTCGGCGAGATTCCGCTGGCGATGCCGATCCGCGAGACCTCCGATGGCGGCCGACCGATCGTCGCGAGCGACCCGGACGGCGCCCATGCGAAAGCCTATCTCGCGATCGCACGGCAGGTCCGGGATGGGCTGAGCGGCCCGGTGCGGGCGGCGCCGCGTATCGTCATCGAATAGGCGTCAGCCCTTACAGCGCCCGCACCAGCAGCACTTCGACACGCTGGTTGCGGCTGCGTCCGTCGGACGTTGCATTGGCGGCGATCGGCTCGCGGCCGCCCCGCCCTTCGGCGCTCAGCCGCGATCCGTCGCTGAGCCCGCCGCGCAGCAATTCGGCGAGGGCGCTCGCGCGGGCGCTCGAAAGCGCCTGATTGTCCTTGTACCGGCCTCCCTTCGGCGGAGCCCGGTCATCGCTGTGGCCGACGACGTGCACCGCGCCCGGCTGCCGCTCGACCACCGCTGCGATCCGACGTCCGGTGGCGGTGAAGCCCGGCAGCAATGCGGCGCCGCCGGGCTCGAAACTGCCGGAGGCGGCAACACGGATCGCGATATAGCCGCCGAAAGGATCGACCGTGACGGCACCGCTAGCGATCTCAGCAGCGAGTTCGGCCCTGATCCGCGGCAACTGATCCGGCCGCGGATCAGAGCCGGGGGCGCGCGCGATCGAAGGCTGAGACGAAAGGGCCGCCTCCCCGGCCGGATGCAGCACGGCGGCAGGCGGTGCTTTCGGCGCCGTCAGCGGCGCCGGAAAGAACAGATCGAGCAGCCAGAGCGTCACGGCCGCAACCGCCAGCACGCCAGCGACGAACGCCGTGCCATAGCCGGTGATCCGAACGATTTTTCTCGAAAGCTCGGCGGTATCGCTCATCGACCCAGATTCCACTGTCCTTCCATGCCGCCGATCCCGGCCAGGACAGCGCTCCCCGCGAGCGATGCGCATGCGGCGAATCCAGCGGCAGCGACCGGACCACGCTCCAGCCCGGCTTGCAAGCGCCCGCACCCTCTGGCGCCGGCCGGCGGCAGGCACTACCGTTCGCCCTATGTTCTAGATAATGGAGGAGACTCGCCATGGCAGTGCAGCCGGCGCGCCATATCGGCATCGGAATCGAGCGCCCTTTCGCGGAAGTCTATGAATTCCTGGCCGAGCCGGCCAATTTTCCGCAATGGGCTTCCGGGCTGGGCGATGGATTCGAGCCCGCCGGTGGGCACGACTGGCGGGCCCGGACGCCGATGGGGCCGATGACGCTGCGCTTCAGCCCCCACAATGATCATGGCGTGCTCGACCACAGCGTCATCCCGGACGATGGCGAGCCGATGCACAATCCGATGCGGCTGCTCGCAAATGGCGATGGCTGCGAGCTGGTCTTCACGCTCTACCGGCGCCCCGGCATGAGCGAGGACGAGTTCGCGCGCGACGCCGCCTGGGTGTCGCGCGACCTCGCAAAGCTCAAGGCCTTGCTGGCGGGTTAGAGCCGGACGCCGCTCGTCGCGAAGGCGACCTCGACCGGGCGCTGGAAGTGAGCAAGCACCAGGCTGGCGCCATAGGCGGCGGCAACGGCGAACACGACGGCGAAGACAAAGGACTTCATGCTGCTTCCCCACAAGAGCATGCCAATAGGCAGAGCTTATCGGTTGAAGCTAGTCACTCCGCCAAAGGCGATCAAGCAGTGCCGAGCCGGGCATGGAGTCGCTCCGCCTCGGCCAGGTCTTCCGGGCGATTGGCATTGAAGAAGGGATCGACCGGCTCGCTCGCCCATTCGGCGCTGGCGACGCCGTGGCGGGCGGTCCAGCGGTCGATCTTGCGCTCGCCCTCGACGGTCAGCGCATGGCGCAGCGCTTCGCGCAGCGTAACCGGCCAGAGCCCGATCACCGGATGCGTCCAGCCGCCCGAGGCGGCGCAGGCCAGCGGTACGCCGGTGGCGCTGCGAGCCGCATGCAGCCGCGCGACCAGGTCCTTTGGGATGAAGGGCGTGTCGGCGGCGACGCTGACCATCCAGTCGATGCCCGGACGGTTCTCCGCCAGCCAATCGAGACCGGCGAGGATTCCGGCGAGCGGGCCGGCGAAATCCGGCACGCTGTCGCCGGCGACCGGCAGGCCGTAATCGGCGAAGCGCGCCGGGTCGCCATTGGCGTTGATCAGCAGCCCGTCGCATTGCGAGCCGAAGCGCTCGATCACATGCGCCAGGATGGTGCGCCCGGCGATGGTGCGCAGCGGCTTGTCGCCGCCGCCCATGCGGCGGGCGAGTCCGCCGGCCAGCAGGAGTCCGAGCGTCGGAGGGTGCGGCTCAGTCATCGCCGCCGGCGCCCTTGCGACGATGCTTACCGCCCTCCTCCTCGACCGTCTCGGGATCCTGGTCGAAGACGATGCGATCCTCGCCGGAGAGCGCGATGAAGCGCTTGCCGCGTGCGCGGCCGATCAGGGTCAGCCCGGCCTTGCGGGCGAGCTCGACGCCCCATTCGGTGAAGCCGGAGCGCGAGACCAGGATCGGGATACCCATGCGCACCGTCTTGATCACCATTTCCGAGGTCAGGCGGCCGGTGGTGTAGAAGATCATCTTGCCGGGGTCGACATCATGGCGGAACAGCCAGCCGGCGACCTTGTCGACGGCATTGTGGCGGCCGACATCCTCCATATAGACCAAGGGCTTGTCGCGCTCGCAGAGCACGCAGCCATGGATCGCGCCGGCTTCCAGATAGAGCGAGGGCGTGGTGTTGATCTTGCGCGTCAGCGCATAGAGCCAGCTGGTGCGCAGCTCGGCCTCGGGCAGCTCGATCTCGTCGATCGCCTCCATCAGGTCGCCGAAGGCGGTGCCCTGCGCGCAGCCCGAGGTCAGCGTCTTCTTCTTCAGCTTCTGCTCGAAATCGGTGCGCTCGGGCGTGCGCACCACCACGACCTCGAGCTCCTCGTCATAGTCGACCGCCTCGACGAGGTCGCCACGCTTCAGCATGTTCTGGTTGAGCAGATAGCCCAGCGCCAGATAGTCGGGATGGTCGCCGATCGTCATCATGGTGACGATCTCCTGGGCGTTGAGATAGAGCGTCAGCGCCCGCTCGGTGACGACCCGGGTCTCGACCGCAGCCCCGGTCTGGTCGATGCCGCGCACGGTGGCGCCGAGTCGCGCCGCCGCGGGGTCAGGGCGGACGAGGTAGTCGTCGAGGAAATCGCCACCGGTCGGCAAGGTATCACGAAGCTCCGCGCAGGCGGTCAGGCAGGCTGGCGCAGGCAGGACAGCGCCCAGCCTTCGATGGCGGCGCGCTCGGGCGGCAGACGCTGCCAGGCCTCTCCGACGAACTCGCCCCAGGCGCCGAGCATGTCCTCGCGCACCGCGGTCAGGAGCGGTAGCCCGCTGAGGAAACCGGCGGCGATCTCGGCCCTCAGGCCCTGGCCGAGCGCCTCCTGCTTGCCGAACTTGTTGATGATCAGCAGATCGACGGTGCCGTCGATCGCGCTTGCGACCGCCCCGCCGGCGGCGGCAAGTCCGGCAGCATCGAGCCGGCAGCCGGTCGCGCCGGCGCCGCGGTCCTCGCTGATCGCGAAAATCCGGCCGGAGGCGAGATCCTCCAGCACCATGCTGGCGCAGCCGCTGCTGCAATCGTCCTGATTATGCTGGACGACGCCACCGAGCCGAACCTCGCCCTGCCTGAGGCAGGCGGCGACCTCCGCCATCAACTCGTCGATGGGGAAGCCGGAAGCGTAGACGATCGCGGCAAGCGGAGTGGTCATGTCGCCCTTTCATCTCACGGAATCCGGCCTTCGGCCAGTGCGCATTCGCGGCATCGGCCAGCATTTGCGCCGCCGAGATGCAGCGACACTGTTGCACCGCACCTACAGTCGGCGGCGGCGACAAACGCTAAGGTAGCAAGGGCTGGCGCCGGCGAACCTTCCGGAGACGCGGCCTCGTGCTCGAACGCGTACCGCCGATGACCCGCCCGAACGCCCAGATCCCGCTCGATCCCGCCGCCTCCGCGGCGTTGCTGCTGCGCCGTATCGGCTTCGCGACGCTGGCGCTCGCCCTGCCGCTCGCATCGCTGGTCTCGCGCCGCGCCGCAGTGGTGCTGGCGCCGATCGGGGTCGTTCTGCTGGTCATCGCCGCGCTGATCGAGAACCCCTCCGAATTCGGCAACAATCTGAAGAGTTCGCTATCCGGCCTCGCCGGGCTGACATTGCTGGCGCTGGTGGCCTGGGCGGTGCTGTCGCTGGTCTGGAGCCCCTATACGGGCTCGGCCAGCGAGAAGGCGGGCAACCTCTTTCTTGCCGTGCTGCTCGGCTTTGCGGGGGCGGCGGCCCTGCCCGAACGGATGCGCGCCTCCAACCTCAATCTCGCCGCCCTCGGCACCGGGCTCGCGGCGCTGCTGGCGCTCGGCCTGCTGCTGACCGAGGCGCTGAGCCCGGCGGGCTCGCGTGCCGCCAACGAGGCCGGCAGCGTCGAGCGCGGCGTCAGCGTCGTGCTGATCATGTCCTGGCCCGCCCTGGCCTGGCTCTTGTCGCGTGAGCGCGGACTGACCGCGCTCGGCCTCGCTCTCGTCGTCGGCCTGCTGGCATTGACGCGCTTCGAGGATGGCGAGGCGGCCGCCATGCTGTTCGGCGCCATCGCCTTCGGCGCGGTCAGTGCCGACCGGCGCGTCGGAGCCAGGCTGGTCGGCTGCGTCGTCGCGGGGCTGATGCTGCTCGCGCCTCTATTGCCCTTCCTGCTGGCGCCGATCCTGCGGCTTTCGCCGAACGCCTTCAGCACGGTCGCCGTCGGGCTCGATATCTGGGCCGATATTATCTCGAGCCGACCGATCCAGCTGATCACCGGGCACGGGCTCGACACCGTGCTGCGCGGCCGCGTCACCGGCGCGCTGCCGCTGGAAGTGCCGACCACGATCCTGTTCGAAACCTGGTACGAGCTCGGACTGGTCGGCGCGGCCACCGCCGCGCTCGCCCTGTATTTCGCCATCACCGCCGCGGGCCGCATGCCCGGCGCTCTCGCAGCGGGCGGCGTCGCGGCCTATGCCACCGCCTTCTCGCTGGCGGCGCTCGGTTTCGCCTCGTTCCAGACCTGGTGGCTGATGACGCTGACGGCCGTCGCCCTGCTCTTCACGGCGATCGCCCGCGGCCAGTACCGGACCGAGCGCCCCGTCGCGCCGCTCAGCCGGCGGCCGAAGGCGCCGAAACTGCCTGCGGGGCAGTAGCGCCGGAGCTGCCTCGCCATTTCGGGACAGGCCGATAGGCCTGGGCCCGGAACCCGGGAACACCGCAACACGGAAGAACGCGCCGGGATCGCGGAGCCATCTCGAATAGCCGCGTGTTCATGGGTTCCGGGCTGACCGCTGCGCGGCGCCCCGGAAAGACGGCGTCTTCGGAAGGCCCTTAAGCCGCTTCCCGGCCCCGGTTCACCGCATGACAGGCGACGCCGTCGATAGCCGGCGGATTCTCGATACGGCAGCGGTCGAAGACCAGCGGGCAGCGTGGGTGGAAGGTGCAGCCCGAAGGCGGGCTGATCGGGTTCGGGATCTCGCCCTTCACGCCTTCGCGCGGCTTGCCGACCATGGCGAGATCCGGCACCGCATCGAGCAGCATCTTCGTGTAGGGATGGCGCGGTGCGGTGAAGAGCTGCTTGCCCTCGGAGACCTCGACGAGGCGGCCGAGATACATCACGCCGATCCGCGTCGCCATGTGCCGCACGACGGCGAGATTGTGCGAGATGAAGAGATAGGTCAGCCCGAATTTCTGCTGCAGATCGCGCATCAGGTTGAGGATCTGCGCCTGCACGGAGACGTCGAGTGCCGAGGTCGGCTCGTCGCAGACGATGAATTCGGCATTGGAGGCGAGCGCGCGGGCGATCGCGATGCGCTGGCGCTGGCCGCCGGAGAATTCATGCGGGAACTTCTTGCCGTCGTCCGGATGCAGACCGACCAGGCTGAGCAACTCGCCGACGCGGCCCTCGATCTCGCGATCCCCCTGGATCAGGTCGAAGGCACGGATCGGCTCCGCGATGATCCTGCCGACACGCCAGCGCGGGTTCAGCGAGGCATAAGGATCCTGGAAGATCATCTGGATACGGCGGCGCAGGCGCTGGCGTTCCTGGGCGGCGGCAGGATCGGTCATAGAGACGCCGTCGATCGAGACGGTGCCGCCGGAGGGCGGCAGCAGGCCGACGACCATGCGCGCCACGGTCGACTTGCCCGAGCCGGACTCGCCGACGAGCGCGAAGGTCTCGCCCTTGCGGATATCGAAGGACACGCCGTCGACCGCCTTGAGATATTGCTTCGGGGCGCTTTCGATCACCCGGTTGAGCCAGGGTTTGGAAACGTCGAAGACGCGCTTCAGGTCACGGACCTGGACATAAGGGGCCGAAGAGACGTCCTGGGTCACGCGGCGATCTCCGCTTTGTCAGTCGGGTTCTGGCCGTTCGGCGCCTTCGACTGGTCGTAGAGGTGGCAGGCGACCTGACGGCCGCCGACATCGATCAGCTCCGGCCGCTCGACGAAACAGCGGTCGAAGGCCTTCGAGCAGCGCGGGTTGAAGGCGCAGCCCTTGGGGATGTTGGAAAGGCGCGGCATCGAGCCGGGAATCTGGACGAGCCGCTCGGCATCGCCCTCGATCGAGGGGATCGCGCCCATCAGCCCGACGGCATAGGGGTGGAGCGGCTGCTTGACCACGTCGCGGACCGGACCGATCTCGGCGACGCGGCCGGCATACATCACCGCCACGCGGTCGGCAGTCTCGGCGATCACGCCCATATCGTGGGTGACGAGCATCACCGAGGTGCCGCGCTCCTGACAGAGCCGCTTGATCAGGGCGATGATCTGGGCCTGGACGGAGACGTCGAGCGCCGTCGTCGGCTCGTCGGCGATGATGAACTCGGGTTCGGCGCAGAGGGCGAGCGCGATCACGACGCGCTGGCGCATGCCGCCCGAGAATTCGTGCGGATAGCCGTCGATGCGCTTGTCGGGCGCGGGAATGCCGACCTCGTCGAGCAAGGCGATGGCGCGTTTGCGGGCGTCGGCGGCATTGAGATCGGTATGGGTCTGGATCGTCTCGATCAATTGCTCGCCGACCCGGTAGAGCGGGTTGAGGCTGGTCAGCGGATCCTGGAAGATCATGCCGATGCGCTTGCCGCGGATCTTGCGCATAGCATCCGGCGGAAGATTGTCGACACGCTCGCCCGAGAGCAGGACCTGTCCGCCGGCGATCCGGCCGGGCGGATCGATCAGACCGATGATGGCCGATCCGGTCACCGACTTGCCGGCACCGGATTCGCCGACCACGCCGAGCACCTCACCGCGGGCGACGTCGAACGACACCTTGTCGAGGGCGCGCAGGGTGCCGCGCCGCGTCACGAACTCGACGGTCAGTTCGTTCACCGAAATGACGGGCTGGGTCATCGCTGCTCCGAAGGCCTGGACAGAATTGGGGGGCGGTTCATCTCTTACCTCAGCTTCGGATTGAGCGCGTCGCGCAGCCAGTCGCCGAACAGGTTGATCGACAGTGCGAGCAGGATCAGGACGAGCGAGGGGAACAGCAGGATCCACCACTCGCCCGAGAACAGGAATTGCTGGCCGAAGCGGATCAGCGTGCCGAGCGAGGGCTGGGTCGGCGGCATGCCGACGCCGAGGAAGGACAGGGTCGCCTCCTCGATCACCGCGAGCGCGAGATTGATCGTGGCGATGACCAGCACCGGGCCGGCGACATTGGGCAGGACGTGCTTCAGCATCACCGGCCAGGCCTTCAGCCCGATCAGGCGCGCCGCATCGACATAGACCTTGTTCTTCTCGACCAGAGTCGAGCCGCGCACTGTGCGGGCATATTGCGCCCAGTTGGCGAGACCGATAGCGATGACGAGGACGAACAGCGTCGCTTGTTCCTGCGCTGCCGGCGGGATCAGCCCACGTGCCACACCGAAGACCAGCAATGCCACCAGGATCGCCGGGAAGGAGAGCTGGATGTCGGCGATGCGCATGATCAGCGCCTCGGTGCGGCCGCCGACATAGCCGGCGACCAGGCCGAGGCCGACTCCGATGATCAGCGAGAAGACGACCGAGGCCGCCCCGACCAGCAGCGAAACACGCGAGCCATAGAGAATGGCCGAGAAGATGTCGCGCCCCTGGCCGTCCGAGCCGAGCCAGAACACCTTGCCGGTGATCTCGTTGGGCTGCATCGGCCGCGAGAACCCGTCGGAGAGGTCGAGCGAGGCCGGATCGAACGGATCATAAGGCGCGATCAGCGGCGCGAAGATCGCGGCCAGCACGAGCAGGAGCGCCATGATGCTCGCCACCACCGTGACCGGCGAGGAGCGGAAGGAATAGGCCAGATCGGAATCCCAGAACCGGGCGAGGCGGCTAGGCGGGATCACTGGCAGATGTTCGTCGCTCATCGCCGCCTCACTTCGACGGAACCGCGGAGCCCGACCGCAGACGCGGGTCGAGGGCGACATAGACCAGATCGACCAGGAGCGAAGTCACCACGAAGACGAAGGCGACGAAGAGCAGATAGGCCGACATCACCGGCACGTCGACGAACTGCACGGCGTTGACGAAGAGCGCGCCGAGCCCCGGCCACTGGAACACCGTCTCGGTAACGATGGCGAAGGCGATGACCCCGCCGAGCTGGAGGCCGGCGATGGTGATCACCGGGATCATGGTGTTGCGCAGGGCGTGGCGGAACTCGATGCGGCGTTCGGGAATGCCGCGGGCCCGGGCGAAGCGGATGAAATCCGCCCGCATCACCTCGAGCATCTCGGAGCGGACGAGCCGCATGATCAAGGTGAGCTGCAGGAAGCCCAGCGTCAGCACCGGCATGACCAGCGACTTCAGGCCGCTCGTGGTCAGAAGCCCGGTCGACCACCAGCCGATCTGCACGGTGTCGCCACGGCCGAAGGAGGGCAGCCAGCGCAGCTCGACCGCGAAGATGTAGATCAGGCCGATGCCGATCAGGAAGGTCGGCAGGGAAACACCGATCAGCGAGATCGACATGACGAGGTTGGCGATCCAGCCGTCGCGGCGGATCGCGGCATAGACGCCGAAGGCGATGCCGACCACGAAGGCGAAGATCGCCGAGAGCACGGCGAGCTCGACCGTCGCCGGCAGGCGCTCGACGATCAGCGAGGAGACTTTGCGGCCCTGGCGATAGGAGATGCCGAAATCGCCCTGCGCCGCATCGGCGATGAAGCGGGCGAACTGCACGGGCACGGGATCGTTGAGGCCGAGGCGCTGCGTCAGCTCGGCGCGGTCCTGCAGCGTCGCCTCCTGGCCGAGCATGTTGACCACGGGGTCGCCGACGAAGCGGAACATCGAGAAGGCGATGAAGGCGACGGCAACCATCACCACCAGCCCCTGCATCAGCGAGCGCAGGATATAGGCGAGCATAGCGCCTTACTTTCCAAACACCGGAGGAAAACCAAGGTTTCGCGCCGTCATCCCGGCCGAGGCGCCGAGATCCGCCATAGAGCGTTCCGTTCTACGATGGACCTCGGAGCTGCGCGGCTCCGCCGCTTCTCCGGGACGACGGCAAGGGTTCACAAATCCTCCTCCCAGACCGCTACGAGCCCTTGAACGAGACCATCTTCAGCTTGGGCTGGTTCTGAACGTCGACGGGCACGTCCACCGTCGAGTTCATGCCGTAGCTGAGCGTCTGATGGTGGATCGGCAGGTAGATCGTCTCGTCCTTCACCTTCGCCCAGATCTTGGCGATGGCGGCGTCGCGCTTGGCGATGTCGATCTCCTTGGAGAGCGACTGGATCTGCGCATCGATCTCCTTGTCGGAATAGCCGGTCGCGTTCCAGCTGCCCTGCGAGCCGGTGCGGCTATGGTACATGTAGGAGAACACATAGTCGCTGTCGAAGGTCGGAACGCCCCAGCCGACGAGGTAGAACTCGGTCTCCGGCGGGTTCTTCTGGATCAGGTTGAAGTGGATCGACTTTGACTGCGAGACCAGGTTCACCTTGACGCCGATCTGGCCGAACATGCCGACGGCCGCCTGGCAGATGCCCTCATCATTGATGTAGCGATCGTTCGGGCAATGCAGCGTCACCGAGAAACCATTGGGGTAGCCGGCCTCGGCGAGCAGCGCCTTGGCCTTGGCGACATCGGTCGCCGGCGCAGCGTCGAGCTCCTTGGTCCAGCCATTGGCGAAGGGCGGCAGGATGATGCCGGTCGGGATCGATTCACCGCGCATCACGACGCGCTGGATGGCCTGGCGGTTGAGCGCCATGTTCATCGCCTGGCGGACGCGCTTGTCGGCGAAGGGGTTCTTGCCCTCGACATTGTCGCCCTTCAGGTCCTTCGACGCGACGTCCATGCCGAAGAAGATGGTGCGGTTCTCGGGTCCGGTGGTGACGCGGACCTTGGGCTGGCTCTTCAGCCGGGCGATGTCCTGCACCGGCACGTCCTGGACGAGGTCGACCTCGCCCGAGAGCAGCGCCGCGATGCGCGTCGCATCCTGCTTGATCGGGACATAGGTGAGCTCGGTGATCTCGAGCGGCACCTTCGCCTTGGCCCAGTAATTATCGTTGCGCTTCATCACCGTCTTCACGTCGGATTCACGCGAGACGAGGATGAAGGGGCCGGTGCCGTTGGCGTTGCGGACGGCGTAATTCTCTTCCTTGTTCTTGAAGTCCTGCGCCTTGGTGGCGTTGTTCTTCTCCGCCCAGGCCTTGCTCATGATGCGGATGGCGGAGGTGTTGTTAACCAGGAGCGGGTTCGGCCCCTTGGTCTTGATACGGACGGTGAAGTCGTCGACCTTCGTGACCTTCTCGACTGAGGTCAGGTAGCCCTTGAAGTCCGAGGTCGGCTGCATGGCGCGCTCATAGGAGAACACCACGTCGTCGGCGGTGAAGGGCGTGCCGTCATGGAACTTGACGCCCTCCTGCAACTTGAACTCCCAGGTCGTCGGATCGTCCGGCAGAACCTTCCAGGACGAGGCCAGCAACGGATGCAGCTTGCCGGCATGGTCGCGCTCGGTCAGGCCTTCATACATCTGCTGGTTGACCGTGGTGGTCAGGCCCTCGTTCTGGCCATGCGGATCGATGGTCAGGGCATCGCCGGCCGAGGCCCATTTCAGCGGCCTCGCCTCGGCGGCACCGAGCGCCAGCGCCGAGACCCCGATCAGTGCGGCAGCGACGGCAAACATACGCGGTTTCATCGTAGAGAACCTCCCGGTCGCGGCCCTGCTCCAAGGCCGGTGAAGGGCGAGATGTTAGGGCTGAGCCCCTTGTCTGTCACGGGTCTAATCTGCGCGTAGCACATGGCGGAACGTGACATTTTCTGCTCTCGCAGCTGCCGCGCGCAGGAGGTTTCCCCTCATCGCAGCCTCGGATTGAGGGCATCGCGCAGCCAGTCGCCGAGCAGGTTCACGGCGAGCACCAGGATCGCCAGCGTCAGGCCCGGAAAGGCGACGATCCACCAGTCGCCCGAGAACAGGTAGCGGTTGCCGATCGAGATCAGCGTACCCAGCGAGGGCTGGGTCGGCGGCAGGCCGACGCCGAGGAAGGACAGGGTGGCCTCGGTGATCACGGCAAGCGCGAGATTGATGGTGAGGATGACCAGCACCGGGCCGATCACGTTCGGCAAGACATGGCGCAGCATGATCAGCGGCGCCGGCAGCCCGACCAGCCGTGCCGCCTGGACATAGTCCTTGTTGCGTTCGACCAGGGTCGAGCCGCGGATCGTCCGGGCGTACTGGACCCAGAAGCTGAGGCCGATCGAGATCACCAGCACATAGAGCGCCGTGTCCTCGCGGTTGGCGCCCTGAAAGGTGCCGCGCACGACGCCGTCGATCAACAGGGCGATCAGGATCGCCGGGAAGGTGAGCTGCACGTCGGCGATGCGCATGATCAGCGAGTCGACCCGGCCACCGAAATAGCCGGCGAGCAGGCCGAGCGTGATGCCGATCGTCGCCGCCAGCGCCACGCCGAGGCCTCCGACGATCAGCGAGACGCGCAGCCCGTAGAGGATCGCCGAATAGAGATCCCGGCCCTGGTCGTCGGTGCCGAAGATGAACTTCGGATCGCCACCGGCCTGCCAGGCCGGCGGGATATTGGCATCGGACAGGAAGACCGTGGCCGGGTCGAAGGGGTTGGTCGGCGCGATCCAGGGCGAGAAGGCGGCGCCGATGAACATGACGAGCACGATCACCGCGGCGACCATCGTCACCTTGGAGCGCAGGAAGCTGGCGAGGATGTCGCTGTCGAGGATGCGGGCCCAGAGCGAGGGCGGCTCGCTCGACGGGGCGGCGGGGGTCGAGGACGGAGTCTGGGCGGCCATGGCTTTGTCTCCCGCCTTCAATGCGCGCCGACCGTCGCGCGCAGGCGCGGGTCGACCGCGGCGTAGAGCAGGTCGACGATCAGGTTGATGGTGACGAAGAGGAACGAGATCAGGATCAGGTAGGCCGCCATGATCGGGATATCGACCTGCTGAACCGCCTTCAGGAAGAGCAAGCCCATGCCCGGCCACTGGAACACCGTCTCGGTGATGATGGCGAAGGCGATGATCGAGCCGAGCTGAAGGCCGGCGATGGTGATGACCGGGACCAAGGTGTTCTTCAGGGCGTGACCGAAATGGATGGCACGGGTCTTGAGGCCGCGCGCCCGGGCGAATTTGATGTAGTCGGTGCGCAGCACCTCCAGCATCTCGGCCCGGACGAGGCGCATGATCAGCGTCATCTGGAACAGGCCGAGCGTGATCGAAGGCAGGATCAGCGCCTTCCAGCCCGAGGCCGTGAGCAGGCCGGTGGTCCACCAGTTGCCGATCTTGACGACCTCGCCGCGCCCGAAGGAGGGCAGCCAGCCGAGCGTCACCGAGAACAGGTAGATCAGAAGGATGCCGATCAGGAAGGTCGGCAGGCTGATGCCGATGAGCGAGACGGCCTGGAACAGCTTGGCGAGCCAGCTGTCGCGGCGCAGCGCCGTGTAGACGCCCATGGGTATGCCGACGAGCAGCGAGAACAGCGCCGACATGAAGGCGAGCTCCAGCGTCGCCGGGGCGCGCTCGCCGAGCAGCATGATCACCGGCAGGCGGAACTGGTAGGAGACACCGAATTCGAGCCGCGCCGCATTGTAGATATAGCGCGCGAACTGGACGACGACCGGCTCGTCTAGCCCGAGCGATTTGCGGATCTGCGCGACCTGCTCCTGGGGCGTATCGAGCGAGACGAGCTGGTTCACCGGGTCGCCGACGAAGCGGAACATGGCGAAGGCGATCAGCGCCACCGCCAGCATGACGAGAAGCGACTGGAACAACCGACGCAGAATGAATGCGAGCATGATCGCCTTGGTTCTTTAAACGCGAAACCCGTCGGTACCGGCGAGCCGGATAGCTCTCCGTCACCGATACGCGTCGTCACCCCGGAAATAGCAAAGCCGCAATCCGGGCTCCATCGTGGAGCGCAACGCCCCCGATCGATCCCTGAGCTACACGGCTACGCCGCTTGTCCGGATGACGGCGCGGGTGAGTCGACGGGAAGAACGGTGCGCGGCCTAGGCCGCGCACCGCGCGCCGTCACTCCTTGGTGGCGTAATAGAGCAGCACCGAATTGTCGGCGCGCTGGGTGAGCTTCACCTTCTTCGACACGCCCCAGGCCAAAGCCTGCTGGTGCAGCGGGATGTAGCCGAACTCGTCGACCGAGATCTTGTAGGCTTCCTTGATCATCGCATCGCGCTTGGCGGTGTCGGACTCGACAAGGATCTTGTCGGTCAGCTCGTCGACCTTCTTGTTGCAGTAATTGCCGAGATTCGACTCGCCGCGCGAGGAGCCGGCGACATCGCGGCAGCCGATGATGTCGTGCAGGACGTTGTGGCTGTCGAAGGTGCCGGGCGTCCAGCCGAGCAGGTAGAACGAGGTCTTGTAGCCGCCGGACTTCAGCACCTTGGCGAAGTACTGGCCCTTGGGCTGGGCATTCAGGTTCACCTTGATGCCGGCGCGCGCCAGCATGCCGACTACCGCCTGGCAGATCTGGCCGTCATTGACGTAGCGGTCGTTCGGGCAGTCCATGCCGACCTCGAAGCCGTTCGGATAGCCGGCTTCGGCCAAGAGCTTCTTCGAGGCTTCGGTGTCGAACTTGGCGCGGGTGAAGCCGGCATGCGGGAACAGCTCCGGCGCGATCATCAGGGCCGAGGGCGTCGAGAGACCACGCATGACGCGGCTCTTGATCGTCTCGATGTCGATCGCCTGGAAGAAGGCCTGGCGGACGCGGACATCCTTGAAGGGATTCTTGCCCTTGACGCTGGATTCCAGCAGCTCGTCACGGGTCTGGTCCATGCCGAGGAAGATGGTGCGCAGCTCCGGCCCGGTCAGGACCTGGGCGTTGCCCGAGGCGTTGACGCGCTGGATGTCCTGGATCGGAACCGGCTCGATCACGTCGACCTCGCCGGAGAGCAGGGCCGCGACGCGCGTCGCATCCGAGGCGATCGGCGTGAAGACGATCTCCTTGATGTTGCCCTCGATCTTCTTCCAGTAGTTCTCGTTGAGCTTGAAGACGGTCTTCACGCCCGGCTGGTGGCTCTCGATCTTGTAGGGGCCGGTGCCGTTGGCGTTCAGCGAGGCATGGCTCGGCGTGGTCGCGGCGGCCGGCGTCGGGGCGACGGCGTTGTTCGCCTCCGCCCACTTCTTCGACATGATGTACCAGGTATCCCACTGCGCGTTCAGGATCGGATTCGGCGCAGTCAGGATGATGTCGACGGTGTGGTCGTCGACCTTGACGAACTTGGCGCTGGTCGGGACGCGGGTGGTGAAGTTGGAACCCTGCGAGCGGACGCGCTCGGCCGAGAAGATCACGTCATCGGCGGTGAAATCCTCGCCGCCATGGAACTTGACGTTCTTGCGCAGATAGAAGCGCCACTTCAGGCCGTCGGGGGAGATCTCCCACTTTTCGGCAAGGGCGGGCTCGATCTTGAGATCCTTGCCGCGCGCCGTCAGCCCTTCATAGGGGTGACCGAGATGGGCGTTTGTGGTGGTCTCGTTGACGGTATACGGGTCGAGCGACTTCAACTCGCCCTGGTTGGCATAGCGCAGCGTCTGCGCCTGAGCCGTACCGCACATCAGAGCCAGCGCCGCTACGGCCGCCAGGCAATGGGTCTTGAAGGACATGAAGCGCGTTCTCCCGATTTGTTGTTACCGCTCCTCCCCAGGAGCGGGACCCGGATCGCCGCACAGACTGGCGACGATCCGAGGAAGACGGCAGATTAGAGGTGCTTCGAAGCCCGCGTCCAGTGTGCGCCGCACGCTTCGTCCCGGATCGAACTTTATTGCGAAACGAAACTTCGCAACGCACGTTCGTGCGAGCCCGCGATCACTTTCCCGCACAAACGCGCCTCGCCTTGCGTTCTCAGCGGGCCAGATCCGCGATCAGCGCACGAACGAACGCGGTTCCGGCGTCGAGCTGGGCGACGGTAATGAACTCGTCCGGCTGGTGTGCCTGGGCGATGTCGCCGGGGCCGCAGACCACGGTCGACCAGCCCGCCGCCTGGAACAGCCCGCCCTCGGTGCCATAGGCCACGACATGGCTGCCATTGTCGCCGGTGAGGCGACGCGCCAGCCCTTCGGCGGCTCCCTCCTTCTCCGGCGCGAGCGGCGGCGTGTAGGAGGTGATCTCCATGG
The DNA here is from genome assembly GCF_053618995.1 of Allobosea sp. NPDC055594. Taxonomy (NCBI): domain Bacteria; kingdom Pseudomonadati; phylum Pseudomonadota; class Alphaproteobacteria; order Hyphomicrobiales; family Alloboseaceae; genus Allobosea; species Allobosea sp. NPDC055594. Next base: position 326,753 of record NZ_JBSHIO010000002.1, read on the forward strand.
CGATGCCGGTCTCCGGCGCGATCGCCTTCATCGGCGCCTCGAGCTCGGCCATCCTCGCGCGATAGCGGGCGACATAATCGCTGTCGTCGCCCGGCATGACGCGGACCTCGTGGCTGAAGGCGCAATGCTCGGCGGTGATGTTGACCGCCGTGCCGCCCTCAACGACGCCGACATGCAGCGTCGAGTAAGGCGGCTCGAAGGGAACGCCCGGCTGCACCTTGGCCTTGTTCTCCTCCATGACCTCGTCATGCCAGGCGATCAGCTTGCCGGCGACCATCACGGCGGGCACGCCGATATCGACGCGGCTGGAATGCACGGCATGGCCGCGCACCGTGGTCTTCATCCGGGTGCCACCCTTGTGGCCGGTGACGACCTGCATCATCGAGGGCTCGCCGACGATCACCGCCGAAGGCTTGACCCCGGCGGCCGCCATGGCGTCGATCAGATAGCGGGCGCCGATGCAGCCGACCTCCTCGTCATAGGACAGGGCGATATGGACGGGCCGCTTCAGCCCGGCGGCCAGCATCTCCGGCACCAGAGCGAGCGCGATGGCGTCGAAGCCCTTCATATCGCAGCTGCCGCGTCCATAGAGCTTGCCGTCGCGCTCGGTCAGCGTCCACGGGTCCGAACTCCAATCCTGCCCCTCGACAGGGACGACATCGGTATGACCGGAAAGGACGACGCCGCCATCCGCCTTGGGGCCGATGGTGGCGTAGAGATTGGCCTTGAAGCCGTCGGGGCTCGGCACGATCGAGCTCTCGACACCATGGGCCGCAAGGTAGTCGCGGCAGAAATGGATCAGTTCGACATTGCTGCGCTGCGATTCGGTGTTGAACGAGACCAGCTTGGCCAGCATTTCCTTCGGGGTGTAACGCACGGGCAGATTTCTCCAGGGACTGGCCGACAGGCATGAGCTGAGAGGCAGGCTACGCCGGCACCGCGCAAGGTCAATTGCCGGCAATGGCTCGCCGGCGCCCGTGCGAACGCATGACGGCCGCCCTCCGGCACCGCCCGAAATGCCATGGCCATGCGCGCTCCGCGCTTGACCCGGCCGGGCCCGGCGCGCTGTTGTGCCGACCGAGCAACGTCCTCTCGTGAGTCCGCCATGTCCTTCGACGTCACCCTCGCCGACATCCAGGCCGCCGCCAGCCGCATCGCCGGCAAGGTCAGGCGGACGCCGACCTTCCTCAGCGCCGGCCTGTCCGAGCGGCTCGGCGTCGAGACCGTGGTCAAGGTCGAGAGCCTGCAGCTCGCCGGCTCGTTCAAGGTGCGCGGCTGCTACAACAAGCTGCTCGGCCTCTCGGAGGCGGAAAAGGCCCGCGGCGTCGTCACCGTCTCCGGCGGCAACCACGCTATCGCCGTCTCGCTGGTGTCGAGCCTGCTCGGCATCAAGGCGCTGGTGCTGATGCCGAAGAACGTCGCGCCGCTGAACATCCGCCTGACCAAGGAAGCGGGCGGCGAGGTCGAGCTCTGCGAGGATTCGATCGCCGCCTTCGCCAAGGCCGAGGAATACGAAGCCAAGGGCATGACCAATGTCCATTCCTATGACGACCCTGCGATCATCGCGGGCCATGGCACGGTCGGCCTCGAACTCGCGGCGGATGCCGGCGGCCGCCTCGACCATGTCTTCATCTCGATCGGCGGCGGCGGCTTCTCGGCCGGTGTCGGGGCGGCGCTGAAGGGGCTCGACCCTGCGGTGCGCATCCACGGCGTCGAAACCGAGGGCGCGACGACGATGACGCAGGCGCTCGCAGCCGGAAAGCCGGTGCCGATCCGCCCGACCTCGATCGCCCGCACGCTCGGCGCTCCCTTCGCCACCGAGCGGACCATGGCCGCGGCCCGGGATTTCCTCGAGGAGATCGTGCTGGTGCCGGATGCCGACGCCGTGCGCGAATTGCTCTGGGTGCTGCAGAACGGCCGCGTCCTGCTCGAGCCGGCCGCCTCCTGCACGGTTGCGGCGGCGCTGGCGCGCAAGGACAGCTTCAAGCCGGGCGATCGTGTCGCGCTGGTCCTGTGCGGCTCCAATGTCGCGCTGGAGGACATCGAGAGCTGGCGCCAGCAGTTCGGGCTGTGAAACGACTGAAAGCCGAAAGCCCAGGCGCTCGTCGTGCTCCCTGCACGATCGTCAGGGAACGAGGACGCCGCGGGCCCGCCCGCCAGCGACACGGCAGGAGCACCCGCCGCCGAGTTCAGCTGGGTTGATCAGCTGGCAGGTCCGGACCGGCGTCCGGCAATAGCCGCCGATCCCTGACGAGATCGGCGCTGCATAGACCGGCGCAGCGTAATAGGGCCGCGCATAATAGGGCCCGCCGTAATAGTCGCCGCCATAGTAGCCGGGCGTGTCGTAGTAGTAGGACGAGCCATAATAGGGATAGGTCGCGGCGGCGCCGATGAGCGCCCCGGCAGCCAGCGCCCCGGCGCCCCAGCCCCAGTAATTGTTGTAGTAGCCGCGGCGCCAATAGGCGGGCCGGCCATAATAGCCGCCGCCATACCCGCGGGCCGGCCGATAGCCCCAGCCGACCCCACCCCGATAGAAGCCGCCACCGCGATAGACAGCCCCCCGATAACCTCCGAAACCCGCTCCGGCGAAGCCGCGGCCACCATAGCCGAAACCGCCGCCTCGCACGCCGCCGCCATGGACCGCCCTGTCGCTCAGGGCCTGTGCCGGTGCGTCATCGGCCATGAAGCTCGAAAAAAACACTAAAGAAGCGGCGAGAACGATCAGGCGGCGCATGGCGGCCTCCCATTCAAAGCGATGGCTATTCAGCCGGAACGCACGAAACCGACGCACGTTCCATCCTCTCGAAAGCGCCTGCCGAAAGCTCGGAAGCCCCCCCGAACTCAGCGACGATACTGCTCTTCCGTAACGTGATCCAGCCATTTGACGGTCTCGCCGTCGAGGCGCTCCTGCAGGGCGATATGGCTCATCGCGGTCGCCGCAGTGGCGCCGTGCCAATGCCTTTCGCCGGGCGGGAACCAGACCACATCGCCGGCCCTGATCTCCTCGACCGGCCCGCCTTCGCGCTGAGCCCAGCCGCAGCCGGCGGTGACGATCAAGGTCTGGCCGAGCGGGTGCGTGTGCCAGGCCGTGCGCGCGCCCGGCTCGAAGGTGACGTGCGCGGTGGCGATGCGCGCGGGATCCGGCGGATTGAACAACGGGTCGATCCGGACCTGGCCGGTGAAGTATTCCGCCGGCCCCTTGCCCGAGGGCTGCGATCCGCTTCGCTTGATTTCCATGACGTCCTCGCTAATTCGCGGCGCCTCTCGCGAGCGCCCCGACAGGCCGGACATCCAAGGACCGACGGCCGCCGGGATCAAGCGGATTGCGTGGTGGCGCCATTCGCGCGCTTCTTCCCCCTCATGCCGCAATCGGCTTGGACAGGGTGCGCCCGCTCGCGCTAGCTTGCCGCATCAGGCAACCCGATTTCTGTGAAGTTGCCGCCAACGGCCCGAGGATACGATGCCCAAATCCGAACTCATCGCGGCGATCGAGCCCGAGATCACGGCGATCCGTCGCGATTTCCATCGCCATCCCGAGCTGCTCTTCGATGTGAACCGCACCGCCGGCATCGTCGCCGACAAGCTCCGGGAATGGGGGGTCGACGAGGTCGTCACCGGCATCGGGCGTACCGGCGTCGTCGGCGTGATCAAGGGCAAGGGCCAGGGCTCCGGCAAGGTTATCGGCCTGCGCGCCGACATGGATGCGCTGCCGATCCATGAGGAAACCAATCTCGAGCACCGCTCGACCGTGCCCGGCAAGATGCATGCCTGCGGCCATGACGGCCATACCGCCATGCTGCTCGGCGCCGCAAAATACCTGGCGCAGACCCGCGATTTCGACGGCACCGCCATCATGATCTTCCAGCCGGCCGAGGAAGGCGGCGGCGGCGGCAAGGAGATGTGCAAGGACGGGCTGATGGAGCGCTTCGGCGTCCAGGAGGTCTACGGGCTGCACAACATGCCGGGCCTGCCGATCGGCCAGTTCGCGATCCGCAAGGGGCCGATGATGGCCGCAGCCGACCGCTTCCTGCTCAAGCTCGAGGGCCGCGGCGGCCATGCCGCCAAGCCGAACGAGACGGTCGACCCGCTGGTCGGCGCCTGCCAGCTCGTCTCCTCGCTGCAGACCATCGCCTCGCGCAATGCCGACCCGCTCGATTCCGTGGTCGTCTCGGTGACGGCGCTGCAGGCCGGCGAGGCCTTCAACGTCATCCCGCAACATGTCGTGATCAAGGGCACGGTGCGCTCGCTCTCGCCGGAGATGCGCGACCTCGCCGAGAAGCGCTTCCGCGAGATCGTCACCGGCACGGCCCAGGCTTTCGGCCTGAGCTTCGAGATCGAATATGAGCGCGGCTATCCGGTGACCTTCAACCATGCCGGCCAGACCGATTTCGTCACCAGCGCGACGAAAAACGTCTTCGGCAAGGAGGCGATCGACACCGAGGTGCCGCCGACCATGGGCTCCGAGGATTTCTCCTTCATGCTCGAGGAGCGGCCCGGCGCCTATATCTTCATGGGCAATGGCGACTCCGCCGGGCTGCACCACCCGGCCTATGAGTTCAACGACAAGGCGCTGCCGGTCGGCATGACCTATTGGGCGAGCCTGGTCGAGATCGCCATGCCGCAGCGGGCGGGCTGAGCACGGATCGCATGAGCGACATCGACTGTCTCGTCATCGGGGCCGGCGTCGTCGGCCTCGCGACGGCCCGCGCGCTTGCGCTCGCCGGCCGCGAGGTCGTGATCGCCGAGGCGGCCGAGGGCATCGGCACCCAGACCTCGGCCCGCAACAGCGAGGTCATCCATGCCGGGATCTACTACCCGCCGGGGTCGCTGAAGGCGCAGGTCTGCGTCGACGGCCGCAAGCTGCTCTACGATTACCTTCGCGAGCGCGGCCTGCCCCACAAGGCCTGCGGCAAGCTGATCGTCGGCACCCATGCCGGCCAGCGCCCGGCGCTGGAGACGATCGCGGCGCGCGCCGAAGCCTCCGGCGTCGCCTCGCTGCGCTGGATCGACGCCGCCGAGGCCAGGGCGCTGGAGCCCGAGGTCACCTGCGAAATCGCCCTGCTCTCGCCTGAAACCGGCGTCGTCGACAGCCATGCGCTGATGCTCTCGCTGCTCGGCGAATGCGAGGCGGCGGGCGGCTCGCTCGCGCTCAATACGCCGATCCTGGCCTGGCGCCGCGAGGCCGATGGCTTCAGCGTCGATTTCGGCGGCGAGGATCCGGCGACATACACGGCGAACACCGTGGTCAACGCGGCCGGCCATGGCGCGCCGCGCCTGCTCGGCAAGCTCGAAGGCTTCCCGGCGGAGCATGTGCCGACGCAGTATTTCGCCAAGGGCAATTATTTCTCGCTGCTCGGCAAGCAGCCCTTCAGCCATCTGGTCTACCCGATTCCGGAAGCGGCCGGCCTCGGCATCCATGCGACGATCGACATGGCCGGCCGGGTCAAGTTCGGCCCCGATGTCGAATGGGTCGCCGACGACCAGGACCTCGTCGTAGATCCCGCGCGAGCGGAGAAATTCTATGCGGCGATCCGGACCTATTGGCCGGGCCTGCCCGATGGCGCGCTCGTCGCCGACTATGCCGGGATCAGGCCGAAGCTGCACGGGCCGAGCGAGCCGATGCCGGATTTCCGCATCGACGGACCGTCGATCCATGGCGTGCCGGGGCTGGTCAATCTGCTCGGCATCGAAAGCCCGGGACTGACGAGTTCGCTGGCGATCGCCGAGATGGTGGTCGAGCGGCTGGCGAGCTGACGCCGTTCACGTCATGGTCGGGCTTGTCCCGACCATCCACGTCTTCGTTCGGCAAATGCGGTGTCCAAGACGTGGATGCTCGCCACCAGGGCGAGCATGACGGAGCGGCTCTCACAACCCCTGCGCACCCAATTCCGCGCACCAATGCGCCAGCCGCGCCTTCATGACGCGCTCACGGCCGGCTTCCAGCGCCTTTTCGTCCAGCCGCTCAAGCTCCTCGAAAACGAAGGCGCTCTCGCCATGCGCGTTCCAGGCCGCCTGCAGGCTGCGCTGACGGTGGCTCCCATGGCGCAGCGTGAACCAGACACGATTCTTTATCGTCGAGAGATCGGGAGCCTGCCCGGCCCAGCACTCTCCCGTCGCGCCGCAACGCACGAGATAGACCCCGGCGACGACCTTACGCTCCTTATAGGCCGCCACCGCGGCCTTCTTGTCCTCGTTCAGCATCGAGCTCTCCTGTCGTGACCGAAAACCGAATATCACCCGGGCAATATTGACTCAAGGAGTTTCATCCGGGTAATTAGCTCGCAACAACGGAGCCCGATGATGACTGAAACTGCCGAGCGCCCCTGCACCGCCTTCGATGGCGAGTTTCTTCTGGCGCGCGGACCACTTGCCGCGGTCGCGCTCGCCGTGCGCGCCCGGCTGGCCGAGCGTCCGGATGCGAGCGTGCTGACCTTCGAGGATGCGACGGGACGGGTGGTCGATCTCGATCTGCGCGGCTCCGAGGCGGAAATCGTCGCGCGGCTCGGCGGCGCGGAGCCGCGCGGGCGCGGCCGGCCGAAGCTCGGCGTGGTGGCGCGGGAAGTGACCCTGCTGCCACGGCATTGGGACTGGCTTTCGGCCCAGCCGGGCGGAGCCTCGCAGGCGCTGCGCCGGCTCGTCGACGAGGCACGACGCGGCGATGGCGGGCAGACGCAGGCCCGCATCGCCCGAGAAACCGCCTATCGCTTCATGTCGGCACTGGCCGGCAACCTGCCCGGCTTCGAGGAGGCATCGCGCGCCCTGTTCGCCGGTGACGAGGCCGGCTTCAGGGCTCAGGCTGCGAGCTGGCCGTCAGATATCAGGACCTATGCGCAGGAACTGGCCTGGAGCGGCCTCGGCGAAGCGGACTAGCCACGCAGCTCCGCGACCTTCTCGCGCGCTTCGCGGGCAAGCTTCGCCACCTGCGCCCAGTCGCGGTTCTTCACGGCGTCGGCCGGGACGAGCCAGGAGCCACCGACGCAGAGCACCTGCGGCAAGGCGAGGTAATTGCCGAGATTAGCGAGCGAGACGCCGCCGGTCGGACAGAACTTCATTTGCGGGAACGGGCCGGAGAGCGCCTTGAGGCCGGGCACGCCGCCGGCCTGCTCGGCCGGGAAGAACTTGCAGTGCAGGCGCCCCGCCGAGACGGCACGCATGCAGTCGGAGGCCGTCGCGACGCCGGGCAGCCAGGGCAGGCCGGTCTTGCGCATGGCTTCGTCGACGCTCTCGGTGAAACCGGGGCTGACCACGGCGCGGGCGCCGGCATTCTTGACCTCGGCCGCCTGGGCCGGCGTCACCACCGTACCGGCGACCGGCAGGATTTCCGGCAATTCGCGCGCGACCTTCTCCAGAGCGGCCATGGCAGCCGGGCGGCGCAAGGTGATCTCGATGACGTCGATGCCGCCGGCGAGCAGGGCTTCTGCGAGCGGCACGGCGATCTCCGCCTCGTCGATGACGACGACCGGCACGACGCCGCAGGCGCCAAGGCGCGCGATCTCGGGGGCGGTGGACATCGACATCTCTCCTGATCTCTCCCTCAGCCCTCATCCTTCGAGACGCCGCTTCGCGGCTCCTCAGGATGGGGACTGAGGATATTCACAACCTCTCTGGGAGCCCGGCTTAAGCCTTCGCCCAGTAGACGTCGAGCCCCTGCGGGCGGCCGAGCAAGAGCCCGACCGGGAAGGCGCCGGGCAGTTCGACCGCCGAAGCCAGAACCCGCTCCTTCTCCTGGCCGGAGATCAGCAGGCAGGCATGGCCGGCGCCGCGCAAGCGCGCCGGCGAGAGCGAGAGCCGCGGCGGCAGGTCGGGCGGGGTCGCGGCGACGGCGTGCACGCCCGGACCGGCCGACAAGCCGCGCGCGTCACCGGGAAAGAGCGAGGCGATATGGCCGTCCGCCCCCATGCCGCTGACCACGATGTCGAGCGCCGGCAGGCCGGCGAGCAGCCGGTCGAGGCTCGCGGCCGCGGCGGCGAGATCGTCGCCGCAACTGTGAAAGGAAACGAAGCCGGCGCGCCCGTCACGCAAGGGAGCGAAGGCGGCGCGGATCATCCGCTCGTTCGAGGCCAGGTCATCCGGCGCGACGAAGCGCTCGTCGGTCGGCAGAACCGTGACACTCTCCCAGGGCAGCTCGTGCTCGGCGAGGGCGGCGAGGAAACGCGCCGGGGTCGTGCCGCCGGGCACGGCGAGAAGCGCCCTGCCCCGCTCGTCGACGCAGGTGCGTAGCCTGACCGCGACGGCCTCGGCCAAAGCCGCCGAGGCATCGGCCAGCGTCTCGAAGCGGTGGCGCAGCAGCGGGCCGGCAGTGCTCATTCACCGAACTCCGGATCGGCCCAGGAACGGCCCTCGCGCTCGATCAGCCCGATCGCCTGGGACGGCCCCCAGGAACCGGCGGCATAGCGATGCGGCTGGGGATAGTATTCCTGCCAGCCGGCGAGGATCGGGTCGATCCAGGTCCAGGCCTGTTCGACCTCGTCGCGGCGCATGAACAGGGTCTGGTCGCCGCGGATCACATCGGTGAGCAGGCGCTCATAGGCGTCGGGCGTGCGCACGTCGAAGGCGGTCTCGTAACGCAGATCGAGCTGGCGCGGCACGATCTTGAGCTTGCCGGAGCCCGGCACCTTCATCATCAACTGCATCTGCACGCCGTCATTGGGCTGCAGGCGGATGACGAGGCGGTTGGCGTCGAGGCGGCCGCAATCGCCGGGATTGCCGAAGATCGAGTGCGGCACCGGCTTGAAGGTGACGGCGATCTCGGAATAGCGCTGCGCCATGCGCTTGCCGGTGCGCAGATAGATCGGCACGCCGGCCCAGCGCCAGGTGTCGAGCTCGCAGCGGATCGAGACGAAGGTCTCGGTGTTGCTGGCATGGCCGAGCTCGTCGGCGTAGCCCTTGACCCTCTGGCCCTCGATGACGCCCGGCCCGTACTGGCCGCGCACGGTCCAGCGCTGGACGTCGGGGCCGACGATCGGCCTGAGCGCCTTGAGCACGCGCACCTTCTCGTCGCGCACCGCATCGGCCTCGAGCAGGTTGGGCGGCTCGATGGCGAAGAGGCAGAGCAGCTGCAGAACATGGTTCTGGACCATATCGCGCAGATGCCCGGCCTTGTCGTAATAGCCGGCGCGGGATTCGAGCCCGACCGTCTCGGCCACCGTGATCTGGACATTGTCGATGTCGCGGCTCGACCAGGAGCGCTCGAACAGCGTGTTGGCGAAGCGCAGGACGAGTAGGTTCTGCACCGTCTCCTTGCCGAGATAATGGTCGATCCGATAGGTCCGGCTTTCCGGCAGGATACGGGCGACGGCGTCGTTAATGGCCCGCGCCGAGTGAAGATCGCGCCCGAGCGGCTTCTCCAGGATGACGCGCGAGGTCGGCGTCAGGATGCCGGAGCTCGCGAGGTTCTCGCAGATCGGGATGAACAGGTCCGGCGGCGTCGAGAGATAGAAGGAGCGGACATGCTCGGACTCACCGAGCGCTTCCTTCAGCGCGCCATAGGTCTCGGGCTTCACCGCATCGAGCAGCACCATGGTCAGGCGACGCTGGAAGGCGGCGATACGCTCGGACGACAAGCCCGCCGCGGCAAGCTTGCCGGCGATCTCGCGCGGAATGCCTTCGAGATCCTCCTGCTTGCGGACAATGCCGAGGATGCGGCTCTCGGCCGGCAGAACGCCCTCCTCATTGCGCTGCGCCAGCGCCGGGAAGAGCTTGCGCAAGGCGAGGTCGCCGCCGGCGCCAAAGATCACGAGATCGAAGGGCGGCACCGGCGTGCGCTCTGGCGCAGCCTCCGGCTTCAGCAGGCGTTCGGCGATGGCGTCCATGACGGCATACTCCTGGGCGGCCCAGTGGAGCCGAATCCTGCGACGACAATGCGACCAAGCACGCAGCTTGCCAAACGCTTTGGGGGACGGGGTGCCGCGACCTATCCCCTCTCCCCTTGCGGGAGAGGGGCAGGGCGAGGGGCCTCCCGACCTCTCCGTCATGCTCGCCCTTTTGGCGAGCATCCACGTCTTGGGCAGCACACGCGACCAGCGAAGACGTGGATGGTCGGTACAAGCCCGACCATGACGCGGAAAGGTCGGAGCGCCCCCTATCCGGTCCTTCGGGCCCCTTCTCCCGCAAGGGGAGACGGGGAGGACGCTGCTACCCCGCCCGGCGAAAGCCCTCGCTCGCGATCAGCAATTGCCGGGCATAGTCCGTCTGCGGCGTGCGCGCGGCGAGCATTTCGGCGCTCATCTCCTCGACACCGCGGCCGAACTGCATGACCAGCAGCCGCTCGCACATATGGCCGACGACGGCGAGATCGTGGCTGACCAGGATATAGGTGAGCTTGCGCTCCTGGCGCAGCGCCTGCAGCAGGTTCAGCACCTCGGCCTGGATCGAGACGTCGAGCGCCGAGGTCGGCTCGTCGAGCAGGAGGATCGTCGGTTCCAGCACCAGAGCGCGGGCGATGGCGACGCGCTGGCGCTGTCCACCCGAGAGCTGATGCGGGAAGCGGAAGCGGAAGGAGGCCGGCAGGCCGACATCCGCCATGGCGCGGGTGATCTTCGCCTCCGCATCGCGGAGGCCGTGGATGGCGAGCGGCTCGGCCAGCGTATCGTCGACGGTCTTCTTCGGGTGCAGCGAACCGTAAGGATCCTGGAAGACCATCTGCACGGCCCGGTAGAAGGCCTTGTCGCGGATCTTGGGCAGGCGCTTGCCGAGAATGTCGACCTCGCCGCTCCACTCGCGGTTGAGGCCGGCGAGCACGCGCAGCACGGTCGACTTGCCGGAGCCGGATTCGCCGACGATGCCATAGCTCTCGCCCGGCGAGACGGCGAAGGAGAGATCCTTCACGACATGGGAATCGCCGAAGGAGACGTTGAGCTTCTCGACGGTGATGGCGGGTTGTGTGGTCATGCCAGCCATGCCGGGTCGCGGGTGAGGGTCGCGAGCTTGTCGCGGGGATGGTCGAGATCGGGCAGGCAGCCGAGCAGCCCGCGCGTATAGGGGTGCTGGGCCCGCTCGAGCTCGCTCGCCGGCAGGGTCTCCATCGCCTTGCCGCCATACATCACGATGACACGGTCGCAGAACGACTTCACCAGATGCAGATCGTGGCTGATGAAGATCAGCCCCATGCCGCGGCTGGTGACGAGATCGTCGAGGATCTTGAGGATCTGGAGCTGGACCGTGACGTCGAGCGCCGAGGTCGGCTCGTCGGCGATCAGGATGTCCGGCTCGGCGATCAGCATCATCGCGATCATCACGCGCTGGCCCATGCCGCCCGAGACCTCGTGCGGATAGAGCCCGTAGACGCGGGCGGGCTCGCGGATCTGCACGGCTTCGAGCATGGCGAGGCTGCGCTCCTTAGCTTCGCGCGCACTCGCCTTGTGATGGACGCGATAGGCTTCGGCGATCTGGTCGCCGACGGTCTTGACCGGATTCAGCGAGAACTTCGGGTCCTGCATTACCATGGAGATATGGCGGCCGCGCAGCTTGCGGCGGCTGGCCTTGTCCATCGCCGTCAGATCCTGGCCGCGGAATTCCATCCGCTTCGCCGTGACCACGCCGGGATGCGGGATCAAATCGAGGATGGCACGGCCGGTCATCGACTTGCCGGAACCGGATTCGCCGACGATGCCGAGCCGCTCGCGGCCGAGCGTGAAGGAGAGCCCGCGCACCGCATTGACGATGCCGGTCGGGGTGTGGAAGTCGACGCGCAGATCGTCGAGCGCGAGCAGGATTTGATCAGAGCTTGCGTTCATCTTGGCGCTCACCTCGCATCCAGAACGTCGCGCAAGCCATCGCCGAGCAGGTTGAAGCCGAGCGCCACGACGCAGATGGCGAGACCCGGGAAGGTCGCGACCCACCACTGGTCGAAGATCTGCTCGCGGCCGGTCGAGATCATCGCGCCCCATTCCGGGATCGGCGGCTGGGCGCCGAGGCCGAGGAAGCCGAGGCCGGCTGCGATGATGATGATGCCGGCCATGTCGTAGGTGGTGCGCACGATCAGCGAGGGCACGCACATCGGCACGACATGCTTCAGAACGATCCGCAGCTGGCTCGCACCCTGCAGGCGCATCGCCGAGATGTAGTCGGCATTGCGGATGAGCATCGTCTCCGCCCGGGCAACACGAGCATAGGGCGGCCAGGCGGTGAAGGCGATGGCGATGACGGCATTCTCCAGACCAGGCCCCAGCGCGGCGACGAAGGCGAGCGCCAGGACGAGGCGCGGGAAGGCGAGGAAGACGTCGGTGATGCGCATCAGCACGGTGTCGACCCAGCCGCCGAAATAGCCGGCGGCGCAGCCGATCAGGAGGCCGAGCGGCCCGACCGTGATAACGACGAGCATGACGATCACCAGCGTGACGCGGGTGCCGTAGACGACGCGGCTGAAGATGTCGCGGCCGAGCGCGTCGGTGCCGAACAGGTGCTTCGCCGACGGCGCCAGCAGGCGCTGATCGAGCGCCTGCGCCAGCGGGTCATGTGGCGCGACCAGCGGCGCGAAGGCCGCGAGGAGCAGCAAGGCGAGGACGATCAGGAGGCCGACCATGGCGGCCGGGTTCTTCCTGAAGGCGAGCCATTGCCGGTAGAGCTGGCCGAGCCGGGCCTGCCGGCGCGATTCCGGCGAGGTCGTGGTCAGCCAGGAATGCCAGCCGGCGGAGGTGGCGGTCTGATCGGTCATGGCCATCCTCCTCAGCGTGCCCGCGGATCGGCCAGCCGGCCGAGGATGTCGGAGAACAGGTTGACGCCGATGAAGACGGCGCCGACCACCAGCGTGCCACCAAGCACCGCGTTCATGTCGGCGTTGAGCAACGCATTGGTGAGATAGCGGCCGAGGCCCGGCCAGGCGAAGATCGTCTCGGTCAGCACCGAGCCTTCGAGCAGATGCATGTAGGAGAGCGCGATCACCGTGACGAGCGGCACAAAGGCGTTGCGCAGCGCGTGGCCGCAGACCACGCGCCATTCCGAGAGGCCCTTCACCCGCGCCGCGACGACATATTGCTGCTGCAGCTCGGTGATCATGAAGCTGCGGGTCATGCGGCTGATATAGGCGACCGAGAGCAGGCCGAGCACGGAAGCCGGCAGGATGAGGTGCCAGAAGGCGTCGACGACGGCCTCCCACTCGCCCTGCATGGCGGCATCGAGCATGACGAGGCCGGTCACCGGCGTAACGAAATCCTGATAGGCGATCGAGAGACGACCAGGACCTGCGACCCAGCCGAGCTTGGCGTAGAACAAGAGGAGTCCCATCAGGCCGAGCCAGAAGACCGGGATCGAATAGCCGACCAGGCCGATCACACGGGCGACCTGGTCGATCCAGCGGCCCTGGTTGACGGCGGCGAGGATGCCGAGCGGGACGCCGAGCACGACGCCGATCAGCGTGCCGAGCGTCGCCAGTTCCAGCGTCGCCGGAAACACCGTCTTGATGTCGTCCGTGACCTTCTGCGCGGTCAGCACGGAGGTGCCGAGATCGCCGCGGAAGACCTTGCCGACATAGATCGCAAACTGCTCCCAGAGCGGCTTGTCGAGACCGAGCTCGAGCCGCGCCTTGTCGTAGACATCGGCGGGCGCCCGATCGCCGACCACGGCCAGGACAGGGTCGATCGGCATGACGCGGGCGATCAGGAAGGTGACGAGCAGCAGACCGAAAATGGTGATCGCGACCGTGGTCAGCTCGCGGCCGAGGATCCTGCCCCAGCGCAGGGCGCGGCTCTTGGCCCGCGGCGGTGCGGACGGGGTCGAGGCGGTGATCGAGGCCATTGGCGGCTCCGTATCTTCTTGTTGTTCTTGGGGCTTCGCAGGCGCCGCCGGCGACAAAGCAGAAAACCCGCCGCAGCCTCGTTTCGGGCTACGGCGGGTTCCGGCGGCGGCAGATGCCTCAGTTCTTGGCGATCGGCGCGTAGAAATTGGTGTCGGAGCTCGGTCCGATCACCCAGTTGTCGACGTTCTTGCGCTGCGCCGAGACCTCGACCTGCTGGAACATGATCACGAAGGGCGAGACCTTCTGGTGTTCGCGCTGCAGATCGCCATAGACGGCAGCGCGCTTGGCCGCATCGGTCTCGAGCACATTGGCCTGGGTGACCTTGGTCATCTCCGGGATGTCCCAGGCGTTGCGCCAGGCCAGCGTCTTCGACTTCGCGTCCTCGCCATTGTTCTCGTTGATCGCGAATGTCTCGGCATTGGTGTGCGGATCGAGATAGTCCGGCCCCCACTGGCCGATATAGATGTCATGGGTGCGGGCACGGTACTTGGTCAGGGTCTGCTTGCCGTCGCCCGGAATGATCTCGAGCTTGATGCCGGCCTGGGCCCAGGTCGACTGGATCGCCTGGGTGATGTCGGTGATCGGATTGACCGAGCGGGTGTCGATCGTGACCGTGAAGCCGTTCGGCAGCCCGGCCTTGGCGAGCAGCTCCTTGGCCTTGGCGACGTCGAGCTTGTAGGGCTTGTCGTCGATCGCGCCGAGGAAGCCCTTGGGCAGGAAGGCCTCGTGGCCCTTATAGGTGCCCTCGACGATGTTCTTCTCGATCGCGTCGTAGTCGACCAGCCATTTCAGCGCCTCGCGCACCTCGGGCTTGGCGAGGTTCGGGTTCTTCTGGTTCAGGCCGAGATAGAGGATGTAGCCCTTGTCGCCCTGGACGATCTCGACATTGGCGTTGCCCTTGACCGCGGCGAGCTGGTCCTTGGAGAGATTGCGGGCGATGTCGATGTCGCCCTTCTCCAGCAGCAGGCGCTGCGAGGCCGGCTCGGCGACATGGCGGACGATGACGCGCCTGGTCTTGGGCGCGCCCTTGTACCAGTCCCCATTGGCGTCGAGCGCATATTGCTCGTTGGGGCGATAGGCGCGGACCTTGTAGGCGCCGGAGCCGGCCGAGGCCAGCTTCAGCCAGCCATTGCCCCAGTCGCCATCCTTCTCATTGGCCTTGACCAGCTTGGCGTCGACGATCGAGGCGACGCCCGAGGTCAGGCAGTTCAAAAAGAAGCTCGGCGCGAAGGGCTTGGAGACGGTGATGACCACGGTGTGGTCGTCGGCAGCCTTCACCTTGTCGAGCACGGTGTCCTTGTTCAGGCCGAACTGGGTGAGGATGAAGCCCGGCGACTTGTTGAGCGTCACCGCACGCTGGAAGGAATACACCACGTCGGCGGCGGTGAGCGGATTTCCGGAATGGAACTTCACGCCCGGGCGGAGCTTGAAGGTGTAGGTCAGATTGTCGGGGCTGACCGTCCAGCTCTGGGCGAGTTCGCCGATAAGGGCATTGTTGTTCTTCAGGTCGACGCCGATCAGCTTGTCGTAGAGATTGGTGACCACCTCGACGCCGGAGAATTCGAAGGCCTCGGCCGGGTCGAGCGTGATGATGTCGTCGATCTGCTTGGCCATGACGATGGTGTCCTTCGGCGTCTGGGCCTGGGCGGTCGAGGCCATCAGGACGGCGAAGGCCGAAGCCGCCATCAGTTTCGCGACGTGACGCATGGAAATCCCCATTGTGCGGTTTTGCGGGCGCCCCGGCGCCCGTTGGGGCGCAATGTGGAGCCAGAGCGGGGCGGATGTCCAGCGCCCCGCAATGTATCAAATAGGCCTGTCCCGACTGCCCGCTACTTGCGCAAACTGATCGGGCTTCCGGCACATTCTTGCGCAGCGGCAGGCTTGCTCCGGTCCACTCCCCGATTATCGTGGACAGGTCAGGCCGCCCGGCCCGGCGAACCCTGAACGCAGGCGCCCGCCCTTGGCCATCATCGCTGCTCTGCATCACGTCACCCATTACCGCTACGACCGGCCGGTCACGCTCGGGCCGCAGATCATCCGGCTTCGTCCAGCGCCGCATTGCCGCTCGGCGGTGCAGAGCTATTCGCTCAAGGTCACGCCGGCGCAGCATTTCGTGAACTGGCAGCAGGACCCGAACGGCAACTGGCTCGCGCGTTACGTCTTCCCCGAGCCGGTCAGCGAGTTCCGCATCGAGGTCGATCTCGTCACCGAGCTCTCGATCATCAACCCGTTCGACTTCTTCGTCGCCAGCGAGGCCGAACGCTTCCCGTTCGCCTATCCCGAGGAGCTGCATGACGAGCTCGCACCCTATCTCGTCACCGAGCCGGCCGGGCCACTGCTGAGCGCCTTCGTCGCGACGATCCCGCGAGAACGCACGAACACCGTCAACTTCATCGTCGATCTCAATGCGCGCCTTCAGCAGCTGATCGCCTATGGCATCCGCATGGAGCCCGGCGTCCAGGAGCCGGAGGAGACGCTGGCGCTGAAGGCGGGCTCCTGCCGCGACAGCTCCTGGCTGCTCGTCCAGATCCTGCGCCGGCTCGGCCTCGCTGCCCGCTTCGTCTCCGGCTACCTGATCCAGATGAAGGCGGACATCGACCCGCTGGAAGGACCGCGCGGCACGGACAAGGACTTCACCGACCTGCACGCCTGGGCCGAGGTCTATATCCCCGGCGCCGGCTGGATCGGGCTCGATCCGACCTCGGGCCTGCTCACCGGCGAGGGACATCTGCCGCTGGCGGCGACGCCGCATTACCGCTCGGCCGCGCCGGTCAGCGGCATGGCGAGCTATGCCGAGACGCAGTTCGGCTTCGAGATGGAGGTGACGCGCATCCATGAGGCGACGCGCATCACCCTGCCCTTCTCCGACGAATCCTGGACGCGGCTCGATGCGCTCGGCGAGCAGGTCGAGGCCGACCTCGAGGCCCAGGACGCCCGCCTCACCATGGGCGGCGAGCCGACCTTCGTCTCGATCGACGACCAGTCGGGCGAGGAATGGAACACCGCCGCCGTCGGGCCGACCAAGCGCCAGCGCGCCGATCTGCTGATCCGGCGCCTGCGCGAGCGCTTCGCGCGCGGCGGCATGCTGCATTACGGCCAGGGCAAATGGTATCCGGGCGAGAGCCTGCCGCGCTGGGCCTTCGCGCTCTACTGGCGCCAGGACGGCGAACCGATCTGGCGCAATGCGGCGTTGATCGCCCGCGAGCCCGGCGCCCTCACCGGCAGCGACCGCGAGCACGAGGTCGTGCCGACGACCGCCGCCGTCGAGACGCTCGCGGCAGGGCTCGCAGAGCGGCTCGGCATCGGCCCCGACCATGTGCTGCCGGCCTATGAGGATACCGGGCACTGGCTTATCAAGGAGGGACAGCTCCCCGCCAATGTCGACCCACTCGATCCGAAGCTCTCCGACCCCGAGGAGCGCGCCCGCATGGTCCGCGTCTTCGAGCGCGGGCTCGACAAGCCGAGCGGCTATGTCATTCCGGTGCAGCGCTGGCAGGCGGCGGCGGACGACCGGCGCTGGCGCTCGGAGAAATGGAAGCTCCGGCGCGGCAGGCTCTTCCTGGTGCCAGGCGATTCTCCGGTCGGCTATCGCCTGCCGCTCGGCTCGCTGCCGCATCTGCCGAAGAGCGACTATCCGCATATCCACCCGCAGGACCCGCTGGAACCGCGCGGCCCGCTGCCGGGCTCCCCGGCCGCTGCTCCGCCTCCGCCCGCAGGGATCAGTGCCGTCGCAGCCGCACCTCCCGCGAGCCCGATCCAGCCCTCGCGCCCTGTCGAAAGCGCAGGCGCAGCCACCCGGCAGGACATCGTCGAGCAAGACCTCACAGCCGACGCGGTGCGGACCGCGCTCAGCATAGAGGTGCGCGACGGGGTGCTCTGCGTCTTCCTGCCGCCGGTCGAGCGGCTGGAGGATTATCTCGACCTGATCGCCAGCATCGAGGAAGTCGCCGAAGCCAGCAGCCAACCGGTGCATATCGAGGGCTATGCGCCGCCGCATGATCCACGCCTCAATGTGATCAAGGTGACACCCGATCCCGGTGTGATCGAGGTCAACGTCCATCCGGCGCGGAACTGGGCGGAAGCGGTCGCGATCACCCGCGGCGTCTATGAGGAGGCAAGGCAATCGCGGCTCTGCGCCGAAAAATTCATGGTCGACGGGCGCCATACCGGCACCGGTGGCGGCAACCATGTCGTGCTCGGCGGCGTCACCCCGGCCGACAGCCCCTTCCTGCGCCGGCCGGACCTGCTCAAGAGCATCGTGCTCTACTGGCAGCGGCACCCGTCACTGTCCTATCTGTTCTCCGGCCTGTTCATCGGCCCGACGAGCCAGGCGCCGCGCATCGACGAGGCCCGGCACGACCAGCTCTACGAGCTCGAGATCGCGCTGGCGCAGACGCCCGGACCGAACGAGCCGGCGATCCCGCTCTGGCTGGTCGACCGGCTCTACCGCAACCTGCTCGTCGACGTCTCCGGCAACACCCACCGCACCGAGATCTGCATCGACAAGCTCTATTCGCCGGACGGGCCGACCAGCCGGCTCGGGCTGATCGAGTTCCGCTCCTTCGAAATGCCGCCGGACGCGCGGATGTCGCTCGCCCAGCAATTGCTGATCCGGGCACTGGTCTCCTGGTTCTGGCGCGTGCCGCAGCGCGGCAGGCTGGTGCGCTGGGGCACGGCGCTGCACGACCGGTTCATGCTGCCGGAGATGGTCGCGCAGGATTTCCGCGAGGTGCTCGATGACCTCGCCGGCGCCGGCTACGCCTTCGATCCCGGCTGGTTTGCCGCGCAGCATGAGTTCCGCTTCCCGTTCTTCGGCAAGGTCAGTCAGGGCGGCGTCGAACTCGAACTGCGGCAGGCGCTTGAGCCCTGGCACGTCATGGGCGAGGAAGGCGCGATCGGCGGCACGGTGCGCTATGTCGACTCTTCGGTCGAGCGCCTGCAGGTCAAGGCAAGCGGCCTCGTGCCGGGCCGGCATATCATCACCTGCAACGGGCGGGCGCTGCCGATGAGCGAGATCGCCGCCGGAACCAGCATCGCCGGCCTGCGCTTCAAGGCCTGGCAGCCGGCCTCGGGCCTGCACCCGACGATTCCCGTGCACGCGCCGCTGACCTTCGACATCGTCGATAGCTGGGCCGGCCGCTCGCTCGGGGGCTGCGTCTACCATGTCGCCCATCCCGGCGGGCGCAACTACGAAACGCCGCCGGTGAATTCCTATGAGGCCGAGGCGAGAAGACTCGCTCGTTTCGAGGCGATCGGCCATAGTCCCGGTCCCTTGGCGATTCCCGCCGAAGCGCGCAATCCGGAGTTCCCCATGACCCTCGATTTGCGTCGCCCGATCGGCATTTGAGTGCCCGCCATGGCGCTGCAAGGCAGGTTGAACTCGGCGCGGTCACGGGGTGAGCGGCGCAATGCGCTGCTGACGGGCTATCGCCCGCTGCCCGGCGCCTATGACGAGCTGATGGCTCCGGACGGGACCGTGCGCCCGCAATGGGAACCGTTCCTGACCGAATGGGCCGGGCTTTCCGCCGACGAGTTGCAGCGCCGCTTCGGCCTCGCCGACCGCCATGTCCGCGACACCGGCGTCTCCTACCGCGTCCATGGCGACGTCGATGCCAACGACCCGCTCGCCGGCGAGCGGGCCTGGCCGCTCAACCATGCCCCGCTGGTCATCACCGGTGCCGAATGGCAGGTCATCGCCGCCGGCGTCGCCCAGCGTGCGCAGCTGCTCGATGCCGTGCTAGCCGACATTTACGGCCCCGGCCGGCTGGTCCGCGACGGCGCGCTGCCGGCTGCGGCGATCACCGGCAGCCCCGATTATCTGCGCCCCCTGCAGGGAACGAACGGCGCCGGGCAGTTGCAGCTGTACGCCGCCGATCTCGGCCGCGGGCCGGATGGCCGCTGGTGGGTGCTCGGCGACAAGACGCAGGCGCCATCGGGCGCAGGTTACGCACTGGAAAACCGGCTGGCGCTCGGCCGCGCCTTCCCGGATCTGTTCCGGACGATGAATGTCGAGCGGCTCGCCGCCTTCTTCCAAGGTTTCCGGGCCGGGCTCGTCGCCCGTGCCAAGCGCGTCGAGCCGCGCATCTGCCTGCTGACGCCGGGCCATCTCAACGAAAGCTATTTCGAGCAGGCCTATCTCGCGCGCTATCTCGGCTTCCTCCTGGTCGAGGGCGGCGACCTCGTGATGCGCGACGGGCTGATGCATGTGCGCACCATCGGCGGCTTCAAGCGCGCCGACGTGATCTGGCGCCGCATCGACGGCGACTTCGCCGACCCGCTCGAACTCAACGCCGCCTCGGCGCTCGGCGTGCCCGGCCTCGTCGAGGCGATCCGCCAGGACAATGTCGTCGTCGCCAACGGGCTCGGCTCGGGCGTGGTCGAAGCCCGCGCCCTGATGGGCTTCATGCCGGCTTTGGCCCGCGACATCCTCGGCGAGGAGCTGATCCTGCCGAACATCGCGACCTGGTGGTGCGGCCAGCCGCGCGAACGCCAGATCGTGCTCGACCGGCTCGACGAGATGAGCATCGCGCCGGCTTTCCGCGCCAATGGCGGCAACCTCGACGACCAGCCCGTGCTGGTCGCCGATCTCGACCGCACCGAGCGCGAGCGGCTGCGCGCTGCGATCGAACAGCGCGGCCTCGACCATGTCGGCCAGGAGGTGGTCCGGCTCTCGACCATGCCGGTCCTGCACGAGGGCCGGCTGCAGCCGCGCCCGATGACGTTGCGCGTCTTCGCGGCGGCGACGCCCGATGGCTGGCAGGTGATGCCGGGCGGCTTCTGCCGCATTTCCGAGGAGACCGATGCGCGCGCCGTGACGATGCGCTCGGCCGTGCGCTCCAGCGATGTCTGGGTGACTTCCGACCGACCGGTCGAGCCGATGACGCTGCTGCCGAGCCCCGACAAGATCGCGATTCGCCGGATCGTCGGCATCCTGCCGAGCCGCGCCGCCGACAACCTGTTCTGGCTCGGGCGCTATCTGGAGCGCACCGAGGCGACGCTCCGGCTGGTGCGGGCCGTGCTCGGCCGGCTGATCAATGCCGACGACCAGGCGCCCGGCCATGCCGAGACGATCAAGCGCCTCGTCAATCTTCTGGTGGCCTGGGGCGCAGCGCCCGCCGGTCGCGGCCGGGCGATCGCGAGCCAGGCGACCAGCGCCCTTTACGGGCTGGACGAATATGGCTCCGCCGCTTCGTCCGTGCGCGAAGCCCGCCGGACCGCCTCGGTGATCCGCGAGCGGCTCTCGGTCGATGCCTGGCGCCTGTTCGGCGATCTGCAGCGCCAGCTCACCGCGCCGCGCAAGCCGGTGAGCGAGGGCGAGGCCTTCGAGGTCGCCGACAGCGCCCTGAAATCGCTTGCCGCCTTCTCCGGCCTGTCGCAGGAGAACATGGTGCGCGGTGCCGGCTGGCGTTTCCTCGACATCGGCCGGCGGCTCGAGCGCGGCGTCACCACCTGCCGCTATGCCCGCCATTTCGCCGAGAGCGGCACGCCCGGCAACTGCCTCGATGCCCTGCTCGACCTGACGGATTCGCAGATCACCTATCGCTCGCGCTATCTGCTCGGAGCCTCGCTCCAGCCGGTTCTCGATCTCGTCATGCTCGATCCCTACAATCCGCGCTCGGTCGCCTTCCAGGTGGAGCGGCTCGACCAGGAGATCGCGGCATTGCCGACACTCAGCGACGACGGCATGCTGGAGGAACCGCGCCGGCTGGCGCTCAGGCTTGCCGCGGAGTGCCGCACGGCCGAGGCGAGCCGGCTCGACCGCGCCAGCATCCTCCTGTTCGAGCAATTGCTGATGGGCCTGTCGAACGCCGTGGCCGACCGCTACTTTCTGCAGAACGCGCATCCGGAAGGGTCGCGGATGACGCAGCTCGCGTGACGGCAGCCGGGTGATCTACGAAATCCGCCATCTCACCAGCTATGCCTATGCACGGCCGGTGCCCTTTGCGCGCTGTATCCTGCGCGTGCTGCCGCGCGAGGGCGACGGCCAGCACGTCGTTGTGAGCCAGCTCAGCGTGACGCCGCGCGCCGCCGAGCGCCAGGACGGGATCTGCTTCTTCGGCAACCGTACGACCACGCTGACCATCGCCAAGCCGCATCGCGAATTGCGGATCGAGACGATGTCGCGCGTCGAGGTCAACCGTGCCGCGACGCCCTTCCCGGCGCTGACGCGCGCCTGGGAAGAGGTCGCCGCGCTCGGGCTCACGGCCCAGAGCCTCGCCCCGGATTCGCCGGCGCAATACCTGTATCCTAGCCGACTGGTGCCGACCGTGGCCGAGATCACCACCTATGCGCAGGGGAGTTTTTCGGCCCGGCGTCCGGTGTTCGAAGCGGCCTGCGAGCTGATGGGCCGGGTCCGCCGGGACTTCCGCTACGACCCCGAAGCAACCGAGGTCTCGACACCGATCCGCGAGGCCTTCGCCCAGCGCCACGGCGTCTGCCAGGACTTCGCGCACATCATGATCGCCGGGCTGCGCGGCCTCGGCCTGCCCGCGGCCTATGTCAGCGGCTATCTGCGCACCATCCCGCCGCCGGGCCAGCCCCGCCTCGAAGGCGCCGACGCGACTCATGCCTGGGTGATGATCTGGTGCGGGCCGGAGACCGGCTGGATCGGCCTCGACCCGACCAACGACCTGATCGTCGGCGACGACCACATCATCACCGCCACCGGCCGCGACTATGCCGATGTCTCCCCGCTCGACGGCGTGCTGGTCGGGCCGGGCAGCCAGAAGCTCGACGTCAAGGTCGACGTGATCCCCGTCTCATGAGCGCGCGCCCGGCGATACGCGGCATCCTGTTCGACAAGGACGGCACGCTGCTCGATTACCAGGCGAGCTGGGCGCCGATCAATCTGCGCGCCGGCCGGCTCGCGGCTCAGGGCGATGCGGCGCTGGAAGTGCATCTTCTCGCCCTCGCCGGGGTCGACCCGTCAACCGGGTTCTCGACCTCGGACGGCCTGCTCGCGGCCGGCAATACAAGGGAGGTCGCGCAGGCCTGGCACGAGGCGGGCAGCCAGTTCCCCGTCGCCGAGCTGACCAGCCGGCTGGACGCCCTGTTCCAGGCCGGCGTCGCCGATGTCGTGCCGGTCTGTGATCTCGACACCCTCTTCGCCGGCTTATCGGGGCGCGGTCTCGCGCTCGGTATCGCCTCCAGCGACAGCGAGGCCGCCGTCTGCGCCACGGCCGAGCGCTTCGGCATCGCGGGACGGCTCGATTTCCTCTGCGGCTATGATTCCGGCCATGGCGCCAAGCCGGAGCCGGGCATGGTCGAGGGCTTCTGCCGCAAGACAAGGCTGCCGGCGCATGCGATCGCGGTGATCGGCGATTCCGCCCATGACATGCATATGGCGGCGGCCGCCGGGGCGGGCCTGCGCATCGCCGTGCTGACCGGGGCCGGCAGCGCCGAGACATTACGCCCGCTCAGCGATCTCCTCCTGCCCAGCATCGCCGACCTGGAGCAGGCGCTGTTCGATTAGTCGCGACCTGGGAAAGTCAGGTTTCGAGATCCATCGCCTGTCATCCCGGACGGAGCGCAGCGGAGACCCGGGATGACCCGTGCTTGTCCACAAGCGCAAGAACAGGCCTCAAGGGATAGTCAACTCGATATGAGAAGGGCCGCGCCTCGCGGCGCGGCCCTGTTGTTTTTTCGGTGCCCCGGCTCAGGCGAGCGTGTAGCCGGTCTTCACCGTGGTGTAGAACTCGCGGGCATAGGCGCCCTGCTCGCGCGGGCCGTAGCTCGAGCCCTTCCGGCCGCCGAACGGCACATGGTAGTCGACGCCCGCCGTGGCGAGGTTGACCATCACCATGCCCGCCTCGCTATTGCGCTTGAAATGCGTCGCATGCTTCAGCGAGGTCGTGCAGATGCCGGAGGACAGACCGAAATCGGTGTCGTTGGCGAGCGCCAGCGCCTCGTCATAATCCTTGACGCGGATGATGTTGGCGACCGGACCGAAGACCTCCTCGCGCGAGATGCGCATGGCATTGGTGGTCTCGGTGAAGAGGGCCGGCTGGAGATAGAAGCCGGGATTCTCCCGGTTCAGCAATTCGCCGCCCCAGGCCAGCTTGGCGCCTTCGTCGCGGGCGATCTGGATATATTTCAGATCCTGGTCGAGCTGGCTCTGGTCGACGACCGGGCCGATATGGGTGCCGGCCTTGAGAGCGTCGTCGACCACCACGCCCTTGAGACGCTCGATCGCCGCCTCGACGAAGCGGTCATGGATGCCGGCCTGGACGATCAGGCGCGAAGAGGCGGTGCAGCGCTGGCCGGTGGAGAAGAAGGCGCCCTGGACGGCCGCCTCGACCGCGGTCTTGAGATCGGCGTCGTCGAGCACGACGAGCGGATTCTTCCCGCCCATCTCGAGCTGAACCTTCTTCATCGGGTTCGAGGCGATGCAGGCCGCAGCGACCTTGCGGCCGGTCGAGACCGAGCCGGTGAAGCTGATCGCGTGGATATCCTTATGCTCGAGCAAAGCCTGGCCGACGACCGAGCCGCGGCCCATCACCAGGTTGAGCACGCCCTTGGGCAGGCCGGCGCGCTGGATGATGTCGACCAGCGCCCAGGCCGAGCCGGGCACGAGATCGGCCGGCTTGATCACGACGCAGTTGCCATAGGCCAGGGCGGGCGCGATCTTCCAGGCGGGGATCGCGATCGGGAAATTCCAGGGCGTGATCATGCCGACGATGCCGACCGGCTCGCGCGTCACCTCGACGCCGACGCCCGGACGGACCGAGGCGATGCTCTCGCCGCCGAGGCGCAGGCATTCACCGGCGAAGAAGGCGAAGATCTGGCCGGCGCGGCCGGCTTCGCCGATGCCCTCGGCAAGGGTCTTGCCTTCCTCGCGCGACAAGAGGCGACCGAGCTCTTCCTTGCGGGCGAGGATCTCGTCGGAGGCCTTCTTCAGGATCTCGTAGCGCTCCTGCGGCGTGGTGCGGCTCCAGGCCGGGAAGGCGGCCTTGGCGGCAGCGACGGCATTGTTGGCGTCCTCGACGGTCGCCTGGGCGTACTCGCCGACGACGTCATTGGTGTTGGACGGGTTGATGTTGCGCGAGGCGTTCTGCGCGCCGACCCATTCGCCGGCGATCAAATTCTTGAAGGGAGCATTCATCGAGAAACCTCGCGCCTGATCGGAAGAGGAGCTGGTCTTAGCGTCTTTGGCCGGCCAAGGCCATGCCGGAGCGCTTGTCGAAATGCCCGGCGGTCGCGCCGCCAGCGCATGCTCGGCCGAGGTCAGGACGAGTTTTCGCCGCAAGGCGGCAGCTTGCCTTTAACCTTTTGCGGGCACGATCCCACTCACCATGACCGCCAGCCGGGATTCTTCTCTCTCGCCCAGCGCGAACGCCGCCGGCTCCGGCAAGACCGCCTCGCCACGCCTGCTCGCCTTGCGCCGGCTCGCCCTCGTTGCGGTGGTGACCTTCGGCTCGGCGCTCCTTGGGCATCTCACCCGCCCGGCCGGCTTCCTCGCCTCGTTCTGGATCGCCAACGCAGTCCTGATCGGTCTCCTGGTGCGCAATCCGCGCCTCGCCACGCCGACAGCCTGGCTTGCCATCGCAGGTGGCTATCTCGCCGCCGATCTCTCAATGGGCGGTGGTTTCCTGCTGACGCTCTGGCTGACGGCCGCCAATCTCGCCGGCGTCATTGCCGGCTTCCTGCTTTTTCGCCGCATCAGTCCGGTCGACCGCCGGCTGCAGCGCCCGCAATCCCTGCTGTTCCTGCTGCTGATCAGTGTCGCCGCGGCGGTCGCAGCCGCCATCGTCGGCAGCGGCAGCATCGTCGTCTTCTACGGCGGCAGCCTGAGGCACGCCATCGAGCTCTATTTGACGAGCGAGCTCGCCAGCAATCTGATGATCCTGCCGCTGGCTCTGACCGCTCCGCCCTTGCAGACCCTGAGGCTGAGAGTCGGCGCGATCTGGCGCTCGGCCCGTGCCCTGCTGCCGCTGGCCACCCTGCTTGCCTCGATCGGGATCGGCACCTTGATCGGCGGCCCCGGCGCGGCGTCGGTCCCGGTTCCGGCGCTGCTCTGGTGTGCGCTGAGCTACGGCATCTTCCCGACGGCGCTGCTCACCTTCGCGACCGGCCTGTGGCAGAGCACGGCGCTGGCGACCAGCCTGCCGCCGAGCTCGGCCGAATTCCTGCCGACCGTGATCTCCCATCGCCTCAGCCTGGCGCTCCTGGCGCTCGGGCCGATCATGGTCTCCAGCATCAACAGCGGGCGCCGGGTTCTGCTGCGCGAGCTGAACCGCGCCGCCAATGAGGACACGCTGACCAAGACGCTGTCGCGGCGTGCCTTCCTCCAGCGCAGCGAGGCCGCTCTGGCCGAGAGCACGGCCCGGGACGGTGTGGCCTCGCTGCTGATGCTCGACATCGACCGCTTCAAGCGCATCAATGACGAGCATGGTCATGCGGCAGGCGATACGGCGCTGGTCGCGATCGCGCGCCAGCTCGCGGCCGTGCTGCGGCCACAGGACCTGTTCGGGCGGATGGGCGGCGAGGAGTTCGCGATCCTGCTGCCGGAGATCTCTCCCGAGGATGCAAGAGGCGTCGCCGAGCGGGTGCGCGCAGCCTGCGATCAATTGGAGCTGACGCTGGACGACGGCCGGACGATCAAGGTCACCACCAGTATCGGCCTGGCCAGTGGGAAGGCCATGCAGGCCTCGCTTCAGGGTCTCCTGAAGCAGGCCGACGACGCTCTCTATGCCGCCAAGCGCGAAGGCCGCAATCGCGTGATCGAGGCGGCGCCGGTCGCGGCCTGAACCGCAGCAGACCGAAAGGGCTCCCTGGCGCGGCCCACCGCTTTTGCTATTTCTCCCTGATCGAGAGCCCGTTCTTGCCGACCGAGATCTCGACGCCTTCCGGCTGCTTCTTCTCCTGATAGAGCGCATAGCCCGTCGCGGCGAGGCCGGCGACGAGCAGGCCGACGAGGAGGAAGAGCAGGTTACGCGAGATGGTCATGAAACAGGGCTCCAATCATGAGAAAGCGCCGCTCTCGCGCGGCGCCATGACTGGAACGCGCCTATTCGCCGACGGTTCCCGGGGAAACGCCGCGCTCCATGCCGGCCGCTCCGGCCTCGCGCGCCTCGGCGCCGGCCGCGAGCCGGCCGAGCCAGGCCACCGCGACGCTGGACCAGGTAATACCGAGACACCAGCCACCGAGCACGTCGCTCGGCCAGTGCACGCCGAGATAGATCCGGCTGACGCCGATCGCGACGATCAGGGTCCAGGCGATCCAGAGGCAGAGCCGCGAGATATCGGCCCGGCGCGATGCGATGCCGACGAAGCCGGCGATGCCGAGCAGCACCACTGCCGAGAGGAAGGCGTGCCCGCTCGGAAAGCTCGCCGTGAAGGTCAGGGCCGCGTGCTCGACGATGTCGGGGCGCTCGCGGCCGATCCCGATCTTCAGCAGCGTGCTGGCCGCGACAGCCGAGAGCACCGTCAGGATGAGCCCGAGCGCCAGGCGCCAATGGCCGCATAGCCGCAAGGTCAGGGCTGCCACCACCGTCATGGTGCCGAGCGCGACGAAGCTACCGAGCGCGGTGACGTCGCGCATCATCTCGCGGAACCAGGCCGGGCCAAGCGGCGTCGAGGGATCGGCCGCGTCGCGAAACAGCATGACCAGCCTGCTGTCGAAGGCGAAATCGCGGCCGGCGACGACGAAGATCGCAAGACCAAGGAAGCCGAAAGCCGCGGCGGTCGGCAGGAGGAAACGCGGCTGCAGGAGGAACATCGAGAGCTATCCAGGCGGAAGTGGCGGCTGCCTATGACGAAAGCATGTTCAGATTTCGGCCGGCCGCGCAGCGATGACCTGCAACGCGGCCGGCAGCAACCGATAATCGAGCGAGCCGGCGCGACGCTCGACCTCGCCATCGAAGGTGACATGGCCACGCCTCTTGTCACGGCGGGTCAGCGTCACCGCCTCGGCGGTCAGGGAGACGAGATTATGCGAGGTGCGCCAGCTACCGGTCAGCATCGAGAGCGCCGCCTTGGTCCGCGAGAGCAGGCCGCCGGTGTCGAGGATATGGACTTCCAGCTGGCCGCCATCGAGCCGGTTGCGCCGCCAGTCGGCACCATCGAACTGGTTAACCGTGACCAGCACGGCGTCGGCATCGACCTGACGCTGCACGCCGCCGATCTCCAACTCGATGCGGATCGGACGGGTGAACAGGATCGACCGCCCCGCCGCGAAGGCGAAGGCGATGGCGCGGCTGAAGGGGAAGCGCCGGCGGGCCTGTTCGCGCTCGCGCGCCATCAGGCTGAAGAAGCCCATGCCGGAAATCGAATGGAAGGGGCGCCCGTTGATGCTGCCGAGATCCATGGCGACCGGCTTGCCCCGGCACAGCGCCGAAACCTGCTCCTCGATGGTGCCGAGCAGGCCGAGATCGCGGCCGAGCACATTGACCGTGCCGAGTGGCAGGATGCCGACCGGCCTCGGGCATTCCAGCAGCACGGGCAAGGCGCCGTTCACGGTGCCGTCGCCGCCGGCGATCACCGGCGTGACCGCTCGATCGCCGACCGCGGCGCGCAGGCGCTCCTCGATCGCGCGCGGCGGCAAAAGCTCGACCTCGGCATCGCAGCCCGCCGCGGCGAAAGCCGCCTCGATGCGGCGCGCGAAGTTCCCCAACCCCGCCTCCAGGACGGAGCCGGCGCGCGCATTGCCGATGACACGAAAGCGGCGTGGCTGCGCCTTGGTTTCGGCCTCTACCGGTAGTTCCGACAGTTTCTCCATGATCAGGCGGCGATATGGGCCCCCCTGTCGCCGGGCACAAGGCGGGGCGATGCCGACGAAGCCGAGATCTGGCGAGCGCCTGCCCCGACCTCCTCGGTGACGACTTCGAAGCGCTGCAGGACATGGGAGCCGAAGGAGTTCAGCATCGGCAGGTCGGTGGCATCGCGGCCGCGGGCGATGACCACCCTGCCGATACGCGGCTGGTGGTGCCGCGCATCGATCGTGTACCAGCGCCCGCCGAGCCAGACCTCGCACCAGGCATTGAAATCCATCGGCGCCGGATTCGGCGGCACGCCGATATCCCCGAGATAGCCGTTGCAATAGCGCGCGGGGATGTTGAGGCAGCGGCAGAAGGCAACTGCGAGATGCGCGAAATCACGGCAGACGCCGATGCGCTCCTCGAAGGCCTCGGCGGCGGTGCGCGTGCTGCGGGCGAAGGCATAGCCGAACGTCAGGTGGTTGTGGACGAAATCGACGATCGCCTGCACCCTGCCCCAACCCGGCTGGAGATGGCCGAACAGGGACCAGGCCGTGTCCATCAGCTTGTCGGTCTCGCAATAGCGGCTACCGAGCAGGAAACCCATCAGTTCGGCGGGAATCTCGGCCGGCGAGAGCTGGCGCGCATCCGGCGCGGTGACGTCTGGCCTGCCGCCATCATAGATCAAACCGTTCGCTTCGAGCCGAACGCCGCCTGCCGGCACGACCATGCGGCGGCAGATATTGCCGAACGAGTCGAAATGCCGCTCGACCGGCAATGAAGCGCCGTTGTCCAGCAGGGCGGTCACGCGCATCTCGTCCGGCTCGAGCAGATCGTGGCGCCGCGAGGGGTGGATGTCGAGCATGGTCACCAGCGCGGTCGGCCGGTCACAGACGATCTCGATGCGATAGCCGTAGCGGATCTGCATTCCCGTCTCCTCGATCGCTCTGAGTTTTGCCGTTGGCGGCCGTTGCGGCCGTGCTGGGCCAGCGCGACGGGGGCCTGCCCCGAGCGCTGGCCATCGCCCTAAAAAAGATGCGGGCCTTTCGGCCCGCATCACGCTGTCGCGGCGATCCGGCTGGGGGGATAGCAATCGCCGCGACCTGCGCCTTGGAGAAGCGAAGGCCACCTCGGCCGTCACATCATCCAGTAGGGCATGGTGCCGTAGTAGTCGTGCACGCGCTTGCCATAGTCCTTGTCGTGCCAGTCGGGCTCGCCGTCGCTGTCATACATCGGCGCCGCCTCGAGCTTCTCGCGGGTCAGCGGCACGACATAGCCGCCGCGATCGACATCGTAGTCGAGCATGCTCCACGGGACCGGGTGATACTTCTCGCCGAGGCCGAGGAAGCCACCGAACGACATGATCGCGTAGGCGACCTTGCCCGTCGCCTTGTCGAGCATGACGTCGTAGATCGAGCCGAGATGCTCTCCTGCGGTGTTGTAGACATCCGTACCCGCGACGCGCGCTCCGGCGATCAGCGGATTCGCGGTGGTCGCAGCGGTCATCGTTGCGCTCATTCTTCCCTCCATAGAACTCATGGGCCCGTACGAACCGGCCTGCCAAATCAACGCCGCAACCTGATCGCTGTTCCACGGCAGGAGAGACAAATTCGAAGAATCGGCCAGCCGGACGGTCAGTTAGGCTCAGAGGCCGGCATTGCAGTTCGGGAGCCGCTGCCCGCGCGCCCTGGAACCTTTGCCGGCGCGGCTCGTTGATGCGGCAGGTGATGGGCCGTCGCCGCCTCCTGCGGTGGCTGCCCGGAGCGGGTCGGAGCATGCCCCGGCGAAAGACGACACCAGCCGAGGAGGCGAGGCAGCCCTCCCAGCCTCCGGCTCAAAGCAAGGACCACAGCCATGAAAAAGCTCATCATCGTCGCCTTGGCCGCTGTATCCCTCGGCGCCTGTACGGCGCGTGAGGAAAACACGGCGACCGGCGCGCTGATCGGTGCCGGCACGGGCGCCGTCATCGGCGGGCTTGCCACCGGCCGCGCCGGAGGCGCGGCGGCGGGCGCTGCGATCGGCGGCGTCGGCGGTGCCATCATCGGCAATGCGACCACCCGCGACCGGGTTTGCGTCGGCCGCGACGAATGGGGACGGCGCGTAAGCTACGCCTGCTGAGCCAAGGGCAAGGACAGCGAAGGCAAGGACAGCGAAGGAACGAGAGGCGGCGCAGCGGGCGGCCTGAACGCTGCCCGCAGCCGCTCAGGCGCGCGAAACCAGCGGATCGCTTCCGAAGGGCCTGCCGCCGCAGGAGCTAGACTTTGCCGTAGGGGCCGAAACGCCCGACGAAGCGATGCCGGCCGCCCGGATAGAGCAGGCGGACGGCGGTGACCGGCTCGCCCTGGTTCCAGGTCCGCCGTTCGACCAGCAGACAGGGATCGCCTTCGGCGATGGCGAGAAGCTCGGCCTGTTCGGCCGTCGCGGCGACGGCGCCGATCGCATGCTCGGCCTGCGACCAGAGACTGTTCTGCAGCAGCCAGTCGCCCGGCGGAATGGTGGAAAAGTCCTCCTGCGCGGCCGCCGGGACAGTCGCGAGGTGAATGACGCGCTCCTCCAGAACATGCGGCACGCCGTCTGCCCAATGCAGCACGGAGAGGTGCACGACATCGACCGCGCGCCCGAGCTCGAAAAGGCTCGCGACAGGCCGCTGCGCCCGCCCGTCGCGACGCCGCAGGACGGTGAGCGCATAGGCATGGCCGAGACCGCGCACCTCTTCGGGAATCGAGAGGATGTCGAGCATGGCGTGGCTTGCCGGCGGGCTCGCGACGATCGTGCCGGAGCGGCGCCGACGGGTGATCAACCCTTCACGCGCGAGTTGGACCAGAGCGCGATGCACGGTCATCCGCGAAGCGCCGAGCCGCTCCATCAGGGCATGCTCGGGCGGCACGGCGGTGCCCGGCGGCCAGACCCCGTTCAGGATGAGATCGCGGATGGCGCGCCGGATCTGGTCATAGAGCGGACCGACGCCATCGAGAGCTACGGCGTCGATCTGGCTTGCTGACATGGACTCTTTTCCGGCTCAGGCGAGCAGATTTCGGACGACTGCGCCATAGCGCGCGGCGATGCGGGCCCGGTCAATGTGCCGACCGTCTCTGACCACAGGCTTTCCACCGACGATCACGTTCTCGACCGGCAGGGCGGGCGCAGCGAAGACGGCGCTGTCGAGCGCAAAATCGCCGGTCTTGCCGACGACTGCGGGGTGTTCGGAGTCGAGGGTGACGAGATCGGCGCGGTGACCGACGGCAATCGAGCCAATGCCCCGGCCGCAAGCCTGAGCGCCACCGGCACAGGCATCCCGCCAGAGCCTGACGCCGGCCGGGGTGCCGGCTTCGGCCCAGAGCGCGCGGCGCCGGTCGCGCAGGCGCTGCGAATACTCCAGCAGCCGCAATTCGCCGCCTGAGCCGATCTCGATATTGGAGTCGCTACCGACGCCGATGCGCCCGCCGGCGGCGCGATAACGCACGCCGTCGAAGATGCCGTCGCCGAGATTGGCCTCGGTGATCGGGCACAGGCCCGCCACCGCAGCGCTGCGCGCCATGGCGCCGCGCTCGGCATCGCTCAGATGCGTCGCATGGATCAGACACCAGCGCTCATCGACCGCAACGCTCTCCAGCAGGAGCTCGACCGGGCGGCGGCCGGTGATCGCGATGCTGTCCTCGACCTCACGCATCTGCTCGGCGACATGAATGTGAACCGGCGTTTCGGGCCTGAGCCCCGCAATCCAGGGCAAATCGTCGAGCGCCACCGCCCGCAGCGAATGCGGCGCAACGCCGACGCGCGCATCCGGCAAGGATGCGACCGCCTTCTCGCTGCCTTCGAGAAGCCGCAGATAGGCGTCGCGGTCGTTGAGGAAGCGGCGTTGGCCGGGCGCCGCCGGCGCCCCCCCGAAATTGCCGTAGCGATAAAGCACCGGCAGCAGGGTCAGTCCGATGCCGGTCTCGCCCGCCGCCGCGGCGATCGCCTCGCCCATCGCGGCGATGTCGGCGTAGGCGCGACCATCCTTGTCGTGATGCAGATAGTGGAATTCGGCGAGCGCGGTGAAGCCGCCCTCGAGCATCTCGACCATGGCCTGGGCGGCAATGGCCTGCACGTCCTCAGGGTCGAGCCGGTCGAGGAAGCGATACATCACCTCGCGCCAGGTCCAGAACGAATCCTCCGAGGCTCCGCGCCGTTCGGACAGGCCGGCCATGCCGCGCTGGAAGGTGTGGCTGTGCAGATTGGGCAGTCCGGGCAAAGTCAGGCCCGGTAGACGGGTCGCTGCCGCCGGGGCCGCGCTGTCACGAGCCACCGAGGCGATCACACCGTCCTCGATGCGCAACGTGACGCCGCGTGCAAACCCCTCCGGCAGCAATGCTTCTTCGAGATACAGATCCTGCCTGGTCGACATGCCGTTCACCTCTTCATTTGCATATGCAATTAAGCGCTTGCCTTTTGCATATGCAATTGGCTAGCTTACCCGGAACGAAAGCGAAGTCGAGAGGGTGCGACGGGCAATGGTGGCGGAAACGTCTTTGAGCTGCGATCGGCTCTGGCTGAATGCGCGAGTGGCGACGATGGCCGAAGGTGCCTCCGCCCCCTATGGCGCAATCGAGGACGGGCTCATCGCAGCACGGGACGGGCGCATCGTCCATGTCGGCCCGCGCACAACGGCGCCGACCTTTTCGGCGGCCGAGACCATCGATTGCGAGGGCCGCTGGATCACGCCCGGGCTGATCGATTGCCACACCCATCTCGTCTATGGTGGCGACCGCGCCCATGAGTTCGAATTGCGCCTCAAGGGCGCGAGCTATGAGGAGATCGCCCGCGCGGGTGGCGGCATCGTCTCCTCGGTCAAGGCCACGCGCGCGGCAAGCGAGGACGAGCTCTTCGCCAGTGCCGACAAGCGCCTCGCCGCGCTGATCGCCGAGGGCGTCACCACCGTCGAGATCAAGTCGGGCTACGGGCTCGACACCGAAAGCGAGGTGAAGGTGCTCGCCGTCGCCCGTCGGCTCGGCCGCGAGCGCCCGGTCCGGGTCGTCACCACCTTCCTCGGCGCACATGCCGTGCCGCCCGAGTTCAAGGGCCGTTCCGGCGACTATATCGACCTCGTCGCCGGGCCGATGCTCGATGCCGTCGCGGCCGGCGACCTCGCCGATGCCGTCGACGTGTTCTGCGAGGGCATCGCCTTCTCGCCCGACGAGACCGCGCGTGTCTTCGCCGCGGCCAAGGCCAAGGGGCTGGCGATCAAGATCCATGCCGAGCAGCTCTCCAATCTCGGCGGGGCGGCGCTCGCCGCCGGCATGGGCGCGCTATCGGCCGACCATCTCGAACATCTCGACGAGGCCGGAGTCGTCGCCATGGCGAAAACCGGCACCGTCGCGGTGATCCTGCCCGGAGCCTTCTATTTCCTGCGCGAGACGGTGAAGCCGCCGATCGAACTGCTCAGGAAGCATGGCGTACCGATCGCGCTCGCCACCGACGCCAATCCCGGCACCTCGCCGCTGACCTCGCCGCTCATGACCATGAACATGGGCTGCACCCTGTTCCGGCTGACGCCAGAGGAGGCGCTGGCCGGCATGACCCGGAATGCGGCGCTCGCCCTAGGACTTCAAGACCAGACCGGTACGCTGGAGACCGGCAAGGCCTGCGATCTCGCGATCTGGGAGATCGAGCGCCCGGCCGAGCTCGCCTACCGCATCGGCTTCAACCCGCTTCACACCCGCATCCGGAACGGCCAATGACCACGCTTTCGCTCACTCCCGGCGCGGCTCGCCTCGCCGACTGGCGCCATGTCCTGGATGGCGCCGCCATCGCTCTTTCCGAGACCGGCGCGATCACCGGCGCCCAGGCGATCGTCGACGAGATCGTCGCCAAGGGCACCGTGACCTATGGCGTCAACACCGGCTTCGGCAAGCTCGCCAGCGTCCGCATCGCCGATGCCGATCTCGCGACCTTGCAGCGCAACCTGATCCTGTCGCATGCGGTCGGGACCGGCCCCGCTTTGCCGGACGAGGTCGTCGCCCTGATCCTCGCCATGAAGGCGGCGAGCCTGGCGCGCGGCGCCTCGGGCGTGCGGCCCGTCGTGGTCGAGGCGCTGGTCGGCGCACTCCAGGCCGGCGCGCTGCCGGTGGTGCCTGCCAAGGGCTCGGTCGGCGCCTCCGGCGACCTCGCCCCGCTCGCCCATCTCACCGCGGCCTTGATGGGTGTCGGCGAAATCCGGCTGAAAGGCGAGGTTCTGCCGGCCGCCGAGGCTCTGAAGCGCATCGGCCAGGCGCCGCTGGCGCTCGGCGCCAAGGAAGGCCTCGCGCTGATCAATGGCACGCAGGTCTCGGCCTCGCTGGCGCTGGCCGGGCTCGCCAGCATCGCCCGCGTCTTCGATGCCGCGCTGATCGCCGGCGCGCTCTCGATCGATGCGCTCAAAGGCTCCGACACGCCCTTCGACCCGCGCATCCAGCAACTGCGCGGCCAGCCCGGCCAGATCAAGGTCGCGGCCCTGCTGCTAGACCTCGTCGCCGGCAGCGAGATCCGCGAGAGCCACCGCTTCGGCGACTCGAAGGTTCAGGACCCCTACTCGCTGCGCTGCCAGCCGCAGGTGATGGGCGCGGTGCGCGACCTCCTCGGCAATACCGCCGCGACCCTCGCGATCGAGGCCAATGCCGTCACCGACAACCCGCTGGTGCTCGGCCCCGGCGAGATTGTCTCGGGCGGCAATTTCCACGCCGAGCCGGTCGCCTTCGCCGCCGACATGCTGGCGATGGGCGTCTGCGAGATCGGCAACCTCGCCGAGCGCCGGATCGCGCTGCTCGTCGACCCGGTGATGAGCGGCCTGCCGCCCTTCCTCGCCCGCGATGCCGGCCTCAACTCCGGCTTCATGATCGCGCAGGTGACCGCCGCCGCGCTCGCCTCCGAGAACAAGCAGAAGGCCTATCCCGCGTCGGTCGACACCATTCCCACCTCGGCCAATCAGGAAGACCATGTCTCGATGGCGACGCATGGCGCCTTCCGCCTGATCGAAATGGCGAAGAACGCGGCGAGCATCGTCGCGGTCGAATTGATGGCCGCGGCCGAAGCGATCGAGCATCACCGGCCGATGAAGACCTCGCCGCGGCTTGAGCCGGTGCTCGCGCTGATCCGGGCCAAGATCGCGCCTCTGACCGAGGACCGCTATCTCGCGCCCGACCTTGCTGCCGCGACGGAGCTCGTGCTCTCGGGCGGGCTCGGCAAAGCCGCGGGTGTGGACAGCTTTGCGGAGTTCTCGGCATGAGCGCCGACATCGTCACCGTCACACGCGGTTCGTCGCCGCTCGTCCTGTCGATGCCGCATCCCGGCACCGGCCTGCCGGCCGAGGTCTCGGCGCAGCTCAACGCGCGCGGAAAACTCGTCGAGGACACCGACTGGCACATGCGCCGGCTCTATGGCTTCGCCGAACGCTTTCAGCCGACGATCGTCGAGGCCGGGCTGTCGCGCTTCGTCATCGACCTCAACCGCGACCCGGCCGGCGTCTCGCTCTATCCCGGCCAGGCGACGACCGAACTCGTGCCGACCACCACCTTCGACGGCGCGCCGATCTGGGCGACCGCGCCCGACGAGGCCGAGATCGCCCGCCGGCGCGAGGCCTATTTCCGCCCTTATCACGCGGCGCTCGCGGCCGAGATCCAGCACGCCAAGGCGCAATATGGCTTCTGCCTGCTCTGGGATTGCCACTCGATCAAATCGGTGATCCCGCGTCTGTTCGAGGGCGCGCTGCCGACGCTGAACCTCGGCACCAATTCCGGCCAGAGTGCCGCGGCCGCGGTCGAAGCTGCCGCAGTGACGGCCATGGCCGGCAGCGCCTTCACCCAGGTCGTCAACGGCCGCTTCAAGGGCGGCTGGATCACCCGCCATTACGGCCACCCGGCCGACCATGTGCACGCGCTCCAGATGGAAATCGCGCTCAGCGCCTACCTCGCCGACGAAGCTCCGCCCTGGACCTTCGATGCGGCCCGCGCCGCCAGCCTGCAATCCGCCCTCTCCGCCATGATCGAGGCGGCGCTCGCCGCCGCCACCAAGCTCGAACGGACCAAGCCATGACCCGCATCGACAACAGCCGCGTCATCCGCTCGCCCCATGGCAGCACGCTTTCAGCCAAGAGCTGGCTGACCGAGGCGCCGCTGCGCATGCTGATGAACAATCTCGACCCGGATGTCGCCGAGAAGCCGGGCGAGCTCGTGGTCTATGGCGGCATCGGCCGCGCCGCCCGCACCTGGGAGGATTTCGACCGGATCTGCGCCTCGCTGCGCTCGCTCGAGGCCGACGAGACCCTGCTGGTCCAGTCCGGCAAGCCGGTCGGCATCTTCAGGACGCATCCGGACGCGCCGCGCGTGCTGATCGCGAATTCGAACCTCGTCCCGGCCTATGCCAACTGGGAGCATTTCCACCATCTCGATAAGGCCGGGCTGATGATGTACGGCCAGATGACGGCCGGCTCCTGGATCTATATCGGCACGCAGGGCATCGTTCAGGGCACCTACGAGACCTTCGTCGAGGTCGGCCGCCAGCACTACAATGGCAGCCTCAAGGACAAGTGGATCCTGACCGGCGGTCTCGGTGGCATGGGCGGGGCCCAGCCGCTCGCCGCGACCATGGCCGGCGCCTCGATGATCGCCGTCGAGTGCAAGCCGTCCTCGATCGAGTTCCGCCTGCGCACCCGCTATCTCGACGAGAAGGCGGACAGCGTCGACGAGGCCCTGAAGATCATCGAAGCCGCCCATGCCAAAGGCAAAGCCGTCTCGGTCGGCGTGCTCGGCAATGCCGCCGAGATCTTCCCCGACATGGTCCGCCGCGGCATCCGCCCGGACGTCGTCACCGACCAGACCTCGGCCCACGACCCGCTCAACGGCTATCTGCCGGCGGGCTGGACCCTGGAAGAATGGGAAGAGCGTCGGGAGCGCGACCCGGCCGGCACGATCGAAGCGGCGAAAAAATCGATGGCCGAGCATGTCAGGGCGATGCTCGACTTCCAGCGCATGGGCGTGCCGACGCTCGACTACGGCAACAATATCCGCCAGATGGCCAAGGATATGGGCGTCGACAACGCCTTCGACTTCCCGGGCTTCGTGCCGGCCTATATCCGCCCGCTGTTCTGCCGCGGCATCGGCCCGTTCCGCTGGGCCGCGCTCTCGGGCGATCCCGAGGACATCTACCGCACCGACCAGCGCGTCAAGGAGCTGCTGCCGGACGACAAGCACCTGCACAACTGGCTCGACATGGCGCGCGAGCGCATCCAGTTC
Organism: Allobosea sp. NPDC055594; assembly: GCF_053618995.1. Lineage (NCBI taxonomy): Bacteria > Pseudomonadati > Pseudomonadota > Alphaproteobacteria > Hyphomicrobiales > Alloboseaceae > Allobosea > Allobosea sp. NPDC055594. Next base: position 364,429 of record NZ_JBSHIO010000002.1, read on the forward strand.
CAGGGCCTGCCGGCGCGGATCTGCTGGGTCGGTCTCGGCGACCGCCACCGGCTCGGTCTCGCCTTCAACGAGATGGTAGCCAAGGGCGAGCTCAAGGCCCCGGTCGTGATCGGCCGCGACCATCTCGATTCCGGCTCGGTCGCCTCGCCCAACCGCGAGACCGAGGCGATGAAGGACGGCTCGGACGCGGTCTCCGACTGGCCGCTGCTCAACGCCCTGCTCAACACCGCCGGCGGCGCGACCTGGGTCTCGCTGCACCATGGCGGCGGCGTCGGCATGGGCTATTCGCAGCATTCGGGCGTGGTGATCGTCGCCGACGGCACACCGGAAGCGGCCAAGCGCCTGGAGCGCGTGCTCTGGAACGACCCCGCAACCGGCGTGATGCGCCATGCCGATGCCGGCTACGATATCGCGCTCGACTGCGCCAGGGAGAAGGGCCTGAAGCTGCCCGGCATTCTGGGCTGAACCCACCTGTCATTCCGGGGCTCCGCGTAAGCGGAGAACCCGGAACCCACGACCCGGCGAGCGTTGCCCAGACACGGCGTCGTACCCCGTCGTGGGTTCCGGGTTCGCCCTTCGGGCGCCCCGGAATGACAAGGGTGGCCGCTTGAATTCGAAGGATCGTTCCATGCGCATCATCCGCGCCGCCGACTGCCTAGTCATGCCGTGGAAGAATGGTGGCGGGACGACGACCGAGATCGCGGTGGCGCCGGACGGCGCCTCGCTCGATGATTTCGACTGGCGTATCAGCATGGCCCATGTCGGGCAGGACGGGCCGTTCTCGTCCTTTCCCGGCATCGACCGGACCTTGTCGGTGCTGACCGGGGCCGGCATCATGCTCGCCTTCGACGATGGCGAGCGTGTCCGGCTCGATCGCGCCAGCGCGCCCTGCCCTTTCGCCGCCGACCGGGCGGTCGAGGGGCTGCTGGTCGATGGGCCGATCGACGATCTCAACGTGATGAGCCGGCACGGCCGCTGGCAGCACCGGGTCGAACGCTTGTCCGGCGCAGGCTCGCTCAGCGCAGCCGAGGGCCTGCTCGTGCTGATCGCGCGCAAGGGCGATTGGCAGGTGAACGGCGCGGCGCTGCCCGCTGGCGACAGCGTGGTGCTGGATGCGCCGGGGCGGGTCGAGCTTACGGTAAGCGGCTGCGAGGCTGAGCTTTATGCGGTTTGGCTGACGATGGAAGCGCGGGGAACCCTCTCCTGAAAGGAGAGGGCAGGGTGAGGTGTTCGGGAGCTATATCGCGAGCCTCAACCTATCTGCGTTCGACGCTCACGCAACTGGTCGGGCGGCCTACACCTCACCCCTACCCCTCTCCTTACAGGAGAGGGGATCCCGCGCGTGACATTCAGGCCGCCTGCCTCGGCTGCGGACCGACATAGACCGATTGCGGCCGGATCAGGCGGCCGGTCTCGATCTGCTCGCGGGCATGGGCGAGCCAGCCTGTGGTGCGGCCGAGGGCGAAGACGCAGGTGAAGGCTTCCGGCGGGAAACCGAGCGCCTCGAGCAGCAGCGCCGTGTAGAACTCGACATTGGTCTCGAGCGAACGTCCCGGCTTGCGCTCGCGCAGGATGGCGACCGCCGCCTGCTCGACCGCCTCGGCATGGCGCAGGCGTCCCGCATCGGCGCCGAGCCGGGCAATCGCCTGCTTCAGCGCATCGGCGCGCGGATCGCGGACGCGATAGATGCGATGACCGAAGCCCATCAGGCGCTCGCCACGATCCAATGCTGCCTCCAGCCAGGGACGGGCATTTGCGGGCTCGCCGATAGCGTCGAGCATCTCGATCACCGGCCCCGGCGCGCCGCCGTGCAGCGGCCCCTTCAGGGCACTGATCCCGGCCAGCACCGCCGAGACCAGCCCGGCCCGGGTCGAGGCGACGACGCGCGCAGCGAAGGTCGAGGCATTGAGGCCGTGGTCGGCGACGGTGACGAGGTAGCTGTCGAGCGCCGCGGCCTGCGCCATCGTCGGCACCTCGCCGCGCAGCATGCGCAACGTGTCGGCCGCCTGCGACAAGGTTGGATCAGGGGCGATCGAGGCAAGCCCACGCTGCTTGCGCACGGCAGCAGCGGTGAAGACGGCGGGCGCGGCGAGCAGTTTCAGTGCGGTCTCGGCGTCCTCGCCATCGGCAATCTGCGCCGTCCAGGCGCGAATGGCCTCGACCGGCCCGAGATCCTCCGACAGCGCGGTGCGCTCGACGATGCCAAAGAGATCTACACGGGCACGGCCAAGCGCCGCCGGCAGCGCGCGCCCCTGCGGCAGGCCGGGCAGCAGGCCGTCGAACATCAGCACCGCCATTTCCTCGAAGCTGGTTCGGCCGGCGAGCTCGGCGAGGCTGTGGCCGCGGATCACCAAGCGGCCGGCGGCACCGTCGACTTCCGAGAGCACGGTATGAGCGGCGACGACGTCATCGAGACCATCGGACATATCGGAAACTCCTCGGGAACAGTAACCGCGAAGATCGCCTCCCGCATTGCAGCAATCAATCTTGAACAATATAATCAATATATATCGGTGAGAGGCAGAGCATGCAGGACTGGCTGACAGCGCAGGAGGCGATGGCGCGTCTGCGCCTGAAGCCACAGACGCTCTATGCCTATGTCAGCCGCGGGTTGATCGAAGCGCGCGACGACAGCGAAGATTCGCGCCGCAGCCTCTACCGGGCGGAGGATATCGCCCGGCTGGAGCACCGCAAGGCACGCGGCCGCCGCCCGGCCGCGATCGCCGAGGACACGATCGCCTATGGCGAGCCGGTACTCGCCTCCGGCATCACCACGATCGAGCGCGGCGGGCTCTGGTATCGCGGGCAGGATGCGGTGCGCCTCGCCGAGAGCGCCAGGCTGGAGGATATCGCGCGCCTGCTCTGGGATTGCGGCACGCAGCGCTTCCCCCCTTTGGCGACGCTCGTGCCGCCGGGCGAGCCGCTGGCGCGGGTCTTCGCGGTCATCGCCGCACGAGCCGCGAGCGACCGGCCGATGGCCGGCCGCGCCAAGAAGGCGCTCTATCTCGAAGCTGCCGCCGTGCTCGACGCGCTGGTCGACGCCATCGCCGGCGGGCCGGGCGCAGGGCCGATCCATGCGAGGCTGGCGCGCGCCTGGGGCTGCGAAGCGGAGGGCGCCGAGCCGATCCGGCGGGCGCTGGTGCTGCTCGCCGACCATGAGCTCAACGCCTCGACCTTTGCGGCCCGCGTCACCGCCTCGACCGGCGCCTCGCTCGCCGCCTGCGCCATGGCCGGTCTCGCCGCGCTCTCCGGCCCCCTGCATGGCGGCGTCGCACCGCGCGTGCTGGCGCTGATGCGGGACATTGAACGCGACGGGCTGGAGGCGACCGTGGCCGCGCGACTGGAAACCGGCGCGGGGCTGCCGGGCTTCGGCCACCCGCTCTATTCCGACGGCGATCCCAGAGCGCGGGCGCTGCTCGCAGCCTTCGAGGCACCGCCGGGCTATGCGCAGGCGCAGGCCGCCATCGGTGCGCTGACGGGCGAGGAGCCGAACATCGATTTCGCGCTGGCGGCGCTCGCCGCGCGGTTCGAACTACGGCCGGATGCGCCCTTCCAGATCTTCGCCGCCGCCCGCTGCACCGGCTGGCTCGCCCATGCACTGGAGCAGAACGAGACCGGAAGACTGATCCGGCCGCGTGCCCGCTATGTCGGCCCGGCTCCCGCCGCTGCGACCGGCGCCATGTAGTCGCGTGTCATCGGCAGGGTGTCGAGGCGCTTGGCGAGCTGGAGCTGGAAGACCACCAGCCCGTCATAGCGGAAGCTCGCCTCCGAGGCCGCGAGGTAGAACTCCCACATCCGGGCGAAGCGCTCGTCATACATTGCGACAGCCTCGCCGCGGCGCGCCAGAAAGCGCTCGCGCCAGGCCTTCAGTGTCTGGGCGTAATGCAGGCGCAGCACCTCGACATCGGTGATGACCAGCCCTTCCTTCTCGACGGCGGCCGATATCTCCGACAGAGCCGGGATATAGCCGCCGGGGAAGATGTGCTTGGCGATGAAGGGGTTGGTCGCACCCGGCGGCGTGGCGCGCCCGATCGTATGGATCAGCGCGACACCATCATCGACGAGCAGTTCCGAAATCTTGCGGAAGTAATCGCGATAGTAGCCGACACCGACATGCTCGAACATGCCGACCGAGACGACGCGGTCGAAGCGCTCCTTCACGTCGCGATAGTCCTGGAGGCGGAACTCGACCGGCAGGCCGGATTCGGCGGCTCGCTCACTGGAACGCGCGAACTGCTCCTCCGACAGGGTGATGCCGGTGACGTGGCCGCCGGTCTGGCGAGCGATGCTGAGGCCAAGCCCGCCCCAGCCGCTGCCGATGTCGAGGACGCGCTGGCCGGGCTTCAAGGCGAGCTTGGCGGCGATCCGGCGCTTCTTGGCCTCTTGCGCTTCCTCCAGCGTGGCATCGGTCCACTCGAAGAAGGCACAGGAATATTGCTGATCGGCGTCGAGGAAGAGCTCGAAGAAGGCGCGCTTGAGATCGTAGTGATGATGGACGTTGCTGCGCGCCCAGGCCGGCGTGTTGTGCTGCTTGATGCGGCGGACCGAGGTCCGCAGCCGCCCCAGCGCCCGGGCCCAGGCCGAGGGTGGCTGGCGCGACAGCCCGCAGACCAGAGCCTCGAGCAATTGATAGACCGAACCGCGCTCGACGATGACGCGGCCATCCATCACCGCCTCGCCCAGGGCGAGCTCGGGATCGAGCGCGAGCCGCCATTCGGTCTCGCGATCGGCGATCCGCAACCTGACGGCCGCGATCGGGCCCGACCCGGCCGAATGCAGCGATCCATCGGCGAAGACGACGTCAATCCTGGGCTCCCGGACCAGCCGGGACAGCATCCTTGCAATCAGTGCGCGCATGGCCCCACCTCATGGCAGTGCCCCTTTGCAGCCTAGAATGGCAATGACGCCCGGCCTTGCGGCAGATGTGCCAATGCAATTCCGCTCTACCCGGACCGCATATCGCGGCGGTCAGCCCCATTTGCAGGAAAGATGGGGGCGCACTTCGCCTGTCGCCAGAGCCGCCGGGCGCTCCGCCTCCGCAAGCGCAGGACGGTGCCGCCGCGGCGCCCGCCTCAATGTCCCTCGGCAGCCAGCACGGCCTCGACGCGAATCTCCTCGACCAGCCGCTCCTTGAGCGCGACGAAGTCCGGCGTGGTCTTGATGGTGTAGGGGCGCGGATGCGGCAGGTCTACGGTGATGTCGGCCTTGATCCGGCCGGGCCTCGCGCTCATCACCACCACGCGCGAGCCGACGAAGATCGCTTCCTCGATGTCGTGGGTGACGAAGAGCACGGTCTTCTGCTCGCGCTCCCAGATGCCGAGCAGCATTTCCTGCATCAAAGCGCGGGTCTGGTTGTCGAGCGCGCCGAAGGGCTCGTCGAGCAGCAGGATTTTTGGATCGTTGGCCAGCGCCCTTGCGATCGCGGTGCGCTGCTGCATGCCGCCGGAAAGCTGCTTCGGGAAATGGTTCACGAAGCCGGAGAGCCCGACGCGCTCGGCCCAGCCGCGCGCCAGATCGAGGCGCTCGCGCTCGGAAACGCCCTTCTCGCGCAGGCCGAAGGCGATGTTCTCGACCACGGTCAGCCAGGGAAAGAGCGTGTAGCTCTGGAAGACGAAGCCGCGATCGGCTCCCGGCCCGGTGACCGGCGCACCGTCGAGCAGGATCTTGCCCTCGCTCGCCGTCTCCAGCCCGCCGATGATACGCAGCAGGGTCGACTTCCCGCAGCCGGAGGGGCCAAGAATGGTGATGAAGTCGTTGTCGGCGACGGTGAGCGAAGTCGGCATCAGCGCGCGCGTCGGCTGGCCCTTGCCGCGCGCCGGGAAGACCTTGCCGACCTGGTCGATCAGAAGCTTGCTCATGCCTGCGCCCACGGAAACAGGCGCTGGTTGACCGCCTTGAACAGGAAATCGGAGATCAGGCCGATCAGGCCGATGACGATGATGCCGAAGATGATCTGCCCGGTGTTCAGCAGCGCCTGGCTGTCGACGATCATGTGGCCGATGCCGGAGGAAGAGCCGATCAGCTCGGCGACGATGACATAGGTCCAGGCCCAGCCGAGCACGAGGCGGAAGATCTCGGCGATCTCGGGAGCGGCATTGGGCAGCAGCACCCGGCGCACCACCGAGGCGTCGCTGGCCCCCAGCGTATAGGCGGCGTCGACCAGATCGCGCCGGACCCCGCCGACCGCGACCGCAATCATCAGGATCAGCTGGAAGACCGAGCCGATGAAGATCACGAGCAGCTTCTGGGTCTCGCCTATGCCGGCCCAGAGGATCAGCAGCGGAATGAAAGCCGAGGCCGGCAGATAGCGCGCAAAGGAAACGAAGGGCTCGAGGAAGGCCTCGACCGGCTTGTAGGCGCCCATCAGGATGCCGAGCGGCAGCGCCACCAGAACGGCAAGGACGAAGCCGCCGAGCACGCGCCAGATCGTCATGCCGATATCGAACATGAAGCCGTGGACGGTGAGCAGGTTCCAGCCCTCCGCGACCATGGTCAGCGGATCGGCGAGGAAGAGCTTCTGGACAAAGCCGCCGAAGGTCGCGACCGACCAGAAGGCGACGAAAAGCGCGAAGAAGGCGACGCCGTAGCCGATGCGGACGCCGCCGGAGACCGGCTGGAGGGGTTTCATCGTCAGGAGTTCGTTTCTTTCACGAGTGCCGCGAGTTCGTGCCAGGGCTCGATGGACCAGAAGCCGGATGCAGCGCCGGAGGTGGAAGGCAGAATGAAGACGCGGCTTCCTACAAGGAGGGATGGCTGGAGACCATAGGCGAGCTTAAGTCCCCTCTCCTCTCCCAGCGCAGCCTGAGCAGCACGCTTGCCATTGAAAGCGACGACCGCCGGCGCGTGCAGACGAAGCTTGCCCAGGAAACCGGCGATGTCGAAATGCTGGCGCATCAATGCCGCGTCGGGCCCGGAGGTCTCCTTCACGACATCGGTGAAGCCGATGCCGTATCGCAGCAGATCCGGGAAATCCGCCGGGCCAAGCGGCTGAGGAATCAGCCCGGTCTCGAACAGGGTTTTCCAGAACTTGTTGCCGGGTCCGGCATAGTAGGCGCCCCGCCGGGCGGAAGCCGTCCCGGCCTGCGTGCCGCAGAACACGACACGCAAGCCGGCAGTCAGCACATCCGGCAGGACTTCATCGCTCACTTGCCGGCGACGTATTTCGTCTCGACCAGCGTGTTGATGTCGGGCTTCGTCTTGATCAGGCCGATCTCGAGCAGGAGGTCGGCCGCCTTGTTGGTGAAGGCCTGCCAGTCGCCGGAGAAGAACTTCTTGTTGCCCTCGGCATCCGACCAGCGCAGGAAGCCCGCCGACTTGCCGAACTGCTCACCCGACTGCTTCACGTCGGCGCCCATGATGCCATAAGCCTTGTCCTTCTCGGCCTTGATCATCTCGAGCGCTTCGAAATAGCTCTTGGTCAGCGCCTGTGCGGCAGCGTCGTTCTCGCTCAGGAATTTCGGCGTGCAGCCGAAAGTGTCCATCACCATCGGGTAGTCGAGCGTGGTGGCGATGATCTTGCCGGAATCGGGCTTCTCGCGTACCGCTGAGAGATAGGGCTCATAGGTCATCGCCGCGTCGTTCTGGCCGGCGATGAAGGCCTGGGCCGCCGGACCCGGCTCCATGTTGACGACCTTGACGTCCTTCACCGACATGCCGTTCTCCTTGAGGAACCAGGCAAGGGCGAAATAGGGCGAGGTTCCCGGCGCCGAGGCGGCGACCGTCTTGCCCTTGAGATCCTTGATCGAGCCCGTCGACGAGCGCACCGCCATGCCGTCTGCGCCATAGCTCTTGTCGAGCTGGAAGATCTGCTTGGTCTTGATGCCGGCGGCGTCCCAGACGATCCAGGTCTCGACCGTGGTCGCGGCGCACTGGATATCGCCCGAAGCGATGGCGAGGTGACGGTCCTTCTGCGGGATCTTCTTGATCGTCACGTCGAGGCCGTTCTTCGCGAAGATGCCGGCTTCCTTGGCCAGCGTCAGCGGCGCGAAACCGGTCCAGCCGGACATGCCGATCGTCAGCTTGGTCTGCGCCTCGGCGCCGCCCGCCGTCAGGAGCGCCGCGAGCCCGAGGCCCGCAACCGCTCCGATACGCTTCGTACCCGTCATTCGAAACCCTTCCCCGATTATCTGCGCCGGCCTCGCGCGGCGGAGCTGAACACAGCCTCGTCGTGGCACGATGCAAGCTTTGTTCCAAGGCAAGTTAAATGCCTATGCAAATCAGTCAAGCCGGCATCAACGACGCTGGGGGAGGCAATGAATTTCTCTTGTTTGACAGCAGGGGGGATATTTCATCCCCTCACATCCCCGGCGCGCAGCGCCAAATGGACGAGGTTTCCCGAATGAACGGCGCCGATCGCCTCTGCGACACTCTCCTCATCAACGGCGTCGACGTCTGCTTCGCCAATCCCGGCACCTCCGAAATGCACTTCGTCGCGGCGCTCGACCGCAAGCCGCAGATGCGCTGCGTGCTCGGCCTGTTCGAGGGCGTGGTGACCGGCGCCGCCGACGGCTATGCCCGCATGGCCGACAAGCCGGCTGCGACCCTGCTGCATTGCGGGCCGGGCATGGCGAATGCCCTCGCCAACATGCACAACGCCAAGCGCGCCCGGACCCCGATGATCAACGTCGTCGGCGACCACGCGACCTATCATCTCCAGCATGACGCGCCGCTGACCAGCGACATAGAGGGGCTGGCCTGGCCGATGTCGCATTTCGTCCGGCGCATCGAGAGTCCCGAGGATGTCGGCCCGGCGATCGGCGAGGCCTATGCCGCCTCGCTCTCCCTGCCCGGCGTCACCACGGTGATCCTGCCGGCCGATTGCGCCTGGGGCAGCGTCGAGCCGGCGACGCTCGCGCCGACCAAAGTTCCCACCCTGAAGAGCGCCGATCCGGCGCGGGTGCGCGAGATCGCGGCGCTGCTGCGCAAGCACGGCTCGCGCGCCGCGCTGATGATGACCGGCCTCGCGCTGCGCGAGGGACCGATGGAGATGGCCGCGCGGATCTGCGCCGCAACCGGCGCGCGCGTCTTCGGCCAGATGTCGAACGGGCGCATCGAGCGCGGCGCCGGCCGCGTCGCTTTGCCGAAGGTGCCCTACCCGATCGACATGGCGCTGAAGCAGCTTGAGAACGTCGACCTTTTGGTGCTGGTCGGCGCGCAGGTGCCGGTCGGCTTCTTCGCCTATCCCGGCAAACCGGGCCGGCTGATCCATGACGGCTGCGCGGTCGAGACGCTGGCGGCGCCCGGCGACGACCTGCCCGGCGCGATCGAGGCGCTGGCTGACGAATTATCAGCCCGCGCCGTGGCGCCGGCCTTCATCGCCGAACCGGCTGCCGCGAACGGAGCGCTCCCGACCGGCGCGCTCGACGCCGACAAGGTCTGCACCATCGTCTCGACCCTGCTGCCCGAGAACAGCATCATCTGCGACGAATCGATCTCGTCGGGCCGGATGTTCTATGCGCAGTGCCATCACGCGCCGCAGCACGACTATATCCAGCTCACCGGCGGCGCCATCGGCGAAGGCATCCCGCTGGCGATCGGCGCGGCGGTCGCCTGCCCGGACCGCAAGGTCATCGGCATGCAGGCCGACGGCTCCGGGATGTATACGGTCCAGGGCCTGTGGACGCAGGCCCGCGAGAATCTCGACGTCGTCACCGTGATCTTCGCCAACCGGACCTATGCGATCCTGCATGGCGAGATGCGCGCCGTCGGCGTCAATGATTTCGGCAAGAACGCCACGCAAATGCTCAATCTCGACCAGCCGGCGCTCGACTGGGTGGCGATGGCGAAGAGCATGGGCGTCGAGGCCGGGCGCGCCACCACGGCCGAGGAGTTCACCAGGCTGTTCAAGGGCGCATTGTCGCGGAAAGGCCCGTTCCTGATCGAGGCGGTGATCTGAGCTCTCAGGCTCCTCGCCGCCGCAGAGCCTTGGCTCAACCGCGATGCAAGAGGCCGTCCCCCGACGGCCTCTTCAAGCGATCAGGGTTGCCATGGGAAAACCAAGACAGCGACATGACGCGCGCCATGGCGAATTCGCTTGCCGATGCTTATCTCGGCGGCAGCAAGGAGGTTTGACATGACGGAACGTGCTGTACTCGCAGGCGGCTGCTTCTGGGGCATGCAGGACCTGATCCGCAAGCTCCCCGGCGTCGAGACGACCCGTGTCGGCTACACCGGCGGCGATGTGAAGAATGCGACCTATCGCAATCACGGCAGCCATGCCGAGGGCATCGAGATCGTCTTCGACCCCGCCAGGATCGGTTACCGGCAGCTGGTCGAGTTCTTCTTCCAGATCCACGACCCGACGACGCTGAACCGCCAGGGCAACGACCTCGGCACCAGCTATCGCTCGGGGATCTACTATGTCGACGAGACGCAGAAGCAGATCGCCGAGGAGGTGATCGCTGCGGTCAACAGCTCCGGCCGCTGGCCGGGCAAGGTCGTCACAGAGGTGAAGCCCGAAGGGGATTTCTGGGAGGCCGAGCCGGAGCATCAGGACTATCTGGAACGCTACCCGGCTGGCTATACCTGCCACTGGGTCCGGCCGGACTGGGTGCTGCCGCGCCGCGAGGCCGCGGAGTAGCGAAATCGACCTTCTCCCCACCAATCTAGGGTTCGCCCGAGATTGGCACTTTTGGATGCGCATGTCGGAAACGTCCGGCATGCGGCGGGACAAGGTGGCAGCGTCTAGCGCTGACGGATGAGAAAAGGGTCGCACAAGCGGCCCTTTTCTCGTTTCACCTGGTCAGGGCGCCCTCATCCCCAGCCGGGACCTTCTCCGCCCGTAGGGGGGAGAAGGCAGCCGCTATTTGAACCCGCCCAGAAACGCATCAAGGCAATCGCCGATCGCCTCGATTGCATAGCCGCCCTCCTGCACCACCAGGGTCGGCAGCCCCATCGCCTTGACCTGGCGGCCGATGCCGCCGAAGTCGGCGGCATCGAGCTTCAGCACGCCGATCGGATCGTCCTTATGGGCGTCGTAGCCGAGTGCCAGGACCAGCGCCTCGGCGCCGAAGTCGCGGATCGCCCGCCCGGCCCGGTCGATGGCAGCTTCCATTTCCGGCCCGGCGGCGCCATGGACGAGAGGCAGGTTGAGGTTGAAGCCCTCGCCCGGCCCGTTGCCGCGCTCATCGTCATAGCCGGTGAAGAACGGGTAGTAGTTCGACGGGTCGGCATGGATCGAGACGGTCAGCACGTCGTCGCGGCGATAGAAGATCTGCTGGGTGCCGTCGCCATGATGGGCGTCGACATCGAGGATCGCGACCTTGCCGAAGCGGCTGCGTAGGCGCTGCGCGGCGATCGCCGAGTTGTTGAGGTAGCAGAAGCCGCTGGAGCGGTCGGCCCGGGCATGATGGCCGGACGGGCGGCACAGCGCATAGACGGCACGCTCACCGGCGAGCACCGCGTCGGCGGCGGACACGGCGGTCTCGGTCGAGCGCAGGGTCGAGAGCCAGCAATGCTCGCCGATCGGCACCGAGAGATCGCCGAGATACCAGCCGAGCTGGCCGAGGAAGCCGGTCGGGCGGCAGGGCGGGCGCTTGTCCTCGTCCGGCTTGCCGCTCCAATAGGGGAAGGTCGCCGGCCAGACTTCCGGACCGCGTTCGGCCGGCAGTTCCTGCCAGCGCGCCCAGGCCGTCTCCAGGAACTGGATGAAGCCTTCGTCATGGACGGCCAGGATCGGTGCCGTGCCGTGCTGCTGCGGCGTCTCCGGGGCGACGCCGTGGCGCGCCAGCGCTGCCAGCAGCTTTTCGGTCCGCTCCGGCAGATCCTTCGGCGGGACGACACGGCCGAAGCGCATATATTGCTGGGGATCGTGGAGCGATTGCTCGGGATGATAGAAGGCGCGCATACGGATTCGACTCGCTTCGGAACTCGGACGAGCCCCATACGGCCATGAAAAGCACGACGCCGCCAGCGCGCTGACTCAGGCTGCGGCGCTGTCGTCACGCATGGCGGAGAGCTTCGGAAGCAGGCTCGATTGCTGCAGGAGCGCAGGGACCCGGGCCGCTGCGACCGGCCGGGCATAGCGGTAGCCCTGCGCCTGCGCGCAGCCATGGCGACGCAGAAAGGCCTCCTGCCCCGCCGTCTCGACGCCTTCGGCGACGATGCCGAGGCCGAGATCGGTGGCAAGGGCGATCATCGCCCGGACGATCGCCGCATCGTCGCCCTCCTCCTCGACCTGGCCGACGAAGCTGCGGTCGAGCTTGATCGTATCGACGGGAAAGCGCTTGAGATGGGTGAGCGAGGCGTAGCCGGTGCCGAAATCGTCGAGCGAGACATGCAGCCCCGCGGCACGCAGCGCTCGCAAGGTGCGCTCGGCCTCGCCGGCGCTGCGGGCCAGCAAGACGCTTTCCGTGACCTCGATGCCGAAGCAGCGTGCAGGCACGCCTGCGGCCGCGAGCTTGCCGAGCAGGCGTTCCGGTAGCCCCGGATCACGGAAGATACCGGCAGAGAGGTTCACCGAGACGATGCCAGGCTCGAGTCCGGCATCGAGCCAATCGCGCAGGTCGCGCAGGACCGCGGCGACGATCGCATCGCCGATCCCGGCGGCGATTTCGACATCCTGGAAGCCCTCCTGGAAGGCGGCGGCCGGGATGATGCCGCGCTGCGGGTGGCGCCAGCGCGCCAGCGCCTCGAAGCCCGCGACCTTGCCGTCCGCGAGCCCTACCTGCGGCTGGTAGAAGGGCAAGATACGGTCTTCCCGGAGGGCCTGCGCCAGATCGCGGCAGATCGCGACCCGCCGGGTCATCGCAGCCCGCATCGCGGGCTCGTAGACAACCGCGATATTGCGGCCATTGGCCTTGGCCCGATAAAGTGCGAGATCGGCATCCTTCATCAGCTCCCCGCCATCGCGGTCATGCTCCGGCGCGAGCGCTATGCCCAGGCTGGCGCGGGGGCTGATCATCTGCCCGGCATGTTCGCAGGGCTCGCGCAGCGCCTCGAGCAGGGCCTCGGCCTTGAGGTGCGCGCCGGCGACATCAAGCGTCTGCTGCGAGAGTACGACGAATTCGTCGCCACCGAGGCGGGCGACCATGTCGGCCGGGCCGAGCGCGCCGGCGAGCCGTGCCGCCGCCTGGAAGAGCAATTCGTCGCCGGCATCATGGCCGAGCGTATCGTTGACCGATTTGAAGTCGTCGAGATCGATCAGGAACAGGCTGACCGTGCCGCCTGTCTCGGCCATGATGTCGAGCGCCTGCTGCAGACGCTCCTGGAAGAGCAGGCGGTTCGGCAGGCCTGTCAGGTCGTCATGCGTCGCCTGCCACCTGGCGCGGGCCTCCGCCGCCTTGCGATCGGTGATGTCGACGATGCCCGCGACCACGGCGAGCCCACCATCGATCGGCACGCCGGTCGCGGTGATCAGGACATCGCGCCGGGCCCCCGCGCCGTCCCGCATCTGCGCCTCGTAGCCGGAGATCTGGTCCTGCAGCTCCAGCCTGTCCAGGATCTCGCGCCGGTCGCGCTCCACGAACAGGATGTCCGAGACCCGTGCCGTGGCAAGCTGCTCACGGCCGAAATAGCGCTTCGCCGCATCATTGCTGCGCAGGAAGCGTCCGTCCTCACGGGAGGCGACCACCAGCGGGATCGGCACCGCCATGAACAGACGCTCGATCATCGCCTGGCTGACGCTGAGCGCATCCTTGGCCTCGCGCTCGGCCTGGGTCGCCGTCCATTCGAGCCGGCGCAGGCGGTTGCCATGGATCACCACCAGCCCGAGCGCGAAATTCAGCATGACCAGGACGAGAACCAGCCCCGGCAAGGTCGTCGGAAACGGGCCCCGGCCGAGATAGCCGGCAAGCATCAGGGCACTGCAGCCGACCCCCAGCGTCATCGTCCAGCGAAAGGCGGTTGGCGCGACCAGATAGAAGATCGAGGGCAGCATCATCACGACAAAGAGCGCCAGATCGCTGCGCGAGGAGACCAGCAGCGCCACGGCCAGCGCGGTCGCGACCTCCCAGCCGATCAGGATCCTCTGCGCCTCCTCGAAGCGCGTCGCCTTGCGCACCAGCCCATAGCAAAGCAGCGAAGCGGCGACCACGACGAGCCGTGCCGGGACCGCGACGAAGAAATGCGAGGTACCGTGGAAGCGCCAGTCGCTGACCAGGAACAGCGTGTTGAGGACCGCCGAAACCAGAAAGATCAGACGACCTTGCCGCAGCGTTTCCGCCAGGCGGGCCTGCCGAAACACCGCCTCGCGGGCGGAATCGAGAAACTCGCCACCGAATCGAAACAGGTTGTCGCGCGCCATGCGGCATCGTCGTCGGCGAATCTCAAGGCAAGGTTAAGGCGAGGCGACGCCTTCAACGAAAACTGTCGGAAATGGCAGGAACCGACGCTATTCCGCGGTGTCGACGCCGTTGGGCGCGACCAATGCCGCGAATTCGCGAGAGAGCGCGCCGATATCGAAACGCTCGGGCCGGTACCAGTCGATCGATCCGTTCAAGGCGCCGAGCAGGAAGAGGCGCAGCGCATCGGGCGAGCGGCCGGGCGCGATCGCTCCGGCCTCCCGCAATTCGGCGAGGAGGCCGCGCCAGACATCCTCATAGAGCCGGCGCGACAGGCGCACGCTCTCCGGCACCGGGCCGCTGCCGAAGGTGAAGACCTTGATCGCTGCGCTGGTATAGTCGCCATGGCCATGCAGCGCAGCGAGATGGGCCGCGATCGCCGCCTCGAGCCGCTGGTGCGGCCCCGCCGAGGCCGCTGCTGCCAGCGCCGCGGCTACCGCCTCATGGACGAAGCGGACGCCGTCATTGACCACCGCTTCGACGAGTTCCTCCTTCGACGCGAAGTGGTGATAGAGGCTCGCCTTGCGGATGCCGACGGCCTCGGCGATCTCGCGCAAGCTCGTCTGGTGATACCCGCCGGAACGCAGCAGGCGCGCCGCCATGTCGAGGATCAGTCGGCGCGAGCCGCCCTCCGGCCCTGCCCGGCCTGTTCGGATCGCTAGCGCCGTCACAACCGCTTGGCCACCTCTTCCAGCATCACCTCGGTGGCACCGCCGCCGATCGCCTGGACGCGGGCATCGCGCGCCATGCGCTCGATCGCGCTCTCGCGCATGAAGCCCATGCCGCCATGGAACTGGACGCAGGCATACATGACCTCGTTGACCAGCTCGCCGCAATAGGCCTTGACCATCGAGACCTCGCGCGTCGCGTCGAAGCCCTGCACGTCGAGCCAGGCGGCGTGGTAGACGAGCTGGCGCCCGGCCTCGACCTTGGCGGCCAGCATGGCGAGCTTCTGGCGGATCGCCTGCTTCTCCCAGAGCGGCGCACCGAAGGCTTTTCGCGTGCGGACATGGTCGAGCGTCAATTCGATCGCGGCCTGCGCCTCCCCCATCGCCATGGCGCCGATCACCGTACGCTCATTCTGGAAATTGCTCATGATCGCGTAGAAGCCGCGCCCCTCGCCGCCGAGCAGGTTTTCGGCCGGGACGCGGCACTCCTCGAAGATCAGTTCGGCGGTGTCGGAACAGCGCCAGCCATGCTTGTCGAGCGCGCGGCCGACGCGGAAGCCCGGCATGCCCTTCTCGACGAGGAACATCGAGACCGATTGCGAGGGCTTCGCCGCGGCATCGGTCTTGGCCGCGACGCAATAGAGATCGCCATGGACGCCATTGGTGATGAACATCTTGGCGCCGTTCAGCACGTAGTGGTCGCCATCGCGCCGCGCCGTGGTGCGAATGCCCTTCACATCGGAGCCGGCATCCGGCTCGGTGACGGCGACCGCGCAGATCGCCTTGCCGGCGACCACATCCGGCATCCATTTGTCGCGCTGCGCCTTGCTGCCGGCATTGAAGAGATGGACCGAGGCCATGTCGGTATGGACCAGCGCCGTGATCGCGAAGCCGGAAAAGGTCGAGCGTCCGAGCTCCTCGGCGAGGATCACGGTCGCGAGCGTGTCCATCTCCGCCCCGCCATATTCGGCCGGGTAGCGAATGCCGAAGAAGCCGAGCGCACCCATGCGTTCGAGCACGGCGCGCGGCACCATGCCGGCCTCTTCCCAGGCGAGTCCGTGCGGCTTGACCTCGGTTTCGACGAAGCGGCGGACCTGGTCGCGCAACGCCTCGTGCTCCTCGCTGAAATAGGGCGAGCGGCGCTGCCCCGCGCCATCAGCCCCGAAGCTCTCCGCTGCCGTCATCGCCATCCTCCCGGGCGCCGTCATCGCGCTCTCAACTACCTACCGGACGGTAGGGCGATATAGGGCGGAGAGCAAGTAGAGGGGCAGGCGATCGCAAGCAAAAAGGGCGCGGCGCCAAGCGCCACGCCCTGAACGTCGATGCACCGCCATTCCGGAGAAGTGGAGAAGCCGGGCAGTTCCGGCGTCCCGCTTCGCTCCAGCCGGAACCGCGGAAGAGCCAGGAGGCTCAGGCGAGCTTGCCGCCGACCGCCTTTTCGAGGATAGCCCAGGCCTCGTCGCCGTATTTGCCCTTCCATTCGGCGTAGAAGCCAGCCTTCTGGAGCGCCGCACGGAATTCGTCGGGCTTGGTTTCGTTGATGACCATGCCCTTCGAGGTCAGTTCGGCCTGCAGCCCGGCATTGAGCTTGGCGACGTCGGCACGCTCGTTCATGGCGGCGGCATCGATATGCTTGGCGACGATCGTGCGCAGATCCTGCGGCAGGCGCTCCCAGGCGCGGCGGTTGGCCAGGAACCAGAAGCCGTCCCACATATGGTTGGTCTGCGAGAGATATTTCTGGACTTCGAACAGCTTGGCGGTCGCGATGATCGCGAGCGGGTTCTCCTGGCCGTCGACGATCTTGGTCTGCAGCGCGGTGTAGACCTCGGCGAAGTTGATGCTGGCCGGGGCGGAGTCGAAGGCCTTGAACATCGAGGTCCAGAGCGGCGAGACCGGCACGCGGATCTTGAAGCCCTTGAGGTCGGCCGGCGAATTGATCGGCCCCCTCGAGGACGTCATCTGGCGGAAGCCATTGTCCCAGATCTTGTCCATGACATGCAGGTTCGCCTTGGCGATCTGGCCGCGGACATAGGCGCCGAGATCGCCGTCCATCGCCTTCCAGACCGCGTCATAGTTCGGGAAGGCGAAGCCGATGCCGCTGACCGAGGCGTTCGGCACCAAGGTCGAGAGGATCAGCGGCGACAGCGTGAAGAACTCGACGCCGCCGGCGCGAACCTGGTTCAGCATATCGGTGTCGGAACCGAGCTGGTTGTTCGGGAAGATCTGGATGACGACGCGGCCATTGGTCTCGGCCTTGATCTTCTCCATCGCCTCGTTGGCGCGCACGTTCATCGGATGCGCGAGCGGCAGGTTGTTGGCGTATTTATAGGTGAACTCGGGCGTCTGCGCCCGCGCGATCGAGAAGGTTCCGATCGTCGCAGCGGCAGTGGCGCCCTGCAGAATGGTACGGCGTGAGATCGACATTGGCGTTTCCTCCAAGCTTTTGTCGTTGTAGGCGGTCAGGTTTCGTCATCATTGCGAACACAAGCCAAGCAATCCATGAGGTCTCGCGCAATCCCTCCTGATTGCTTCGTCGGCAGAGCTTCCTCGCAATGACGACATGACGAAGCGTGCAGCATCAAGATCACAGGAACATCGTCGAGAAGGACGGCACATAGGCGATGATCAGCAGACCGGCGACCAGCGCCAGCAGATAGGGCCAGATCGCGCCCATCGCCTCGTCCGGCTGCACATTGCCGATCTTGCAGGCGATGTAGAAACCGATACCGATCGGCGGGGTCATCAGGCCGATATTCATCGCTGTGACCACCACCATCGAATAGTGCACGTCGTTGATGCCGAGATTCTTGGCGATCGGGAACATCAGCGGCGCCATCAAGACGATCGCCGGCAGGCCCTCGAGCACGCAGCCGAGGATCATGAAGACGACGATGGTGACGGCCATGAAGGTCACCCAGCCGCCGGGCAGTCCGGTCATCAGCGTCGCGAGATCGCGGGCGAAGCCGGTCTGGGTCAGAGCCCAGGCCATGGCCGATGCGGTGCCGAGGATCATCAGGATCGCGCCGGAGAGCGCTGCGGTCTCGACCAGCATGCCGTAGAATTTACGCCAGCCGATGCCGCCATAGAGCACGACGCCGACGATCAGCGCATAGAGAACGGCGATGGTCGAGACCTCGGTCGCGGTGGCGACGCCGCCGCCGACCGCACCACGGATCAGGAAGGGCAGGACCAGAGCGGGTGTCGCGATCAGCGCCGTCTTGCCGATCACGGCGAGCGGCGCCCGGCGCACGCCTTGCAGCACCTCGCCGCGCGCCTTCCAGCGCGCCAGGATGGCGAGCACCAGCAGGAGCACGGTGGCGACGACGAGGCCGTTGGTGAAGAGGCCGGCGATCGAAACGCCGGCGACCGAGCCGAGCACGATCAGCACGATCGAGGGCGGCACCGTCTCGGCCATGGCGGCGCCGGTCGAGAGCAGCGCGATCAGCTCCTTGGGCTGGTAGCCACGGCGCTTCATCTCCGGGAACAGCGCCGGGGCGACCGTCGCCATGTCCGAGACCTTCGAGCCGGAAATGCCCGAGACCAGAAAGAGCGAACCGAGCAGCACATAGGACATGCCGGCGCGGATATGACCGAGCAGCGAGGCGAGGAAATCGACGATCGCCTTGCCCATGCCGGTGGCGTCGAGAACGCAGCCGAGCAGCACGAAGATCGGCACCGAGAGCAGGATCAGGCTCGACATGCCCTCGTCCATCCGGCCGATCATCACGAAGATCGGCACGGAGGTGCTGAAGGCGAGGAAGCAGAGCGCGCCCATGCCGAAGCAGAAGGCGATCGGGATGCCGGCGACCAGGCAGAAGCCGACGACGCCGATCAGGAAGATCAGGATGTTGAGATAGCCGAGCGTCTTGAAGACCGGCGTCATCAGATAGCAGATGACGGCGACTGCGGCGATCAGCAGCCCCGCCATGACGAGGTCACGGAAGCTGCAGACCCGCACGGCATAGCTCAGCACCAGCGCCAGCATGGCGATGATGCCGAAGGCGATGGCCGAGACGCGCCAGCTCGCCGGAATATTGAGCGCGGCGGTGGTGACGTAGGATTCCTCGATGACATAGTCGATCGCCGGCCAGGTCATCACCAGCAGGAAGGTCGCGACCACGAGCAGGCCGAAGGCGTGGACCGGGCCGCGCCATTTCTCGGGCAGCATGCCGACGAACAGCGTCAGGCGCAGGTGCTCGTTGCGGTCGATGGCGATGGCGGCGCCGAGCATGGCGAGCCAGAGGAAGGAGATCGAGGCGGCCTCGTCGATCCAGACGACCGGGATCGACAGCACATAGCGCGAGGTGACGCCACCGAGCAGCAGGGTGATGATGATGACGAGCAGAGCCGCAGCGACCATCTCGAGCGGCCGCACCAGCGGCGAGCCGGTGCGCGCCGGCTCGTGATCGAGACTGTCCAGGACGGCGTCGGCGCCGTCTCTCGTGCTGGCATCGGCCATCAGGCCGCCCTCCCCATTCCGCCCGATCTGCCGAATCTAGCGCCGGCTTCAGGTCCATATCGTGGCCTTTTTGGACCACTGCTTCTGGCTGGACCATACACAGATCGAGGGTCGTTGCAATCGCAACCATGTCGAACTACAGATTTAGGAGTAAATCGAAGGTCCGTATAATGGACCCGTGAGTGCGAGGAAATGCGAGCAGGAGCCATGCCGACGCCAGATTTGCAGGGATCGCAAAGCGTCGACCGCGCCTTGCGCCTGCTCTCGCTCGTCGGTCGCGAGAGCGCAGCCGGCCTGCCATTGAGCGAGATCGTCATCGAGACCGGGCTGAGCAAGCCGACGGTGCGGCGCCTGCTGCTGGCGCTGATGCGCGCCGGGCTGGTCGAGCAGGCGGATGCGACCAGGCGCTATCATCTCGGCGAGGAAGCCTTCGTGCTCGGCCTGCTCTCCGGTAGCCGGCACGGCCTGCTCGATCTCGCCATGGCGAGCCTACGGCGGCTCTCCGACACGACCCAGGACACCAGCTTCTTCTCGGTCAGGCGTGACCGCTTCGCGGTCTGCCTGCACCGCGAGGAAGGCACCTGGCCGGTGCGCACCCATGCGCTGCAGGCCGGCGACCAGCACCCGCTCGGCATCGGCGCCGGCTCGCTCGCCATGCTGGCGGCCCTTGGCGACGACGAGGTCGAGGCGACGATCGAGGCCAATCGCTCCATCCTGGCGGAGAGCTATCCAAGCTATACGCCGGCGAGCCTCCGCACCGACGTCGCGCAGGCCCGCGCGCAGGGCTTCTCTCTCAATCCCGGCCGCATCGTCGCCAGCTCCTGGGGCATCGGCGTCGCCGTGCGCTTCCCGGACCGGCGCGTCGCCGGCGCGCTCAGCATCGCGGCGATCGACGCGCGCATGCGGCCGCAGCGACAGGAAGAGCTCGCCGTGCAGTTACGGCACGAGGCCAAGCAGGTCGAGCAGCGCCTCGCTGCGATGCTGGGCCGGAACCAATTCCTGCGCGTGCCGCCAGAGGCGCCGGCACGCGCCCCGAAACAGCCAGCGGAGACGAATTGATGACGACTTCCGGAGAGGCATCCGGCCCGCTCGGCGGGCTGAAGCCCGTCTCGACGCGGGTGATGAACCTCGCGCATTTCCTGACGCGCAATGGCAAGCGCTTCGCCGACAGGCCGGGCCTGATCTGGGGTGAGCGGCAATGGAGCTGGGGCCGGATCGACGCCGCCGTGCATGCGCTCTGCGCGGCGCTATCCGCCCGCGGCATCGGCAAGGGCGACCGCATCCTCGTGCATTCGAAGAACTGCGACGAGATGTTTTTCTCGATGTTCGCGGCCTTCCGGCTCGGCGCGGTCTGGGTGCCGACCAATTTCCGGCTGATGCCCGACGAGGTCGCCTATCTCGCGACCTCCTCCGGTGCCAAGGGCTTCCTCTGCCATGGCGACTTCCCGGAGCATGCCGCGACCGTCGCCAAGGAAAGCAAGGCGCTGCAGTTCACCTGGCGGATCGGAGCCGGCGATTTCGGCGAGACGACGGTCGGCGAGGCGATCGCGGGGCATGAGGGCGCGCACGTCGCCGACGCCATGGTCGGGCGCGACGATCCCTGCTGGTTCTTCTTCACCTCCGGCACCACCGGGCGCTCCAAGGCGGCGGTGCTGACCCATGGCCAGATGGGCTTCGTGATCACCAACCATCTCGCCGACCTCGTGCCGGGCTCGACCGAGGCGGACGCCTCGCTCGTCGTCGCGCCGCTCTCGCATGGCGCCGGCGTGCACCAGCTCGTGCTCTCGGCACGCGGCGCGCCGAGCATCCTGCTGCCGACCGAGCGCTTCGATATCGACGAGGCCTTCCGGCTGATCGCGACGCACCGGGTGACCAATATCTTCACGGTGCCGACGATCCTGAAGATGCTGGTCGAGCATCCGGCCGTCGACCAGCATGATCACTCCTCGCTGCGCCATGTCATCTATGCCGGCGCGCCGATGTATCGCGAGGACCAGAAGACGGCGCTGAAGAAGCTCGGCAAGGTACTGGTGCAGTATTTCGGGCTCGGCGAGGTCACCGGCAATATCACCGTGCTGCCGCCCTATCTGCACGAGGCCGAGGACGGGCCGCAGGCCCGGATCGGCAGCTGCGGCGTCGAGCGCACCGGCATCCAGGTCCAGATCCAGAACGACGAGGGCAAAGAGCTTTCGCCGTTCGAGACCGGCGAGATCTGCGTGATCGGCCCGGCGGTCTTCGCCGGCTATTACGAGAACCCCGAGGCCAATGCGAAGTCGTTCCGCGACGGCTGGTTCCGCACCGGCGATCTCGGCCATATGGACGAAGAGGGCTTCGTCTACATCACCGGCCGGGCCTCGGACATGTATATCTCCGGCGGCTCGAACATCTATCCGCGCGAGATCGAGGAGAAGATCCTGACCCACCCCGCGATCGCGGAAGCCGCCGTGCTCGGCGTGCCCGATGCGGTCTGGGGCGAGATCGGCATCGCCGTCTGCGTTGCCCGCGGCGAGCGCCCGAGCGAGGCGGAGCTCGCCGAATATCTCGGCGAGAAGATCCCGCGCTACAAGATGCCGAAGCGCTTCTTCTTCTTCGAGGAACTGCCGAAATCCGGCTATGGCAAGGTGCCGAAACGCCTCGTCCGCGACGAGCTGGAGAAGCGCGGCCTGCTCGATTTCGTGCGCGCGCCGGGCTCCGGCACATGAGGACGATCCCCCAGCCGGGACCGGCTAATCCTGAGCGCGTGCAATGGGCGCAGGCACGCGGGCAGCGACTGACCCTTGAGCTAAAGCCCGGCCAGCTGCTGCTCGATGCGATCAGCGAGGCCTTCGCGGCGCAGGGTTTCGACAGCGGCGTGCTGCGTCTGCCGGCCAGGCTGGCACTCTCACCCTTCGCCTATGTGATGCCGGCCCTGTCGCAGACATCCGAGCACGCCGCCTTCTATAGCGAGACCTTCCGGCCGGAAGGCGTGGCGCGGATCGAGACGGGAGCGCTGACCTTCGGCACGCGCGACGGCGCGCCCTTCTTCCACGGCCATGCGCTCTGGCGCGAGGCCGACGGGCGCCGCAATGGCGGGCACATCCTGCCCGACCAGAGCTTTCTCGCCGAGCCGGTCACGGTCGAGGCGGTCGGGATCGACGGTGCGGGCTTCGTCGCCCGGCCTGACCCCGAGACCAATTTCAAGCTGTTCATGCCGGCGCCGCAGCCGGGCTTCGTCCCCTCCCCGCAGGACCGCTTCTTCGTCTTGCGCCTGTGTCCGAACCAGGATGTCTTCGCGGCGCTGGAAGGCTTCTGCTCCGAACGCGGCATCGCCCGCGCCAGGATCCATGGCGGCGTCGGCTCGACGATCGGCGCGCGCTTCATCGACGGCGGCGCGACCGAGCCCTTCGCCACCGAGATCGCGATCACCGCCGGTAGCGTCGCGCCGGGCCGAGATGGCAGGCCGGAAGCCGGGATCGCCATCGCGCTCGTCGACTATACCGGCGGCATGGCGCAAGGATCGCTCAGGCGCGGCGACAACCCGGTGCTGATGACGCTGGAGCTGGTGCTCGAAGCCGAATGAGAGGGGGCGCGGTTCGCGCCCCCTGCCCTTTCAGAACCTGACCTCGAAACGACCCTTGAGCGCATGGTCGCGGGTACGCTCGCCGATCGCCGCGGAATAGGCGAGACCGACAGTCGTCGCCTTGCTGACGCGCCAGTCGAGCCCGGCCTCGGCGACCAGCGCATTGCGGTCGATCTGGGTCGCGAACACCCGGGCCGGCGTGGTGCCGGCGACGAAGCCGGTCGTCGCCTGCGGCGTGAGCTCGCCGAAGCCATAGCGCCAGCCAAGCAGGCCGCGGGCGAAGAGCGGCATCGCGCCGAGCTGCGCCTCGGCCCGCAGGCCAAGCGTGGTGAAGCCGAGATTCTGCTCGCCCGAGAGCACCTGCAGCGCCGCCGGTCCGCCCCGCTCAAAGGACGAACTGCTCGAGACCCGCAGCAGTGCCAATTGTGCGAAGGGCTCGATGGCGAAACGCTCGAAGCGGAAGGCATAGCCGAGCTCGGCGAAGGCCTGGAGCAGATCCGTGTCGCGTTCCGAGCGCAGCGTGTCGCCGAAGCCGCGAATCCGGACCTGACGGGTCAGGCTGGTCTCGCCGAAGGAATAGCCGAGGCCGCCATCGAGCCGCCAGCCGCCGAAGCGCGCACCGGCATAGATCAGGGCATGACCGCTTTCGAGCCGGCCGGAGGAGAGCCTGGCGTCGACATCGAAATCCGAGCGGGTGTAGCCGCCGGCGACGCCGACCCGCAGCGAGCTCGCTCCGCTGTCATAGAGCTTCATGTCGGCACCGAGAATGGCGCCGCCGGTCCGGCGCGACAGGCTCGCCGCATTGCCGTCCGCATCCGTATTGGCATGCGCGCCCACCGCCTCGCCCCAGATGGTGAAGCGGTCGTCGAAGCGCGGCGCCGGCATCAGCACCGGGGCCTTGGCCGTGGGCAGATCGGCGGAGAACCCGGCCGAGACCGACTCGCCGGGCAGCGTCAGCAGCGAGCCGCGCAGGCGCCCCAGCACCGCCTCGCGCACCAGCCGGCTCTCGCCGATCGCGACCGAGACGCCCTGGGCATGAGCCTCGCCCGAAAGCAGGTCGAAGCCGGCCCGTGCCTCGGCCGCGGTCGCCGAGATCAGGTTGTCATAGATCGGATTGCCGACTCCCAGACGCTCTGTCGCGTTCGCAATGAAGCCCTGGTTGCGCGTCGCCGCGATATAGGGCCGGCCCGAGCCTTCCGGCCCGAAGCTCTGCTCGTTGCGGACCAGCGTCAGGGTGACGTTCTGCGCGCCATAGCTCAGCGTCGGCGTCAGGAAGGCGAGGTTCGAGGTGACGCCGGAGAACTGGCCGGTGACACCGCCGCCGGCGGTCAGGATCGTATAGCGCGTCGCCGCCGCGTAGTTACCGTTCTCGGCCAGGACCTGGACCGTGCCGCCGGAGAGCGTCGCCATGCCGAGCACGTCGATCCTGTCGCCCTGACCGGCCGCGTTGACCTCGACCTGATAGATCGAGCCGGCGGCAAAGGAGATGTTGCCGTTGACGGTCAGCGTGCCGATCGAGTTGCCCGGCGCGATGGTGGAACCCGCGCTGGCGACGATGCCGCCGACGGTGCCCGAACCGCCGAGCGATCCGCCATTGACCGTCACCGTGCTCGCGAGCGCGCCGTTGACCACAAGCTTGCCGGCATTGACCGTGGTCGCGCCGGTATAGCTGTTGACCCCGGTCAGCGTGAAGGTACCCGCGCCGTTCTTGACGAGACTGCCGGTCCCGCCGATCGAGCCGGAGAAGCTGGTCGAGGCGCCGTTCGCCCCGGTCGTCAAGGTTCCCGTGCCGAGATCGATCGCGCCTGCGCCGGCGAGCGAGCCGATGGTCTGGTTGAACCCGCCGAGACCGAGCATTGCGCCGCCAGCAATTGTGAAGGCGGAAGTCGAGGAGAAGGCGCCGGCGTTGCCCGCCCGCAGCATGCCTTCGGCAACCGTCGTCGCGCCGGAATAGCTGCTCACCCCGGCGAGCGTGAAGGTCCCCCCTCCGGTCTTGGTCAGGCCTCCGGTTCCGCCGATCGTCCCGGAAAAGGTGGTCGAGCCGCCATTGGCCCCGGTCGTCAAGGTTCCGGCGCCCAGCGTGATCGTGCCTGCGCCGGCGAGCGAGCCGATGGTCTGGTTCAAGCCGGCGAGGTCGAGCGTCGCGCCGCTCTGCACCGTGAAGGTCGAGGCCGAGGAGAAGGCGCCGGCGCTGCCGGCCCGCAAGGTCCCACCGGCAACCGTCGTCGCGCCAGTATAGCTGTTCGCCCCAGTGAGCAGCAGCGTGCCGGCTCCCAACTTCGACAGCGAGCCCGGGCCCGTGAGGGACTGCGCCACCGTGAAGGTGTTGCCGGCTGCGGCGATGTCGAAACCGCCGCCATTCGCCCCGAAATTTAGGCTGCGCGCCAGCTGCGTGAGCATCGTGCCGGTCACCTGGAGCACGCCGCCATTCAGGGTCAGCGCGCCCGAGACATCGCCGAGATTGGCCTCGGCCGAGACGCTCACCGTCCCGCCCGCAATCGTGGTGCCGCCAGAATAGGTATTGCTGCCAGAGAGCGTCAGCGTTCCCGCGCCGGTCTTGACCAGGGAGCCGCCGGCCCCGCTGATCACGCCGCTGACCTCGGTCGAAGCGTTGTTGCTGCCGACCGTCAGCTCGTTGCCGCCGAGCACATAGGCACCGGCGCCGGCGATCGAGCCGGCACTGAGCTTGCCGTCGCCATTCGGCCCGGTGCTGCCCGCAAAACTGGTGGTCGCTCCGGCATTGGTCAGCAGCGTGGCGTTGCCGCCCGTGCTGTTGTGCAGGAAGGACAGGGTCGCGTTGTTGGTGATGACCGCGTTGCCGGCCGTGCTGTTGTCGCGGAACTCGGCCAGATTGGTATTGGTAATGGTCGCATTGCCCGCCGTGCTGGCGGTGAAGAAGGCGAGGTAGTGATTGTTGGTGATGGTGGCGTTGGCGGCCGAGCTCGTGCCCAGGAACTCCAGCCGGTTGCCGTTGGTGAAGGTCGCGGTCCCGGCGTTGCTGGTGTCCTGAAACAGCATCACCCCGGTGGCGGTATTGGTGATCTGCGCGTTGCCGGCCGTGCTGGAGAAATAGAAATAGGTATTGGCGTTATTGGTGATCGTCGCATTGCCCGCCGTGCTCGAACCGACGAAGACGAGATCCCTGTTGTTCGTGATCGTCGCATTCCCGGCCGTGGCCGTATCGTAGAATGCCAACTCGACATTGGCGTTGTTGGTGTTCGTGATGAACGCATTCCCAGCGGAGCTCGAACCGCGGAAATCCAACTGCCCCTGATTGATAAAGGTCTGCGTCACGCCTGAATTGTTGACGATGCCGGCACCGGTGAAGGTCAACGCATTCGGGAAAGTGGCCGTATTTGTGATGGTGTAGCTGCTGGCGCCGGCATTGAAAGTGATGCCACCCAGGGAGGTATTGCCGGAATTGGTGATACCCAGAACCGTCGAAGTGTCGAAGAAGCCCGTCCCGCTCGGAACGGTATTCGTGCTCCAATTGGTTCCGGTCGAGAATTCGTTCGTGCCCGGCGCGGCGAGCCAGGTCGCGTCCTGCGCCTGGGCACTGGTCACCGCCCCCAGGCTCAACGCCGTCCCCGTCAGCAGCAGGAACCGCAGCGACGTGCGACGTAGCCGGGAATCCGAGTAACCCAAGGCCATGGCGCTCCTCCTCGGACCCATTTCTTCGACAGCCTCCCGTCTCGACGCAATCCGAAAAGCGATCATGCAGGAACTTGCTCGCCAAGTGTTGCGAATAGCACCCAGGCGGAGGAGGAAGGGGTGCCACGAGCTTGTCCGTCTTGTGAAATCAAAGCCAAACAATCTCCGAATATTCGACCATGATCTACGATAACGACCTGATTTTTCGACGAAAGCCCCTCATTGGAGGTAATCGGGCCGAAATATGCAGCTTCCGATCAGCTGCGGGCGAGCACGACGAGATTTCCTGCCCACGGCATCAACGGCGCGCAGGCAAAGGACCGCAAAATATTCCCGGTCGAACCGGCCCCGAAGATCTGTTAAGCCGCCATTCTATTCTTCGGTGGAGCGAATGGGGTAGCCGAGGCGCCCTCGCTCGCAAGAATGGGTACTCCGGCCTGATCGGAGGCCCGCCGTGACGGTTGGATCGGCGGCAAGCGGCCGGCGCCGGTGCCGCGCCCGCCCGGCGCAAGACTGAGAACGCTTCCGATCGCGCCTCGCCCCGGTCCAAGGGTGGGCCTATTGCATCGGACCGAAAAGTGGATTCCACTTTTCGGAAAACTCCGATGCGGTAACACTGAGATAGATCACCGTGACCGTGTCCGAACGGACGCGCGCTGATCTAGCGCGCATCCTCCCGGATCATCTGCGCGCCCTTCTCGCCGATCATCACGGTCGGCGCGGCTGTGTTGCCGGAGGTGATCGCCGGCATGACCGAGGCGTCGATCACCCGCAGGCCCGCAACGCCGCGCACACGCAGGCGCTGGTCGAGCACCGCCATCGGATCGTCGTCGCGGCCCATCTTGGCCGTCCCCGCCGGATGGAAGATCGTCGTGCCGATGCGGGCGGCTGCCTCGGCCAGCGCCTCCTCCGAGTCATGGCCGGGGCCGGGCAGGTATTCCTGCGGATTGAAGCGGGCGAGCGGTGCCTGCGCGACGATCCGGCGGGCGAGCTTCAGCGCATCGACCGCGACCTGCCGGTCTTCTTCGGTCGCGAGGTAATTCGGCGAGATTGCCGGCGCGGCGTTGGGGTCCGGGCTCTTGAGATGGACGCTGCCGCGGCTGGTCGGGCGCAAATTGCAAACGCTGGCGGTGAAGGCGCCGAACGGGTGCAGACCGTCGCCCCATTTGTCGAGCGAGAGCGGCTGGAAGTGGAATTCGAGATTGGCGGTGGCGTAGCGCGGCGCCGACTTGGCGAAGGCGCCCATCTGGGATGGCGCCATGGTCAGCGGCCCGGTGCGGCGCGCCGCATATTCCAGCGCCATCAGCGGCCGGCGCCAGAGCTTGGCATAGTCGGTGTTGAGGGTGCGCACGCCGTCGACCTTGTAGATCGGCCGCAGCTGCAGGTGATCCTGCAGGTTCTCGCCGACGCCGGGCGCATGCTGCACGGTCTCGATGCCGAGCTCCTGCAGACGCGCGCCATCGCCGATGCCGGAGCGCTCGAGGATGGCGGGAGAGCCGACCGCTCCGGCGCTGAGGATGACCTCGCCCGAGACTTCCGCGAGATAGCGCTCGCCGGCGCGCAGCAGGACCACGCCGGTCGTGCGCCCGTTCTCGACGACGATGCGCTCGACGGTGACGCCGAGTTCGACCCGGAGATTGTCGCGGTTCAGCGCCGGCTCGAGGAAGCCGCGCGCCGCACTCCAGCGCCGGCCGCGTTTCTGGTTGACCTGGAAATAGGAGACGCCCTCATTGTCGCCGGTGTTGAAATCGTCGATGCGGCGGATGCCGGCGGCCTCGCAGGCGTCGCGGACGGCATCGAGAATGTCCCAGCGCACGCGCGGATGCTCGACACGCCATTCGCCGCCGGCACGATGGAAGCGGCCATCGGGGGCGGCATGGTCCTCGTGCTTGAGGAAGAGCGGCAGGACATCGTCCCAACCCCAACCTTCGAGGCCGAGCTGGCGCCAGCCATCATAGTCCGCCGCCTGGCCGCGCATGTAGATCATCGCGTTGATCGCCGAGCAGCCGCCGACAACGCGGCCGCGCGGATAGGCGAGCGAGCGGCCGCCAAGACCGGGCTGCGGCTCGGTCTGGAACAGCCAGTCGGCGCGTGGATTGCCGATGGCGTAGAGATAGCCGACGGGGATGTGAAACCAGACCCAGTCGTCCTTGCCGCCGGCTTCGACGATCAGGACATTCTTGCGGCGGTCGGCGGAGAGCCGATTGGCCAGCACGCAGCCGGCCGAGCCCGCGCCGATGATGACATAGTCGAAGCTGCCGATGCTGGTTTCGCCCGCCATACGCTTTCCGCCCTGGTCCTCACCCTTTCCCAAGGGATAGGGCGAGCCGGCCGCCGCGGCAACGCGTGGCCAGTGCGAAAAGACCTTGCTGCGCATGCGCCTTTGTCTTGGACCGTGCAGCCCCGGCAGCGCCGATAGCAGAGCCGTGACAGGCAACGGGCATGACGCAGGATGCGAGCGACCAGCCGGCCCGCACGCCTCCCCGTCTCGAGCCCTTCCCTACTGCGCCCCGGGTCGCAGCTGCCGCGCCGGACGCGGCCCCCTAGCCTGGAACCACCGGACGCTTCAGGCCCTCGCGGAGCAGGGCGAGCGCCTCGGCAAGGCTGCCCGGCGGGATAAAAATATGGCTGCCGCCCTTCTGGCAGGCCCATTCCAGCCGGCTGGCCTCGAAGATCGGCAGGTAGCGCTTGTTGAAGGTGATCCTCTGCAAGCGCGGCGGACAAGCCTCCAGGCCGAGGGCGAACACCCATGAAGCGGGCTCATGGGTCCGCGAAAAGCTGATATGAGAGCTGTGCCGCCCCCTTGGATGCCCTTCCTGCCAGAGCTTGGTCAGGCCGAAGCGGACCGCCGTGTGGACCACGGCCACAACCTCCTCGGTCAGCTTCCAGCGCAAAGCGAGATAGGAGCGGCCGTGCTGACTGACACTCAGCACCCCTGCTTCCTCGACGAGGCGGATGTCGTTCTTAGCATCGTGAAAGCAACCTGACCGCAGGATTCCGCTCCTTGCCGCTCGCATTTCGCCGCATGGCCTGGCTTTCGGCCATCGGAGACGATGGCCCATCGCCGGGCTGCACGGGTTGACATAGCGCAAAGCTAATTTATATCCAACCGGTCGGTTATTATCAAAGTGAGCCATGGGCCGCCATCGCACCATCGATCGGGAAGCCGTCCTCGACGCAGCCGAAAAGGTTGTGAGCCGGGACGGCGCAGCGCGCCTGACGCTTGAAGCCGTCGCGGCCGAAGCCGGGATCAGCAAGGCGAGCGTGCTCTATGACTACAAGACCAAGCGCGCCCTGATCCGGGCCGTCATCGAGCGGCGTGTCGCCGTCGAGACCGCCTATATCCAGACATTCGTCGATGCGCTCGCAGGCGAGCCGGATGCGCTGATCCGCGGCCGGATCGCCTCCGCTGCCCGGCATCGCTCCGGCCTGGAACGCGCCGTGGCGTTCAACCTGTGCGCCGCACTGGCCCAGGATGCCGAGTTGCGCGAGCCGATCCAGGCGATCAACCGCGACCAAATCGCCGAGATCGCCAGCCAGTCCACCCATCCGCGCGGCGCGATGCTCGCTTTCCTCGCCGCCCAGGGGCTGATGATGATGGAATGGTTCGAGCTGCATAGCTGGTCGGCGGACGAGCGCGAGCGCATCGTCGCGGACCTCGGCTGGCTGGTCGACCAGTCCCCGGCCTTACCGGCGGCCTAGCCAGCGGATCGGCCGCAGCAGACCAGACCTCCGTCCTTCTCCATTTGTACCCCCATCCGGATCCCCGCATGACCCTCCCGATCTCGCATCTTGGCCGCGGCCTCCTGCTCGGCGTGCTGCTGCTGACTGCCGCCTGCTCCGAAGAAAAGAAGCCCGCCCAGGGCGCCGCGGCACAGCGTCCGCCGGTCGCCATCGGCGTCATCACGGCCGAGCGGCAGACCTTGCCGGTGACCAACAACCTGCCGGGCCGGATCGCGCCGACGCGCATCGCCGAAGTGCGCCCGCGCGTCTCCGGCATCGTCGTCGAGCGCGTCTTCCAGCAGGGCAGCATGGTCAAGCAGGGCGACGTGCTCTACCGGATCGACCCGGCGCCGTTCCGTGTGCGGGTCGCCAGCGCCGAAGCGGCGCTGAAGCGGGCCGAGGCGAGCCAGCTTCAGGCCCGCCAGCACTCGGACCGGATCGTCGAGCTGCTCGAACGCAAAGTCGCCAGCACCCAGCAGCAGGAGACGGCGGTCGCGCAGCTGGCCCAGGCCGATGCCGACGTCGCCGCGGCCCGCGCCGGTCTCGACGCAGCGCAGCTCGACCTTGAATACTCGGAAGTCCGGGCGCCGATCAGCGGCCGGATCGGGCGTGCCCTGATCACCGAAGGCGCCCTCGTCGGCACCGGCGCCGCCGATATCCTGGCGACGATCCAGCAGCTCGACCCGGTTTATGCCGACTTCACCCAGTCGGCCGGTGAATTGCTCGCCCTGCGGCAAGCGCTCAAGCTCGGCGCGCTGACCGGGCCCAATCCGGGTGCCGCCAATGTCCAGCTGCTGTTCGACAATGGCGCCACCTACAAGCATCGCGGCCAGTTGCTGTTCTCCGAGGCCACGGTGGATATCACCACCGGACAGGTGACACTACGCGGCCAGTTCCCCAACCCTGAAGGCGATCTGCTGCCTGGCATGTATGTCCGCGTCGTCATCGAGCAGGGCGCGCAGAGCAACGCCATCGCCGTGCCGCTGCAGGCGATCCAGCGAGATGGCAGCGGCCAGGCGCAGCTCTATGTCCTGAAGGCCGACGGCACGCTGGAGCTTCTTCCGGTCAGAACGGGGCGCACGCTCGACAACCGCCAGGTGATCGAGGACGGGCTGAAGCCCGGCGATCAGGTCGTGGTCGAAGGCTTCCAGAAGATCCGCCCCGGCGCCAAGTTCACCGGCATGCCGTGGAAGCCGGCCGCCGCCGACCCTGCCGCCGCCACCGAAAAGCAGGGCTGAACGCGATGCCGAGCTTCTTCATCGACCGCCCGATCTTCGCCTGGGTCGTCGCGATCTTCATCATGCTCGCCGGCGTCATCACGATTCCGATGCTGCCGATCGCGCAGTATCCGAATGTCGCGCCTCCGCAGATCACGATCAGCACCAACTATCCCGGCGCCTCGCCCGAGGACATCTACCAGAGCGTCACGCGGCCGATCGAGGAGGAGCTCAACGGCGTCCCGGGCCTGCTCTATTTCGAGTCGACCTCGGAGGCGAACGGCCGGATCAACCTGACCGTCACCTTCGCGCCAGGGACCAAGATCGGCGAGGCGCAGGTCGAGGTGCAGAACCGGATCAGCCGGGTCGAGCCGCGCCTACCGCAGACCGTGGTGCAGCAGGGCATGCGCGTCGAGCAGGCCGGCACCGGCTTCCTGATGCTGGTGACGCTGACCTCCGCCGACGGCAAGGTCGACGCGATCGGCCTCGGCGACTATCTCAATCGCAACGTGCTCGGCGAGATTCGGCGCATTCCCGGCGTCGGCAGCGCCACGCTCTTCGCGACCCAGCGCTCGATGCGGATCTGGATGGATTCGGAGAAGATGCTCGGGCTCAAGCTGACCTCGGCCGACGTCATCGCCGCCGTGCGGGCTCAAAACGCCCAGGTCGCGGCGGGCCGCATCGGCGCCCAGCCGAACCCGATCAACCAGCAGCTTTCCGCCACCGTGCTGGTCAAGGGGCAGCTGACCTCGCCCGAGCAGTTCGGCTCGATCGTGCTGCGCGCCAATCTCGACGGCTCGTCGGTCCGGCTGCGCGACGTCGCCCGGATCGAGGTCGGCGGCGAATCCTACAACTTCTCGACGCGCCTGAACGGCCAGCCGAGCGCCGCGATCGGCGTGCAGCTCTCGCCGACGGGCAATGCGCTCGCGACCTCGCAGGCGGTACAGGCCAAGATGGAGGAACTCGCGCGCTTCTTCCCGGCCGGCCTGAAATACGACATCCCCTACGACACCTCGCCCTTCGTCGAGGTCTCGATCGAGAAGGTGGTTCACACCTTGCTCGAGGCCATGGCGCTGGTCTTCGTGGTGATGTTCCTGTTCCTGCAGAACTTCCGCTACACGGTGATCCCGACGCTGGTCGTGCCCGTCGCGCTGCTCGGCACCTGTGCGATCATGTTCGCCGCCGGCTTCTCGATCAACGTGCTGACCATGTTCGCGATGGTGCTGGCGATCGGCATCCTGGTCGACGACGCCATCGTCGTGGTCGAGAATGTCGAGCGCATCATGGCCGAGGAAGGGCTTTCGCCGAAGGAGGCGACCCGCAAGGCGATGACGCAGATCACCGGCGCGATCATCGGCATCACCCTGGTGCTGACGGCGGTGTTCGTGCCGATGGCCTTCTTCCCCGGCGCGGTCGGCATCATCTACCAGCAGTTCAGCCTGACCATGGTCGTCTCGATCCTGTTCTCGGGCTTCCTGGCGCTGACCCTGACCCCGGCGCTCTGCGCCACCTTCCTGAAGCCGATCACAAAGGGCCATCACGAGGAGAAGAAGGGCTTCTTCGGCTGGTTCAACCGCAATTTCGACCGGATGTCGCATGGCTATAGCGGCATCGTCTCGGGGATCACGCGCCGCACCGGCCGCTACATGCTGATCTACCTCGCCCTGCTCGCCGGGCTCGGCTGGTCGTTCATGCGGCTGCCCTCCGCCTTCCTGCCGAACGAGGACCAGGGCTATCTGATCGTCGACGTGCAGGCCCCGCCGGAGGCGAGTGCCAACCGGACGCTCGACGTGCTCAAGCAGATCGAGAAGATCGCGCTTGCCGAGCCCGCCGTCTCGCGCATGGTTGGCATCTCCGGCTACAGCTTCGCCGGCGCCGGCGAGAATGCGGCGCTCGCCTTCATCACGCTGAAGGACTGGAGCGAGCGCGGCCCCAGCGATTCCGCTACCGCCATCTCGGCCCGGATGAACGGCAAGATGTTCCAGATCAAGGATGCGCAGACATTCGCACTGTCGCCGCCGCCGATCCAGGGGCTGGGCAATTCGAGCGGCTTCACCTTCCGCCTGCAGGACCGTGCCGGCCTCGGCCAGGAGGCGCTTTCGGCGGCGCGCGCGCAACTGCTCGCCGCGGCGGCGCAGAGCCCGGTTCTCGTCGGCCTTCGCGTCGAGGGGCTCGCCGATGCCGCCCAGGTCAACCTGATCATCGACCGCGAGAAGGCGAACACCTTCGGCGTCGCCTTCGCCGACATCAATGCCACGATCTCGGCCAATCTCGGCTCGTCCTATGTCAACGACTTCCCGAATGCCGGGCGCATGCAGCGGGTCACGGTCCAGGCCGATGAAGGCCAGCGCATGCAGACCGCCGACCTTTTGCGCCTGAACGTCCGCAATGCCCATGGCGGCATGGTGCCGTTCTCCTCCTTCGCCAGCATCGAATGGTCGAAGGGCCCTTCGCAGGTCGTCGGCTATAACGGCTATCCCGCGGTGCGCATCGCCGGCCAGGCCGCGCCAGGCTATTCGTCGGGTGCGGCCATCGCCGAGATGGAAAGGCTGGCGCGCGAACTGCCGCCGGGCTTCGGCTATGAATGGACCGGACAGTCGCTGCAGGAGATCCAGTCGGGCTCGCAGGCGCCGTTGCTGATCGGACTCAGCATCCTGCTGGTCTTCCTGCTGCTGGCGGCGCTCTATGAGAGCTGGTCGATCCCGCTCTCGGTGATGATGGTGGTGCCGCTCGGCGTGATCGGCTCGGTCGCGGCGGTGACGTTGCGCGGCATGCCCAACGACGTCTACTTCCTCGTCGGGCTGATCGCGATCATCGGGCTCTCCGCCAAGAACGCGATCCTGATCATCGAGTTCGCCAAGGACCTGCATGCCGAGGGCAAGCCGCTGATGGAAGCGACGATCGAGGCGGCGCATCTGCGCTTCCGGCCGATCCTGATGACCTCGCTCGCCTTCACGCTCGGCGTGGTGCCGCTCGCCATCGCGACGGGCGCCAGCGCCGCGAGCCAGAACGCGATCGGCACCGGCGTGCTCGGCGGCATGATCTCGGCGACGGTGCTCGCGATCTTCTTCGTGCCGGCCTTCTTCGTCTTCATCATGAAGCTGTTCGTGCCCAAGGAGCCCAAGCCGGGGCCGGAGCCGAAGGCGGCGCAGGTCGCGGTGGCGGCAGAGGATTGAGCCGTCCGGGCCCAGCCGTCCCGTCGCGACGACTGGGCTCCCGCAGCTTCCGCTGGGAAAGCCAAGCCGCCTTGCGGCAAGTCAAAGTACCGGTTGCGGCCGCGGGGTAGCAGATTGCGACCGCTATCCCGAGGCCGCCCTTGCAGATCACAACCTTCCTGCTGACTTCCGCGGCGATCCTGCTGACGCCGGGGCCGACCAACACGATCCTCGCCGCCTCCGGGGCGGCGATGGGCCTGCGCGGTGCCAGGGCGCTGCCTTTGGCTGAGGCGCTGGGCTATACGCTCGCCATCGGCTTCTTCCTCTCGGTCGCGAACCTGCTCAGGGACGCGCCGCAGGCCTTGCCGGCAATGAAGGCGATAGCCGCCATCTGGCTTCTGGTTTCAGCCCGCAAGCTCTGGTCTCTTCCCGTCGTCCCTGAGATCCCGGCACGCTCCGGCGCCTTTGCGCGGGTGCTGGTCACCACCCTGCTGAACCCGAAGGCGATGCTGGTCGGGACGATCTCAATCCCGTCCCTGCTGCCGGACGTACCGGCGCTCGGCCTGCTGAGCTTTGTCGCGCTGTCGGCCCTGGCCGGGCTCGGCTGGACCGTTCTCGGCGCGAGCCTGCCAGCACGCCTGCGCCGGCACTCCTACCGGATGGCGGCGATGATCGTCTGCGGCTTCGCCGTCGCGGCCGCCGTCAGCGCAGCCCAGTGAGGAGCTGAACGGGGTCGGCCGAAAGCCGGCGCCGTCCTACCCTGATGGCGCCTATCGCATCGGACCGAAAAGTGGATTCCAGTTTTCGGAAAACTCCGATGCGATAACACTGAGATAGATCACCGTGACCGCGTCCGAACGGACGCGCGGCGATCTAGGCGCCCTTCGCGTCCCGCCTGGCCTGGGCACGCTTTCCGGCCTGCGAGACGCTGCCGACCTTGGCCCGGTTGACGCTGAAGCGGCGCTTGCGGCTCTCGATCGCGATCATGCCGCCGTCGGCGGAGCGGTCGACCGGCTGAGCCTTGGCCTTGCTGCCGGCCTTGAGCGCGAGCGCCCGGCGGGCGGCATCCTTCATCTCCTCATGGGCTGCGATCGCCCGGCGACGCGCCGTCTCCCGGTTGAGCCGCTTGGCGGCCTGGGCCCAGACCTGCTTGCGGCGGGACGGACGCTCGACCTCCCCCGGAAAGCTCCCGCCGCGCGCATCGGCCTTGCCGCGAATGCTGCGGCGCATCTGCCGGACGAAGGTCCGCTCCTTCTCCTGGAGGTCGCGGATGCGCTTGCGCATCTCGGCGAGCGCCTTGTCGTCGGCCTCGACGATGGCCGGGTAATGCGTCCCGGCGACGAAGGCGATCTCGTCCTGCTTGAGCAGGGAATTCTCGGTCTTGATCGACAGCGTCATCGCTTGCGCCTCCATGCTTGTCCGGGAGGTGCAGTATTCGGCGGCGCGCCCGCACTGGCAACCACAAGCGCGTCGCACGGCCTTTCATGGGGAAACGCTGGGCGGCGCCCACGGCCTCGGGCCAAGAGCTCAGCGCGACGAGACGCTCTCGCCCGGTGGTGGCGGCGACGCGTTACACAGCGTCATGCTTGCAAGCCCGAAGGACGGAAGCTCGCAGGGTCTCCGGACCTCAGGCAGCGCGCCCCGGCGCCGCCGCAGGCGGCATGCCGTCCTTGATGACGCCCCTGAGCTGGCCTCTGAGTTCGGGGCTGTCCTTGTGGCCATGCACGGCAATGGCGTGCTGGACAGCGGCCTCCAACAGCTCGTTCTCCGTGTCGGCGCTGATCGCGATCGAGCACTTCATCTCGCTCGGGAATGCACGGCAATCTATGAACTTGCGTCCCATGGCGTCCTCCCCTTCCGGAAGGCCGAGCATTTCTCCGCCGCCTCCTGGCGATGGAAACTGCCCACTCGCAATATAGCTCATCCGGGGGAGCTTGGGAAAAGGCGCGTCGTCGCCGCGCCAGGGCAGCGGAGCCCCGGTTTCCGACAAAAACTGCCGGCTCAGCCACAGGTGGAACGGAGGTGATCAACAGCCTGAGACGGCGAATGGTGCCGCAAGAGGGATTCGAACCCCCGACCCCCTCATTACGAATGAGGTGCTCTACCAGCTGAGCTATTGCGGCGACGGACGGGGCTGTACCAGCCCACCCGGTTCTTGGCAAGCTGCGGGTGAAGCCTTCCCGCCTAAAACGGCACTGAGCAGAGCAAGCGAAACGGAGTAAGCTCTTTGCTGCCATAGCCGCGTGGAGACGCCCGCCCAGCCCCGGGAGCCTGTCATGTCCGAAGCAACGTTGCGGGCCTTGGTTTCGATCGTCCTGTCGAGCGCAGCGGTTCCGAACATCCGCTTTCGGATCGAGGGCTATGATGTCTACGCCGAGCGCTTCACGCGGCTGAAGGCGGCCATCCGAAGGCAGGAGATCGGCTTCGAGATAGACGATGCCTATCTGGCTTCGTCCCAGGCCGACGCAGCCTACAACCCGCGCAAGGACAGCATGATCCTGCATTCATCCATGCTGAAATCGACCGCCATCTCCCAGCGGCACCGCGGCGCCATCATCCATGAGTGCCTGCACGCCATCCTCGACATGGATTATGTCCAGGGCATCTCGCCCTATCAGGAGGAAACCGTCTGCGCGCTGACCTCGAACATCTATGTGCTGCACCATTACGGCAAGCCGCTGTTCAAGCCGAACGGCAACGCCACCCAGCTCACGCGCAAAATCGTCCGCAAGCCGGGCATGGACGTTACTTTCGACGACAGCTTCCAGGCGATGTATGAGCAGGTGGCGACGATCTACGATCAGGCCGATCCGAACTATGGCAGGCGTCCGGGCCTGCACAACGGTCTGCGCCAGCGGCTCTGACCTCCCCTTCCCGGGGCATCCTCAGCCCTTTTTGAGCTTCTCCGTCTCGGCCTTCTCCTGACCGAGCGCGACGATGCCGCGGCGGATTGCCCTCGTGCGGGTGAAGTGCTTGTGCAGCGTCTCGCCGTCGCCATAGCGGATGGCGCGGGTGAGCAGCGCGAGGTCCTCGTTGAAGCGGCCGAGCATCTCCAGCACCGCCTCCTTGTTGGCGAGAAAGACGTCGCGCCACATCGTCGGGTCCGACGCCGCGATGCGGGTGAAGTCGCGGAAGCCGCCGGCCGAGAACTTGATCACCTCCGACTGCGTCACCGCCGCCAGATCCTCGGCGGTGCCGACGATATTGTAGGCGATCAGGTGCGGCAGATGGCTGGTGATGGCGAGGACGAGGTCGTGATGCTGCGAGCCCATCACCTCGACGATCGCCGCCATGCCCTCCCAGAACTGGCGGGTGCGGGCGATCGCCCCTTCATCGGTGCCGGGCGGCGGCGTCAGGATGCACCAGCGGTTGAGGAAGAGGCTGGGGAAACCGGCATCGGGGCC
Organism: Allobosea sp. NPDC055594; assembly: GCF_053618995.1. Classification (NCBI taxonomy): domain Bacteria; kingdom Pseudomonadati; phylum Pseudomonadota; class Alphaproteobacteria; order Hyphomicrobiales; family Alloboseaceae; genus Allobosea; species Allobosea sp. NPDC055594. The sequence continues at coordinate 402,544 of NZ_JBSHIO010000002.1, forward strand.
GGAATTCTCGGTACCGGCGACCGGATGGGCCGGGACGAAATGCACGCCCTCGGGCAGATGAGGGCTGACCGCCTCGACGACGGCATGCTTGACGGAGCCGACATCGGACAGGATCGCGCCGGGCTTCAGCACGCCGGCGATCTGCGCCGCCACCGCGCCGCAGGCGCCGACCGGCACGCAGAGCACGACATGATCGGCCTCACGCGCCGCCTCGACGGCGGTTTCGGCGACCTCGTGGCCGAGATCGAGCTCGCGGGCCCGCCGGCGCACATCGGCGTCACGATCGCTCAGCACGATGTGGCGGGCGAGATTGAGCTCCTTTGCCGCATGCGCGATCGAGGAACCGATCAGGCCGATGCCGATGATGGCGAGCCGCCCGAAGAGCGGCTCGTCGCGGCGCGGCGCGAAGCTCTCGGGCGCGCTCACGCGGCCCTGCCCAGGAAGTCGGCGAGCGCCGCCACGACGAGGCGGTTGGCCTCCTCGCTACCGATCGTCATGCGCAGCGCGTCGGGCAGGCCATAGGAGGCAACCGAGCGCAGGATCAGGCCGCGTTCGGACAGGAAGGCATCGGCCTCCTTGGCGGTCTTGCCGGCGAGCTTCGGGAAATGGATCAGGATGAAATTGCCGACCGAGGGCGTGACGGAGAGGCCGAGCTTCTCCAGCTCGGCCGTGACCCAGGCCAGCCATTTGTCGTTATGCGCGATCGCGGCAGCAAGATGCGCCTCGTCGGCGATAGCCGCGACGCCAGCCTCGATCGCGGCGCCGTTGACGTTGAACGGGCCGCGGGTGCGGTTGAGCGCATCGATGACATCGGCCGGCCCGTAGAGCCAGCCGAGGCGCAGATTGGCGAGGCCGTAGATCTTCGAGAAGGTGCGCGTCATCACGACGTTCTCGCTCTCGGCGACGAGTTCGAGGCCGGAGGCATAGTCGTTGCGGCGGACATATTCGGAATAGGCAGCATCGAGCACCAGCAGCACATGCGGCGGCAGGCCCGCATGCAGGCGCTTGACCTCGTCGAAGGGCAGATAGGTGCCGGTCGGGTTGTTGGGGTTGGCGAGGAAGACGATCTTGGTCTTCGGCGTCACCGCCTTCAGGATCGCATCGACATCGGTCCTCAGATCCTTCTCGGGCACGACGACCGGCTTGCCGCCCGCGGCGAGGATGGCGATCTTGTAGACGAGGAAGCCGTGCTCGGTGAAGACGCCCTCGTCACCCTCGCCGAGATAGACCTTGGTGATCAGCTGCAGCAGCTCGTCCGATCCCGTGCCGCAGACGAGGCGGTTCGGATCGAGCCCGTAGCGGCCGGCGATCGCCTCGCGCAGCTTAGTCGCCGAACCGTCGGGATAGAATTCGAGCTTGCCGGCGAGCGCGCCATAGGCGGCGACCGCCTTCGGGCTCGGGCCGAGCGGGGTCTCGTTGGAGGAGAGCTTGTGCAGCTTGACGCCGGCCGGGGCGGACGACTTGCCGGGGACATAGGCCTCGATGTCGAGGACGCCGGGACGCGGAACGGGACGGGAGGGCGTGGTCATGGCGCGGGCTTTCGGTTTCAGGCGTTTGTTCGAACCACCGAAGTCATCCCGGGCGACCGGAGGGAGACCCGGGATCCATGCAGAGACGCTTCAGGCATGGATCCCGGATCGGCGCCGCTATGCGGCTTGACCGGGATGACGAAGAGGGTTCAGCGATGAGGGTTCATTTCAGGAGCGCGTGGACTTGAAGGCGAAGCGGGCGGCATGGCTGCCGATCTCGGCAAGCTCCTTGAGACCGGCCGGCTCGAGCGCGGCACGGATCGCCCCGACCGGGGTCTCACCGGACGCCGCCACGAGCAGCGCCAGATGCGAGCCGTCGGCGGCGCTGGCCGAGACCTCGGCGAGATGCTGGGCGAGGCCGGTGCGCAGCGCCTCCGACCAGCGCTCGACGCGGGCGGCGTAGAGCACGATCTCGCGCATGGCGGCATCCGCCAGGGGCTTGGCTATGCAGTAGACCGGCGTCCCCGCCGGATGGTCCGGACGCTCGATGAAGGGCAGGCGGGCGATGATCTTCGGCTTGTCCTCGCCGATCAGATCGCGCCACCAGACGCCGGCGCTGGCGCCGAGATCCATGCGGAAGATGCCGAGATCGCCGGCCGATTCGGCCACCGCCCGGATCACGGCGCGGGCGTCCTCATGCGGGACGTAAGGCACGGTGAAGCCGAAATGGAAGCGGGCGCTGTCGCGCATCGGCGCGTCGCCGCCGGAGATGTCGGCATGGACCGAGTAATTCGCCTGCACAAAGGTGAAGGTCGCGATGATGATGCGCCAGATGCTCTCGACCGTGTCGAGCGGCAGCAGTCCCTGATGGCGCAGCGCCAGGCGCTTCATCATGTCGGCCTCGCGGCCGGGGCGGAAGGCGGAGCCGGACACCTGCGTCTTCTTGATCGCGATCAGCGTCTCGATGATGGAGGAGCGCTCCATCAGGAGGCCGTGCATGGCAGCGTCGATGCGATCGATCTCGCTGCGCAGATCGGCAAGGGTCGTCGGAGCGGCTTCGGCCATGGGGTTCGACCAACCTCCAGAAGGAACGGCCTCCAGCCCTCGTCCCGAGGAGCCGCGAAGGATGCTCCAGAACGCGCTGGAACCGCCTTCGAGACGCGGACCAATATCCGCTCCTCAGGATGAGGGCTGAGGTTTCACTGGTCTCATATCTGCGCCGGTCCGCCTTGGCAAAGCCGTCAGCGCGCATCCGCGCGTTGACAGGGCACGAGCGGCACGCCATCGGTTAGGTCCGCTATTTCGAACAGGCCGGACGACAAGACAAATCGGAATGCCAAACCGGACGATCCAGGAAGACCAGGCTCTGGCCGATGCGCTGACCGAAGCCAACCGGCCTTCCAGCCTGCTCATGCAATTTGGTCCCGAACGGGCGCTCCAGCTCGATTCCGGCGCAGCGCTCGAGCATTGGCAGATCGCCTATCAGACCTATGGGCAGCTGAATGCGGACCGCTCCAATGCCGTCCTGATCTGCCATGCGCTGACCGGCGACCAGCATGTCGCCAGCCGCAACCCGATCACCGGCAAGGGCGGCTGGTGGACAGCGATGGTCGGCCCCGGCAAGCCGGTCGATACCGACCGCTTCTTCGTGATCTGCGCCAATGTGCTCGGCGGCTGCATGGGCACCACCGGCCCCGCCTCGACCAATCCGGAAACCGGCAAGCCCTGGGGCCTGTCCTTCCCGATGGTGACGATCCGCGACATGGTGCGGGCACAGGCGCATCTCCTCGACTCGCTCGGCATCGACAGCCTGTTCAGCGTCGTCGGCGGCTCGATGGGCGGCATGCAGGTGCTGCAATGGGCGGCGAGCTACCCGCAGCGGGTGTTCTCGGCCGTGCCGCTTGCGACCGCAGCCAAGCATTCGGCCCAGAACATCGCCTTCCACGAGGTCGGACGCCAGGCGGTGATGGCCGATCCCGACTGGCGCGGTGGGCGCTATCTCGACGAGAATACGCGCCCGGCCAAGGGACTGTCGGTGGCGCGAATGGGCGCCCACATCACCTATCTCTCGGAGCCGGCACTGCACCGCAAATTCGGCCGCCGGCTGCAGGAGCGCAGCGCGCCGACCTTCACCTTCGACGCCGATTTTCAGGTTGAAAGTTACCTCCGCCATCAAGGCGTCAGCTTCGTCGAACGCTTCGACGCCAATTCCTATCTCTACGTGACGCGGGCGATGGACTATTTCGACCTCGCCGCCGACCATGACGGCGTGCTCGCCAAGGCTTTCGCCGGCACGAAGACACGCTTCTGCGTCGCGTCCTTCACCTCCGACTGGCTGTTCCCGACCAGCGATTCGCGCGCCATCGTGCATGCGCTGAACGCGGCCGGCGCCTCGGTCTCCTTCGTCGAGCTCGAAAGCGACAAGGGCCACGACGCCTTCCTGCTGGAGGAGCCGAACCTGTTCGCGACGACGCGCGGCTTCATCGGCGCGGCGGCACGGGCGCGGGGGCTATGAGCATGTCGGCGGCGGACAATCACACCAACCGCATCGACCTGCGCCTCGTCGCCGAGATGGTGACGCCCGGCTCGCGCGTGCTCGATGTCGGCTGCGGCGACGGCGAATTGCTGGCACTGCTCGCCGAGACGCGCGGCGTCGACGCCCGCGGCATCGAATTGTCGCGCGAAGGCGTCGCCGGCTGCGTGGCGCGCGGGCTCTCGGTGATCCAAGGCGACGCCGACACCGATCTTGCCGACTATCCCGACGATTCCTTCGACTACGTCATTCTCTCGCAGACCATCCAGGCGACGCGCAATCCGCGGCTGGTGCTGGAGCAGATGCTGCGCATCGGCCGGCGGGCCATCGTCTCCTTCCCGAATTTCGGGCATTGGCGCATGCGCAGCCAGGTCTTCTTCCTCGGCCGCATGCCGGTGACCGAGGCCCTGCCCTATTCCTGGTGGGACACGCCGAACATCCATTTCTGCACGATCCGCGACTTCGTCGTGCTCTGCGACACGATCGGCGCGGTCAAGGAACGGGCGGTCGCGCTCGACGTCGCCGGCGGGAAGGTCGGCGTCAGCGCGCCCTGGTGGTTCTGGAACCTCTTTGGCGCGCAGGCGGTGTTCCTGCTGAAGCGGGGATAGCGCCCGCGCGTCATGCTCGGGCCTGCCCCGAGGATCGCAGGCCGAAGAAGGTTCCGATAGCGCTCTCTCGCGGGAGATTCTCGAGTTTCCGCTTCGCTCCACCTGAGAATGACGACTTGGCTAGAACGCCTCTTCCCAGTTGCGGCTGAGCCGCATCGCCGAATTGATCAGTCCGACCATCGAATAGGTCTGCGGGAAATTGCCCCAGAGTTCGCCGGTCTCGAGATCGGCGTCCTCGGAGAGCAGGCCGAAGCTGTTGCGGCGCTGCAGGATGCGCCCGAACAGCTCCTTGGCTTCGTCCTTGCGGCCGATCGCATGCAGCGCATCGACATACCAGAAGGCGCAGATCAGGAAGCCGGTATGCATGAAGCCGAAATCGTCCTGCGTGCCGTAGCGCAGGATCAGGTCGCCGCGGCCGAGCTCGCGGCCGATCGCCTCGACAGTCGCGATATATCGGGGATCGTCCGGCTTGACGAAGCCGAGCTCGGCGAAAAGCAGCAGCGTCGCGTCGAGATCGGTCCCGTCGAAGGTCGAGACGAAATGACCCTTCTCCTGGTTCCAGACCCGGTCGGCAATGATGCCTTCCAGACGCCTGGCCTCGCCGCGCCAGTACTCCTTGCGGTCGGCCCGGCCGAGCGTGCCGGCGATGCGGGCAAGCCGGTCGCAGGCGGCCCAGCACATCACGCTGGAAAAGGAGTGGACGACCTGCTTCTCGCGCAGCTCCCAGGGGCCGGCATCGGGCTTGTCGAAGAGCTCGATCGCCCGGTCGCCCATACGCTCGAGCTGGCTGAAGAGCGTTTCCTTGCCCGGCTGGATGAGCCGGCGGTCGAAGAAGGAGTGGGTGGCGGCGAGCACGACCGCGCCATAGCCGTCATTCTGGATCTGCGTCGCCGCGCCATTGCCGACACGCACCGGCTGGTGACCGCGATAACCGGCGAGATTCGGCACCTCGAATTCGCGGAGCTCGCCGCCGCGGGTGATCGGATAGAGCGGCGGCAGATGCTCGGCACCATTCTCCGAGAAAGTGTCGACGATGTTGGTGATGAAGCCGAGATAATCCTCCATCGTCCGCGTCGTGCCGAGGCGGTTCAGCGCATGCACGACGAAATAGGCGTCGCGCAGCCAGCAGAAGCGGTAGTCCCAGTTGCGCTGCGTGCCCGGCGCCTCGGGGATCGAGGTGGTCAGTGCCGCGACGATGGCCCCGCTCTCCTCGAAGGAGCAGAGCTTCAGCGTGATCGCGGCGCGAATGACCTCGCGCTGCCATTCGAAGGGGATGGAAAGCGAGCGGACCCAGTCGCGCCAGTAATCGGTGGTCTTGTCGAGGAACTCGCGCGAGGTCGTCTCGATCTCGGCGCGCAGCGCCTCGTCCGAGCCGATGAAGAATGAGAACGGCTTCTCGACAGCGAAAGGTATGCTCTCCAGCACATAGGAGATCGGCGCGTCCGTGGTCAGGCGGATGGTCTGGTCGGCTCCGACGAAGCGGACATGGTTGGAGCCGCGAGTGATCTCGTCTGGCACCTCGCCGAGACCGAGGCACGGCTTGACGACGACACGGATGCGCGGACGGCCGGAGACCCGCCTGACGCGGCGGACGAGCTGAGGCGGCCGAAAGAAGCGCTCATAGCGGACGAAGCGCGGCGCGAAATCGAGGATCTCCAACGCATTGCCGTGGTCGTCGGAGAGCACCGAGGAGAGGATCGCGGTGTTGTCGAGATAGCTCTGCTCGCAGCGCGTCATGCCGACCATCTCGATGGCGAAGACGCCCTTTTCCGGCATCGCATCGCCATCCTCGATCCGGTTGTCGATCAGAGAGCAGAACACCGGATCGCGGTCGAAGCGCGGGAAGCAGCCCCAGACGATCCGGGCCTGGCGGTCGATCAGCGCGGCGATGGAGCAGTTGCCGATGACGCCGAGATCGAGCGAAGCCACGCCCGGCGGGGCGACGGTGGTGACAGTCATGCCTATCCCTGATGCAGCTGGTCTTGGTGGAAGGTTCAGTTCTGGAGAAAGGTTTCGAGCGTGAGCTCGCCGCCATCTGCAGCGCCGAGCAGGATACGGTGCAACGCAGTCGGCGAAGCGAGCCGGTGTCGGGCGCAAGTCTGCCCTTCCCCGATCCGAATCGATAGCCCTCCGGCATCGTTGACGGTGGCGAAACCGTTCTCGTCGGTGATGTCGTCGCCGATGAACACGGGCAGGCGGCCGCGATAGGCGGGCTGCTGCATCAGCCAGGCAATGGCCCCGCCCTTGCTCGCTGTGGCCGGAACCAGCTCGGCGACGGCCTTGCCGTGCTGCAGCCGCATCGAGGGACCGATCTCGGCTGCCAGGCGTTCCATCAGCTCCATCGCCTCGTCGGCCAGCGCCGGGGCCAGCCGCCAGTGCAGCGCGACGGACTGGCGCTTGTCCTCGACGATGACGCCGATATTCGCATTGGCGAAGCGCACCATGGCCCGCGTCGCGGCACGGAGCGCCTCGGAGGGCGCCGCCAGCGGAGCCTCCTCGCCGCCGAGACGAATCTGCGCGCCGTGCAAGCCGGCGGCGTCGAAGCGGAAAGGCGCCGTCATCCTGTCCAGAAACGCCACCGGACGGCCGGAAACCAATGCCAGCGCGCCACCGAGGCGTTGGCTCAGCGCATCCAGCGCACCGGGCACGCGCCGGTCGAGGCGGACGTCCTCAGGCGAAGGCGCGATCTCGACCAGGGTTCCGTCGAAATCAAGAAACAATGCTATCGATGCGGTACGTGCTGCGAGCGGCGCGTGCAGCTCTGCAGCTTCTGGGCTCTGAGTTTGCGACATGGCGGCCTTGCTAGAGGACGAAACGGGCGAAAGGACGACCGTCCGTCGGCTCGCCACATTCAGGGTTCAGCTTCCCACCGTCGCCATGATCCGGTCACGGCGGCGACGCGATCCGGCCAAGAAGGCCGGCGTGCACACGAAACATTACGTCTGCCGGCGCGTTCTGTTCCCGCGCCAAAGCGGCATTCGTCAACGAAAGTGAGGCATTATGCGTCTTGTGGTGGTCTCCAACCGCGTCACCATGCCAGAACGTGGCGAAAAAGTGGCAGCCGGCGGGCTCGCGGTGGCACTCCGCTCCGCTCTGGAAGCGCATGGCGGGCTCTGGTTCGGCTGGAGCGGGAGCACGAGCGCCGAACCGTCCTCCCGCGTAGAACCGGTCCGCGTCGGCAAAGTCTCCTATGCCATCGCCGATCTGACCGAGGCCGAGCGTCAGAGCTACTATCTGGGTTTCTCGAACCGGGCGCTGTGGCCGCTGATGCATTACCGGCTCGGCCTCACCGAGTTCGACCGCTCAGACTATACCGGCTATCTCGCGGTCAACCGCCGGTTCGCCAGGCTTTTGCTGCCGCTGCTGCAGCCCGACGACGTGATCTGGATCCACGACTATCACTTGATCCCGCTGGCGGCGGAGCTGCGGCGGCGCGGCGTCACCAACCGGATCGGCTACTTCCACCACATTCCCTGGCCGTCTGCCGAAGTCTTCGGGGCGCTGCCCTTCAGCGCCACCCTGATCAGCACGATGACGGCCTATGATCTCGTCGGCATGCAGACGCAAACCGACGCCGACAATCTGATCGGCGGGCTGGTCGCGCTGCGCGGCGCCCAGCGCGACGGCGAGCGGGTCAGGGCCGGGCCGCGCGAAACCATCGTCCGCGCTTTCCCGATCGGCATAGACGTCGAATCATTTCGCAAGCTCGCCGTCGCCTCGGTGCGCGCCGCGACCCAACCGATCCGTGCGACCACCGGCCCGCTCGGCGGCCGCAAGCTGGTGATCGGCGTCGATCGGCTCGACTATTCCAAGGGAATCGTCCAGCGGCTCGAGGCCTTCGGCCAGTTCCTGCGCAGCCATCCCGAACATCGCGGCAATGTCGGCCTGCTGCAGATCGCGCCGCCCTCGCGCAGCGACGTCCCCGAATATGCCGAGCTCGACCGGCAATCGGACGAGGTCGCCGGACGTCTGAATGCCGCGCTCGGCGAATTCGACTGGACGCCGATTCGCGTCGTCAAGAAGGCCTACTCACGCAGCGCGTTGGCCGGCTTCTACCGGCGCGCCCAGGTCGGGCTGGTGACGCCGATGCGCGACGGCATGAACCTCGTCGCCAAGGAATACATCGCGGCGCAGAATCCGGAGGATCCCGGCGTGCTGGTGCTGTCGCGCTTCGCCGGCGCCGCACATCAGATGCGCGAGGCGCTGATCGTCAATCCCTACGACACCCATGAGGTCGCCGAAGCGATCCGTACCGCGCTCGCCATGCCGCAATCGGAGCGGGTGCGGCGCTTCGAGCGGCTCTACGGCACGATCGCCGCGAGCGATATCGGCTGGTGGACCTCGCGCTATCTCGCCGCGCTGACCGGCGCCGACAGCGATGACGGCCTCGTGCCGCCGGAGCCGCCGCGGCGGACGAGTCGAACCCGCCAGGCAGCAGCCGAGCCAAATGCGACAAGCCGCCCGACGACAAAAAAAACGACGGCAAAACCGGCCAAAAAGCCGGTGTCGGCAGCAAATGATGCAGTAATGGGCGAAATGCGCGCCGGTTTCAGGCAAGAGGACGACGCCAAGCTCTTGCCGAATACCGCTTCACCTCGCTAGAAGCAGGCACGGATCGCTTCTTCTTGCCACGCTGGCAGGACGAGCCAGGTCTGGAGCGACATGTCGGCCTGATAGGCTGTGGAGGCGGGCGGAGGGCATTTGATGCGAGGCGCACTCGGGGGATCGGGCGTTCTGCTACGCCGTCTCCGCGAGGTGATGGCAGCGCCGGTCAGTCCGCAAGAGCGGCTGGACCGGCTCGTCGTCCTGATCGCCGGCAATCTCGTGGCCGAGGTCTGCTCGGTCTATGTCCTGCGTGAAGACGGCTCGCTCGAGCTCTATGCCACCGAAGGCCTCAACCGCGAGGCGGTTCACCACACCACGATGCGCGCCGGCGAGGGCCTGGTCGGCCTGATCGCCAGCGAGGCCGAGCCGATCGCGCTTTCGGACGCGCAATCGCACCCGGCCTTCTCCTACCGCCCCGAAACCGGCGAAGAAATCTACCGTTCCTTCCTGGGCGTACCGATCCTGCGCGGCGGCGCCGTGATGGGCGTGCTCGTCATCCAGAACCGCGCCTCGCGCATCTACAGCGAGGACGAGACCGAATCGCTGCAGACCACGGCCATGATCATGGCCGAGATGATCGCGGCCGGCGGCCTGAAGGCCCTGTCCCGGCCCGGCGCCGCGATCGGCCTCGAGCGTCCGATCCACGGCGTTGGCACCACACTGGCCGACGGCGTCGGCCTCGGCTACGCCGTGCTGCACGAGCCTCGCGTCGCGATCACCGACCTGATCGCCGAGGATCCTGCCTTCGAGGTCTCGCGGCTGGAGGCGGCGATCGCGCAGATGCGCGTGGCGATCGACGAGCTTATCGAGCGCGGCGATGTGGCCCATACCGGCGAGCATCGCGACGTTCTCGAGACCTTCCGCATGTTCGCGCATGATCAGGGCTGGCTGCGGCGCATGCGCGAGGCGGTGATGACCGGCCTCACCGCCGAGGCGGCGGTCGAGCGCGTGCAGTCGGATACGCGCGCCAAGATGCAGCGCCAGACCGACCCCTATCTGCGCGAGCGCCTGCACGATCTCGACGACCTCGCCAACCGGCTGCTGCGCACGCTGGTCGGCAAGCCGAACGGCGTCGCCCGCGAGCAACTGCCGGAAAACGCCATTCTCATCGCCCGTTCGATGGGGCCGGCGGCCCTTCTCGACTATGACCGGGCTCATCTGCGCGGCCTCGTGCTCGAGGAGGGCGGTCCGACCAGCCATATCGCGATCGTGGCGCGCGCGCTCGGCATTCCGGCCGTGGGCGAGATCGCCAATGCGACGGCGCTGATCGAAGCGGGCGACGCGGTCATCGTCGACGGCCAGGCCGGCGAGGTGCAGATCCGGCCACAGCCCGATGTCGAGAACGCCTACAAGGACAAGGCGCGCCTGCGCGCCCGCAAGCAGGAGCAGTTCCGCAAGCTCAAGACGCAGCCGGCGGTGACCAAGGACGGTGTCGGCATCAGCCTGCAGATCAATGCCGGACTGCTCGTCGACCTGCCCAATCTGGACGAGACCAATGCCGGCGGCATCGGGCTGTTCCGCACCGAGCTGCAATTCATGGTGGCGCAGCACATGCCGACCACCGCCGAGCAGCAGACGCTCTACGGCGCGGTGCTGGCCGCGGCCAATGGCCGGCCAGTGACCTTCCGGACCCTCGATATCGGCGGCGACAAGGTGCTGCCCTATATGGAGCGCGTCGAGGAGGAGAACCCGGCACTGGGCTGGCGGGCGATCCGCATCGGGCTCGACAAGCCACGGCTGCTGCGCGCCCAGGTCCGGGCGCTGCTGCGCGCCGGTGCGGGCTACGACATGAAGATCATGCTGCCCATGATCGCGACCGTGAACGAGTTCCTCCGGGCCCGGCTGATCGTGCGCCGCGAGCTCGCCGTATTGGAGCGCGACGGCCGCCCGGCCCCGTCCAGCCTCCAGCTCGGCGTCATGGTCGAGGTGCCCTCCCTGCTCTTCGAATTGCCGGAGATCGCCCGGGAGGCGGACTTCCTCTCGGTCGGTACCAATGACCTGATGCAGTTTCTGTTCGCGGCCGATCGCGAAAACCGGCGCGTCTCGGAACGCTTCGATCCGCTCTGCGCCGCCGGGCTGCGGGCCCTGCGCGCAATCGTCGACCATGCCGACAAGGCCAGCTGCCCGGTCACGGTCTGCGGCGAGATGGGCGGCAAGCCGATCGAGGCACTGGCGCTGATCGCGCTCGGTTACCGCTCGTTCTCGATGTCGGCGGCCTCGGTCGGGCCGGTCAAGGCGATGCTGCGGGCACTCGATGCCGGCAAGGCGCGCCAACGTCTCGATGCCTGGCTCGCCGCGTCGGACGGCGCCGCCAGCCTGCGCCCGCTGCTTTCGGCGCTCGCCGCCGAGATGAAGGTACCGGTCTAGCGACGCCCGCTAACCGTGCTTGCCGGCCGCGCCGGCCCCTATGTCCAGCAAGATCGCATCAGCGCCATGTCCCTCCTCCTCCCGCAAGACCGCCTCGACGGCATCGTCGCCCGCCATGCCGCGGCCAGCGACGCGATCAACCATGCGAGCGATCCGGTCCGCGTGGTCGAGCTCGCCAAGGAGCTGGCCGAACTCGACCCGGTGGTCGCCGCCATCGCCGCCTGGCGCAAGGCGCAGGCCGGGCTCGACGAGGCGCTCGCCATGATCGACGATCCGGCGACCGATGCCGAGATGCGCGACCTCGCCTATGAGGAGCGCGACCTTGCACGCGCCGAGATCGAGACACGCAGCCGCGAGATCCTGATCGCGCTGCTCCCCAAGGACGCCGCAGACGAGCGCGGCGTCATCCTCGAGATCCGGGCCGGAACCGGCGGCGACGAAGCCTCGCTTTTCGCCGGCGACCTGCTGCGCATGTATCAGCGCTACGCCGCCCAGAAGGGCTGGAGCCTCGACATTCTCTCCGAGAGCGAAGGCACGGTCGGCGGCTTCAAGGAGGTCATCGCGGAGATCTCCGGCAAAGGTGTCTATGCGAGGCTGAAATTCGAATCCGGCGTCCACCGCGTGCAGCGCGTGCCCGACACCGAGGCGAGCGGGCGCATCCATACCTCGGCCGCCACCGTCGCGACCCTGCCGCTCGCCAGCGATGTCGACGTGTCGCTCGATGAAAAGGATCTGCGCATCGACACGATGCGCGCAGGCGGCGCGGGCGGCCAGCACGTCAACAAGACCGAATCGGCGGTGCGCCTGACGCATCTTCCGTCCGGCATCGTGGTGGTGGTCCAGGACGAGCGCTCGCAGCACAAGAACAAGGCGCGCGCCTTCGAACTGATGCGCGCCAAGCTCTACGACATGGAGCGCAGCCGCGCCGACGCGGAGCGCTCGGCCGACCGGCGCTCTCAGATCGGCTCCGGCGACCGCTCGGAGCGGATCCGGACCTATAACTTCCCGCAAGGCCGCGTCACCGAGCATCGCATCAACCTGACGCTCTACAGGCTCGACGAGATGATGCAGGGGCTGGTGCTCGACGAGATCATCGACGCCCTCACCGCTGCCCGCCAGGCCGAGCTGCTCGCAGAGCAAGGGGCAGCGTGAAACCTTCCGCCGGAACGTGCGTTACTTGGCTATCGGTAACGTCGTTAGGGGAGGATAGAGATGAAGACCCTGTTCAGCAGCATGGTCCTTGCGGCAGCGATCGCCCTGACGCCGGCCCTGGCCCAGGCCCAGACCGGTTCGCAGACCGCACGCAAGGTGTTCGGCGGCGATGCCGCGCATCTGCAGAAGGCCAAGACCGAGAAGCAGGCACGCCAGGATTGCCAGCTTCAGTTCCGCGGCGCTAAGGAGAGCAAATCCGCGCTCCGCACCAAGATGAACGCCTGCGTCCAGGAGCAGATGCAGGGCAACTGAGCCGGCCCGAAGGCCGGCGCCAAGGATCGATTTGCCGCGCACCGGCCATCCCGCCGACGGTTTTGAGCCCGCTGTCCCCGTCACGGCGGGCGAAGCCGTGTCCGAGACGCGCAAGGTGCTCGCAAGAGCGCTGCGCCAGGCAGGGGTCGCCGACTGGAGCTTCGAAGCGCGCATCCTCATCGAGGATCTCGCCGGCGCAGGCGATCGGCTGGATATTGATTCGGCCACCCGGCTTCAGGCGGCGCTGACACGACGGCTCGCCGGCGAGCCGCTCTGGCGCGTGCTCGGCGCCCGCGAATTCTGGGGGCTGAGCTTTTGCCTGTCGCCCGGCACGCTCGAACCCCGGCCCGATAGCGAGACGCTGATCGAGGCGGCCCTGCAGCATCTTGGCGAGCGTCGCCGGGAGGCGCTCGCCTTTCTCGATCTCGGCACCGGCACGGGCTGCCTGCTGATCGCAGCACTGAGCGAGTTTCCGTTGGCCCGCGGCACTGGCGTCGACCTGTCCGAGGACGCGCTGGCGACCGCCGTCCGCAACGCCGTCAGCAACGGGGTCGCCGATCGGGCTGAGTTCCGCCTGGCGCGCTGGGATGCGGGGCTGTGCGGAAAATTCGACCTGATCCTGTCGAATCCGCCCTATATTTCCAGCCGCGAGATCGCCCTGCTCGAACCTGCCGTGCGCGACCATGATCCACATCTGGCACTGGATGGCGGGGCAGACGGGCTCGACGCCTATCGCGCCCTCGCCGGGCTGCTGCCGGCGCGCCTGGCTCCCGAGGGCCGGGCGATCCTGGAAATCGGGGCCGGGCAGGAAGACGATGTCTGCGCGCTGATGCAGGCTGCGGGACTGCGGCATCTGCAGTCGCATCGCGATCTCGGCGGCCATGTCCGCGCGCTGGTCTTCACAGCGGAACTGTGAACTTTCACAGTCACCCGAGCGAATTTGCTTGGAAGGGCGGCAGAAACCGGTTATGCACGGGTTGTCTTGAAGACGGTGTCGTCAGCACATAGCCTTTAGCGAGGACCAGCGAAGCGGTCTGGCTTTTGGATTACTGCCAGGACCGACGCTAACTGACACAGCGAGATCGAGACTTCGAGCGTGCGAGAGCGCCGCTCGGTCTGGAGCCAAAGAAGCTCCGTTGGAAAGAGCGCGTGAAGATCCATATCGGCGCAGAGCCCTTCCAGGTCGGATTGCCTCAGCGCGGCGTCGCAACCCGCCGCGCGTCACTTCGTATGTGACGCCCTTGCACGGTTGCCTCGAATGAACAGAACGCGAGATTGACGCGAATGAGACCAGGTCAGAACCGGCGCATGCGCGGCCGTAACAACAATAACAACAACAATGGCGGCAACCGCAAAGCTCCAAATCCGTTGCAGCGGAGCTACGAATCCAACGGTCCCGACGTCAAGGTCAGGGGCACCGCCCAGCATGTCGCGGAAAAGTATCTTCAGCTAGCCAGGGACGCCCAGTCTTCGGGCGACCCGGTTGCCGCAGAGAACTATTTCCAGCACGCCGAACACTACTATCGCATCCTGCTCGCCGCCCAGGAGCAGATGGCGCAGCAATTCGGCCATAGCTTCCCGCCCAACCGCGCCTTCAACGAGGATCCGGACGAGGCCGAGGAAGAGAGCGAGGACGAGAACGCCAGCTTCCAGCCCGGTGGCCAGCCGGCCGAGCGCCAGAGCTACAACGGCAATGGCGGCGTCAACGGCCATGCTGCGCCGCGCCAGGAGGGCGAACAAGTCGAGGGCCAGCGCTTCGACCGGCCGAACCGTGGCGAGCGCAATTTCGACCGCAACCCGGAGCGCAACGGCCGCCGCTTCGACCGCAATGATCGCCAGGAGCGCGGTGAACGCCGCTTCGAGCGCCAGGACGGCCAGCCGGCGGCCCATGCACCGCGACCGGAAGCGCAGCCCGGTGCCGAGCAGCCCGACTATGTCGCGGAACCGATCCAGGCCGAGCGCCCGCCTCGCCCCGAGCGTCAGCCGCGTGGCGAGCGCCAGCGCCGGACTGAAGTCGCCGCCGTGACGGAGGAGCAGGAGGTCGCAACCGCCCTGCCGGCCTTCCTGACGACGCCGACGCGCCTGCCGATCGCGATCACCTCCAGCGAGGGCGAGGCCGCCCTCCCGGAGGCCGCCGCCGAGCCGGTTTCCACCGAAACGGCCGAGACCGCAGAGCAGGAGAAGCCCAAGCGCACGCGCCGGCGCCGCTCGCCGCGGGAAGTGATGGATGCGCTCGGCTCCGAGAGCGACGGCGCCGCCGAATGAGCCGGACAGCCGCGGCTGTCCGCGCAGAAAGCTGAGAAAAAGGGCCCGGAAGGGCCCTTTTTCATGTCAGGAAATGCCGGCCGGCGTGACCTGCGCCGCAGCAGCGATTTCGAGCCGTGCGCCCTTCGCGATCACGCCACCTGCGAGCACGCGGCAGTAGATCCCGCAATCGACATGGCCATAGCCCTGTAGCAGCGCCTTCGGGATCTGCAGGTCACGGGCGCCGGTCGTCGGATCGACATTGGTGGCGGCGCAGCGCTCGATCCGCTTGATCACTGAGAGGCGCAAGCCCCCCGGCCCCTCCAGTTCGCACCCGACCAGATCATTCTCCGCCCAGGCCGGGAGGTCCTCGACCATGACATTGCCGCGAAAGCGCAACGGGTCGATCACCGCGCCCATCCGCGCCGCGAGATCGGCAACACTCGCCAGATTGATGATCGAGACGAAGCCCGAGCGCGAATCGGTGAAGCGATAGCCCTCGGGAGCCGCGAGCAGACGCGGTCGGCCACGCAGCTCCTCCGGCATGAAGCCCTCGAAGAAGGCCGAGAGCCGGTCCTGCCCCTCCGGGCTATGCGGCGAGATCCGCAGCACCTCACGGCCCTCCTGCGAGATCGTGAGTTCGCCGCCGGCATCGTCATGGCGTGTCCTGAGCCGCGCCAGCGACTCGTTGCGCATCAGCATCAGATATTTGATCTTGGGCTGGTGCACCGGCTCGGCCGGATCGAAACCCGAGGGCCCGTTCTCGATGGCGAAGAGCCGGTCGCCCGGGAAGTAGCCGCCGGCCGAGAGCGCCGCGCTCGTCAATGGCTCCGGCGAGAGCCCCTTGACTGGATAGCGGTAGAGCGATGCGACGCGCATGATCTTGTCCTCGGTGGTGCGGCGAGGCCGGACCTTGGCATAGCCGGGGGCCAGCGATCCAGCACGCGACCGGCAGGGATCGATGAAATCCCCGGATCGGACCGGTCAGGACGCGTTGCCCTCACCGCCATCCTCGTCGCCATCGGCGACGGAGCGCTGGCAGCCCCAGCCCGAGAGCACGTCGTCGGTCTGCTCGATGACGAAGAAGCGGGCCGCATCGCGCTCATAGCCTTCGGCGAGCAACCGGTCGTAATCGGTGTGGCTGTGGCGGACATGGCTGCCGAGCGCCAGCCAGAGCGCCGTCGACGGCGGCAGGGCCTTCATCTGATTGCGGCCGGCGAGCGCCAGTACCGCCTCGGCATCGCTCAAGGGGATACCCGGCGCCAGCGCCCGGAGCGCCTTGCGAATCGCCTGTTGCCGCCGGGTTCCAACCATGGCCCAAGGCTGGGCGGGGGCGGCGTCGATCGTCAATCCCAAAGCGGACACGCCCCCCTTACGTTGCCCCGATGCAACACCTATGTCTGGACGAGGGGTCGCCCGACAGGGGGCTCCATCCTGATGAAAGGCAGCCGGCTCCGCCGCCACGGGGCGCGACCGGCGGGCGGAGGTTTATTGATGAACATTGAGAAATACACGGATCGGGCGAAGGGTTTCCTACAGGCCGCGCAGACCATCGCGATGCGCGAGGGTCATCCCCAGTTCACGCCCGAGCATGTGCTGAAGGCGCTGCTCGACGACGGCGAAGGCATGGCCGCCGGCCTGATCGACCGCAGCGGCGGCCAGTCGCGCCTGGCCAAGCAGATGGTCGATGCGGCGCTGGCCAAGCTGCCCAAGGTCAGCGGCTCCGGCGCCGGCGCGCCGCAGCTGACGCCTGCCCTGGCACGCGTCTTCGGCACGGCCGAGACGGCCGCCGACAAGGCCGGCGACTCGTTCGTCACGGTCGAGCGGCTGCTGCTCGCGCTGGCGATCGAGAAGGAGACCGAGGCCGGCAAGGTGCTGGCCAAGGCCGGCGTCACGCCGCAGGGCCTGAATGCCGCGATCGAGGCGATCCGCAAGGGCCGCACCGCCGATTCCGCTTCAGCCGAGCAGAGCTATGACGCGCTGAAGAAATATGCGCGCGACCTGACGGCCGCAGCGCGCGAGGGCAAGCTCGACCCGGTCATCGGCCGTGACGAGGAGATCCGCCGCACCATCCAGGTGCTGTCGCGCCGGACCAAGAACAATCCGGTGCTGATCGGCGAGCCCGGCGTCGGCAAGACCGCGATCGCGGAGGGCCTGGCGCTGCGCATCGTCAATGGCGACGTGCCCGAGAGCCTGAAGGACAAGGAGCTGCTCGCTCTCGACATGGGCGCGCTGATCGCCGGCGCGAAATATCGCGGCGAGTTCGAGGAGCGGCTGAAGGCCGTGCTCTCCGAGGTCTCGGCCGCGGCGGGCGGCGTCATCCTGTTCATCGACGAGATGCACACGCTCGTCGGCGCCGGCAAGACCGACGGCGCGATGGACGCCTCCAACCTGCTGAAGCCCGCCCTGGCGCGCGGCGAGCTGCATTGCATCGGCGCGACCACGCTCGACGAGTACCGCAAATATGTCGAGAAGGATGCGGCGCTGGCGCGGCGCTTCCAGCCCGTCTTCATCGACGAGCCGACGGTCGAGGACACGATCTCGATCCTGCGCGGGTTGAAGGAGAAGTACGAGCAGCACCATCGCGTCCGGATCACCGACTCGGCGCTGGTCGCGGCGACGACGCTGTCTAACCGCTACATCACCGACCGCTTCCTGCCCGACAAGGCGATCGACCTCGTCGACGAGGCTTCGGCGCGCCTGCGCATGCAAGTCGACTCCAAGCCCGAGGAGCTCGATTCGATCGATCGCGAGATCGTCCGCCTGCGCATCGAGCAGGAGGCGCTGAAGAAGGAGAGCGATGCCGGCTCGCAGGAGCGGCTGCGGCGGCTCGAGGCCGAGCTCGCCGAGCTCGAGGCCCGCTCCGCCACGATCACCGCGCGCTGGAAGGCCGAGAAGGACAAGCTCGGCCAGGCCGCCGAGATCAAGACCAAGCTCGACAACGCCCGCAACGAGCTGGCGCAGGCGCAGCGCAAGGGCGAGTACCAGCGCGCCGGCGAGCTCGCCTATGGCGAGATCCCGCAGCTCGAAAAGGCGCTCGCCGAGATCGAGGCGAATGGCGATCAGTCCGGTATGGTCGAGGAAGCCGTGACGCCCGACCATGTCGCGCAGGTGGTCAGCCGCTGGACCGGCGTGCCCGTCGACAAGATGCTGGAAGGCGAGAAGGACAAGCTGCTGCGCATGGAGGAGAGCCTCGCCAAACGCGTCGTCGGCCAGGAGGAAGCGGTCGAGGCCGTCTCCAAGGCGGTCAGGCGCGCCCGGGCCGGGCTGCAGGACCCGAACCGGCCGATCGGCTCTTTCATGTTCCTGGGGCCCACCGGCGTCGGCAAGACCGAGCTGACCAAGGCACTCGCCGCCTTCCTGTTCGACGACGAGACCGCGATGGTCCGGATCGACATGTCGGAATACATGGAGAAGCACTCGGTCAGCCGGCTGATCGGCGCCCCTCCGGGCTATGTCGGCTATGAGGAAGGCGGCGCGCTGACCGAGGCCGTCAGACGCCGGCCCTATCAGGTCGTGCTGTTCGACGAGGTCGAGAAGGCGCATCCGGACGTGTTCAACGTCCTCTTGCAGGTGCTCGACGACGGACGCCTGACCGATGGCCAGGGCCGCACGGTCGACTTCCGCAACGTCCTGATCATCATGACCTCGAATCTCGGTTCGGAGTTCCTGGTGAACCAGCCCGAGGGCGAGGACAGCGACGCCGTCCGCGACGAGGTGATGGGCGTGGTGCGCCATGCCTTCCGCCCGGAGTTCCTGAACCGGATCGACGACATCATCCTGTTCCACCGCCTGCGGCGGTCGGATATGGGCGCGATCGTCGACATCCAGATGGGCCGCCTCGGCAAGCTCCTGACCGATCGCAAGATCGCTCTCGAGCTCTCCGACGAGGCGCGCGACTGGCTGGCCGACAAGGGCTACGACCCGGCCTATGGCGCGCGCCCGCTGAAGCGGGTGATCCAGAAATCGGTGCAGGACCCACTGGCCGAACTGCTGCTCGCCGGCACGGTCCGCGACGGCGAAAGCGTGCCGCTGACGGTGGGGCCGGCCGGGCTGATGCTCGGCGAGTTCCCCGCGGCGAGCGAAGCCCGTCCGGCAGGGGTTGCGCTGAACTAAGTTGCGGCCGCATCAACACAAAGGGCGCCGCGAAAGCGGCGCCCTTTTTCATTTCGTCACTCTCGGCCGGGGCGACGTGGCCTATTTTCTGGTCACTGTCATCATGGTCGGGCTCGTCCCGACCATCCACGTCTTCCTGCGGGCAGCGCGGTGTTCGAGACGTGGATGCTCGCCACAAGGGCGAGCATGACGGACTGCAAGGGCCTCATGCCTATGGCCGCCGGGTCACCACCCCGAACTGGCGGCGGGCCTCACTCCATCCTGGCCGCAGTCCGCATCACCGCGAGCGCCAGCGTCTGCGCCGCCGGAACGATGCTCTCGACCTCCAAGAACTCGTCCGGCGTGTGCGCCATGCCGCCGACCGGGCCGACGCTGCACAGTGTCGGGCAGCCCTGAGCGGCGGTGAAGCCGGAATCGGCGCAGCCGCCGGTGTATTCGGCGGTGACGGCGATGCCGAAACCGGCGGCCGCGTCGCGATAGGCCTCGTAGAGCTCGGCCGACTCAGCCGTCGTCTCCAGCGGCAGGAACTCGCCCTTGATGATGAGCTGCGCCGAGGAGCCCTCGACCACCGGCGTCTCGACGATGGCGCGGATCGCGTCGACCAGCGCGTCGCGCTGCGCCTTGGTGCGGTAGCGCAGGTCGATCTCGCACCAGGCGTGCGGGGCGACGGTGTTGACGGTCTGGCCGCCGCCGATCAGCCCGACATTGACGGTGACGCCGGCTTCGAGATCGGTCAGCCCCTGGATCTTCGGGATCTTGTGGCCGAGATCGACGATGGCCGAGACGCCCTTCTCGTAATTCGCGCCGGAATGGGCGGCCCTGCCCTGGAAATCGGCGCGCATGAAGACGCCGCCCTTGCGGCCGGAGGTGACCGACTGCCGGCGGTCACGGACGAACTCGGTGCCGGCCGGCAGGCGGCTCGGCTCGGCATTGAAGACGCAGCGCGACTCGCGCGCCGCCGCCTCGATCACCGGGCGCGAGGATGGCGAGGCGATCTCCTCGTCGCTGGTGGTCAGCATCATCAGCGGCGCCTTCAGGCCACCGCAGGCCGAAAAGGCGGCAGCGACGAAGGCCTCGATGACCAGCCCCGCCTTCATGTCGGCGACACCCGGTCCATAGGCGCGGCCGTCACGGATGGTGAAGGGCCGGCGCGTCGGCTCACCCTCGGGGAAGACGGTGTCGCGATGGCCGAGCAGCAGCACCGGGCGCTGGTCGTTGGCGCCGGGATTGGCCAGGCGCGCCTTGACCGCGTCGCCATAGCGAGCATCGGGCAGGACCTCGACGGCAAGCCCGTTCTTCTCGTGGAAGCGGGCCAGAACCTGGCCGGCCCGGTCGACGCCCGCCTTGTCATAGGAGCCGGAATCGGTGTCGACCATCTCGCGCAGCAGGTCGATCATCGCCTGCTTGCGCTCGCCGAGCCAGGCAGCGACCTTGGTTTCCTCGGGCGTCATGTCGGTCATGGTCGGGGGCTCTCTGTGGTTCCGGATGCGTGGGAAGCCGAAGCTAGTGCATAGGCGCAAGCGCAGGGAACCGGCATTCGCGCCGGACAGGCCCCGCCTTTCTGGCAGGACGGCCGGTCCGCTTCGCCTTCTCATGGCCGTCTTCGCTCCCGATCATGCGCCAAGAACGGCATTCCACAGCGAAGGATGCAGGGATGACGGCGCTTCGCATCATCGTTTCGGGCGTGGTCCAGGGGGTCGGCTACCGGCAATGGCTGCGCGAGCGGGCGCTCCTCGCCGGGGTGGCCGGCTGGGTGCGCAACCGCAGCGACGGCACGGTGGAGGCCTTGCTGGCCGGAGCGCCGGACACGCTGGAGGCGCTCGTCGCCGAGGCGCGGAAGGGACCGCGCGGCGCCAGGGTCACGGATATCGAGCGCCGCGAGGCCTCGGCCGCCGACCATGCGGACCCGGATTTTTCGATCGCGCCCAGCCTGTGAAGCCCACCGCGCCGGAAAGCGAAAACAAAAGGCCCGCCGGACAGCCGGCGGGCCCTGGATGTGACGAGGCGCCTTAACGGCGCCTCGAAGCCTGCCGGCCTTACTCGGCGGCGCGCTGCGGCGTGTCGGGGGTCACCGAGATCGCCGGGCGCTCGCGCCCATCGGCCTTGGCGAGCGCGCGGCGCACACCATTGCCGTAGTCCGGATGGATCTTGTCGAAATGCGCCAGCTGGCGCTCCTCGATCGCCTGCGGAATGCCACCCATCGCCGCGGCGATGTTGGCGAAGAGCCGGTCCTTCTGGCCCTGGTCGAACAGGTTGAACAGCGCGCGCGGCTGGACATAGTCGTCATTGCCGATGCGGTGGTTGTAGCGATCGGCACTGCCGTCGATGCGCAGCGGCGGCTCCTTGGCCGACGGCTCCTCGACCGGGCCGCCGAAGGAGTTCGGCTCGTAATAGGCGTCGGGATTGCCGGTCTTGATGCCACCGTACGTGTTCATCTGGCCGTCGCGGTGATAGTGGTGCACCGGGATCTTCGGCTGGTTGACCGGGATGTTCTCGTAATGCGTCCCGAGCCGGTGGCGATGGGCGTCGGCATAGGAGAAGATGCGGGCCTGCAGCATCTTGTCGGGCGAGAAGCCGATGCCGGGCACGATGTTCGAGGGCGAGAAGGCGGCGTTCTCGATCTCCGCGAAATAGTTCTCCGGATTGCGATTGAGCTCCATGACGCCGATGTCGATCACCGGATATTCGGCATGCGGCCAGACCTTGGTCAGGTCGAACGGGTTGTAGGAGGTCTTCTCGGCATCGAGCTCGGGCATGATCTGGACCTGCACCTTCCAGCGCGGATGCTCACCACGCTCGAGAGCGTTGAACAGGTCCTCCTGCGTCGACTCGCGGGTCTTGCCGACGACGGTCTCCGCCTCTGCATTGGTCCAGTGCTTGTGGCCCTGCATGGTCTTGAAGTGGAACTTGACCCAGTAGCGCTCACCGCTGTCGTTCCAGAACGAATAGGTATGCGAGCCATAGCCGTTGATATGGCGCACATCGGTCGGCAGGCCGCGATCGGACATCAGGATGGTGACCTGATGCAGACTCTCCGGCGAAAGCGACCAGAAATCCCACATGGCGGTCGGCGAGCGCATATTGGTCTTCGGATGGCGCTTCTGGGTGTGGATGAAGTCGGGGAACTTCACGGGGTCGCGCACGAAGAAGACCGGCGTGTTGTTGCCGACGAGATCCCAGTTGCCGTCCTGGGTGTAGAACTTCAACGCGAAGCCGCGCACATCGCGCTCGGCGTCGGCGGCGCCGAGCTCACCGGCGACCGTGGAGAAGCGCGCCAGCATCGGCGTGACGGTGCCGGGCTGAAGGACCTTGGCCTTGGTGTATTTGGAAATATCGCCGGTGATGGTGAGGGTGCCGTAGGCGCCCCAGCCCTTGGCGTGGACAGCGCGCTCGGGGATACGCTCGCGGTTCTGGTGGGCGAGCTTCTCGATCAGCTGATAGTCCTGCATCAGGACCGGGCCGCGCTCACCGGCCGTGATCGAGTTCTGGTTATCCGGGATCGGCGCGCCGGCGCTCGTGCGCATGATCGGGTTCTTCGACATCTTGTCCTCCACCTGCAGCCATCAAGAACCAGCAGGCCGGCCGGAAGGGCGGGCACGCTGGAATTGGAGGAACTAACAGGACATTGCGACGATGATGTCCAATACCGTTTGCGGCAAGCCACGATAGGTTTATCCTATCGTCATGTTCACCTTGAAACAGCTTCGCTATTTCGCCGCGGTGGCGCGCCATCGCCATTTCGGCCGGGCCGCGGCCGAATGCCATGTCAGCCAGCCGGCGCTTTCCCTGCAGATCCAGGAGCTCGAACGCTTCCTCGGCACGCAGCTGATCGAGCGCCGCCGCAACGCCATCGCCCTCACCGAGGCCGGCCATGACATCGCCGAGCGGGCCAACCGCATCCTGATCGAGGCGACCGACCTGATCGACCATGCCCGGCACCGGCCGAAGCTGCTAACCGGGCGCCTCGAACTCGGCGTCATCCCGTCGATCGCGCCGTATCTGCTGCCGGCGACGCTGCCGCGCCTGCAGGAGAGCTATCCCGCGCTCGATATCGGCCTGCGCGAGACCCAGACCGCGACCCTGCTCGACGACCTCGTCGACGGGCGGCTCGACGTCGCCCTGCTCTCTCTGCCGATCGAGCGGCCCGGTCTGGAGACCCTGCATCTGTTCGACGATGCCTTCCTTCTGGCGCTGCCCGCCCTCCCCGGCGGCGATGGCTTGGCGCTGACGCCGGAAGCGGCGCTGGCCGGCGAGAATCTGCTGCTGCTGGAGGAGGGCCACTGCCTGCGCGACCAGGCACTGAGCTTCTGCGGGCCGGCAAGACCAGGCTCGCGCCGACAATATGGCGCCTCCAGCCTGTCGACGATCATGCAGATGGTGGCGAACGGTTTTGGCACGACGCTTCTACCGGCCATGGCGCTGCCGATCGAGTTCCGGCCGGACATGCCGGTCAGGCTCTACCGCTTCGCGCCGCCCGGGCCGAGCCGCTCGATCGGCCTGGCCTGGCGCAGAACCTCGGCGCGCAAGGGCGATTTCCAGGCGCTCGGACGCATGCTCACCGAGATCGGCCGCTCTCTGACGGAGGCCCGCGAAAACGGCCCGCCGATCGAGAATGAGGCGCTGCGGCTGACCTCGCCTCAGCGCCTCGCTTCATAAGCCATCCGCAGGGCAAAGCCTGCCAGCACCGTGCCCATCAGCCAGCGCTGCGCCAGCGACCAGAGCGGCCGCGTGCGCAGGAAGACGGCGATGCCGCCGGCTGCGAAGGTGATCAGCGTGTTGACGCTGACGCTGACCACGATCTGGATCAGCCCGAGCAGGATCGACTGGCCGAGCACACTGCCCGCGGCCGGATCGATGAACTGCGGCAACAGCGCGAGATAGAGCATCGCGATCTTCGGATTGAGCAGGCTGGTCAGCAAACCCATCATGAAGAGCTTGCGCGGCCCGTCATGCGGCAGCTCGCGCACCTGGAAGGGCGAGCGTCCACCCGGGCGGACGGCCTGCCAGGCGAGCCAGAGCAAATAGGCGGCACCCAGCAGCCGCAGCGCGTCATAGGCATAGGGCACCGCGAAGACGAGCGCAGTGATGCCGAAGGCGGCGCAGAAGACATAGAACAGGAAGCCGAGCGCGATGCCGCCGAGCGAGACCATGCCCGCCATCGGCCCCTGCGCGATCGAGCGCGAGATCAGGTAGATCATGTTCGGGCCGGGCGTCAGCACCATGCCCAGCGCCACCAAAGCGAAAGCCAGCAGGGTCGAGATGTCTGGCATGAAAGTATCCCCGGATTGGATGGCAAATCCTGCGCAAACCGCCCGGCCCCGCGCAAGATCACCCGAACGCAAGCCCGATATGACGATCAGACACCCAGCTGCCGCCGAACGCCCTTGCTCAACCGCGCATGTCGACCAGCACGAGGTCGGTATCGCCGGGCTTGGCGCCAGAAGCTGTCAGCATGGCGTGGACCTGGCCGCGATGGTGGGTCTGGTGGTTGAAGAAGTGGACGACGAGCTGGGATCTCGGCCGGGTCAGCTCGCGGCCGGAGATACCGGACACCCAGGTCAGGTCGCCGGCCAGCCAGTCCGCAGAGAGTCCGGCCGCCCAGTCGCCGATCAGGACATCGCTCGCCTGCCGCTCGGCAACGAGTTCGTCCCAATCCGCGATCATGCGGGCGGATTCGCGGCCCGGGACGGCCGGCTTCGGCGTGCCGGCGAAACGCGAGAGCCACATCCGGTCGCCCCAGAGCAGATGGCAGAAAGTGCCGTGGATCGAGCCGAAGAAGGCGCCGCGATCCTGTCTGCGCGCCGCATCGCTCAGCGTCGCCGCCGCGCCGTAGAGATTCTCGTTCTGCCAGGCGTTGTAGCGCGCCATGGTGACGGCATAGGCGGTATCGATCACCGCGGAACTCCTCAGATGATGTTGGCCTCGCGCAAGGGCCGGCCGGCGACGATGCGCTCATGGCCGAGATCGGCAAGGTCGAGGCTGAGATAGCGGCCATGCGCGATGTGCTCGGCAAGGCCGCGCCCGACCGCCGGCGATTGCTGCAGGCCGTGACCGGAAAAGCCGTTGGCGAGGTAGAGATTGGGCAGGCCGGCCGCAGGTCCGACGATGGCGTTGCCGTCGAGCCCGTTCATGTCATAGGGGCCGGCCCAGGCGCGGCCAGGCCGGATCGCCTCGAAGGCCGGGATGCGATGGGCCAGCGCCGGCCAGACGGTTTCTTCGAAGAAGGACCAGTCGACATCCTCGACATCGGCGGCCTTCTCGTCCCAATCGGGATCATGCTGCCCGTCCACCGGCGAGGCACCGCAGATGAACATCTGCCCTTCGCCGCCGCGCTTGCCCTCCGGCCGGCAATAGGCACCGGAGGTGTCGATCAGCAGCGGACAATTGTCGACCTCGCCCTTGCAGGTGAAGGTGAAGACATAGCGCTTCTTCGGCGCGACCGGGATCGCGACGCCGGCCGTCTCCGCCAGTCTCGCGCCATGCGAGCCGGCGGCGTTGACCACCGCTCCGCAGGCGATGTGGCTGCCATCGGCGAGCGCGACGCCGGTGATCCGCCCGCCCTCGACGACATAGCGGGCGACCTCGCCCTGGCGGTATTCGACACCGAGCGAGCGCGCCTTCCTGCGGAAGGCCTGGAGCAGGGCCCAGCCGTCGAACCAGCCCTCGCCGCTGACGCCATAGGTGCCGCAGGCGAGATCCGAGGTATTGAGCCAGCCGAACCTGCTGCCGAGCGCTTCGGCCGAAAGCAGGGCGATGTCGGCGCCCTCGACCTGCTGCAGCCGCTGATTGGCCTCGAGCACCGGAGCGCCCTCGCCGCTGGCGACATAGAGATAGCCGCCCTCGTGCAGATCGATGGAGGGGACCTCGCCATCGACGGAAAGATGCATGCCGATCTCGCGCAGGAAGCCGATGCCGAAGAGCGAGATGCGGATGTTGACCGCGCTCGAGAACTGCTGGCGGATCGAGGCTGCGGACAGAGCCGAAGCCGAATAGCGATAGGTCGGGTCCTTCTCGATCACCACGACCTTGCCCTTGAAGCCGGGATCGGCGGCGAGATGATAGGCGACGGAGGAGCCGATGGCGGCGCCACCGACAATCACGACATCGGCGGTTTCAGGAACGGAGGGCATGCGAGGACCTGCGACGAAAGAGGAAAGGTTCGTGACCTTTTCGCATGATTGGCTCGGCCCTCGGCGCTTGTCGAGAGGCGCTAGCCCGTCCCCTCGCATTCTCCGAGCAGCCAGTCGCGGAAGGCGATCACGGTCGGCAGGCTCGCCTTGGCCTCGGGATAGACGAGGTAATAGCCCTCGGGACCACGCACCGGCCGGTCCACGGGAATGACGAGGACACCGGAGCGCAACTCGTCCTCGACCAGAAGCCGCGGCACGATGGCGATGCCGAGCCCGGCGACAGCGGCCTGCGCGACCATGGCGAACTGCTCGAAGCGCGGCCCCATCAGCGCCCGCTCCGGCGGCAGGCCCTGTGTCTCCAGCCAATCCGCCCAGGCGCGCGGCCGCGTCGACTGCTGCAGCAAGGGCTGGTGCAGCAGGTCGGCCGCCTCGGTCAGCCCAGCCCGCGCCACCAGCGCCGGCGCCGCCACCGGCACGACCTCCTCGCCCATCAGCCGGTGCAGGCGCGCGCCCGGCCAGACCGGATGGCCGAAATGGATCGCTGCATCGGCAGGGTCATGGGCGAAGTCGAAAGGCACGATCCGCGTCGAGAAATTGATGGTCACGCCGGGATGCGCCTCGGTGAAGCGCGGCAGCCGCGGAATCAGCCAGCGCGTGCCGAAAGTCGGCAGAATGGCGAGATGCAGCAGGCCGGCCGCGCCGCGAAAGGCCATGGCCGACAAGGTCGCGGCGGCGAGCCGGGACAGGCCGTCGCGGACCTCGGCCGCATAAGCCGCCCCGGCCGGCGTCAGGCTGACACGCTGTTTGACACGCTCGAACAGACTGAGGCCGAGGCTCTGCTCGAGCAGCGCGACCTGACGGCTGACCGCCCCTTGCGTCAGGTTCAACTCCTCGGCGGCACGGGTGAAGCTGCCATGACGCGCCGCCGCCTCGAAGGCGGCGAGCGCCGAGAGGGAGGGCACCGAAAGGCGTCCGGGCACGATCTCAGATGTCATGAGAAAACCTCATCAAGATATGAGAACATATCGGTTGCCCCGCCCCGCCGAAAGAGGGCATTCTCCGCCGGAACCGACAGGCTTTTCGACGATCGCCTTCCGCCGCGGCCGACGCGGACCGGGACGGCGGTCCGTTTCATGCGCTTCTCCCCGCGCCGGGCAGGAGCGCCAGGCACAGGTACGAGATGACCACTTCCCTTCCCAAAGACGCTCTCGCCCTCCTCCAGCGGCTCGGCGTGCCCGATTCCGCCTATGCCGGCGCCGGCCTCTCGGCCCGTTCGCCGATCACCGGCGAGACCGTCGCGACCCTGCGCGAGACCTCTCCGGCCGAGGCCGAGGCCGCGATCGGCCGGGCCCAGGCCGCCTATCTTTCCTGGCGCAAGGTGCCGGCGCCGCGACGCGGCGAGTTCGTCCGCCTGCTCGGCGAGGAACTGCGCGCTGCCAAGACCGATCTCGGCCTGCTGGTGACGCTGGAAGCCGGCAAGGTCACCTCGGAAGGCCTCGGCGAGGTCCAGGAGATGATCGACATCTGCGACTTCGCCGTCGGCTTGTCGCGCCAGCTCTACGGCCTGACCATCGCCACCGAGCGTCCGAACCATCGCATGATGGAGACTTGGCACCCGCTCGGCGTCTGCGGCGTGATCTCGGCCTTCAACTTCCCGGTCGCGGTCTGGTCTTGGAATGCAGCGCTCGCTTTCGTCTGCGGCGACAGCGTCGTCTGGAAGCCCTCCGAGAAGACCCCGCTGACGGCGCTCGCCGTGCAGGCGATCGTCGAGAAGACGATGAAGCGCTTCGGCCCCGAGGCTCCCGCCGGCCTCTCCGAGGTGCTGATCGGCGGCCGCGAGATCGGCGACATCCTGGTCCAGGATCATCGCGTGCCGGTCGTCTCCGCCACGGGCTCGACCCGCATGGGCAAGGAAGTCGGCCAGAAGCTGGCGGCGCGCTTCGCCCGTGCCATCCTCGAGCTCGGCGGCAACAATGCCGCGATCGTCGCCCCTTCGGCCGATCTCGACATCGCGCTGCGCGGCATCGCCTTCGCGGCAATGGGCACGGCCGGCCAGCGCTGCACCACGCTGCGCCGCCTGATCGTGCATGAGAGCGTCTACGACGCGCTGATCCCGAAGCTGGCCAAGGTCTACGCGAGCGTGAAGATCGGCGATCCCCGCGAAGCCGGCGTGCTGGTCGGCCCGCTGGTCGACGAGGCTGCCTATCAGGGCATGCAGAAGGCGCTGTCCGAGGCCAAGGCAGCCGGCGGCAAGGTCCATGGCGGCGACAAGGTCGATGTCGGCTCCGGCGGCTTCTATGTCCGTCCGGCGCTGGTCGAGATGCCCATGCAGACCGGCCCGGTCGAGCGCGAGACCTTCGCCCCGATCCTCTATGTCATGAAGTACAGCAGCCTCGACCAGGCGATCGCCATGCAGAACGCGGTCGGCGCCGGCCTGTCCTCCTCGATCTTCACGCTGAACATGCGCGAGGCCGAGATCTTCGTCTCCGATGAGGGCTCGGATTGCGGCATTGCCAACGTCAATATCGGCCCGTCCGGCGCCGAGATCGGCGGCGCCTTCGGTGGCGAGAAGGAGACCGGCGGTGGCCGCGAGGCCGGCTCGGACGCCTGGAAGGCCTATATGCGCCGCGCCACCAACACGCTGAACTACGGCACCACCTTGCCGCTGGCGCAGGGCGTCAGCTTCGACGTGGACGCGTGAGGACTAGGCGTCATTTCCGGGCGAAGCCAAGCGCAGACCCGGGAATCTCGTGACTAGCCAACTGGTGTCCGAGATGGCCGGGTCAAGCCCGGCCATGACGATCGTATGAACAGGACGGGGAAGGAAGAAAGACATGGCAAGCCACAAGCTCGCACAATTCAGCTGGGAAGACCCCTTCCTGCTCGACGAGCAGCTCAGCGAGGATGAGCGCCTGATCCGCGACACGGCCCGCCAATACGCGCAGGAGAAATTGCAGCCGCGCGTCGCCGAGGCCTATCTCGAGGAGAAGACGGAGCGCGGCATCTTCAACGAGATGGGCGAGCTCGGCCTGCTCGGCGTCACCGTTCCCGAGGAATATGGCTGCGCCGGCGCCAACTACGTCTCCTATGGCCTCGTCGCCCGCGAGGTCGAGCGCGTCGACTCCGGCTACCGCTCGATGATGTCGGTGCAGTCCTCGCTGGTGATGTACCCGATCTACGCCTATGGCGACGAGAACCAGCGCAAGAAGTACCTGCCCAAGCTCGGCTCCGGCGAATGGGTCGGCTGCTTCGGCCTGACCGAGCCCGATGCCGGCTCCGACCCGGCGGGTATGAAGACCCGGGCCGAGAAGGTCCCCGACGGCTACAAGCTGACGGGCTCCAAGATGTGGATCTCGAACTCGCCGATCGCCGATGTCTTCGTCATCTGGGCGAAGTCGGCCGCGCATGACAATCAGATCCGCGGCTTCATCCTCGAAAAGGGCATGAAGGGCCTTTCGGCCCCGAAGGTCGGCGGCAAGCTTTCCTTGCGCGCCTCGATCACCGGCGAAGTCGTCATGGACGGCGTGATCGTGCCGGAAGAGAACATGCTGCCGAACGTCTCGGGGCTGAAGGGGCCGTTCGGCTGCCTCAACCGCGCCCGCTACGGCATCTCCTGGGGCGCGATGGGCGCCGCCGAAGACTGCTTCCAGCGCGCCCGCCAATACGGGCTCGACCGCAAGCAGTTCAACAAGCCGCTCGCCCAGACGCAGCTCTACCAGAAGAAGCTCGCCGACATGGTGACCGAGATCACGCTCGGCCTGCAGGGCAGCTTGCGCGTCGGCCGCCTGCTCGACGAGGGCAAGATGGCGCCGGAGATGATCTCCCTGGTGAAGCGCAATAATTGCGGCAAGGCGCTCGACATCGCCCGTCAGGCCCGCGACATGCACGGCGGCAACGGCATCTCGATCGAGTACCATGTCATGCGCCATGCGGCGAACCTCGAGACGGTCAACACCTATGAGGGCACGCATGACGTCCATGCGCTGATCCTCGGCCGGGCCGTCACCGGTCTGCAGGCGTTCTTCTGATCCACACGCTCCCCCGTCATCCCGGACGGAGCGAAGCGCAGCTCCGGGATCCATCGTAGAGCGCAACGCCCTTCGATGGATCCCGGGACGATCTTCGGCCGCCCGGGATGACGGCGTTCAGGATGGCAGCGATGTCCAACACCCCTCCCCTCGCCGGCCTGCGCGTCCTCGAGCTCGCGCGCATCCTCGCCGGCCCCTGGATCGGCCAGCTGCTCGCCGATCTCGGCGCCGACGTCGTCAAGGTCGAGAGCCCGGAAGGCGACGACACCCGCAGCTGGGGCCCGCCCTTCGTCGAGGGCGTCGGCGATGAGCATCTCTCGGCCGCCTATTTCCATTCCTGCAATCGCGGCAAGCGCTCGATCACCGCGGATTTCCGCAGCGAGGAAGGCCGGGCCCTGGTGCGCCAGCTCGCCGGTCACGCCGATATCGTGATCGAGAACTTCAAGGTCGGCGGGCTCGCCAAATACGGGCTCGATGCCGAAAGCCTGCGCAAGCTCCATCCCAGCCTGATCTATTGCTCGATCACCGGCTTCGGCCAGGACGGACCCTATGCCGAGCGCGCCGGCTACGACTTCCTGATCCAGGGCATGGCCGGCTCGATGTCGATCACCGGCCAGCCCGATGGCCAGCCGACAAAGGCCGGCTACGCCAAGACCGATATCTTCACCGGGCTCTACGCCACGGTCGGCATCCTCGCCGCGCTGCGCCGGCGCGACCAGAACGGCGAAGGTGCGACGATCGATCTTGCGCTGATGGACACGCAGGTCGCGGTGCTCGGCAACCAGGCGCTGAACTATCTGGTCTCGGGCAAGCCGCCGGCCCGGCTCGGCAACGCCCATCCGAATATCGTGCCTTACGAGGTCTTCCCCGTCGCGGATGGGCACATCATCATCGCCACCGGCAATGACGGGCAATATCGCCGGCTCTGCGAGGTTCTGGGGCAGGCCGATCTCGGCACTGATCCCGCCTATGCCGACAATAAGGGCCGCGTCACCGGCCGCGCCGTGCTGATCCCGCTCCTGGCCTCGCTCACCGCCCAGCGGCAGAAAGGCGAGCTGCTCACGGCGCTGGAAGCCGCCGGCGTCCCGGCCGGGCCGATCAACGATATCGGCGAGGTCTTCGCCGATCCGCAGGTGATCGCACGCGGCATCAAGGCCGAGTTGCCGAGCGCCGCCGCCAAGGCCGGCGCGATCCCGACCGTCGCCTCGCCGATCGTGATCGACGGCGTGCGACAGGTCGCCGGCCGGCCGAGCCCGCGGCTCGGCGAGCACAAGGACGAAATCCTCAACGACCCCACCTGGAGTGGACGACATGGCTGAACGGAGCGGCGGGCAGATCCTCGTCGATCAATTGCTGATTCATGGCGCGACGGACGCATTCTGCGTGCCGGGCGAGAGCTATCTCGCCGTGCTCGATGCGCTGCACGACGCCAATCTCAAGGTCACGATCTGCCGGGCCGAGGGCGGCGCGGCGATGATGGCGGAAGCCGCCGGCAAGCTGACCGGCAAGCCCGGCATCTGCTTCGTGACGCGCGGGCCGGGCGCCACCAATGCCTCGCCCGGCATCCATATCGCCGACCAGGACTCGACGCCGATGATCCTGTTCGTCGGCCAGATCGAGCGCGGCATGCGCGAGCGCGAGGCCTTCCAGGAGCTCGATTACCGCGCCGTCTTCGGCACGATGACGAAATGGGCGACCGAGATCGACGATGCCGCGCGCATCCCCGAGATCATCAGCCGCGCCTTCCATGTCGCGACCTCCGGACGGCCCGGTCCGGTGGTGATCGCGCTGCCCGAGGACGTGCTGACCGACCTCGCCGACGTCGCCGATGCCGAGCCTTATCAGGTCACCGAGACGCATCCCTCGCTGCTGCAGACGATCGACCTGCAGAAGCGGCTCTGGGCGGCGAAGAAGCCGGTCGCGATCCTCGGCGGCTCGCGCTGGAACCCGCAGGCGATCGAGCGCTTCCAGCGCTTCGCCGAGCGCTTCGACCTACCGGTCTTCGTCTCCTTCCGCCGGCAGATGCTGTTCCCGGCCGACCATCCGAATTTCGGCGGCGATCTCGGTATCGGTCCCAATCCGAAGCTGCTGAAGCGCATCCAGGAGAGCGATCTCGTCCTGCTGGTCGGCGGGCGCCTCTCGGAAATGCCGAGCCAGTCCTACACCCTGTTCGGCATCCCCAATCCGGGCCGGCCGCTGGTCCATGTCCATCCCGATCCGGAAGAGCTCGGCCGGGTCTACCGCCCGTCGCTCGCGATCAATGCGACGCCGACCGCGTTCTGCGCCGCGCTCGAGACGGTGCACCCGCCGCAGGAGATTCCGTGGGCCGGTGCTGCCGCCGAAGCGCATGAAGCATATCTCGCCTGGAGCGAGCAGCCGGCGCCGGTGCCGGGCAAGTTCCACCCCGGCGAGATGGTGACCTGGCTGCGCCGCAACCTCCCGGCCGATGCGATCATGTGCAATGGCGCCGGCAATTACGCGACCTGGGTGCACCGCTTCCACCGCTTCACCAAATTCGCGACGCAGCTCGCCCCCACCTCCGGCTCGATGGGCTATGGCGTGCCGGCGGCGATCGGCGCCAAGCGGCTCTTTCCGGAGCGCACCGTCGTCGCCTTCGCCGGCGATGGCTGCTTCCTGATGAACGGCCAGGATTTCGCGACCGCCGTGCAATACGAGCTGCCGGTGATCGTGATCGTCGTCGACAACGGCATGTACGGCACGATCCGCATGCACCAGGAAAAGCACTATCCCGGCCGCATCTCGGCGACGACGCTGAAAAATCCGGACTTCGCCGCCTATGCCAAGGCCTTCGGCGGCCATGGCGAGCGCGTCGAGACGACCGAGCAGTTCGCGCCGGCCTTCGAACGGGCTGTGAGCTCGGGCAAGCCGGCGATCATCCATTGCCTGCTCGACCCCGAGGCGATCACGCCGGCGAAGACGCTCTCGACTATCCGGGCCGAGGCGATCGCGGCGCAAGGCTCAGGGCAGGCCTGAGCCGGCCCGGCCGAACCACATCCGGCGCAGCAGCCGGTCCCGCCAGGCGAACTGGTGGACCAGCGCTGCGCCGAGATGGATCAGCCCCAGCACGACGAGGCTGTCGAAAACCAGCCCGTGCAGGCTGCGCATCAGCTCATAGGTCGCCTTGTCCGGGCCGATGGGGTGAGGGATAGCGAACCAGCCGAAATACAGGGTCGGGATCTGGATCGGCGCAGCCGCGACCATCAGCAGACCGGTCGCGGGCAGCACCAACAGGCACAGATAGAGTCCGGCATGCACGGCCAGCGCCGCCCTGCGCAGCCAGGCGCTGGCCGGCAACGGCTCCGGATCCGGGATGACGAGCCGCAGGCTCAGCCGCATCACGACGAACAGGGCGACAGTCAGCCCGATCGATTTATGCCACTGATACAGGACGAAGCGGCCGAGCAAATCCCGGCTCTCATCGCCCATCAGGCGGGCGAGGCTATACTGGGCCACGATGAGCGCCAGCGTTAGCCAGTGCAGGACAACGAGAACCGGATGCCAGCGAGGCGGCCTCGCGACCGCCGTGGTCATTGCCCGAGCCGCCCCTTGATCGCGATCTCGACCTGGTCGTCGACGACATTGACCTCGCGGCCGATGCCGAAGGCCGAGCGCGAGAAGGCAGCGCTGGCCCGAAACTGCAGGCGCCCGCTGCGCTCGGCCATCCCGACATCGTCCTCGGCGACGGCGGTCGCCGCGACCGGATGGGTGACTGCGCGGATGGTCAACCGCCCCTGGATCGTCAGGCTGCGCTCGCCTGTCCGGGTCACGCTGTCCGAGGTGAAGCTGGCGAGCGGGTGATGGGCGGCGTCGAGCATGCTGTCGCCCTTGATGAAATCGTCGACGAGGGCCGTGCCGGTGTGCAGCGACGCGGTCTCGATGGTGATGCGGATGCGGCTGCGCTCCGGCCGCGCGAAATCGAGCGCCACGACGCCGTCATAATGCTCGAACTGGCCCGAGGCGGTCGGCACGCCGAAACGGCGCGCGACGAAGCCGACCTCGCTTGCTCCCGGCCGTAGCGACAGGGAGGTCTGGGCGACCACCGCACCGGCCGCCAAGAGCGCGAGCATGGACACAGCAAGTCGGGTCATTGCGCGACGGACTGCCCGAAACATGGCGTGGCGGTGGCAGACGCCACCTCACACGAAGAGTTGAAATCGACAGTTCCGGGAGATCGGCCGCATCGCCAAGCCGCCGGACAGGCGGATACCGGGCCGCCAGCGAGCAGCAGCGGCGCTCCATCTGGCTTCTGCATCTCCAGACAGAAGCGTCGCCGCGAAAACGCGACTGCCGGTGCCATTGAACCTTTCGGCTCGCACTTCGTTTCAAGGAGCAGGCAGGGAGTAACGACAATGTCACGGCGGATGGTACTGGCGATGGGAATGGCGGGGGCCATGGGCCTTGCCATGGTGCCCCAGGCACAGGCTGCCGGCTTCTTCGACGATCTGGCGCGCATCTTCGGGGCGCGCCCGACGCCGCCGGCCATGATCGGCGGCGGCGATCCCTTCGAGATGACGGTGAAACCGAAACGGCAGAAGCCGCGTGCGGCCGCGGCGTCGACCAAGCCGGCGGAACCCGCGGTCAAGCTCGATCCGGCGACCGATCCCTACTGGTATCTGCACGACCCGACGCTGCGCAAAGGCGACATCATCGTGACGCGTGCGGGCGTCGTCGTCTTCGACGGGCGCAGCGGATCGCAGCATTCGCCGGAAGCATTCACGGCGCTTGGCGACACCAAGCGGCTGCCGAAGGCCCAGCAGCAGGTGCTGCAGGCGGCAGCGGCCGGCGGGCGGGCCTATTTCCGCCATGACGACCCGGCCAGCCCCGCCGCGCTGGCGCAGAAGGTCAATGTCGAGAACGCGATCTCGCAGGCTCAGTAGGTCGCGCGGCCGCCCGACAGATCGAAGACCGCACCGGTCGAGAAGCTGCATTTCTCGCTGGCAAGCCAGGCGACGAGCTCGGCCAGTTCCTCGACCGTGCCGAGCCGCCGGAGCGGGCTCTTGCCGATCATGGTCGCGACCGTCTCTTCGCTCATCTGCTGCAGCAGCTCGGTCTCGATCGCCGCCGGCGCGACCGCATTGACCAGCACGCCACTGCCGGCGAGCTCCTTGCCCTGCGCCTTGGTCAGGGCGATCACCCCGGCCTTGGCGGCGCTGTAGGCGGACAGCGTCGGAGTGCCCTCCTTGCCGGCGAGCGAGGCGATGTTGACGATGCGGCCGTAACCGCGCGGCGCCATCGTGGCCGCAACCGCCCGCGAACATAGGAAGGTGCCGGTCAAGTTGACCGCCTGGACCTGCTGCCATTGCGCCAGCGGCGTCTGCGCCACCGTGGTCGACGGGCCGGTCAGCCCGGCATTGTTGACGAGCACGGCGACCGGCCCATGCTCGCTTTCCGTCCGTGCCAGAGCGGCAGCGACCTGCGCCTCGTCGGCGACGTCGCAGGCGACGAAGCCATGGCCGCCCTCGCCTTCCGCCAGATCCCACACGACCGGCAGGAAGCCGTCATCGGCGAGCCGCTCGCAGACGGCGCGGCCGATGCCCTTGGCGCCGCCGGTGACGACGGCGACCTTGGCGAGAGCTTCTGCGCTCACGCCGCCTTGGCCTGTTCGAGCTTGGCCGCAACGAGCTTACGCAGGCCACGCAGGTCCTTGACGAAGCCGCGAATGCCCTCGGCCAGTTTCTCGGTCGCCATCGCGTCCTCGTTCAGGGCGAAGCGGAAGGCCTTCTCGTCGAGGACGAGGCGCTCCGGCGCCTTGCCGACGGCTTCGGGCGAGAGCTTGCGCGGCAATTCGCCGGTCGCGGCCTGGAGCTCGTCGAGCAGACCGGGGCCGATGGTCAGCCGATCGCAACCAGCCAGCGCCTCGATCTCGCCGGTGTTGCGGAAGGAGGCGCCCATCACCACCGTGTCGATGCCGTGGGCCTTGTAGTAGCTGTAGATGCTGCGGACGGAGACGACGCCCGGATCGATCTCGGCCGTATAGGGGCCGCCGCCGGCCTTGACGTGCCAGTCGAGGATCCGGCCGACGAAGGGCGAGATCAGAAAGGCCTTGGCATCGGCGCAGGCGACCGCCTGCGGCAGCGCGAAGAGCAGGGTCAGGTTGCAGTCGATACCCTCGGCCTGCAGCACGCGGGCGGCCTGGATACCTTCCCAGGTCGAGGCGATCTTGATCAGGATGCGCTCGCGCCCGACGCCGCGCTCCTGATAAGCGGCGATGATGGCGCGCGCCTTCTCGATCGTCGCCTTGGTGTCGAAGGAGAGGTCCGCGTCGACCTCGGTCGAGACGCGACCGGGGACGATCTTTGCCAGCTCGGCGCCGAAGGTGACGGCGAGCCGGTCACAGACCGCCTCGACCGCGCCGGCGCCGCCCTGCCGCTTGCCCCAGGCGATCGCCTCGTCGACGAGGCCGGCATAGGCCGGCGTCTCGACCGCCTTCAGGATCAGCGTCGGATTGGTGGTGCAATCCACCGGCTTCAGCCGCCGCACGGCCTCGATGTCGCCGGTGTCGGCGACGACGGTGGTCATGGCGCGGAGCTGTTCGAGCTTGGAAGCGGTCATCTCTCTACCTCGGGATATGCGGCCGGTTTCCCCGCCAATATGGCGCCTGCCGCGCGTCATTGCGAGCACACGCGAAGCAATCCAGCCCTGCGTCAGGTCGGCTGGATCGCTCCGCAGGTCTCGTCGGCCCGCACTGAGCGGACAAGGCTCAGCTCTTCACCGCCCCGGCGGTCAACCCAGAGACCATGTTGTTGCGGAAGCCGTAATAGATCACCGCCGGTGGGATGGCGTAGATCAGGCCGGCCGTCATCAGGAGATTCCAGGGCGCGTCGTCGGCCGAGAGGAACAGGCCGAGGCCGACGGCGAGCGGCAACTCCTTCTCGCTGGAAAGCAGCAGGAAGGCGTAGAGATACTCGTTCCAGGCGAGCAGCAGCGCATAGATGCCGATCACCACCATGGAGGGCTTCATCAGCGGCAGGTAGACCATGCGGAAGAGCTGGAGCGAGGTCGCGCCGTCCATGATCGCGGCTTCGTCGAGTTCCTTCGGCAGCTTGTCGGAAGCCTGCTTCAGCACCCAGATCGCATAGGGCGAAGCCAGCGCCACCATGGCGAGGATCAGGGCCGTGCGCGTGTTCAGCAGACCGAAGGTCCCCATCGCCTTGTACATCGGGATGGCGAGGAAGGCGGCCGGGATCAGATAGGTCGCGAGCGCGAAATTCATGATCGAGCGGCCGCCCGGCGCCTTCAGCCGCGAGATCGCGAAGGCGGCGCAGGTCGCGATGAACAGCGTGAGCAATCCGGTCGTGATCGCGATCAGGAAGCTGTTGAACAGCTGCAGCCAGAAATTGGTCAGGTAGTAGTGCTGCTGCTTGAAGACGATCTGGAAGTTCTGCAGCGTCGGCTGGTCGGGCCAGAGCTTGCCGGCCAGCATCGATTCCTGGTTGGAGATCGACAGTACGAAGAGATGGTAGATCGGCAGCAGCGTCCAGATCAGCACGGGAATCGCGATCAGGATCAGCTTGCCCTCGTCGAGGAGCCTTTTCATCATTCGGCTCCCTTCGAGAGACGCTTCACCATGAACCAGACCATGGGCAGGATCAGCGGCATGGCGACGATGATCGAGGCGATGCCGAGGTCGAGATTATTGTTGCGCATATAGCGGATGCCGAGCGTCGCCAGGACGTGGTTGAGGTCGCCGGGCCCGCCACCGGTGAGCAGGTAGACGCTGTTGAAATCCCCCAGCGTCCAGATCATCGAGAGCAGCGTCGAGGTGACGTAGAGCGTCGCCAGCGACGGCCAGGTGATGAAGCGAAACTGCTGCCATTTGTTGGCGCCGTCGACACTGGCGGCCTCGTAGAGATCCTGCGCGATGGCGAGCCGGCCGGTGACCAGGATCAGCGTCCAGAACGGCAGCGACTTCCAGATATGGACGAGGATCGACGAGGCGAAGGCTAGCGTCGGATCGGTCAGCCAGCCCGGCCCCTCCATGATGCCGAACCACTGGAAAAGCTGCTGGTTGATCATGCCGTTCTCGGGATTCAGCATCACCCGGAAAGACAGGATGGTCGGAATCGAGGGCACCGCCCAGGGCAGGATGAAGAGCACCAGCATGAAGCGGACCCAGGCGCGCTGCTGGACGAAGAAGCCCGACAGGAACAGCGCGATCAGGAACTTCAGGTTCACCGCCACGAACAGGAAGATGATGGTGTTGACCACCGTCCGCAGGAAGATCGGATCGGCGAACAGCGCCTTGTAGGATTCGAAATTCAGGCCGATCCACAGGCCGTAGGCGACCGGGTAGGCCACCATCACGGCGAAGACGAGGATATAGGGGGCGAGCATGAGCACGCCCCAGAAGACGCGGTCGCGCGCCTGTCCCGAGGTCGCGTCGGCCGAAGCCGGGCTGGAGGTTGCCATCGTTGCGGCGGTCATCTTCTTGTCTCCCTCTGCGCTCCGGCCGTTTGAGACGCGTCGGCATCCCGCGGCCCTGATCGCCGCGGGATGCCTTGTCTGTCAGGCAGCGAGGCCAGTCTTCAGCCGGCGATCTGCTTGATGCGCGCGATCATCTCGTCGGTGGCCTGTTCGGGCGAGACCTTGTCGACCAGCACGCGGTTGACGGCCTTGGCCCAGACGTTCTCGGCATTCACCGCCGTGAACTTGTAGTTGTAGACGAACTGGAACGGCACGGTGCCGTCCTTGTACTGCTTGTAGACCACCGCGCGATGCGGGTCCTTGCCATCCGACCAGAACGGCGCCTCGATGCCGGCGAGCGTGGTCGAGACCCAGCGCCCGGCCGAGCCCTCGACGAAGGGACGCAGATTCTCGTCCTTCATCAGGAAGGCCATGAACTCCTTGCCGCGCTTCTTGTTCTTGCCATCGGCGAAGACCACCGCGGTCTTGACCGCCGCGAGGTTGGTCATGTTGCTGCCGTCGGGCTTCTTGGGGAACTCGGCGGTGCGGATATTGTCGTAATAGTTCTTCTTGGCCGCGTCGCGCTGTTCCTGGGTCAGCGCCGGATTGTTCATGTCGTCCATATGCTTGCCGGCGATCGAGATCGTCGCGTTATGGGTCGCGATCGTCGTGCGGTTATGGAAGGCGACGTTGTTGTCCGGGTCGAGCCAATTCACCGAGGAGGGCGGCGTGCAGCCGCGCTGCATGATGTTGGCATAGGACTTCACCGCCTCGATCATCGCGGCCCGGTTCTTCGGCTCGTCCAGAACGATCTTGCCGCTCTCGTCGACGACCTGCGCGCCATAGGCGTTGGCGAAGGTCAGGAAGGAATAGAAGGTGTCGGAAGCGGCGACGCCGAGCGGGTGGCCGATGCCATAGATCCGCTTGCCCTTGGCACGCGCCGCGCCCTGGACCTTGTCGCACCAGAAGTCCCAATAGCCGTTCCAGGTCTTCGGAATATCGCTTTCCTTGAACCCGAACTCCTCGAGCATGTCCTTCCAATAGGTGATGTGCATCATCTGCTG
Source organism: Allobosea sp. NPDC055594 (assembly GCF_053618995.1). Taxonomy (NCBI): domain Bacteria; kingdom Pseudomonadati; phylum Pseudomonadota; class Alphaproteobacteria; order Hyphomicrobiales; family Alloboseaceae; genus Allobosea; species Allobosea sp. NPDC055594. The sequence goes on from NZ_JBSHIO010000002.1 coordinate 442,596, forward strand.
CTCGACCGGGAAGGCGTAATAGGCCTTCTTGTTGGTCTTGCCGTTCATCAGGAAGGTGGTGGCGAGCGCCTGCGGCTGGAATTCCTTCTTCATCGGCTCGATGACGTCGGTGACGTCCTCGAGCTTGCCTTCGAAGGCCCACTGGCCAGTGGTGCGGAAATCATAGGTCGTGCAGAAGCCGACATCCGGCGGCGTGCCGGCCTGGACCGCGCCGACCGACTTGGTCACGCAATCCTCGGTCGCGTAGAGCGAGAGGTCGACCTTGACGCCCGTCGCCTTCTGGAACTTGTCGACGACGGCGAGCAGCGCGTCGTCCTCGCCCTTGTAGAAACCCTTGGTGAACCAGACCGTCACCGTCTCCTGCGAGAGGGCGGCTCCGGACCAGCCGACGGCGAGCGCGGCCAGAGCGGCTCCACTCACCAGATTACGCATCGTTCTCATCGGAAACCTCCCATTTAAAACGTTTAGATTAGGCGATTATGAGCGCCTTCGGCCGGAGCCTAGTCGAAAAGCCCCCCGATAAACAAGCCGTCCAGATGAGTGAAATTCGCGCGTTTCCGACAAGGTGGAAGCCGCCGTGACGGCTCGCCAGCGCCGCTTTCCCGCCGTTCTTCCCCGGGCGCTCGCGGCATTGTCACAGATGTGTCGTCTAAGCGGCTTAACCGGCAGGCCAAGAAGGCTCGGACACCGCAAGGCGGAGTGCGGACGCAAGCCTTCCACCCTCAGGTCCTCCCTCCCAAGGCCACGGAGACTTCCATGCGCTCATTCGCACTCGCCGCCGCGCTCGCGCTCGGCCTCGCCCTTCCCGCCACGCAGGCAGGCGCCGTCGAGGGCAAGCTCGTGCTCTATACCAGCCAGCCCAACACCGATGCGCAGCAGACGATCGACGCCTTCAAGGCCAAGTACCCCAAGGTCGAGATCAGCTTCGTGCGCGACGGAACGCCGCGGGTCATGGCCAAGCTCCGGGCCGAGTTCGAAGCCGGAGCGCCGCAGGCCGACCTGCTGCTGATCGCCGATGCGGTGACGATGGAAGGCCTCAAGAAGGAGGGCCGGCTGCTCGCCCATGACAAGGCCGACACCGCCGCCTATCCGGCCGGCATGCACGACCCCGCCAAGTTCTGGTTCGCCACCAAGCTGATCACCACCGGCATCGTCTACAACACCAAGGCGACGATGAAGCCGGAGAGCTGGCTCGATCTCGCCAAGCCGGAGGCGAAGAACCTGCTGGCGATGCCGAGCCCGCTGAATTCGGGCGCGGCGATGATCCACACCATCACCCTGACCGGCAACCTGCCCGGCGGCTGGGGCTTCTACGAGAACCTGCAGAAGAACGGCGCGCTCGCGGCAGGCGCCAATGGCGACATTCTGCGGCAGGTCGCCACCGGCGAGAAGCTCTACGGCATGATCGTCGACTTCATGCCGATCCGCGAGAAGGCCAAGGGCGCCCCGGTCGCCTTCGTCTTCCCGAAGGAGGGCGTCTCGGCGGTGAGCGAGCCGGTCGCGATCCTGAAGGCCAGCAAGAACCCGGACGCCGCCAAGGCCTTCGTCGACTTCCTGATCTCGAAGGAGGGGCAGGAACTCGCACTGAAGCAGGGCTATGTCGCCGCCCATCCGCAGATTGCCCTCCCGGCCGGCTATCCCGCCCGCGATGCGATCAAGCTCATGCCCTTCGACGCCGCCAAGGCGCTCGCCGAGGAGCCGGCCGCCCGCAAGCGGTTCAGCGCGATCTTCGAGTGAAGCCCTGCCGCGTAACGGGCCGGGGCGCGCGCGCATGACGCTCGCCGCCCCTTCATCCGCTCTGCCGCGGCCCCGGCTGCGGCAGAGCCGTTTGCGTCTCACCCGGCCGAGGTTACGACTCCCGGCCGGGCTCGGCCTGCCCGCCGCGATCACGCTGGTCGCCATGCTGCTCGGCGCCCTGCCCTTCCTGCGCCTCGCCTTCGCGGCCTTCGCCCCCGGCGGCCAGTTCGCGCCGGGCGCCGTGCTGGAAGTGATCGGCGGCCGCGCCGCGGTCAATGCGACCCTGCACAGCCTCGAGACGGCGGCCTTCTCGGCGTTCGGCGCGCTGCTGGTCGGCGGCGGCTTCGCCCTGCTGCTCGCCGTCACCGATCTGCGCGGCAAGCGCCCGCTCGCCTTCGGGCTGGTCTTCTCGATGATGATCGCGCCGCAGGTGGCGGCGCTCGCCTTCCTGAGCCTGCTCGCGCCGCATTCGCCGCTCCTGGCCCTCATCGGCCTGTCGCCTTCGCCCGGCACGCCGAACCCGCTGCTCGGCCGCGGCGGCATCATCCTGGTCATGGCGCTCCACCATGCGCCGCTGGTCGCGATCACGCTCTGGACCGGGCTGCGCAGCGTGCCGCATTCGCTGGTCGAGGCCGCCCAGATGGAAGGCGCCTCTTCGCGGGTGATCGCGACGCGGATCCTCATTCCGGTCCTACGGCCACAGATCGTCGCCGCCGCCCTGCTCGCCTTCGTCGCCGGCATCGGGAACTTCGGGATTCCGGCCCTGCTCGGCCTGCCGGTCAACTATCTCACCCTGCCGACACTGATCTATCGCCGACTGTCTAGCTTCGGGCCGGAGGGCCTGCCGGATGCGGCAGCGCTCTCGCTCCTGGTCGCGCTGCTCGCCGGGCTCGGCATCCTCGCCGGCATGCTGGCGATGCGTCAGGGCGGCGGGAAGGTCGAGATCGAGCGGCCGCTGCAGCCCTTCTGGCAGCTCGGCCGTGCCCGCCCCTTCGTCGCCGGCGGCCTCTGGCTGCTGCTCGCACTCAAGCTCGGCCTGCCGCTGCTCGCCCTGCTCGGCGAGGCGCTGACGCCGGCGCTCGGTGTCGCGCTATCCTGGCAGAGCCTGACCTTCGACAAATTCGCCGAGGTGCTGCTGCGGCAGGATGTGACGGTGCGCGCCTTCCGCAACTCCTTCCTGTTCGCCGGGACGGCCGCGCTCCTGCTGGCGCTGCTCTCGATCGCCTTCGCCTATACGCTCGAGCGGCGGCTCGGTCGGTTCAGGCGAGCCGTCGAGCTGGTGATCGAGCTGCCCTATGCGCTGCCCGGCGTGGTGCTCGCCATCGCCTGCATCCTGCTGTTCCTGAGACCTTTGCCCCTGGTCGGCTTCAGCCTCTACGCCACGCCCTTCATCATCCTGTTCGCCTATCTCGCCCGCTTCCTGCCGCTGGCGCTGAAGGCGCCGGTCGCGGCGATGGCGCAGATCGAGGCCCATCACGAGGAGGCGGCCAAACTCGACGGCGTGAGCGCCTGGCAGATGCTGCGCTTCATCGTCGCGCCGATCCTGGCACCGGCCGCGACGGTGAGCGCGCTGATGGTCTTCCTCGTCGCCTTCAACGAGCTCACCGTCTCGGCGCTGCTCTGGTCGTCCGGCACGGAGACACTCGGCGTCGTGCTGTTCAGCCTGAAGGAGGCGGGTCTCGCCGGTGAGGCCGCCGCCATTGCGATCAGCGCCTCGGCCGTGATCCTCCTGGCGATGCTCGGGCTCGATCTCGCCGGACGGCGCCTGCCGTCGCAAGTCCTACCCTGGCGGATCTGAGCAACGCTCCAGCATTGCCGCGGCCCGGCTGATGCCAGATCCGGCGTCTTGTTCAGGAAAACCCGAAATCGCGCCTTCCGGACCAGGGTCTGTGCGATCCGGGCCGATCGAACTCGATGTATCCGGCAGATCGCGGAATCACGGCGGGGACGTTGTTCAATCTGCTCGCGTGAGGCAATGCAATTACTGATTGGGGCGGCAGGCGACCGATTCAGGTCTGTGAGATCCCGAATGCGAAGGCCGTCTTATGAAGCTCGTCATCATTTCCGACATTCACGGCAACCTGGATGCTCTACGCGCGTTGCCCGAGAGCTTTGACGAGCTATGGGTGCTCGGTGATCTCGTGAACTACGGGCCGCAGCCGCGCGAGGTTGTCGAGGATCTCGTCGCGCGGGCGTCATTGATCGTCCAGGGCAACCACGATCACGCCGTGGGGCACGACGACGACAGTCGGTGGAGCGCCCGCTATCGGACGATGTCCGAGATCAGCCGTCGGCATACGGCTGCCGCACTCACCGAAGAGCAAAAGGCCTATCTGCGCGATCTGCCGGTCCATGCTCATGCCGAGCGGGAGGGGGTGCGCTTCCAGCTGACGCATGGAACGCCGTCCGATCCTCACTACGGCAAATGCGCTGCGGAGGACTGGCCCCGAGAACTGGAAGCCGTGGAAGCCGACGTCCTGCTTGTCGGCCACAGCCATGTGCCGTTCCTCGGCCGCTTCGGCTCGAAGACCGTGCTGAACCCCGGTAGTATCGGACAGCCACGGGCCGGCTCCCCGGAAGCCAGCTACGCCGTTTGGGAGGATGGCGAGTTCAGCTTGCGCTCGTTCGCATACCCGGTCGAGCAGTCGGTGGAGAAGCTCAAGAGGCTGGCGTTTCCGCCAGCCGTCGAAGACGAACTCGCCATGATCCTTCGGACCGGCGCGGTCAAATAGGCGCGCCGGTCAGCGCCCGATCGGCAGAACGCCCGCAATCGAGAGCCCCGGCGGGCCAGCGCAATATTCGCATCCTGCCTTTTCGCGAGCCGAGCAGCCATGCTCGAACAGATCTGTAGCCGCCAGGCGTAGAACTTTGGGTCTGCCTTCCCCCGCTGCCGGCAGCGTTGCGGGGCCGATAGTTTAGCGGAAATTAACGCAACCACCTGATGCTGGCCCGCGATGGAGTTGGCGTGTCCTGAGAAAAGATAGAGATCGAGGCCCGCCGCGCCATCAGGCCGCACCGATCAAGGACGCTTGAGACCAATGGCCTACCGCGCCTCCGACCGCCTCCCGCAGGAGCCCATCGCCGAAGATCGCAAGATTCTCGTGGTCGAGGATTCCAAGACCTATTCGATGGCGCTCTGCCGCCGCCTCAGGGACGAGATCGGGCTGGAGCTGATCGCCTGCCGCTCGCTGAACGAGCTGCACGAGGTCGTCACCGAGAACAGCACCGCCTTCACCCTGGCGGTGGTCGACCTGAACCTGCCGGACGCACCGCGCGGAGAGGCGATCGACTTCACGGTCCAGCGCGGCATTCCGACCATCGTCCACACCGGCAGCTTCGATTTCGAGACGCGCAACCGCATCATGGAGCGCGACGTCATCGACTATGTCCCGAAGGACAGCGAGTTCGCCCTCGAGACGGTGGTCCGCGCCGTCAGGCGGGCACTGGCCAACCGGCGAACCCGGATCCTGGTCGTCGACGACGTCAAGGCGACCCGCGGCCTGCTCGCCCGGATGCTGACCGTGCAGCAATACGACGTCGTCGAGGCCAGCTCCGGCGCCGAGGCGCTTGCGTATCTGGAAGCCAACCCCGATGTCCGCCTCGTCGTCACCGACTACAACATGCCTGGCATGGACGGGTATGCGTTGACCCGCCATATCCGGCGCCGCTTCTCCGCCAGCGGCCTGCGCGTGATCGGCGTCTCCTCGTCCAACGACCGCATGGTCTCCGTCGGCTTCCTGAAGGCCGGTGCCCATGACTTCATCTCGATGCCCTTCGTGCCCGAAGAGCTGCAGTGCCGGATCGCGAGCAATGCCGAGACGCAGGAGCAGATCGAGCAACTGCGTAATCTCGCCTCACGCGACGCCCTGACCGGCCTGTTCAACCGCCGCCATTTCTTCGAGCATGCGCCGGCCCTGATCGCCGAAGCGCGCGCGCGCTGGCAGAAAAGTGCGGTCGCCATCCTCGACATCGACGACTTCAAGCAGCTGAACGACAGCCACGGCCATGACCTCGGCGACCGCGCCCTGGCCGGCGTGGCGCGCTGTCTTTCGCAGTCGATCGAGGGGAGCAACAGCCTCCTCGCCCGGATTGGCGGCGAGGAATTCGCCATCCTGTTTCCCGGCCTCGACGCCAAGGCCGCGATGCGCCGGGCCGACCATGTCCGGCTCGACGTCTCCCATGAAACGGTGACGCTCGGCGAGCATCAGGTCGCCCTCACCGCCTCGATCGGCGTCGCCGAGATCGATGAGAATGTCAGCTTCGACCAGGCGCTTGTTGCCGCCGACCGCGCGCTCTACGCCGCCAAGCGCGAAGGCCGCAACCGGGTCTGCGTGCAGGCCGCCTGACGCCTCGCTTCTGCGGCTCGCCGTCGAGGCATGCGGCAGGAGCAGGCCGGTCTGGGGCTAGCATCCGCCCTTCCCTTCGCAAGCTCATCCCACAGCCCCGGGAAAGCGCCTGCCTTGCGCTGACGGCATGCCGACATCGTCGCCCGTCGCTTCCGGGGCAAGCGGCGGCATGCCACCTTCCGCTCAGCTTACGATTCGGGGGATGCTGTCCATGATCGAAGATTCTGTCAGATCGGCGCGGTCACCAGCACAGCGGCTGCGTTCCCTCGGCACTCTCTTGCTCGCGGCCAGCATGCTCACCTCCCAGGCCGCATCGGCCTGCACGAGCTTCCTGATTCCGACCTCGGATAATGGCGCCGTCTATGGCCGGACCATGGAGTTCGGCTTCGAGCTCGAATCGCGTGCCATGATGATCCCGCGAAATTACAAGCTCGCCAGCAGCGGCGCTGACGGCAAGCCGGCCGCCAGCTGGACCAGCAAATATGCCGCCGTCGGCCTGAACGCGCTTGGCGTCACCGCGCTGGTCGACGGCATGAACGAGAAGGGGCTCGTCGGCGGAATCCTCTACTTTCCAGGCTTTGCCGGCTATGCCGATGCGGGCAAGTCCGACCCGGCGAAGTCGCTCGCGCCCTGGGATGTGCTGACCTGGGCGCTGACGAACTTCGCCACCATCGCCGAGGTCAAGGCCGCGCTGGAAGGCATGGCGGTGATCGGCGTCGAGCAGCAGCAGATGAAGATGGTGCCACCGGTGCACTACACGCTGCACGATGCCTCGGGCGCCTCGCTGGTGATCGAGCCGATCGACGGGAAGCTCAAGCTCTATGACAATCCGCTGGGCGTGATGACCAATTCGCCGCCCTTCGACTGGCACCTGACCAATCTGCGCAACTATGTGAAGCTCTCGCCCCACAACGCGCCGCCCCTGAAGATCGGCTCGCAGAGCTTTTCGCCACTCGGAGAGGGCTCGGGCATGCTCGGCATCCCCGGCGACCCCACCCCGCCTTCCCGTTTCCTGCGCGCACTCGGCTACACGCTCTCCGTCGAACGCAAGCCTAGCGGCATCGAGAGCGTTCGACTCGCCGAGCATATCGTCAACAATTTCGACATCCCCAAGGGCTGGATCAAGGCAGGCGGGGAGCCGCTGGAATACACGCAATGGTCAACGGTGGCGGATCTGACCAACCGCGTCTTCTATGTTAAGACCTACACCGATCCGGTCCTGCGCGCGATCGACTTCAAGAGCTTCGACCTCGACGCCAACGCCATCGTCAGCGCCGAGCTCAAGCCGGGCATGGCCGCTCCCGCCCTGGCGTTCCCGAAGCGCTGAACGGGGCAGGCGTTTAATCCTGCAGCGGAGCGGTGCAGACCGCCCGCCGCACCAGAAGCTATTTTGGCCGGGGGGCCTCGACATCATGGCATCAGCGCGCTTGCACAGCCGCTTCGGACGGCTCTTCGGAGCAGCCTCGCTCAGCCTCGTCTCCTGGCTTCCCTCCGCCTCGGCGGTCGGCGCTGCGGACATGACCTCACCGACGATAACGGCGCCGGCGGCGGCCGCGCCGGAGTGGACGATCACGGTCTCGCCCTATCTCTGGGCGACCAGTCTCAACGGCGACGCCGCGGTGCTCGGCCACAAGCGCGCGGTCGACATACCCTTCCGCGACACCGTCAAGGACCTCAAATTCGGCTTCATGGGAGCCGTCGAGATCCAGCGCGGCAAGCTCGGCTTCTATGTGAACGGCCAATATGCCGACATCGAGAGCCAGGACAATTTTCGGCGGCTCGATATCGGCATCGGCTCGAGGATGACCGTATTGGCGGCAGGCGCCTTCTACCGCATCCTCGAAAGCCCGCTGGGCGGCAGCACGCTTCACGGAGCACCGCGGGTGTTCGCGCTCGATCCGCTCGTCGGCGTCCGCTGGACGCGTCTGACCGGCAGCATCCGGGTCGCCGGCTTCGGCCTGTCGGAAAGCGAAAGCTGGCTCGATCCCTATGTCGGCGCACGCGCGACACTCGATCTCGACGAGCGCTGGAACCTGACAGCCGAGGCCGATATCGGCGGCTTCGGCGTCGGCTCGCGGATCACCTACAACGCGCAGGCTTATCTCGGCTACCGCACCACCCTGTTCGGCCGGCCGACCATGCTGCGCGCCGGCTACCGGGCGCTGTATCAGGACTATCGTGAAGGCGGCTTCCTGTGGAACGTGACGCAGCACGGGCCGGCGCTCGGCGCCTCCATGCAGTTCTGACGGAAGCTCACCCCGACGAGCCGGCGACTACGCCGCCGGCTGCTGCTCCGGCTTCGCCTCCCCCATCAGCAGGCTGCGCGAGGCCTTCGCCTCCCGCACGATGAAGTCGACGATCGCCCTGACGCGGGCGACCTCCTTCAGATCGGCATGGACGAGCAGCCAGAAGGAGCGCGTGATCGAGACGGTTTCGGGAAGAACCGGCACGAGGCGCGGCTCGGACGGCACCATGAAATGGTGGATGACGCCGATGCCCGCCCCCGCTGCGACAGCGTTCATCTGGGCGAGCACGCTCGAGCTCTGGATCTGAGCCCGCAGGCCTTTGGCGACCTCGTCGAGATAGTCGAGCTCGGGCGTGAAGATCAGATCGTCGATATAGCCGATGATGCGATGGGCGAAGAGATCCTCGGGCGCCGTGATCGGCGGCATCGAGTCGAGATAGTCGCGGGAGGCGTAGAGGCCGAGCCGGTAGTCGCAGAGCTTGCGCGCCACGACCTTGCCCTCCTTGGGCGGCGCCAGCGTGATCGCGACATCGGCTTCGCGCTTCGACAGCGAGAGCAGCCGCGGCATGGCGATCAGCTGGAGTTCCAGCCCCGGATAGGCCTTGGCCAGCGACGACAGGCGCGGCGCCAGGAAGGAGGCGCCGAAGCCGTCGGGCGCGCCGATCCGGACCGTGCCGGACAGCGCCATGTCGGCACCGCCGATCTCGCTCTGGATGGCGAGCGCCTCGGTCTCCATGCTCTCGGCCTTGGCCAGCAACTGCTCGCCATGGCCGGTCAGCGCGTAGCCCTGAGGCCGGCGCTCGAACAGCTTGGCCTTGAGCGCTTCCTCCAGCGAGGTGATGCGGCGCGAGACGGTGGCGTGATCGGCACCGAGCCGTCGGGCGGCGGCCGTCAGGCGGCCGGAGCGGGCGACGGCGAGGAAGAAGCGCAGATCATCCCAGTCGAACCGTTCCATGACGCTCCCTCCATATCTGCTTTTGTGCACGACAGGCGACTTAATCTCCCTATAGTCGTGCGCAAACGATAATGGTAGGGGTAAGCGCAAGCAGAATTTTCGCAGCACAATCGGGAGGACGCCATGCGTCAGGTCGGGCACTTCATCGGCGGCAAGCATGTCGCGGGAACTTCTGGCCGCACGGCCGACATCTATCAGCCGATGGATGGCTCGGTGATCGGCCAGGTCGCCCTCGCCTCGCAGAAGGAGCTGCGCGCCGCGGTCGAGAACGCGCTGGAGGCGCAGCCGAAATGGGCGGCGGTCAACCCGCAGCGCCGCGCCCGCGTGCTGATGAAGTTCATCGACCTGATCGCGCAGAACAATGACGAGCTCGCCGAGCTGCTCGCCCGCGAGCACGGCAAGACGATCCCCGACGCCAAGGGCGACATCCAGCGCGGCGTCGAGGTCGTCGAATATTCGCTCGGCGTTCCCGGTCTGATGAAGGGCGAGTTCACCGACGGCGCCGGCCCCGGTATCGACATCTATTCGCTGCGCCAGCCGCTGGGCGTCGTCGCCGGCATCACCCCGTTCAACTTCCCGGCGATGATCCCGCTCTGGAAGCTCGGCCCCGCCATCGCCTGCGGCAACGCCTTTATCCTGAAGCCGTCCGAGCGCGATCCCGGCGTGCCGATGCGCCTTGCCGAGCTCTTCGTCGAGGCTGGCGGCCCTCCCGGCATCCTCAACGTCGTCAACGGCGACAAGGAAGCGGTCGACGCCATCCTCGACGACCATGACATCAAGGCCGTCGGCTTCGTCGGCTCGACGCCGATCGCCGAGTACATCTACTCGCGTGGCTGTGCCAATGGTAAGCGCGTGCAGTGCTTCGGCGGCGCCAAGAACCACATGATCATCATGCCCGACGCCGACATGGACCAGGCGGTCGATGCGCTGATCGGTGCCGGCTACGGCTCGGCCGGCGAGCGCTGCATGGCGATCTCGGTCGCCGTCCCGGTCGGCAAGGCGACCGCCGACGAGCTGGTGAAGCGGCTGATCCCCCGCGTGGAAAGCCTGAAGATCGGCCCCTCGACCGACACCTCGGCCGATTACGGCCCGGTCGTCACCAAGGCTGCGATGGAGAAGATCAAGTCCTATGTCGACATCGGCGTGAAGGAAGGCGCCAAGCTCCTCGTCGACGGGCGCAACTTCAAGATGCAGGGCTACGAGAACGGCTTCTATGTCGGCGGCTGCCTGTTCGATGGCGTCACCAAGGACATGCGGATCTACAAGGAGGAGATTTTCGGCCCCGTCCTCTCCGTGCTGCGCGCCGAGAGCTATGACGAAGCGCTGAAGCTCACTAACGATCACGAATACGGCAACGGCACCGCGATCTACACCCGCGATGGCGACGCCGCTCGCGACTTCGCCTCGAAGGTCCAGGTCGGCATGGTCGGCATCAACGTGCCGATCCCGGTTCCGCTCGCCTACTACACCTTCGGCGGCTGGAAGCGCTCCGCCTTCGGCGACCTCAACCAGCATGGCCCGGACTCGATCCGCTTCTACACCAAGACCAAGACGGTAACGGCGCGCTGGCCTTCCGGCATCAAGGACGGCGCCAGCTTCGTCATCCCGACCATGGGGTAGTACGGTCGCCCAAAAGGGAGGGGATGTCGCCATGCCGAAACTCAGCGAAATCGAGCTCGGCCCGAACGATATCCTCATCCCTGATATCGACGATGCGCTGATCGCGGATTTCCGCCGGCGTGCCGAGCTCATGGGCAGAGGCGTGAGCGACTACATCCTCGACATAATCGCGCGCGGCGCAGCTCTCCCTCGTGAGGACTTCGCCGGCGCTTATGTCATCATTTTGGATGACGAGCCATGACCGCCTTCTCCCTCACCGAAGACCAGATCGCGATCCGCGACATGGCGGCCTCCTTCGCCGCCGAGACGCTCGCCCCCCATGCCGTGCGCTGGGACGAGGAGAAGCATTTTCCGGTCGAGGAGATGCGTGCCGCTGCCGCGCTCGGCATGGGCGGCATCTATATTCGCGACGATGTCGGCGGCTCCGGCCTGTCGCGTCTCGACGCGGCGCTGATCTTCGAGGCGCTCTCGACGGGCTGCCCGACGGTCGCGGCCTATATCTCGATCCACAACATGTGCGCCTGGATGATCGACCGCTATGGCTCGGACGAGCAGCGGCAGAAGTACCTGCCGAAGCTTTGCAGCATGGAGCATCTGGCGAGCTATTGCCTGACCGAGCCCGGCGCCGGCTCGGACGCCGCGGCGCTGAAGACCAAGGCGGTGCGCGACGGCGACCATTACGTCCTCGACGGCCAGAAACAGTTCATCTCCGGCGCCGGCGTCTCCGACATCTATGTCGTGATGGTGCGCACCGGTGAGGCCGGCGCCTCCGGCATCTCGACGATCGTCGTCGAGAAGGACACGCCCGGCCTCTCCTTCGGCGCCAATGAGAAGAAGATGGGCTGGAACGCCCAGCCGACGCGCGCCGTGATCTTCGAGAACTGCCGCGTGCCAGTGGCCAACCGGATCGGTCCGGAAGGCATCGGCTTCAAGATCGCCATGGCCGGCCTCGATGGCGGGCGGCTCAATATCGGCGCCTGCTCGATCGGCGGGGCGCAGGGCGCGCTCGACAGGGCGCTCGCCTATGCCCAGGAGCGCAAGGCCTTCGGCGCCCGCATCGCCGACTTCCAGGCGCTGCAGTTCAAGCTCGCCGACATGGCGACCGAGCTCGAGGCGGCCCGAACCTTTCTCTGGCGGGCCGCCGCGGCGCTCGACGATAAGGCGCCGGATGCGACCAGGCTCTGCGCCATGGCCAAGCGCGTCGCGACCGATACCGGCTTCGAGGTCGCCAACCAGGCGCTGCAGATCCATGGCGGCTACGGCTATCTCGCCGATTACGGCATCGAGAAGATCGTGCGCGACCTCAGGGTCCACCAGATTCTCGAGGGGACCAATGAGGTGATGCGGATGATCGTGGCGCGTTCGCTGGTCGGACGGGCCAAGGGGAACTAGCAAACCCGGGGCATCCCAGGCGGACATAGTCCGACCCGAGATCCATTCCGGAACGGCTCAGGCATGGATCTCGGCTCTCCGCTTCGCTGCGGCCGGGATGACGACCCGAAATACAGGCAGGGAGAGAATGACCATGACCACGATCGCCTTCATCGGCCTCGGCAATATGGGCGGCCCGATGGCCGGCAACCTCGTCAAGGCGGGGCACACGGTCAAAGCTTTCGACCTGTCGCAGGCCTCCAAGGACGCAGCCGCCGAGCTCGGAGTCGGCATCGCCGCCTCTGCCAAGGATGCGGTGGCAGGGGCGGAGGTCGTCGTCACCATGCTGCCCGCCGGCAGGCATGTGCTCGGCGTCTGGGCCGACATCCTGACCGCCGTGGCACCGGGGACGCTGGTGATCGATTCCTCGACCATCGACGTCGAGAGCGCCCGCAAGGCGCATGCGCGCGCCGCCGAGCGCGGCTGCCTCTCGCTCGACGCGCCGGTCTCGGGCGGCGTCGGCGGCGCCAAGGGCGCAACCCTGACCTTCATGGTCGGCGGCAGCGACGAGGCTTTCGCCAAGGGCGAGCCGATCCTCTCGGCCATGGGTCGGCGCGTCGTGCATTGCGGCGATGCCGGCAACGGCCAGGCGGCGAAGATCTGCAACAACATGATCCTCGGCATCTCGATGATCGGCGTCTCGGAGGCCTTCGTGCTGGCCGAGAAGCTCGGCCTCTCGCATCAGGCGCTGTTCGACGTCGCCTCGACCTCGTCCGGTCAGTGCTGGTCGCTGACCACCTATTGCCCGGTGCCCGGCCCGGTGCCGACCTCGCCGGCCAACAACGAATACAAGCCGGGCTTCGCCTCCGCGCTGATGCTGAAGGACCTGAAGCTGTCGCAGGAGGCGGCCCAGGCGGCGGGCGCCTCGACGCCGCTGGGCGCTGCTGCGGCGCAGCTCTACGCCCTCCACAATGCCTGGGGCGAAGGCGGCACCGACTTCTCCGGCATCATCCATCTGCTGCGCGGCCGCGAGGGGAAGTAAGGGCGCGCCGGGGGATCATTTGCGCGCATACGAATTCTTCGCTTTCGGCCGTTCCGGAAGATTCGAAAGCGCGCTAGGACAGGTGTCATGAACGACGCCTTCCGCCCCCGCGAACGCTCCGCCCTCACCGGCTTCGCCACCAATCCGCTCGACCGACGCGGCGACCAGCGCGACCAGCCCGATGCGGTCGCGCGCTATCGCGCCAGCCCGGGCACGCGCCATGCCATCGTCGCGGGCGAGACGCCGATCCTGCGGCGAATCGGACCGGAAGACCTGACGATCTGGTTCGACGAGGCGCAGGCGGACGGCGTCGGCAAAGCGCTCGACGAGGTCTTTCTCGGCATCCATCCGGAAGGCCAGGCCTGCTTCGGGCGGCTGATCGAGCGCCAGCTCACCGACCCGCTGCGCGAGCGCGAGGACCTGGTGGTCAGCGATCTGCGCAGCGTCGCGCTGAAGCGCCTCGTTCCGGCCGAGGAGGTCGGGCCGCTCGGCGAAGCCAAGGCGATCCTCGACTGGCATGCCCGGCACCGCTTCTGCGCCAATTGCGGCGGCCCGGCGCTGATGGTCAGCGGCGGCTGGCGGCGCGAATGCGCGCAATGCGGCGCGCTGCATTTTCCGCGCACCGACCCGGTCGTGATCATGCTGGCCGTGCGCGGCGACAAATGCCTGCTCGCCCGCCAGGCGCGTTTCGCGCCGAAGATGTACTCCTGCATCGCCGGCTTCCTCGAGCCCGGCGAGACGCTCGAGGACGCGGTGCGCCGCGAGACCTGGGAAGAGGCGGGCCTGCGCACTGGGGCGGTGCGCTACATCGCCTCGCAGCCCTGGCCCTTCCCGAGCTCGCTGATGATCGGCTGCATCGCCGAGGCGCTGAACGACGACATCGTGCTCGACGGCACCGAGCTCGAGGACGGGCGCTGGTTCAGCCGTGAGGAGGCGCTGCTGATGATCGACGGGCGGCATCCGGACGGGCTGAGCTGCCCGCAGCACATCGCGATCGCCAGCACGATCCTCAAGGCCTGGGCCATCGACGGCGAGATGCCGACATCCAGCGCCTGACGGCGATATGCGCCGCCGTCAGCGCGACGGCGTCAGCCAGAGCGCATGGACCTTGCCGTCATCGGCCAGGCCGATGCCCCATTCCAGCTTGCCGTTGGCGAACTGCGCCTCGTAGATGTCGGCTGGCCCCGACGGCTCGACGCCCTTGAAGACCAGCTGGCGCAGATCCCCCTTTGCGGCAAGCTCCGCCTGCACGAACGGGAACTGTTCGCCGACGACGATGGCGAGTTCCCGGCTCATCCGCTCCTCGCCGGTGCGCCCTTCCCGCTGCTCGACGATGATGGCGCGCAGCGCTGCCTCGCTGCCCGGATGGGGCGTCCTGTTACGGACCCTGGCGGCGATTGCGGCCTCCTGGGCGGCGGCCTCATCGGTGTCGATCCGCAATGCGACGACGTCGAAGCCCTCCTGGCTCAAAGTGAGGGATGGCGCGGCCCCGCCGCGGGATGCCGCGAAGCCGATCTGAGCGGGTACGGCCTTCAGAAAGAACGCGTCCTCGGCCTCGGCGAACAATTCGAGCGCCGGCTGGCCGGTGAGCTGGCCGAACAGGCTGTCGCCGCATCTCTCGACCGCGATGATCGCGCCCGACGGATGCCGGTAATGGCCGACATAGCGTTCGAACAGCGCGGGATCGAGCCTGACCGCCGTGCGCGGCCTCGCCTGCTCATAGCGTCGCCGCGCGACGCTGTCTGGTGTCAGCTCCGTCATATTGGTCTCCTTTGCGAGCGTGATGAGATCCTCGATGGAGAGCGTGTGGCCGGCAGAGAGCGTCGCCCGCGCGGTCTCGACGAGCGCGAGCCCGCGCTCAGCCTGGACGCGTTGCCGCGACAGCGCCTGCGATTGCAGTGTCAGGATTCGTTCGAGGTCGATCGCCTTGCCCTGCAGCAGCGCCACGATGCTGCTGAGACTCAAGCCGAGCCGCTTGAGGGCCAGGATTTCGTGGAGACGGGCGATCTCCCCGGCTCCGTAGAGCCGCCAGCCCTTGTCCGTGCGCCGCGGTCGGATCAGCCCGCGCTGCTCGTAGAGCCGCAGCGCCCGTACCGTCAGGCCGATGCGGCTGGCACATTCATGTGCCGCGAGCCATTCCTGCTCGACGGCGCCCTGCGTCTTCTTCGCCATGACTTGCCTCCTGCAGCAAGTCCTAGGCTATGACCCAGGGGCCGGCGCAAGCGCGACCCGCTGGGATATCGTATTCACCGTCCCGACTGCCCGGGCGGGCGCCGGCGTTACTCTCCGGCCTCCGGGAAGGTGTCTCGGAAGGGATGCGCCGGGTAGACGCCGAGGACCTTCATCTCCTTGGAGAAATAGGAGAGCTCGTCGAGCGCGCGCTTCAGCTCGGGATCGTCGGGATGGCCCTCGACATCGCTGTAGAACATCGTCGCCGAGAAATGGCCGTCGACCATGTAGCTTTCCAGCTTGGTCATGTTGATGCCGTTGGTGGCGAAGCCGCCGAGCGCCTTGTAGAGGGCTGCGGGGATGTTGCGGACCTGGAAGATCAGCGTCGTGACCGTCTTGCCGGAGCCGTGACGGGCGAACTCGGGATATTTCGAGAGGATCACGAAGCGGGTGGTGTTGTGCTTCTCGTCCTCGATATCCTCCATCAGGATGTTGAGGCCGTAGACATCGGCGGCGATGTGCGGGGCGATCGCGGCGCGGGTGAGATCACCGGCTTCCGCGACCTGCCTAGCCGAGCCTGCCGTATCTGCTGCAACCTCGGCCTTGAGGCCGAGCTTGCGGATGATCTTGCGGCACTGGCCGAGCGCATGGATGTGGCTCTGCACCGTCTTCAGGGTCGCGAGCGTCGCGCCCTCGACCGCCATTAGGTGGAAGCGGATCGGCAGGAAATGCTCGCCGATGATGTGCAGCCCCGAGCGGGGTAGGAGATGGTGGATGTCGGCGACACGGCCGGCGATCGAATTGTCGATCGGGATCATGCCATAGCGCGCCTTGCCCTCGGAGACGGCGGCGAGCGCGTCCTCGAAGGTCGGACACGGCAGGAGCTCGCAATCCGGGAAGGCCTGCAGGGCAGCCTGCGACGAGAAGGCGCCGGGCTCGCCCTGGTAGGATACGACGACAGACATGGTCTTTAGGCTCCGGCGCGGGGGGTCAGGAACGCGCGGGCGCGATCCAGGTCAGGGGGGGTGTCGACGCCGCGCGGAACGTGATCGATGATCATGGCGTCGATGCGCATGCCGTCCTCGAGGGCCCGCAGCTGCTCGAGCTTCTCGCGCAATTCGAGCGGCGATTGCGGCAGGCTGACGAAGCGGTCGAGCGCGGCGCGGCGATAGGCGTAGAGGCCGACATGATGATAGAGTGGCCCGTCGCCATAGGGCGCCGTCGCGCGGGTGAAATAGAGCGCGCGCATGCGGCCGGGGGAGATTTCGCTGCCGATCAGCTTGACGACGCTCGGCGCCGTCTTCTCTTCCTCATCGGTGATCTCGCCGGCCAGCGTCGCGATATCGACGGCTGGATCGGCCAGCGGCTCGACCGCCGCGGCGATGGCGGTCGGCGCCAGGGTCGGGAAGTCGCCCTGGACATTGACGATGATGTCGTGCCGGCGCTCGGGATCGACGATGTCGGCCGCTTCCTTGATGCGATCGGAGCCGGTCTGGTGCGCGGGGCTGGTCATCACCGCCCGGCCGCCGGCCTGCTCGATCGCCGCGACGATACGGGCCTCGTCGGTCGCGACCACGACCTCGCCAACCCCCGATTCCACCGCCCGGCGCCAGACGCGGACGATCATCGGCTCGCCCAATATGTCGGCCAGCGGCTTGCCGGGAAGGCGCGTCGCCTGCATGCGGGCGGGAATCAGGATCAGCGGATTTGGCATCGTGGCGGGCTTGCTCGGCGGAAGCGTCAAATGGTCTCAAAGCGGTGCGTGCTTATACGAGTTGCAATGCAGCGCGCAAAGCGGTTAAGCAGCCTGCGAGTGTCGGAGTGCGCGAGCCTCCGGCCAGAGCGCTATCTTGCCTCGCGCGCGGCGAGGCCGGGAGTCCCGAGACGATGAATATCGAACTGAACAAGATCGCCGGCGCGGGCCTCTCGACGCTGCTCGTCGTAATGGCCCTGAACATGGGCGCCGGCATCGTCTTCGCCCCGAAGAAGCCGGCCATCCCCGGCTTCGACCTGCCGAGCCTGGAGCCGGCGGCGGCCGGCGGCGCAGCGGCCCCGGCCGCGGCGGCCGAGGAGCCGATCGCGGTGCGCCTCGCCAAGGCCGATCCGGCCAAGGGCGAAAAGGCCGTCGGCGCCTGCAAGGCCTGCCACACCTTCGAGAAGGGCGGCGCCAACAAGGTCGGCCCGCATCTGTTCGACGTCTATGGCCGCAACGAGGGCGCGGTTGCAGGGTTCGGCTACTCGGCCGCGATGAAGGGGCGCAACGACAAGGTGTGGGACGCCGAGGCGCTCGATCACTTCCTGAAGAACCCCAAGGCTTACGTTCCGGGCACCATCATGGCCTTCGCCGGCCTGAGCAAGCCGGATCAGCGCGCCGACGTCATCGCCTATCTCAACACCCTCGCCGACGCGCCGAAGCCACTGCCGAAGGAGTGAGCGCGGCAATCGCCGCCCCACCGATGTGAGTTTACGAGCCGGGCCAAAAGCCCGGCTTTTGCTTGTGGTCGCCATGCAAATGCCGTCACCATGCCGGCCTATGCGCATGGTGCTGGCCTTGGCCCGCTCCGACGGGATATTCAGGGCACGAATCGCAAGGGGAACGGAATGGCTGTGCGGATCACTCGTCGCAGGCTGCTGGAGGCCGGTGGCGCCCTGGTCGGGGCCGCGGGCCTGCCGGGCGGGCTAGCCCTCGCGCAGGATGCCGAAGTCCATGGCCTCTCCACCTTCGGTGAACTGGCGCTGCCGCCCGACTTCCCGCATTTCGCCTATGTCAATCCGCAGGCGCCCAAGGGCGGCTCGATCACCGTCCAGATCAAGCGCGCTGGCGGCAACCAGAGCTTCGACACCTTCAACACCCTCAACACCTATGTGCTGCAGGGGGATGGCGCAGCCGGCATGGATGCCTGCTTCGACAGCCTGATGGCCGGCTCGGGCGACGAACCCGGCTCGCTCTACGGCCTGCTGGCGAAGAGCGTCGCCGTCTCCCAGGACAAGCTGACCTACCGCTTCCGCCTGCGGCCCGAAGCGAGATTCCACGATGGCTCGCAAGTTACCGCCAGCGACGTCGCCTTCAGCCTGAACATCCTCAAGACCAAGGGCCATCCGAGCTACCGGCTGATCCTGAACGAGATGGAATCGGCCACCGCCGAGGGCAACGGCTTCGTCGTCGTCAACCTCTCGCGAAAGCGCAGCCGCGACCTGCACCTGATCGTCGCCGGCCTGCCGGTGTTCTCGGAGAAGTACTGGTCGACCCGCAATTTCGAGGCCTCGACGCTGGAGCCGCCGCTCGGCTCCGGCGCCTACAAGGTCGGGCGCTTCGAGCAGGGCCGCTTCATCGAATTCGACCGGGTCCCCGATTACTGGGCGAAGGATCTGCCGGTGAACATCGGCACGAACAATTTCGACCGGGTGCGCTGGGAGTATTTCCGCGACCGCCAGGTCGCCTTCGAGGCCTTCAAGAGCGGCGTAATCACCTTCCAGGAGGAGTTCACCTCGCGGATCTGGGCGACGGGCTATGATTTCCCGGCGATCAAGGAAGGCAAGGTCAAGAAGGAAGCCCTGCCGAAGACCGAACCGATCGGCTCGCAGGGCTGGATCTACAATCTCCGGCGCGAGAAATTCGCCGATCCGCGCATTCGCGAGGCGCTCGGCCTCGCCTTCGATTTCGAGTGGACCAACAAGAACATCATGTTCTCGTCCTTCTCGCGGGCGACCTCCTATTTCGAGAATTCGGATTCGAAGGCGGTGGGCATACCCTCGCCGGAGGAGCTCGCCTTGCTCGAGCCCTTCCGCGGCAAGGTTCCGGACGAGGTCTTCGGCGAGCCTTTCCTGCCGCCGGTTTCGGACGGCTCCGGTAGCGACCGCGCCTTGCTGCGCCGCGCCGACGAGATGCTGCGCGCCGCCGGCTGCAAGCGTGACGGCAATGTGCTGAAGTTGCCGAACGGCCAGCCTTTCGAGATCGAGTTCCTCGATTCGACGCCGTCGCTGCAGCCACATACCCAGCCTTTCCAGGCCAATCTGAAGCGGCTCGGCATCAATGCGACCTCGCGCATCGTCGATGGCGCACAATATCAGCGCCGGCTCGACGAGTTCGACTTCGACATCATCAGCCGCGCGATGAGCGGCAGCGCGATACCCAGCGACTCGCTGCGCGTCGTCTACGGCTCGGAGGCGGCCAAGACGCGCGGCTCGCGCAATGTCGGCGGCATTTCGAGCCCGGCGATCGACGCGATGCTCGACAAGATCGGCCAGGCCGACAGCTACGCCAAGGTCGTCGTCGCGGCCAAATGCCTCGACCGGCTGCTGCGGGCCGGGCGCTACTGGATCCCGATGTGGTGGAACGCCAGCGAATGGCTGGCCTTCTGGGACATGTACGACCGGCCCCAGACCAAGCCGAAATTCTCCTCCGGTGCCCCGGCGATCTGGTGGTACGATCCTGAAAAGGCGAAGCGGATCGGGAAGGCCTGAACGGGGATGCTGAACTACATCGCCCGGCGCCTGGCGCTGATGGTGCCGACCCTATTCGGTATCCTGCTGATCTCTTTCGTCATCGTGCAGTTCGCGCCGGGCGGGCCGGTCGAGCGCGTGATCTCGCAGCTCCAGAACCCGAACAGCGGTGGCGCGGCCGACCGCGTCGGTGGGGGCGCAGGCGGCGATGCCGGGGCACAGTCCATGGATTCGGGCTCGGCCTATCGCGGCGCACAAGGGCTCGACCCGGCCTTCATCAAGGAGCTGGAGAAGCAGTTCGGCTTCGACAAGCCGGCGCATGAGCGCTTCCTGAAGATGCTGAAGGACTATGCGACCTTCGATTTCGGCCGCAGCTATTTCCGCGACGCACCTGTACTGCAACTGATCAAGGAGAAATTGCCGGTCTCGATCACGCTCGGGCTGTGGATGACCCTGCTCTCCTATGCGATCTCGATCCCGCTCGGCATCCGCAAGGCGGTCAAGGACGGCTCGCGCTTCGACACCTGGACGAGCGCGGTCGTCATCGTCGGCTACGCCATCCCCGGCTTCCTGTTCGCGATCCTGCTGATCGTGCTCTTCGCCGGTGGCTCGTTCTGGCAGATCTTCCCCTTGCGCGGCCTGACCTCGGAGAACTGGTCGCAGCTCGGCCCGCTCGACAAGGTGCTCGACTATCTCTGGCATATCGCGCTGCCGGTGACGGCGATGGCGCTCGGCGCCTTCGCGACCTCGACGCTTTTGACCAAGAACTCCTTTCTCGACGAGATCAGGAAGCAATATGTGCTGACCGCCCGGATGAAGGGGCTGTCCGAACGCAGCGTGCTCTACGGCCATGTCTTCCGCAATGCGATGCTGATCGTCATCGCCGGCTTTCCCGGCGCCTTCGTGCACGCGCTCTTCGCCGGCTCCCTGCTGATCGAAACGATCTTCTCGCTCGATGGGCTCGGGCTGCTCTCCTTCGAAGCGATCGTCAATCGCGACTACCCGGTGGTCTTCGCCAATCTCTACATCTTCTCGCTGATCGGCCTCGTCGTGCACCTGATCACCGACCTGACCTATGCCTGGGTCGACCCGCGCATCGACTTCGAATCGCGGGAGGCCTGAGATGGGCGATACCCTGCTCGACGTTCCGCCGCCGGCCCTGCGCGCCGCCCCCTCCGCAAGCGCGCCGATTGCGGCGCGCCAGGGTTGGCTCAGGCTTTCGCCGATCAACCGGCGCCGCCTCAACAGCTTTAAGGCCAACAAGCGCGGCTGGTGGTCGCTGTGGATCTTCCTGACGCTGTTCGTGCTTTCGCTCTTCGCCGAATTCATCGCCAACGACCGGCCGCTGCTCGTCCGCTACAAGGGCGAGACGCTGTTCCCGGTCGCGGTAAACTATCCCGAGGAGAAGTTCGGCGGCTTCCTCGCCACCACCGATTACCGCGACCCGGTGATCGCCAAGGAGATCGCGGCGCATGGCTGGGCGCTCTGGCCGCCGATCCGCTATTCCTACCGCACGCATAATCTCGACCTGCCGGTGCCGGCCCCTGCCCCGCCAACCTGGATGCTGAAGGACGAGCAATGCCGCCCGATCGCCGAGCGCACGGGCGGCGCGACCTGCCGCGACCTCGAATGGAACTGGCTCGGCACCGACGACCAGGGCCGCGACGTCGTCGCGAGGCTGATCTACGGCTTCCGCATCTCGATCCTGTTCGGGCTGATCCTGGCCTCGGTCTCCTCGGTGATCGGCATCGCCGCCGGGGCGGTTCAGGGTTATTTCGGCGGCTGGACCGACCTGATCTTCCAACGCTTCATCGAAATCTGGACCTCGATCCCGGCGCTCTACCTCCTGATCATCGTCGCCGCGATCATCACGCCGAGCTTCTTCGTCCTGCTCGGCATCCTGCTGCTGTTCTCCTGGGTGGCGCTGGTCGGCGTGGTCAGGGCCGAGTTCCTGCGCGCCCGCAATTTCGAATATGTCCGCGCCGCCCGGGCGCTCGGGCTCACCGACCGTGCCATCATGGTCAAGCACCTCCTGCCGAACGCCATGGTCGCGACCCTGACCTTCCTGCCCTTCATCCTCAACGGCTCGATCACCACCCTGACCTCGCTCGACTTCCTCGGCTTCGGCCTGCCGCCCGGCTCGCCCTCGCTCGGCGAACTGCTCGCGCAGGGCAAGGCGAACCTGCAGGCGCCCTGGCTCGGCCTCGCCGGCTTCGTGGTGATCGCCATGATGCTGTCGCTGCTGATCTTCATCGGCGAGGCAGTCCGCGATGCCTTCGACCCCAGGAAGACCTTCGCGTGACCGCCCCTCTCCTCTCAGTCCAGGACCTCTCCGTCGCCTTCCGTCAGGGCGGGCAGGAGACGCTCGCCGTCGACAAGGTCTCGTTCGAGATCGCCAGGGGCGAGACGCTGGCGCTGGTCGGCGAATCCGGCTCGGGAAAATCGGTCTCGGCGCTGTCGATCCTGAAGCTGCTGAACTATCCGGCAGCGCATCACCCCTCCGGCAAGGTGCTGTTCAACGGGCAGGATCTGATCGCGGCCGATGAGGACGCGATGCGCAAGGTGCGCGGCAACGACATCACCATGGTGTTCCAGGAGCCGATGACCTCGCTCAACCCGCTGCACACCATTGCGCGGCAGATCGGCGAGATCCTCGAACTGCACAAGGGGCTGCGCGGCGAGAAGGCCCGTGCCCGCACGCTCGAACTGCTCAGCCTCGTCGGCATCCGCGATGCGGAAAGCCGGCTCGACGCCTATCCGCACCAGCTTTCCGGCGGCCAGCGCCAGCGCGTGATGATCGCGATGGCGCTCGCCAACGAGCCCGACCTCTTGATCGCCGACGAGCCAACCACGGCGCTCGACGTCACCGTGCAGGCCCAGATCCTGACCCTGCTCAAGGAATTGCAGACCCGGCTCGGCATGGCGGTGCTGTTCATCACCCATGATCTCGGCATCGTCCGGCGCATCGCAGACCGGGTCTGCGTGATGCTGAAGGGCAAGATCGTCGAGCAGGGCCCGGTCTCGGAGATCTTCGAGCGGCCGCAGCATGAGTATACACGGCGGCTGCTCGCAGCCGAGCCCAAGGGCCGGCCGGAGCCGGTGGCGGAGGGCGCCGTGACGCTGCTCGAAGCCGGACCGATCAAGGTCTGGTTCCCGATCAAGACCGGCCTGCTGCGCCGCACGACCGCCCATGTGAAGGCCGTCGACGGCATCTCTGTGCAAGTCCGCGAGGGCGAGACGCTCGGCGTCGTCGGCGAGTCCGGCTCGGGCAAGACGACGCTCGGGCTCGCCATACTCAGGCTGATTTCCTCGGAAGGGCCGATCCTGTTTCTCGGCGACCGGATCGACGGGCTCAAGGCCGCCGCCGTCCGGCCGAAGCGCAAGGACCTGCAGGTCGTCTTCCAGGACCCCTATGGCTCGCTCTCGCCGCGCATGTCGGTCGCCGATATCGTCGCGGAGGGGCTGACCGTTCAGCAGAAGGGGCTGAGCTATCAGCGCCAGCGCGAGATCGTCGCGCAGGCGCTCGCCGATGTCGGACTCGATCCGGCGACCATGGACCGCTATCCGCACGAATTCTCCGGCGGCCAGCGCCAGCGCATCGCGATCGCCCGCGCCATGGCCCTCGATCCGAAATTCGTCGTGCTCGACGAGCCGACCTCGGCGCTCGACATGTCGGTGCAGGCCCAGATCGTCGAGCTGCTGCGCGCACTCCAGATACGGCGCAAGCTCGGCTATCTCTTCATCAGCCACGACCTCAAGGTCGTGCGGGCGCTGTCGCACCGGGTCCTGGTCATGCAGAACGGCAAGGTCGTCGAGGACGGCCCGGCCGAGGAGGTCTTCGCCCGGCCGCGCGAGCCCTATACCAGGGCCCTGCTCGCCGCCGCCCTCAACCTCGAACCGGCCGAAACGGCCGCGGTGCGGGACTGACGATGACGCGCGCCATCCTGATCGTCCTCGACTCCGTCGGCTGTGGCGGGGCGGAGGATGCGGCCCGCTATGGCGATACCGGTGCGGACACGCTCGGCCATATCGCCCAGGCTTGTGCCGAGGGCCGCGGCGACCGCGAAGGACTACGCAGCGGGCCGCTCGCTATTCCCAATCTCGCCCGACTGGGGCTGAGCCATGCCTGCCAAGCCTCGACCGGCAAGCCGCTGACCGGTGTCGCGCGACCGGAAGCACCGCAGGGCCAATACGGCTATGGCGTCGAGGTCAGCCAGGGCAAGGACACGCCGTCTGGCCACTGGGAAATCGCCGGCTGCCCCGTACCGTTCGAATGGGGCTATTTCACCGCGCTGGAGAACTCCTTCCCGCCCGACCTCGTCGCCGCCATCATCCGCGAAGGAGTCTTGCCCGGCATCCTCGGCAACAAGCACGCCTCGGGCACGGCGATCATCGACGAGCTGGCCCAGGAGCATATCTCGACCGGCAAGCCGATCTGCTACACCTCGGTTGACTCCGTCCTGCAGATCGCGGCGCATGAGGAGCATTTCGGGCTGGAGCGGCTCTACGAGCTTTGCCGCAAGGTCCGGGTTCTGGTCGACCCGCTCAGGATCGGCCGCGTCATCGCCCGCCCCTTCATCGGCACGGCCGAGACCGGTTTCACCCGCACCGGAAACCGCAAGGACTTCGCCATACCGCCGCCGGACGAGACGATTCTGGATCGGCTGGCGCAGCAGGGCCGCGCCATCGTCACCGTCGGCAAGATCGGCGACATCTTCGCTCATCGCAACACAGCGCTGGAGATCAAGCCCTTCGGCAATGCGGCGATGTTCTCAGCCGCGCTCGAAGCGATCGAGACGCTGCCGGATGGCGGCTTCTGTTTCGTCAATCTCGTCGATTTCGACACCGAATATGGCCACCGCCGCGACATTCCCGGCTATGCGGCGGCGCTCGAAGCCTTCGATCGCGACCTGCCGAGGCTCGAGGCGAAGCTGAGACCCAACGACCTCGCCGTGATCACCGCCGATCACGGCAATGATCCGAGCTGGCCGGGCACCGACCATACCCGCGAGCACGTGCCTGTGCTCGCCTTCGGAGCTGGCGTCGCGGCCGGGCCGATCGGGCGGCGTGAGAGCTTTGCCGACATCGCCGCGACACTCGGCACCTGGCTCGGCATCGGCGCCGTCGGGCCTGGACGGAGCTGGTAGGCAGACGGCCTCAGGCGGCCGCGACCTTCTCGCAGAACGCGGCGACCTCGCGGCGGATCTTCGAAGCCTGCTGCGCCAGATCGTCCGATGATTGCTGCAACTCCGCGGCCGCGTCATGGGTGCGCGCCGTCACCGTCCGGAAGCCGCCGAGCGCCTCGGCGCTGCGATTGGCCCCGTCGGAGGAGATCTGCACCTCATGGGCGATCTCGTTCGTGGCGCGGTTCTGCTCCTCGACCGCGTGCGCAATAGAGACCGAGACGGTCTCGACCTCGCCGATCGCCGAGACGATCGCGCGGATCGACTTCAGCGAGCGCTGGGATGCGGTCTGGATGGCGCCGATCGAGCGCGCCACCTCCTCCGTGGCGTTGGCGGTCTGAGTCGAGAGGGTCTTGACCTCGCTGGCGACGACGGCGAAGCCCTTGCCCATCGCACCGGCGCGAGCCGCTTCGATAGTCGCATTCAGCGCGAGCATGCTGGTCTGCGCCGCGACGCCGCGGATGATCTCGACGACGGCCCCGACGCTCTCGCTGGTCTGGGCCAGGGCCTCGATCTCGGCGCTCGCGGTGCGGGCGAGCGCCGCCGCCGCCTTCGAGCTATCGGCTGAATGCGTGACGCTGCGGCCGATCTCGGCGATCGAGCTCGCCAGTTCCTGGGCTGCTGTGGCGGTCTGGTCGATGCTGCGCGTCGTCTCGCCGGAGGAATGGGCGACGACGCTGCTCTGCTGGCGCGCCTGCTCGGAAGCGCCCGTCAGCTCGCGGGCATTCACCTGCATGGCCTCCGCTGCCCGGTCGAGCACGGCCATGGCATGCTCCATCTCGCGGTGGAAGCCACCGACGATCTCGCGGATCGCCTGGGAGCGTGCGTCGATCTCTTCGGCATTCCTCTTCTCGAGCTCGCTGGCGCGGCGCTCGCGCATGACGAGTTCTTCCGCCCGGCGCAGATTGGCGTCGTTCTCGGCGAGGATGCGGGCGGTGATCACCGCAATGGCGGTGAGGAAGGTGGTCTCGACCACGACGATGACGGCGTGCAGCAGCACGCGGCCCAGGCTGCCGCCCTGATAGAACACGGCGGCTGGCAGGACATATTGCAGAACCAGGTGATGCGCTGCGGTGAGCCCTGCGCCCATGAGGATGGGTCGCCAGTCGCAGAAGCCGGCCAGCAGCGCGAGCACGGCGAAATAATACATGTGGCTGTCGGGCTGCCAGGGATGGCCGGCGAAGCTCGCGACGAAGATCGAGACCTGCCCGATCAGCGCCGTCGCAATGACGAGCTGGGTCGCCGTCGTGGCTCCACGGGTGCGATAGGCCAACAGGGCGGCAGCCGCCAGCACGAAGCCGCCGGCACCAGGGGCGAAGGCGGGATTGCCCAGGATCATCGCCGTGGCCGCCAGGAGTGGCACGTGGACGAAGGCAAGGCCGATCAGGCAGCGCGCCGTCAGATCACGCAGGCCGGGCAAGGTCAGGATCATGAAGCGTCTCCGCCGGAAAGACAGCCTGCCAGCCCTTCGAGCCGCAGCAGCAGCAAGGCGCCGTCCGGTCTGACGGCCTCTTGCTCGCTCGCTGCGACGATCATCACGAAAGGCAGGGCGCCGCTGCGCAGAACCCGCATGCCCGCCGCGAGGCTGCGCGCCGCGGCCTCGCGGCTGCTGGTCCAGGGCGGGAACACCGCCGCCAGTTCCTGGCTAGGCGTGTCGCTCCGTCCGGGCAGACCGGTCATGGCGATGAGGCCGGAGGAAATGATGAGGGCTGCGATCGCCAGACCGTCGCGCAGTCGTCCACGCCCCTCGGATCGAGTGCATGAGGGGATAGGGTTCTGCCGCATATCGTTGCAGTCTTTCGGCGCGCCTAGGCATAAGATACGAATGCATGACTTGAAGGCGCTGCATTAATTTTTTATTAAGCAGATGATATTCATGCATTAACTAATCATTAAACGTTTTTAGCACTCCACAACATTACAACTTATTGTAGAATATCATGGATTGTGACGCCATTTCCTCCTGCATCATTTAGCCATTCGGCGACGTGCGAAGGCGCTTATGCCAGCTGCAATCTCGTGTACCCGGTTCCGGACACCTATTCGTGACGCCGTCCTCGGCTGCGGCCATGGCGCTCGGTGGATCACCGCCAGGCCGCATGGCCAGCGCTTCTGCGCCGGCATTCGGCTTCAGCTTTTCAACCGCGCCTTGATCCTGCGCATCAACCCGTCGCGGACCCCACGATAGGCATCGAGCACCTGCTCGCGCGAACCCTGCACGGCGGAGGGATCGGCCGTCGGCCAGTACTCGACTTCGGCAGCGGTGGTCCGGGTCAGATCGAGCGCCTTGTGGTGGGCCTCCGGCGACAATGTGACGATCAGGTCGAAGTTGAGCCCCTCCCACTCTTCCAGCTCCTCGATCGATTTCGGCCGGTGCTTGCGGGCATCGATGCCGATCTCGTCGAGAACGGCGAGCGCGAACGGGTCGGTCTCGCCCTTCTTCGCTCCGGCCGACTGGACATAGATCGACCTGCCGAAGAAATGCTTGGCCATCGCCTCCGCCATCGGCGAGCGGACCGCGTTCAGCGCGCACATGAAGAGCACGCTCTGGAGCTTGCGCGGGGCCGGCTCCAAGCGTTCAGCCCTTCCAGTGCAGCGCGTAGATCAGGGTGAAGAAGCGCCGCGCCGTCTCACGGTCGAGCACGACCTTGCCGGCGAGACGCTCGACCAGGATGACCGCGGCCTCGTCATGCAGGCCGCGCCGGCCCATGTCGATCGCCTCGATCTGCGCCGGTGTCGCAGTCCGTATCGCCGCATAATAGCTCTCGCAGACCATCTCGTAGTCCTTGATCAGCCGCTTCAGCGGCGTCAGCGAGAGATGGTGGGTGACGAGCGCCGCCCCGTCGGCACTGCGCACCTCGAAGGCGAGGCGGCGCTCGACCAGCGCCAGATGCACCGCATAGGGCCCGCCATCGAATTCCGGCAGGGCGAAGCTATTGCGCTCGATCAGGTCGTAGATCGCGATGGCGCGTTCATGCTCCTGATCCGGCGCGCCACGCCCGAGCGAAGCTTCATCGAGCGTGACGCCGACCAGGCGGTTGGTTTCGGACATGTGCCCTCCCCTGCCGGCGCCGAATCTGCGCAATCGCGATCGGCGCCTCAGTTCAGCCTGATCGTCACGGAACGGCCATGGGCCTGCAAGCCCTCGGCCTCGGCGAGTTCGACCGCCGCGCCGGCGAGCGCCCGCAAGGCACCGGCATCGCATTTCAGCAGCGAGGTCCGCTTCATAAAATCCGGCACGCCGAGCCCGGAGGAGAAGCGCGCCGAGCGCGCCGTCGGCAGGACGTGGTTGGAGCCGCCGACATAGTCGCCGATCGCCTCCGGCGTGTGACCGCCGAGGAAGATGGCTCCGGCATTGCGGATGCGTTCGGCGAGGCGCTCCGGATCGTCGGTGACGATCTCGAGATGCTCCGGGGCCAGCCGGTCGACAAGCGGGATCGCCGCCTCCAATGTCTCGACCAGAATGACGGCACCGAAATCGGCCCAGCTCGCGGCCGCGATCTCGGCGCGCGGCAGCGTCTTGAGCTGACTTGCGACCGCGCGCTCGACCTCGGTGGCGAGTTCCGCGTCGTCGGTGATCAGGACCGATTGCGAGGCGGTGTCGTGCTCCGCCTGGGCCAGCAGGTCGGCCGCGATCCAGTCGGGATTGGCGCTGGCATCGGCGAGGACCAGAACCTCGGAAGGGCCGGCGATCATGTCGATGCCGACGGTACCGAAGACGCGGCGCTTGGCTGCCGCGACATAGGCGTTGCCGGGGCCGACGATCTTGGCGACGGGGGCGATGGTCTGCGTGCCATAGGCGAGCGCGGCCACCGCCTGCGCCCCGCCGATGCGGTAGATCTCGTCAATGCCGGCGAGCCGCGCCGCAGCCAGCACCAGCGGGTTGCTCTCGCCGCGCGGGGTCGGGGCGACCATGACCAGGCGCTCGACACCGGCGACCTTGGCCGGCACGGCATTCATCAGCACCGAGGACGGGTAGCTCGCCGTGCCGCCGGGCACATAGAGGCCGACGGCCTCGATCGCGCTCCAGCGCCAGCCGCTTTCGACGCCGAGCGGGTCGCGCGACCAGGAATCGGCCGGTTTCTGGCGCAGATGATAGGTCTCGATGCGCGAGCGCGCCGTCTCGAGCGCCGCAAGCTGCTCAGGCGTGCAGGCGGCGACAGCGGCCTCGATCTCGGCCTCGGTGACGCGCAGGGTCGCCGGCGTCAGCTCCAGCTTGTCGAAGCGTGCGGTATAATCGAGCAGCGCCGCGTCGCCGCGCGTCCGCACCTCGGCGATGATCGCCGCAGCGACCTGGTCGACATCCTCGGAAACCTCGCGCTTGGTCGCCAGCAGGGCGGCAAAGCCCTGCTCGAAACCGGCATCACGTGCATCAAGCCTGATCGGCATGGAAAGTCCTGGACGGAGGAGGAGTTCAGCCCGGATCGGGATGGGCCGGGGTGGCCGCGGCCTCCCAGATCGGCCCGAGATCCTTCATCTGGGCCTCAATGCATTCGACGCCGAGCCGGATCGCGGCCCCGTCAGAGAAATGCAGGGTGACCTCGCCCGCCGGGCTCTGTGCCTCGGCGAAGGTCACCGCCAGCAGGCTGAAGACGGCATCCTTGGCGCCGGGCTCGATCTTGACGCTGCGCGCGCTGGTGACACGCTCGAAATGCAGCGCCGCGAGGCGGCGGCGCTTCTGGCCACGCTCAGCACCTTCCCAGTCGAAGCGGCGCAAGGCGAGCGCGAAACGCTGCTCGGCCGGGAGCCAGGCGATGTCGCCCTTGCGCACCACCGCATCCTGCAGATGCGCCGAGACGACCGCGAGATCCTCGGCGTCGAGGGCGATCAACTTCAGGGGCTCGGCGGCGGGATCGGACATCCATCCTATCTGGCGGGGACGCCAGCCGGCGTCAACCGCTGATGCGCTCGATCTGGGCGCCGCAGCGGCCGAGCTTGGCCTCCAGCGCCTCGAAGCCACGATCAAGATGGTAGACGCGGTTGATCATGGTATCGCCCTCAGCGACCAGCCCGCCGATCACGAGCGAGACCGAGGCCCGCAGATCCGTCGCCATCACCTGGGCGCCGGTCAGCTTCTCGACACCGTCGACATAGGCTGCGTCGCCGTCGAGCCTGATCTTCGCGCCGAGCCGGGCGAGCTCCTGCACGTGCATGAAGCGGTTCTCGAAGATCGTCTCGCGAATGCGCGAGGTGCCGTTGGCGCGCGTCATCAGCGCCATGAGCTGCGCCTGCAGGTCGGTCGGAAAGCCGGGGAACGGGTCGGTGGTGACGTCGACCGGCTCCAGCGCCGCGCCGTTGCGGCGAATGCGGACGCCTTCATTGCTGGTGGAGACCTCGACGCCGGCCTCGACCATCACGTCGAGCGCGGCCTGGAGCAGGTCGGCGCGGGCGCCTTCGAGCAGCACGTCGCCGCCGGTCATCGCCACCGCCATCGCGTAGGTCCCGGTCTCGATCCGGTCCGGCAGCACGGCATGATGCGTGCCGCCAAGCCGCCCGACGCCGCGAATGGTGATGGTGGAGGTGCCGGCGCCTTCGATCTTGGCGCCCATCTTGTTGAGGCAGTCGGCGAGATCGACCACTTCCGGCTCGCGCGCGGCGTTCTCGATGGTGGTGACGCCGTCGGCGAGCACGGCCGCCATCAGGGCGGTGTGGGTGCCGCCGACCGTGACCTTCGGAAAGACGATGTCGCCGCCCTTCAGACCTTTCGGAGCCCGCGCCAGCGCATAGCCGTTCTCGATGTCGATCTTGGCGCCGAGGCGCTCAAGCGCCATCAGCAGGAGGTCGACCGGGCGCGTGCCGATGGCACAGCCGCCGGGCAGCGAGACCTTGGCTTCGCCCATCCGCGCCAGGATCGGTGCGATCACCCAGAAGCTGGCGCGCATGGTCGAGACCAGCTCGTAGGGCGCGCAGGTGTCGACGATCTGGCGTGCGGTCAGCGCGAAGGTCTGGCCGGTTTCCGAGGTCTGGCCGACACGCTTGCCGGCGATCGAGCGATCGACACCGTGATTGGAGAGGATGCGCGAGAGCGCGCTGACGTCGGAGAGGCGCGGCACATTGGCGAGCGTCAACGTCTCGTCGGTCAAAAGGCTGGCGATCATCAGCGGCAGGGCCGCGTTCTTGGCGCCTGAGATCGGGATGACGCCGTCGAGGCGTTGACCGCCGGTGATGCGGATACGGTCCATCTGGCTCGTCCTGCTGGCGCGGCCGGCAGGGGAGTGCCGGCGGGAGGGATTTGGTCAGGACCGTGAGGTTTCGGCCTGGGCGGGCGGCGTTTCGTCTGTCGCTTCCGTCTCGGCCGTCCGCCGCGCGCGCGCCTGCGCCTTGCGGCGTTTCAGGTTCTCGCGCAGGGCGGCGGCGAGGCGCGCCCTTTTCTGCTCGTCGGCTTCGGTCTGGCGGCTCAAGGCGTCAGCTCGTCGGAAGTGCCCCGTCACGGCGAGGCGGCGGGTGGGTGAATGGTTAGCCGCTCGGGCGACGGCGGACAAGCCGCCGGCGCACCAAACGCGCTCCGTCATGGCCGACCGATTGCGGCACAACTGCGGCCGAACCCACCGAGAGCCGAGCCAATAGCCGCCTTTGCGAGGCAGCAGCTCCAATCCTTCGCCGAGCGGTTTCCTCTCCGAACAGGCCTCGCGACAGGAAAACTCGCCTTCCGAGAAGGCCGTACCGAAGGCATTCCCCACTGTTCCGAGCGCAATCGGCCGTAGCAAACACGGCGGCATCACAACCATGGCGCGACGAACGAAAAGCCTCCGACCCATTCGCAATCGACCTCCTCGGCGCCTCGGCGCCGGGCGGCCCGAACTGCTTAGGGGGTTCACAAATCTTAATGAAATTAACCATTTCTGCCAGTTTGCGTTTACACATTATTAACTTCGCGTACCTTTTCGGCGGGTTGAGTGACGAGGAGAGTTGGGATGTTCCAGAGCTATGCAGCGGCGATCGGCGGCGCGCCGGCTCGGGGACTGACAGGCAAGGAGGTCATCGAGGCGATCCGGCACCGCGCCGGCTTCCTGCCGGAGGTGCAGCTGGCCTACGAGGCGGAGATTCGGACGCTCTGGGTCACGATCAAACCGGAGCTGAAGCCGGTCTTCACGCTGCAACTGCTCGACAGCCTGGGTAAGGTGCAGCAGGCGATCATGGATCTCTGGGGCGCGCCGGAGGATTATCACGCCGCGCCCGTGCGTTTCCTCGCCTTCCGCGGCACCGGACCGTTCTTCACGCTCGGCGGCGATCTCGATTTCTATCTGGACTGCCTGGCCAAGAACGACCGGGCCGCGCTGGCCGAATATGCCCGGCTGTCGATCGAAGGGGCCGTGCGCAACGCCAGCGGCCTCAACGGCCTGGTGGTGACGCTGTCGACGATCCACGCCAAGGCGATCGGCGGCGGCATCGACGCGCCGCGCTCATGCAATATCATGATCGCCGAGCAGCAGGCCTCGTTCGTCTACCCCGAGATCAAGTTCAACCATTTCCCGATCACCGCCGTGGCGATCCTGTCGCGCCGCATGGGCGCACGTGCCGCCGAGCGGATGCTGCTGTCGGCCGAGGAGCTGAGCGCGGAGGAATTCATGGCCGCCGGCGGGCTGGAAGCGGTGGTGCCGACGGGCACCGGCGAGGACTGGATCCGCAAATACGCTGCCGACTCCCTGCCGATGCATGCAGCCAAGACGGCGCTGTTCTCGGCCTTCAACCGTCGCGCCGGCGATTTGCGCGAGGAACTCGAGCATCTCGGTGAAATCTGGACGGACTGCATGCTGCGTCTGCACCCTGCCGCCATTTCCAAGCTGCAGCGCATCGCCCAGACGCAGGATCGCATGCTCGCGCGGGTCTATCAGCGCCAGGATGAGCCCGAGGCTCGCAGCCCCGGACATCACTGAGACCGCCCGGCCGGTCGCTTCCTAGACGGTGGCCCCGCCCGATCCCGCGACTCGGTCGCGTAAATCTCACGGAACTTTTACCTTTCCGGTCTAAACGGGTTTAAATACAGGGCGAACGACTGAGCTGTTGCCGCCTTCCCGAGGCTGTCGAAGGGCAGGAGTATATGGCGGGAGCGCCGAACCGGCAGCGCACGATCGCAGTGCGCAGCGAGACGACGGAGCTACCTGCCATTGCACATGGCGGCGTCGGCGAGGTCGACCTCGCCGACTACAGACTGCTGGTCTCCTCACTGTTCTCCTCGCCGGGCTCGATCATTCCCGGCGGCATCGCCGGCATCCTGACGCCCTATCTCTGCTGGCTCTCGACCGGCGCGCAGATCTTCATGACGCTGACGCTGTCGGTCGCGCTGGTTGTCGTGCTGCGCATCCTGACGGTGATCCGCTACCGCAGGCTCGACCATTCCGAGGACAGCTTTGAGGAGACGCGGCGCTGGGATCGCGAGTACTTCGCCGGCGCGACCGTCTTCAGCGCCGTGCTCGGCTACAGCTGCTATGTGGCGCTGGCCAACACCGATGATCCGGCCGCGCACATAACCTCCGTCGCCTCGACGATCGCGCTGGCCTCCGGCTATGTCGCGCGCAATGCCGGACGCCCCAAATTCGTCACGGTCCAGCTGCTGACCTTTTGCGTGCCGATGGCACTGGGCCTGATCCAGGCGCATAATCCCTATTATCACTATATCGGCTATTTCGCCTTCCTGTACGTGGCGGCGAACATCGCGATCACCAACTCGCTGCATCGCAACCTGCTGGCACTGAGCGACGCGACCAAGCAGTCCAAGGCACTGGCCACGGCCCTGCACTCGCAGAACCTGACCCTCGACGCTGCGCTCAACACCATGATCCATGGGCTGGCGATGTTCGATCGCAAGCTCGAGCTCGCCGTCTCCAACGCCCCGCATGCCGCCCTCTACGGCATGCCGGAGACCTTGACCCTGCCGGGCACCCCGATCACCGCCGTCGCGCGTTTCCTCGTCGAGCGGCAGATCGCCAGCGCCGAACAGGTCCGCGCCATCAAGGCCGCGCTGGACCGGGTCCAGGCGATGCAGCAGGCGGCTGTCTACGAGTTCCAGTCGCGCAACGGCCGGATGCTGGTCGTCACCATCGCGCCAGCCGCCGAAGGCGGCGTGCTGATGCTGACCGAGGATGCGACCGAGCGGAAGGCGACCGAGGCGCTGATCGAGCAGATGGCGCGCTTCGACGAGCTGACCGGCCTCGCCAATCGTTTCGAGTTCAATGGCCAGCTCGCCGAGGCCTTCAAGAAGCAGGAGCGGACCGGCCAGGCCTTCGCACTGCTCTATATCGACCTCGACGGCTTCAAGCAGGTCAACGACAATCTCGGCCACGACATCGGCGACAAGGTGCTGGTGCAGACCGCCGCCAGGCTGAAGGCCGCAATCCGGCAGAGCGACATGCTGGCGCGCTTCGGCGGCGACGAATTCGTGCTGATCTTGCCTGCCGCCGATGTCGACACGGTCCGCATCATCGCGCAGCGCATGATCGAGGCGATGGGGCGCGCCTTCGAACTCGATACCAAGACCGTCTATGTCACCGCGAGCATCGGCATCGCTCTCGCGCCGACCGACGGCGCGAACCCGGCCGACCTGCTGCGCCATGCCGACACCGCGCTCTACAAAGCCAAGTCGGCGGGCCGCAACACCGCGACCTTCTTCGACCCCGCCATGGCCGAGGAGATGCTCGACCGCCACGAGATCGAGGTCGATCTGCGCCAGGCCACCGCGGAAGGCGCGCTCCAGCTCTACTACCAGCCGATCATCGACCTCCGCACCCAGCAGGTCGTCACGCGAGAGGCGCTGATGCGCTGGCCGCATCCGACGCGCGGCATGGTGCCACCCGGCGTCTTCATCCCGATAGCCGAGCAATCCGGTCTGATCGCCGGGATGGGCGACTGGGCGATCGCGCAGGCCTGCCTCGATGCGGCGAAATGGCCCGATGGCGTGGGCGTCTCGGTCAATGTCTCGCCGCTGCAGTTTCGCGAGCCGGTGCGCCTGGTTCAGACCGTCAAGGACGCCCTGCTCGCTGCCGGCCTCGCGCCGGGCCGGTTGACCCTGGAGGTGACAGAATCGCTGCTGATCGAGGACAACAAGGCGACGCTCGAGCTGATCAACGAACTGCGCACCATCGGCATCAAGTTCGCGCTCGACGATTTCGGCACCGGCTATTCCTCGCTCGCCTATCTCTCCACCTATCCGTTCTCGCAGGTGAAGATCGACCAGAGTTTCAGCCGCAACGTCAACGCCGACGAAGCCTCCAAGGCGATCATCGAAGCGGTCTGCCAGCTGGCCCGCCGCCTTTCGATGAACGTCGTGGTCGAGGGCATCGAGACCGAGGCGCAACGCATGGCGGTGCAACTGCTCGGCGCCCAGCGGGCGCAGGGCTATCTCTTCGGCCGTCCCGAGCCGGTCTCGGAATTCGTTAAGAGTGAATCCCGCAAGCGGGCCTGACCTGACCGGCCCCGTGCTCGAGGGCAAGTTGCCCTCGGCACCCCTTGCTGTTGTCCGCGGCGATGACCAGATAGCCCCCACCGCCGCCGCAACCGGGCCTCTCCTGCCCGAGATCGGCGTGGCGCCTTGATTCCGCTGGGCCGGCAACGCATCAGCAGAAGCAGGAAAGCGAGCCCGGAGAGGTGGCGTTGACCGAAACCGCCCACGCATTGGCCAGGCCCGGGCCAATGACCCCAGACATCTGCGTCGTCGGCACCGGTCCCGGGGCGCTCACGGTCGCGACCACCGCGGCGCTGTTCGGCGTCTCCGTCGTGCTGGTGGCGCCGCCCGCGACCGACGGCGCCGAACAACCCCTCACCGGCTCCAGCGCATGCGTTGCGCTCGCGGCCGCCGCGCAGAGACTTTCGGCGCTCCGCGAAGCCGGCCGCTTCGGCCTGTCCCTCGGTGAGCCGCAGCTCGACGCGGCGCAATTGCGCGGACATGCCGAGCGGCTCGCCGACGCGCTAGCGCTGAACGGCTCGGCCGAGCGCCTGGCTGCGCTTGGCATCGTCCAGCTGCGGGACGAACCCCATTTCCTCAATCGCCACACCCTCGCGGCCGGCGAGCACCGGATCAGGGCACGGCGCTTCGTCATCGCGCTCGGCGCGCAGCCGGCCGCGCCCTCCGTGCCCGGCCTTGCCGAACTGCCCTTACTGACCCTCGAGACGCTCATGGCCGCGCCGCGCTGGCCGGAGAGGCTGCTCGTCCTCGGCGGCGAGCCGGCGGGCGTCGAGATCGCCCAGGCGATGCGTCGGCTCGGCAGCGAAGTCGTGCTGATCCTGCCGGAGGGCCTGCTGCCGCAGGAAGACCCGGAGGCCTGTGACCTCATCCGGCGCGCCTTGCTGCGCGACGGTGTCGTCCTGCACGAGGGCCGCGGGCTGCTGCGGGCAGAGAGCGCCCGCCACCGCCCTCGCCTCGTTCTCGCGCCGCGGGAGGAGAACGCCGCCGAAACTGCGGTGGAGGGGACGCATCTGCTGGTAGCGAGCGGCCGCAAGCCACGGCTCGCCGGGCTCGATCTCGACCTCGCCGGCATCCGCGCCGACGACAGCGGCATTCCGGTCGACCGTGGCCTGCGCACCGCCAACCGTCGCATCTTCGCCATCGGCGACTGCGCCCGCATCGCCGGGGCACCTCCTTGCGGGCATGCTGGCGAGCACCATGCCGGCCTCGTGGTGCGCAACGCGCTGTTTCGCCTGCCGGTCAACGCCACGCGCGCCGCTCTCCCGCGGCTGACTCTCAGCCAGCCCGAACTGGCGAGCCTTGGCCTTTCCGAAGCCGAGGCGCGCCGACAGGGCACGATCGGGGTGTTGCGCTGGCCCTATGCTGAGAACGCGCGGGCGCGGGCCGAAGGCCGCAGCGAGGGGCTGATCAAGGTCGTGACCGACCGAAGGGGGCGCATTCTCGGCGTGACCATCGTCGGCGCGCAGGCAGGCGAACTGATCGGTCTCTGGAGCCTGGCGGTGCGCCAGCGCCTCAACGTCAGGGATGTCGCCGATCTCGCCCTGCCCGCGCCGACATTGTCGGAGATCTCGAAGCGCGCCGCGCTCTCGGTCCACACCCCCCTCGCCTCGCGGCCCGGCCTGCGCCGCCTGATCGGCTTCCTGCGGCGCTTCGGATAGACTGCGCCATATGCCGGAGAGAGAGTTCGATCACCGTAACCTGTCGATCAGCCTTCCGCGAGGACTGACGCGCCTCGGCCTGTCGGCCAAGCTGCTGGTCCTGACGACGCTCTTCGTGATGCTGGCCGAGGTGCTGATCTATCTGCCCTCCGTCGCGACCTTCCGTCGTTCCTGGCTGAATGACCGGCTCGCCGCGGCGCAGATCGCCGTGCTCGTGCTCGAGGGCGCGCCGAATGACGGCCTGCCGGAGGGCAGCGAGGAGCGGCTCCTCGCCGGCGTCGGCGCACGGGCGATCGCCGCGCGCGTCGGCGGAGCACGCCGCCTGCTCAGCCTCGACGCGATGCCGCCCGAAGTGGCGCAGACTGTCGACCTGCGCAATCTGAGCCGAATGGGCTCGATCATGGAAGCGGTCTCCATGCTGCTGCGGCCGGCCCATAAGCTGCCGATCCGCGTGGTCGGACAGGCCGTCGGCGCCGCCGATTTCGTCGAGCTGGTGATCGACGAGGCGCCGTTGCGCCGGGCGATGCTGAAATTCTCGTGGAATCTGCTGCTGATCTCGCTGCTGATTTCGGCCCTGAGCGCCGGGGTGATCTATTTCGCGCTGAACTGGCTGATCGTGACGCCGATCCGGCATCTCGCCGCCAATGTCATGGAGTTCGAGAACGATCCGGAGAACCCCTATCGGATCATCACCCCGTCGAACCGGGTCGACGAGGTCGGCGAGGCCGAACGGGCCCTGGCCCGCATGCAGGCGACGCTGGCCAGTGATCTGCGCGCCAAGAAGCACCTCGCCGAGCTCGGGCTGGCGGTCAGCAAGATCAACCATGATCTGCGCAATATGCTGGCGGCGGCGCAGCTCATGTCCGACCGCCTGACCGAAACCCGCGACACCAAGATCCGCAGCTTCGCGCCTCGGCTGATCGCGACGCTCGACCGGGCGATCGAGTTCTGCCAGGCGACGCTGGCCTATGGCCGCGCGGCGGAGGCGACCCCGCAGTTGCGCGAGGTGGTCTTGCGCCAGCTCGTCGCCGAACAGGCCGAATTGCTCGGACTGAGCGAGAACGGCAAGATCGGGTTCGTCAACCAGGTGCCGGCAGAGCTCGTCGCCAATGTCGACCCCGACCAGATGGCGCGCGTGCTCTCCAACCTGATGCGCAACGCGATCCGCGCATTGGAGGACGGCACGTTCGAGGATGGTCGGGCACCGTCGCTGGTGATCAGCGGCGGTTACGAGGGCAACGAACTCGTGCTGCGCGTCGCCGATAACGGCCCCGGCGTGCCGGCACGGGCGCGCCAGAACCTGTTCCAGGCCTTTCGCGGCTCGGTCACCCCGGGCGGCACCGGGCTTGGCCTCGCCATCGCTGCCGAACTCGTGCGACTGCATGGCGGCATGATCCATCTCGAGCCGTCCGAGCTCGGCGCCGTGTTCAAGGTGTCCTTGCCCGGGCACAAGGCCCGCCCCTGAACATCCCCCCGGGGCCAGCCCCCGGCCGAGCCCCGGCCTATTGGCTCGCCCAGATAACCCGCGCCATGAAGGCGATCTCGGAGAGCGCCAGCACCCGGTCGGGATGGTCGGGGTTCAGCGAGGCCAGCTCGACCGTCTTTGCCGTCTGGCGCCTGAGCTGCTTGGCCAGGACCTCGCCATCGACGGTCTTGACCACCACCCGGTCGCCGCGCCGGACCGCCGCGGCCGGGGAGACGATGATGGTATCGCCGTCGCGATAGAGCGGCAGCATCGAATCCCCGGCGATCTCCAGCGCATAGGCCTTCTCGTCGGCGATACCGGGAAAGGCGACCTCGTCCCATCCGGTACCGGCCGGGAAGCCGCCATCGTCGAAGAAACCGCCGGATCCGGCCTGTGCGAAGCCGATCAGCGGGATGGTG
This sequence comes from Allobosea sp. NPDC055594, assembly GCF_053618995.1. Lineage (NCBI taxonomy): Bacteria > Pseudomonadati > Pseudomonadota > Alphaproteobacteria > Hyphomicrobiales > Alloboseaceae > Allobosea > Allobosea sp. NPDC055594. The sequence continues at coordinate 481,651 of NZ_JBSHIO010000002.1, forward strand.
TGGGTGGGCGCCGCGCCGCGCCGGACCGCGTTCATGAACTGATCGAAGCTCGCTCCGGTCGCAGCGAGAATTTTGGCAATCGATTCGGTCGAAGGCCAGCGCTCGCGCCCGTCGGAACCGACGCGCTTGGAGCGGTTGAAGGTCGTCGCGTCGAGGCCGGCCTTGCGGGCGAGCCCCGATGGCGTCAGGCCATAGCGCTGGGCGAGCTGATCGATCGCGCTCCAGATCTGGTCATGGGACAGCATGGCCAATGTCACTTTCCTGGCGGCATCGACGGGCAGGCGCCGCATCCGACGAGGTCGCGACGGCCGGGTCGGTGAAACTGCCTCGTCATGGTCGGCATGGGAATATCATAGGAAATATCCCCTATCACATAAGACTGCAATCTGATTTTTGCCGTTTTCATCGCCACCTCGCACCGCAGCCCGTCGCGAAACGACCAAAGCCCGATATGGACGGAGCATCGGGATTTCCACCCGGCAGCACTCACCCGCGATGTTTTTGCGGACGCTCCCGGTTTGGGCTTTTACCGGGTGAGCACAGGGGATATGCCCTCGGGCATGCTGCTCTCCCCCCCTTCGCTGATCTACAAGATCTGCCCCGAGGCACTCTGGCGCGAGGCTGAACGCGCCGGTGTCTTCGCTGGCGCCCCCATCGACCTCGCCGATGGCTATATCCATTTCTCGACCGGCGCTCAGGCGCGCGAAACCGCCGCCAGGCATTTCGCCGGACAGGCAGGGCTATTGCTGATCGCCGTCGACCCGGCCAGGCTCGGCGACAGGCTGCGCTATGAGCCCTCGCGGGGTGGGGCGCTGTTCCCGCATCTCTATGCCATGCTCGACCCGAAGCAGGCGCGCTGGATCGCGCCATTGCCGCTCGGTGCAGCGGGCCATCTCTTTCCGGAGGATATCAGGTGATCGGCACGCTGTTCGGCCTCGCGCGGCCGCTGATCCACAAACTCGATGCCGAGACGGCGCACAAGCTCGCCGTAGCGGCTCTGGCCAAGGCGCCGGCGCTACGCCCGGCCGCCGACGATCCGGCACTCGCGGTCGATGCCTTCGGCCTGCGCTTCCCGAACCCAGTCGGACTCGCGGCCGGCTTCGACAAGCATGCGGAGGCGATCGACGGCACGCTCGGCCTCGGCTTCGGCTTCGTCGAGGTCGGTGGCGTGACGCCGCTGCCTCAGCCGGGCAATGCCCGCCCACGCGTCTTCCGCCTGCCGGAGGACGAGGCCGTAATCAACCGCTACGGCCTCAACAGCGAAGGCATGGAGGCGGTGGCGGCGCGGCTGGCCGCGCGCCGGCGCCGTGGCGGCATCGTCGGGGTCAATCTCGGCGCCAACAAGGATTCGGCCGACCGCAGCGCCGACTATGCGGTACTGACGCGCCGGCTGGCGCCGCTGGCGGATTTCCTGACCGTCAACATCTCCTCGCCGAACACGCCCGGCCTGCGCGACCTGCAGGCCGAAAGCGCGCTCGACGACCTGATCGCACGCGTGCTCGCGGCGCGCGACGAAGTCCGTGCGCAAGGGCGGGCGACGCCGATCCTGCTCAAGATCGCGCCCGATCTCAGCCTACCCGAGCTCGACGGCATGGTATCCGTCGCACTGAAGCGTCGCATCGACGGCATGATCGTCTCCAACACCACGGTGGCGCGCCCCGACAGCCTGCGCAACGCGGCGAAGGCCGAGACCGGCGGGCTTTCGGGCAAGCCGCTCTATGCGCCCTCGACAAGGCTCCTCGCCGAAACCTTCCTGCGCGTCGAGGGGCGCTTCCCGCTGATCGGCGTCGGCGGCATCGATTCCGCCCGGACCGCCTTCGCCAAGATCCGGGCCGGGGCGAGCCTGGTGCAGTTCTATTCGGCGATGGTGTTCAAGGGACCGGGACTGGTCTGCGAGATCAAGCAGGGCCTCGCCACGGAGGCGCGCAAGGCCGGACTGCCGCGCCTCAGCGCGCTGGTCGGGCGCGACGCTGCCGAGATCGCACGCGGCGAGACGCTCTGAAAGGCGGCCGGGTTCAGCCCGGCCCGGGCTCCCAGCCCTGAAGCGGCACCAGCCTGTCGAGGACGGCGGCGGTGATCCTCTCGCAGCGCCGGCCGAGAAAAGGAAAGGTCTCGTGCATGGTCGAGGCCAGGGTTTCGTTCAAGGCGAGGCGCAATAGGCGGCGTGCGCGATGGAGTCGCGTCTTGACCGTCTCGGGGCGAATTCCGGTCAGCTCGGCCGTCTCCTCGACCGAGCATTCCTGCACCTCGCGCAAGATGAAGACGAGCCGGAACGGCTCGGGCAGAGCGTCGATCGCCCGTTCGATCAGCAGGCGGATCTGAGCCCGGGCAATGGCGGCTTCCGGATCGTCCATCGCTTGTCCTCCGGGAAAGGCGACGACGGCGGCCCCCGCCGCCTGCGCTGTTTCGACCTGATCGAGTTCGACCGTGGCGCGCCGGCGGCGGCGCAGCCTGCCGCGCGCCTCGTTGACGACGATCCGCGTCAGCCAGGTCAGCAGGCTGGACGCGCCGCGGAAGCCATCGAGCGCCGCGAAGGCCCGGACATAGCTTTCCTGGAGGATATCCTCGGCCTCGGCCTCGTCGGCGACGATGCTGCGCGCAACCCGGAACAGGCCCTGATTGTGCCGCTGCATGATGACTCGGAAGGCGCCACGCTCGCGCCGGCGAGCGCCGGCGACGAGTTCCGCCTCGCTCATCGCCTCGCAGGCGAACGGCCTGCTCCTCGGAACTTCCAGCATGAGCCGTTCTCCTGCAAACGGCGATTGGATGCGCATGGCGCGCAAAGGTTCCCGCGAGGCTCCGGGCCGGGAACTTCTTCCGCCCCGGCGCATCGAACGGGGATCGGCAAACATTCGGAGGAGCCAAGCGTGACCGTTCGATCCCTTCTATCACCTGTTCCGGCTTCGGAGGAGGCGTGCTCCTGCCCGCGGCCGCCGGGATTTTCGCCGCAGCGCGCGACCCGCGCCGAAGCAGAAGCCGCGATACGCACCCTGATCTCCTGGGCCGGAGACGATCCGGCGCGCGAAGGCCTGCTCGAAACGCCCGCCCGCGTGGTGCGGGCCTATGAGGAGTGGTTCGCCGGCTATTCGCAGGATCCAGCCGCGATCCTACGACGGACATTCGGCGAGACCGGCGGTTATGACGAGCTGGTCCTGCTGCGCGACATCCCGCTTGAATCGGTCTGCGAGCATCATATGGCGGTGACCAGCGGGGTCGCGCATATCGCCTATCTGCCGCGCGAGCGCGTCGTCGGCATCTCCAAGCTCGCGCGGCTGGTCGATGCCCTCGCGCATCGCCTGCAGATCCAGGAACGGCTAACGGCCGAGATCGCCGACGCGATCGAGGCCGAACTCGAGCCGCGAGGCGTCGCCGTCGTGCTGCAGGCAAGCCATGCCTGCATGTCCTCGCGCGGCGTGCGCAAGCATGGCAGCGCGCTCGTCACCCGTGCCTTCCGCGGCCTCTACACCGCCCCCGGGGCACGGCGCGAGGTGCTGGAGGCGCTCGACCACTGAGCGCCACCTGCGGGAACCTTGGTTGCGCTGCGCCATCGAATGGCTTGCCGAGGCGATCGATGCCCCGGCAAGCCACGGAGAGCCACACCATGTCCAGACTGCTCGTTCTTGCCGCCGCCCTCGCGATGACGACCGGCGCGGCCTTCGCCCATGATTCGCAGCTCAGCGATCCCCAGATCGCCCATATCGCCTATACGGCCGGGCAGATCGATGTCGACGCCGCCAAACTCGCGCTGGCGAAGACGAAAAATGCCGAAGTCCGGGATTTCGCCGAGCTGATGGCCCGCGACCATGCCGCGGTCAACGAGAAGGCCCTGTCCCTAGTCAAGCGTCTCAATGTGAAGCCGGAGGCGAATGGGACCAGCGCGGGCCTGACCAAGCAGGCGGCGCAGGCCGAAAAGCGTCTCAGGAAGCTTTCGGGGGCGGCTTTCGATCGCGCCTATGTCGCCAACGAAATCGCCTATCACCGCACGGTCAACCAGGCCCTCAGAACGGCGCTGATCCCGGGCGCGCATAATGGCGAGCTCAAGGCGCTGCTCGAAAGCGGATTGGCGCTGTTCACGGCGCATCAGACGCATGCCGAGCATCTCGCGCAGACGGTGAAGTGATGGCGCCCCTTCCTTCCCGGCGCAGCGCATTGCTGACGATCGGCGGTACCATCATCGCACTGGCACGGCCGGCGCGGGCCGAGCCACGCAGCCACGCGGTTCTGATCGACAAGATGAAATTCGGGCCGATGCCGAGCGAGGTCCGAGTCGGCGACAGCATCTCCTGGATCAATCGCGACCCCGTCCGGCACACAGCGACGGCGCGCGACAAGTCCTTCGATGTCGATCTTCCGGCCAGTACCGAAGGCCGCTGCACGGTCACCAGGGCCGGCGCCGTCGATATCATCTGTCGCTTCCACCCCGGCATGACGGCAAAGCTCGCCGTGCTGCCGTGACCTGCGACGATCGACCGGAGGCCGCAGAACCTCCGGTCACCCTCGCCTAGCGCCGCGAGGCGAAGAGCCGGCTGATCAGCCAGAGCGGTATGACGATCAGCGCACCGGCCACAGCCCAGCCGCCGACCTCGCGCACCGCGCCGAAGCCGAGATTGCCGAGCGAGCGGACGAAGCGCAGCGCACTCTCATAGAGCCCGGTCGGCGACAGGCCGAGAAAGGCCATCGCCGCGCCGACCAGGAGCGAGATGAAGAGCAGGCGCACCAGGACGCTGAGAACGGAGCCGCCGAGAAAGCGCTCGATGCCGCCATTGGCCATGCCGAAATCCTCTTGAAAAGTGAGGCCGAGACCAGCCATTCACCGCTTGAACCAAGCCTGAACGACACCTCTCCTGCCTGTGCAGGTAGCGACAGCGTGCGTCCCCCGCAAGCGCGGCGTCAGCTCGTCGCCGAAGCCCCCGCGGCAGCCCAGCCGGCGCCGGCGATCTTCGCGGCCGCGATCACCGCCTGGGTGCGGCTGTCGACATCGAGCTTGGTCAGGATCGCCGAGACATGCGCCTTGACCGTTGCCTCGGAAACCCCGAGCTCATAGGCGATCTGCTTGTTGAGCAGCCCCTCGGACAGCATCATCAGGACGCGCACCTGCTGCGGCGTCAGCGTCGCCAGGCGCCGGACCATGTCGGCGGTCTCGTGATCCACCGGCGCGGAGAGATCGACGCCCGGCGGGGTCCAGACCCCGCCATCGAGCACGGCGCGGATCGCCTCGCCCATCTGCGCGACCTCGGCGGTCTTCGGCAGGAAGCCGAGCGCCCCGAACTCGATGCAGCGGCGGATCACCGCCGGATCGTCATTGGCCGAGACGACGATGACCGGAATCTCCGGATGAGCCGCGCGCAGGAAAAGCAGGCCGGAGAAGCCCTGCACGCCGGGCATGGTCAGGTCGAGCAGGATCAGGTCGAGATCGGCGGCCTCGGCCAATGCCTGGCCCAACGCCTCGAGCGAGCCGACCTCGCTGACCTCGGCCCCCGCCAATGCATGCGAAACCGCCTGGCGCAAGGCGCCGCGAAACAGCGGGTGGTCGTCCGCGATCACGATCCGTGTCGGATGCCCGCTCATCATGCCCTCCACGCGCCGAAGCCCGGCGAGATGCCGGCGCGATTCCCCCAGAACGTTCAAGGCCCGCAACTCCAAGCTGTCAATGGCCAATGGTCAGCAAGGATGGCCGGAGCCCGAAACTCGACGGATTCGTCGCCTTCCAGGCCCGATCTGGCGCCGCCCGGGAACGCCGGAGAAGCTCCGGACGACTTATAGCATCGGACCGACAAGTGGATTCCGCTTTTCGGAAAACTCCGATGCGATAGCACTGAGATAGATCACCGTGACTGCGCTCGAACGGACGCGCGGCGATCTAGCCCGGCAGCAGCGCCTCCAGCGTCTCGATCCGGTCGGCCTCGCCCGGCGGCTTGTCCCAGCGGATGCGGCTGATCCGGGGAAAGCGCATGGCGATGCCGGATTTGTGCCGCGTCGAGCGCTGCAGCCCTTCGAAGGCCACTTCGAAGACGAGGCCGCTCGACGGGGTGTGGGTCACCTCGCGCACCGGACCGAAACGATTCTCCGTGTTCTTGCGGACATAGCGGTCGATCTCGATCAGCTCCTCGTCGGTGAAGCCGAAATAGGCCTTTCCCACAGGAACGAGCTCGTCCGCGCCTGTCTCGCCGACCCGCCAGACGCCAAAAGTATAGTCGGAATAGAAGGAGGAGCGCTTGCCGTGGCCGCGCTGGGCATACATCAGCACGCAGTCGATTAGCCGGGCATCGCGCTTCCACTTGTACCAGTAGCCCTTCGGCCTGCCCGGCAGATAGGGCGAATCAAGCCGCTTGAGCATGCAGCCCTCGACGGCCTCCGCATCGCCTCCAGCTCCGGCGGAAGCAGGATCGGCGCGGGCCACCGTCAGCTCTTCCCAGCTGGCGAAGGGAATGCGCGGCGAAAGATCGAAGCGCGCGCTACCCAGCTTGCCGAGGAAGGCTTCGAGCCGGGCGCGCCGCTCCGTATAGGGCAGGCCGCGCAGATCCTCATCGCCCTCGGCGAGAAGGTCGTAGACGCGGATATGGGCCGGGAACCCGGCGAGCATCTTCGCGGTGACCTGCTTGCGGTTGAGCCGCTGCTGCAGGGTGTTGAAACTCTGGACGGCGCCATCGCGCATCACTAGCAATTCGCCGTCGAGCGCGCCGTCCTGCGTCAGCACCTCGGTGAGATCCGGGAACGCTGCGCCGATATCCTCGCCGGTGCGGGAATAGAGACGAACGGTGCGGCCGCCATCGGGTCTCGTGCCGGCAACGGCCTGGACGCGGATGCCGTCCCATTTCCATTCAGCGGCGAATTCGGCCGCATCGAGCTTGTCGAAATCGCCATCCTCCACCGCATGCGAGAGCATGACCGGGCGGAATGGCGCGGGGTCACTCGCTTCCGGGCGTGGGTCCCTGCCCTCCAGCCAGGCGAAGAGCGCGGTATAGGGCGGCTCCAGCCCATGCCAGACCTGCTCGACCTCGTCGGCGGGAATGCCGCCGAGGCTCGCGGCGGCGGTCTTGGCAAGGCGGGCCGAGACGCCGATGCGCAGGGCGCCGGTGATCAGCTTGAGCAGGGCCCAGCGCCCGGTCTCGTCGAGCGCATCGAGCCAGGAGGCGATCAGGCGCGGCATCTCGGTCTTGCCGGACTTTTGCAGTCCGGCGACGACATCGGGCAGATGCGGCACGTCGTTGGCGCCATGCCGAGCCGGCCACATCAGCGCGACCGTCTCGGAGAGATCGCCGACATAGTCGTAGGAGAGCGCGAAAAGGACAGGATCGGTGCGCTCGGCGATCAGCGCGCGGATCAGGCCGGGCTTGGCGTTCTGGAAGACCAGCCCGCCGGTCATCGCCGCCAGCGCATAGCCGCGATCGGGATCGGGCGTGGTGCGCAGATAGTCCGCGATCAGCGCGAGCTTGCCGTTGCGGCGCGGCTCATAGGCGAGACGGTCGAGGAGCCAGGCGAAGCGGTTCATGAAGCAGCCTCCGCCGGCCTAGCCTCGGCTTCGCCCTCGTCGCCATAGCCGACGAGATGCAGCGGCATGCCCTTGAACCCGACGGTGCCGCACCAATGCGCCAGCGCCTCGGCCTCGCCATGGGTGATCCAGATCTCGCCGGCCTGGACCTCCCGGATCGTCGCCTGAAGATCGTCCCAATCGGCATGGTCGGAGATGATCAGCGGCAGCTCGACGCCTTTCTGGCGGGCGCGGGCCCTGATCCGCATCCAGCCCGAGGCGAAGGCGGTGACCGGATCGAGGAAGCGGCGCGACCACAGATCCTGGATGGCACCCGGCGGGCAGATGACGATCTCGCCGGCCAATGCCTTGCGCCCCTCGGCCTTGCGCCCCTCGGCCTTGCGTTCGCCCGGCTCGACCTTGCGGATCTCGCCGAGCGGAACGCCCTCGGCCTGGTAGAGCTCGGTGATCTTCTCGACCGCGCCGTGGATGTAGAGCGGCCGCTCGTAGCCGGCCTCGCGGATCAGCGCCATCAGCCGCTGCGCCTTCCCCAGCGAATAGGCCCCGACGATATGGGTGCGCTCGGGAAAGAGCCGGACGGAATCGAGCAGCTTGGCGGTCTCGGCGCTCGCCGACGGATGGCGGAAGACCGGTAGGCCGAAGGTCGCCTCGGTGATGAAGATGTCGCAGATGACCGGTTCGAAGGCCGCGCAGGTCGGGTCGCGCTCGCGCTTGTAGTCGCCGGAGACGACGATCCGCAGCCCCCTGGCCTCGACGACGATCTGGGCCGAGCCGAGAACATGGCCGGCGGGGACGAAGCGGAAATCGACCTCCCCGATGCGAGTGGTTTCGCCGGGCGCCGCCACCTGCCGCGAGCCGGTGAACGCCTCGCCATAGCGCAGCGCCATGATCGCCAACGTCTCTGATGTCGCCAGGACCGCGCCATGGCCGGCGCGCGCATGATCGGAATGGCCATGGGTGATCAGTGCCCGCGCCACCGGACGAACGGGGTCGATATGGATATCGGCCAGCGGGCAGTAGAGCCCGGCCGGTGTCGGAATCAGCAGATCGGAAGGCTTCATCATCTGGCCTGTGTCATGCACCTCCGTTAAACCCGCAGCATGATCGAAAAGGGCAGCAGCGTGTACTCCGCCAGTTCCGGCGACGATCGTCTCGACCGCCGCTATGCCTGGGCCGAGAAGGCCTTGAAGGCCGGCGATCCGCAGGCGGCGCTCGACATCCTCGATCAAACGCTCGCCGAGAACTACGGTTTCACCGCTGCCTGGCATCTCTATGGCCTGGCCCAGGAGGCGCTCGGGCACAATGAGGAGGCCGCGACCGCCTGGCGGCAATATCTCGACCTCGATCCGAGCGACCGTCTCGGCGCCAGGCTCGACCTCGCTCGCATCGGCGCGCTCGCTGCCGAGCAGGCGACCTCGGAGTGTTTTTCAGGCGCGCTGTTCGACGGTTATGCCGAGCGCTTCGACAGCCACCTCGTCGGCAAGTTGCAATATCAGGGCCCGGCATTGCTGAAGCAGGCGCTGGTGCGCCATTGCGCACAGGCCAGCCAGCCCTTGCAGTTCGGAACCACCCTCGACCTCGGCTGCGGCACCGGCCTGATGGGCGAGGCCATCCGCGCCGAGGCGGGGTTCCTCGCCGGCTGCGACCTCTCGCCCCGAATGATCGCCAAAGCGCAGGCCAAGAAGCGCGCCGATGGCAGCCCGCTCTACGACAAGCTCGCCACTGCGGACCTGAACGCCTTCCTGGCGAGTCGGTCCGACGCATCGGCCGACCTCATCGTCTCCACCGACGTCTTCATCTATCTCGGAGACCTTGCTCCGAGCTTCCATCAGAGCGCGCGCGTGCTCAAAACGAGTGGCCTCCTTGCCTTCACGGTGCAGAGTCATCAGGGCGCCGGCATCATTGTCGGCCGGGATCGTCGTTTCGCCCATGCCGAAGGCTGGATCAGGGAAGCGCTCAGCCAGGCCCGGCTGAGACCCATGCTGGTCGAGCCGCAGAGCGTCCGCATGGATCGCGACGAACCGGTGCCGGGGCTGATCGTCGTCGCGGAGCGCTGAGGCCGGCGTCATCGCGAGATTGTCGGGCCGCCGCTGCGCGTCGCCCCAGAATGACGCGAGCCTACCGTTCCCTTTTCGTTCGACAAGGCCTATCTCTGTCGGCGCATGGACGCGGTCGCCTCCCCCCTTCCCCCTGCCTTCTCGGCTTGGTTCGCCAGCCGCGACTGGAACGTGCGGCCACATCAGATCGCGCTGCTGGAAGAGGCCCGGGCCGGGCGCTCGACCTTGCTGGTCGCACCGACCGGCGCCGGCAAGACGCTCGCCGGCTTCCTGCCCTCGCTGGTCGAGCTGACCGAGCGCGGCGGCGTGCGCGAGGGGCTGCACACGCTCTATGTCTCGCCGCTGAAGGCGCTCGCCGTCGACATCGCCCGCAATCTCGAAACGCCGATCCGCGAGATGGGGCTTGCGGTCAAGGTCGAGACCCGCACCGGCGACACCTCCCCCGCCAAGCGCGCCCGCCAGATCGAGCGCCCGCCCGACATCCTGCTGACGACGCCGGAGCAACTCGCGCTCCTAGTCTCGCATCGCGATTCGAAACCGTTCTTCGCATCCTTACGCCGGGTCGTGCTCGACGAGCTGCACGCGCTGGTGACCTCCAAGCGCGGCGACCTGCTCTCGCTCGACCTCGCCCGCCTGCGCGGCCTCGCGCCGAAGATGAGCGCGGTCGGCCTCTCGGCGACGGTGCGCGAGCCCGCCGATCTCCAGGCCTATCTCGGCGGCTCGGGCACGCCATCCGGCCTCGTCACCGTCCAGGGCGGCGCGAAGGCGCAGATCGGCATCATGGCGACCAGCCGCCGGCTACCGCTCGCCGGCCACATCACCGCCCATGCCGTCGACGACATCTATGCCGCGATCCGCGCGCACAGGCTGACTTTGGTCTTCGTCAACACCCGCATGCAGGCCGAATTCATGTTCCAGGCGCTGTGGCGCGTGAACGAGGAGACGCTGCCGATCGCACTGCATCACGGCTCGCTCGATGTCGGCCAGCGCCGCAAGGTCGAGGCGGCGATGGCGGCCGGGAAGCTGAAAGCCGTCGTCTGTACGGCGACGCTCGATCTCGGCATCGACTGGGGCGATGTCGACCTCGTCATCAATGTCGGCGCGCCCAAGGGCGCGAGCCGGCTGATGCAGCGTATCGGCCGCTCCAACCACCGCATGGACGAGCCCTCGCAGGCGCTCCTCGTGCCGTCGAACCGCTTCGAACTGCTCGAATGCCGCGCCGCGCTCGATGCGGTGGCGGAGGCGGCGCAGGACACGCCGGAGCCGCGCATCGGCGCGCTCGACGTGCTCGCCCAACATGTGCTCGGGGTCGCCTGCTCCGACGGCTTCGAGCCGGACGCGCTCTATCGGGAGGTCCTGACGGCCTCGCCCTATGCAGATCTCAGCCGCGCCGATTTCGACGCCGTCGTCGATTTCGTCGCGACCGGCGGCTATGCGCTGAAGAGCTATGAGCGCTTCGCCAAGCTACGCCGCGGCAAGGACGGGCTCTACCGCGCGAGCAACGCCCAGACCATCCAGCAATACCGGATGAATGTCGGCACCATCGTCGAATCGACCATGCTCAAGGTCCGGCTCGGGCGCTCTCGCCCGGCACGCCCCGGCGGCCAGCAGATCCTCAGCCGCGGCGGACGCGTTCTCGGCGAGCTCGAGGAGTATTTCGCCGAGACGATGACGCCCGGCGACACCTTCATCTTCGCCGGCGAGGTGCTGCGCTTCGAAGGGATCGTCGAGAACGAGGTGGTCTGCTCGCGCACCGCCGCCGGCACCGATCCGAAGATCCCCTCCTATGCCGGCGGCAAGTTCCCGCTCTCGACCTTCCTCGCCGCGCGCGTGCGCACCATCCTGGCCACGCCAAAGGAGTGGGCGAAGCTGCCGGACGAGGTTTCGTCCTGGCTGCATGCGCAGCGCCTGAAATCGCGCCTGCCGAAGCCGGGCGAATTGCTGGTCGAGAGCTTTCCGCGCGCCGGGCGCTTCTTCCTCGTCGCCTATCCCTTCGAGGGCCGTCTCGCCCACCAGACGCTCGGCATGCTGCTGACGCGGCGGCTGGAACGGGCGCGACTGAGGCCGCTCGGCTTCGTCTGCAACGACTACGGCATCGCCGTCTGGACGCTCGGCGATATGGCGGCGGCGATCGCGCGTGGAGCGCTTTCGCTGGACGAGCTCTTTTCGCAGGACATGCTCGGCGACGATCTCGAGGAATGGCTGGCGGAATCGGCGCTGATGAAGCGCACCTTCCGCTCCTGCGCCGTGATCGGCGGCCTGATCGAGCGGCGTTTTCCCGGCCAGGAGAAGAGCGGGCGGCAGGTCACGATCTCGACCGACCTGGTCTATGATGTGCTGCGCCGGCACCAGCCCGACCATGTCCTGCTGCGCGCCGCGCGTGCCGACGCCGCGACCGGCTTGCTCGATATCGGCCGTCTCGGTCAGATGCTGACACGGATCAGCGGGCGAATCGTGCATCAGCCGCTCGATCACGTCTCGCCGCTCTCGGTCTCGGTCATGCTCGAGATCGGGCGCGAGGCGGTCAGTGGCGAGGCGGCCGACGAGATCCTCGCCGAGGCGGAAGCAAGCATGCTCGAAGAGGCGATGGCGTGAACCTGGCGACGAGAGAGATGACGGGCGCCGCGGCCGAGGCCTCCATGCTCGGCCGGCTCGCGCTTGTCCCCGATCTCTCCGGCGCGCTCTACCTCCCGGATGAGCGCACTCTCGTCGTCGCCGACCTGCATCTGGAGAAGGGCTCGGCCTATGCCGCCCGCGGCGTCCTGCTGCCGCCCTATGATTCGGCCGCGACGCTCGCTTTGCTGGGTGCGGCGATTGCGCGCTACCAGCCGGCGCGCGTGATCGCGCTCGGCGACAGCTTCCATGATCGCGGCGCCGAAGCGCGGATCGACGACAGCTGCCTTGCGAGCCTGCGCGCCCTCCAGGCCGGCCGCGACTGGCTCTGGATCAGCGGCAATCACGATCCTCAGATCTCGGCCGCGATGGGCGGCACGGTGCTGGACGAACTCGAAATCTCCGGCGTCGCGCTCCGGCACGAGCCGAGTCACGCGGCGACACGTCCGGAAATCGCCGGGCATCTGCATCCCGCCGCCAAGGTCCGGATGCGCGGCCGGGCGCTGCGCCGGCGCTGCTTCGTGCTCTCCGCAACGCGCTGCGTAATGCCGGCGATGGGCGCCTATGCCGGCGGCCTCAACGTCCGCGACGCGGCCTTCCGGCCGCTGTTCGGCCTCGGGCTTTGCGCCCATATCCTCGGCGATGGCCGCCTCTTCCGCATCGACCAGCGCCTGCTGCTGCCCGATTGAAGGCGCGCGGCGGCGCGGCACGCTGCGATCTGCGGACAGAAAGCCCCTCCTCACCGGCAAGATTCCACAGCTCTTCAAATTCAGACACAGGGATATGCGCGGAACAGGTTGCGTCGGGGCGGGGCTTGTGGCATCAGGACGCCGCTTCGGAACGACGCGGCGCCGGCAAGCCCTTCAAGGGCCGGGCGCAGACGGCACGATCCTGCTGCGGTAGCTCAGTGGTAGAGCACTCCATTGGTAATGGAGAGGTCGAGAGTTCAATCCTCTCTCGCAGCACCAGCCCATCTTTTGGATAATCAGCGTTTTTTCCAATGGCGCGGAATATCCGCGCTTTCGGTGTCCCTTGCCAATCTTGCTTCCGATAGCACGCGATCATCAGCCGGCGGTCACGCGCCAGACTCTCGGCCAGCCTGGCACTTCTCTCTGACGCGCCGTTTCGGGTTTTCCGCCCATACCAGTGGCCGCGGACCGGAGACGGGTTCGCAACTCGGCTGTGGCAGGACATGGCCCATAGCTGATCTTTGCAAAGTCTGCTTTCGGGCGGGGGACGCTATGGCTCTCTTATGACTCCCTTGCGAGCGCATCGCCGTCCAGCGCGGCGAGCGAGGAACAACCCATGAAGGCCATCGTGCGGTCGACCTCGTCGCGCAGGATCTCGATGACGCGGCCGGCGCCATCGCAGCCGCCCATGGCGACGCCATAGAGAAGCGAGCGCCCGACGAGCACCGCCCGGGCGCCGAGGGCGAGTAGCTTGACGACATCGCTGCCGCGCCGGACGCTGCCATCCGCCAGGATGACAAGTCGATCGCCGAGGCGCTCAGCGATCTCCGGTAGGGCGCGGGCCGGAGCGATGGCGGAATCCAGATTGCGTCCGCCATGATTGGAGACGACGATGCCGTCCGCTCCGCAATCCAGCGCCCGCTGTGCATCATCGCAGCGCAGGATGCCCTTTATGATGAACCGCCCGGGCCAGCGCCGCCGGAGCGCTGCGATCTCGGTCCAGGTGACATCGTCGGCCAGGCGCAGGGCGTCGCCCAGCGGGGCACGGGTGATCTTGCGGCGAAAGGCGTCCGGATAATGTGCGTAGCTCGGCATGCCGAGGCCGGCGAGATAGCGCCCCATAACGTTCAGGCACCAGCGCGGATGCATGGCGAAATCGAGCGCAGCACGCCAGTTCGCCGCCATCGGGATGCCGAAGCCGTTGTGAGTATTATATTCGCGCTTGGGCGAAACGCTCGTGTCCACGGTCAGGATCAGCGTATCGGATCCCGCCGCCCGCGCGGCGTCGACGAAGGTCTCGGTGATCGCCCTGTCGTTGAGGATGTAGAGCTGGAACCAGAGGTTCCCGCCGGCGCCGGCAGCGATGTCGCCGATCGAGGTGATGGACTGGGTGGAGACGCAGAACGGGATGCCGGCCCGCGCCGCCGCCCGGGCCAGTTCGATTTCGCCGCGATACCACATCAGCCCGGCAAGGCCCGTCGGTGCCGCGATAATCGGCAAGGGCAGCCTGGAGCCGAACAGTTCGACGCTCTGGTCGCGCCGGCTGACGTCGACCAGCACGTTCGGGCTGAACTTCACCGCATCGAGCGCAGCCCGCGCGGCCGGCAGCGCGAGCTCCCCCTCCGTGCCGCGATCAATGAACTCGAACATGCCGCGTGGCAGGACGCGCTGCGCCGCCAGGCGCATCTCATCGGTGTTCAGGATGCGGGAAGGCATGGCGGGCGGGAGGTCCTCTCTTCTGCCGGAAGCTCGGCGGGCCCAGAGGCGCAGACGCCTGGGCCCGCCACCGCATGTCGCGGCCCGGTCAGTGCGCCGGTTCGGCTTGCCCGAGCAGGATCGTCCGCAGATCCTCCCCGGCGGCGAGGCGGGCGTTGATGACCGCTTCCTTGGCGACGATCTCGCGAGCCTTCTCTTGAATCTTCGCGGCCTCATCCTTGGGGGTGACGAAGACGCCGTCGACATCCGCGCAGACGAGATCGCCAGAGCGGATCACGGCGCCACCGACGGTGACGTCGACCCCAATCTCGACCGCGATCTCGCGCGAGATCGGACCGGCCATGGTGATCGCGCGATACCAGGTAGGCGGCGCGATCTGCTTCAAGCCGACGAGGTCGCGGATCGATCCGTTGATGATGACACCGGCGACCTTGCACTGGCTCAGGCGATGGGCGACCAGGTCGCCCATGGCACAGCCACCGATGTCGGTCTGCACCTCGACCACGACGACCGCGCCTTCCGGAGCCTCGTCATAGGCCCGCAGGAAATCCTCGCGGTTGCTGGTCGAGCTGTCGCTCGCCCGGCGCAGCCGGATCGTATAGGCTGGGCCGATCGCATGATCGTCCGGGCGCAGCGCGCGCACGCTTTCGACGGTGCGATGGGCCAGTGTCCACGGCCCGTGAATCTTCTCGGCGGCATCCCAGAACACGGCGGTGCCGATCTCCGCGGACATCGCCGCAGCTGCATTCTTCTCGCTCGACATGGATCCTGTCTCGTTTGTGGGGGAATGTGGAGCGGCTCGGTGCAGCCGCCTGTTCAGTTCGTGGGCGCGCGCAGGGTCTCAAGGAGCGATCGGCCCTCGGCGAGGCTGCGATGCCACTGCTCTTCACGCGCCGCGACGCTGGCGGCGATCGGCGTAAGCGCGGCCAGCGTCGCCTCCGGTATGACGAAGGCCCCATCGATATCGGCGAAGACGAGATCGCCCGGCGCGACGCGCGTCCCGCCGACCGAAAGCTCGATCTGCACCTCGGTGGCGGTTTCCGCCATTTCGAGGCCGAGCATCGTAGCCTGCGCGTACCAGATCGGCGGGCCGAACTCCTCGAGGCCGATGAGGTCCCGCACCGGTCCGGCAACCACGACCCCGGCCACGCCGATCGCCTTCAGGCGATGGGCGATGATGTCGCCGAGGACCGCGCCACCGACCTCGTCGACAACCTCGACCACCACGACGGAACCGGCGGGTGCGTCGTCATAGGCCTTGAGCAATGCCTCGACATTCGTCGAGGCCGGCTTCGCGGCGCGTCGTAGCCTGATGGTGTAGGCCGGGCCCCGTACCGCATCGCCGCGCCGTAGCGGCAACATGCCGCGCAGGGCATGGGCACCCGGCGACCAGGGGCCTTCGAGGCGCTCTACCGCGTTTGAAAGCACCGGCGTCGCAATCGCCGCCATCGACTCGTCTTCAGCCATATCCATCGTCCCGGTCAGGAAAAGCCCGCGGCACGAGCACGCCGCGGGCGGGAAGCATCAGCTCAGCAACCACTTGTTGAAGCGGTCGGCGATCGCATCGCGATTGGCCGCCCAGAACTCGTCGTTGATCTCGATTCCGGTCGCTTGATAGGGCGGGTTGGTCGCGAGGACGGTGGCCCGCTCAGGGCTGATGAACTTGAAGGCGTTCGGATTGGTCGGCGCGATCGCAACCTGCCGGCCCACTGCCGCCTGACGCTCGCCTTGCAAACAGAACAGGATGAATTGCCGGCAGGTTTCGAAATTGTCGGTGCCCTTGAGGATCGTGAACATGTCCGTCCCCCAGATGTTATTCTGCCAGGCGAGCGCGAGTGGCGCCCCCTGCTCGGCAGCGGCCGTGGGGAAGTTCGACCAGACCGGCACCATGTCGACCTCGCCATTGGTGATGAGCTGGATCGCCTGGACCGGACTCGTCCACCAATGGGCGACATGCGGCTTGATCCGGTCGAGGGACTTGAAGGCGCGATCGACATCGAGCGGATAGAGATCCTTGGGCGCGACGCCGTCGGCGAAGAGCGCGATCTCCAGGGTGTCGACCGGGTTCTTGCGCATCGCCCGGCGCCCCGGGAAGGTCTTGACGTCGAAGAAGTCCTTCCAGTTCTTCGGCGGTTCCTTGAACTTGTCCTTGCGATAGGTCAGCGGCGTCGCGTAAACGCCGTGGCCGATCGCATACTCGTTGCGGAACGAAGCCGGGATCTCCTTGACCACCGCCTCGTTTTCGAGGCCGTGCTTCAGCAGGAAGTCGCCATCCTTGAGCAGCTGGCGAATGGCAGCGCGCGACAGCGATGCCGCCATGTCCCAGGTCTTGGACTTCGACTCGACGATGGCCTTGATCTGGCTGACCGGCTCGTTGTTCGAGGTCGCAGGCACGATCTCGATGCCGGTCGCGGCCTGGAACGGCTCATAATAGGCCTTCTTCATCGCCTCGGCGGTCGGGCCGCCCGGCGTGCGAACGATGAGCCGCTTGGTCTGAGCGCGGGCACTGGTCCAGATGCTCGGAGCCGCGACGGCGCTGGCGCCGATCAGCAGCGTTCTGCGGGAGATGGCCGACTTCCTCGTATCGCTCATGGTGATATCCCCAATGTCCTGTTCTTCTGGTGGGTGTTCGCTTTCAGGGATCGAGTGTTCCTCGATTCATTTTTGCTCTTTGGTCTGCAGGCGGTGGATCAGCAGGGTGATCACCGCGACGAAGACGAGCAGCAGCGTGGAGGCCGCCGCCAGGATCGGCGTCGCAACGTTGATAGCGTCGTCCCACATCTGCTTGGGCAGAGTGGTGGTCAGCCCGCCGGTCACGAACAGTGCGATGGTCAGTTCGTCGAAAGAGGTGATCAGGGCGAAGAGGAAGGCCGAGATCAGCCCGCCCTTGATCAGCGGCAGCGTGACGAAGCGCAGCGTCTGGGTCGGCCGCGCCCCGAGATTCCAGGCGGCCTGGTCATAGCGGGTGTCGTAGGACTTCAGCACCGCCATGACGGTGATCACGACATAGGGGATCGCCAGCACCGCATGGCCGACGATCAGGCCCGCATAGCTGCCGACCAGCCCGATCTGCGCGTAGAAGTAGAACAGCGCCACCGCGATCACCATGCGCGGGATGATCAGCGGCGAAAGCACCAGCGACAGGATCAGGGTACGGCCCGGCAGCTTCTGGCGCGCGATCGCGAAAGCTGCCGGCGTGCCGATCAGCATCGCCAGCGCGGCTGCGCCCAGCGCGACGATCACCGAGCGCGTCGCGGCCTGGAGCCAGACCGGCGAAGCCAGCAGGCTCTCGTACCAGCGCAGGCTGAACCCCTCCGGCGGCCAGTTGATCCGCGAGCCGGCGGTGAAGGAGACCGGCACCATGATCAGCGCCGGCAGGATGAGGAAGGCCAGGATTGCGAGCACGACGGCCCATTCCAGCCCCCGCCCGCCGCGAAGCGGCTTCCCGGTCCCGCGATTGCCCAGGACACGATTAAAGACGCTGAACAGCATATCCGAGACATGGCCGAGCCCGGCGCAGATCTTGAGCCCGAGCAGGCCCACCCAACCGGGGCCGCCCCCCGCCTTCGCGCTGCGATCGACACTGCCGGTCAGGGTCGAGATGCCGAGCAAGCGGTCATAGATCGTGAAGATGACCAGCGCTGCGACGAGCAGCAGCAGCGAAAGCGCGCCGGCGAACCCCCAGTTTAGATATTCCTGCACCTGCTCGATGATCAGCTGCGTGATCATCGTCTCATGGCGCGAGCCGAGGAAGGCCGGCACGATGAAGAAGCCGAGCGAGGTGATGAAGACGAGCAAGGCTCCTGCCGTCACGCCGGGCAGCGAAAGCGGGAAATAGATGCGCCAGAACACGCTGCCCGGGCGGCCGCCGAGCGTCATCCCGGCCTTGGAGAGGTTCTCGTCGATCCCCTCCATCACCGGCACCATGGTCAGGATGCAGAGCGGCACCATGGCATGGGTCATGCCGACGATGACGCTGGGCGCGGAATAGAGAAGGTCGATCGGCCCGTCGACGATCTGCAGATACTGCAGGGTCTGGCTGATGAAGCCGTTGCGGTTGAGCAGGACCATCCAGCCAAAGGTGCGGATCAGGAAGCTGCACCAGAACGAGAGCTGGACCCAGAACATCAGGCGGTTGCGGGTCGCACCGGGCAGCCGCGCGATGGCGCGCGCCACCGGATAGCTGATCGCCACAGTCGCGAGCGTCGTCCAGAACGAGATCTTGAGCGTCACGACCATGACCTGGACGTAGACGGATGAGGCGAACAGGCGCTCATAGGCCTGCAGACTGAAAACGCCGCCTGGCCCCTGGAAGCTCAGCGAGAGCAGCTTGCCGACGGGATAGAGGATCAGCACCAGGAGGAACAGGAGCGCTGGCGTCAGCTTGCCCCAACGCCCGGCGAAACGCTGGAACCAACCTGGCCGGGCTGCGTCCCGTGTGGAAACGGCGAGGCTCATGGCGCACTGCCTCCGCCGGCTGCGAGAACCGCGGTGGCCTGGACCGGCCAGGTCGCGAAGACCTGCTGACCCTGCGCGGGAGGCGGCGTCTTCCGATCGGTCAGCTCGAGCGCAACGATGCTGCCCCCCGCGGCGAGGTCGATATAGTGGCGGGTGACACCGCCCACGAAGATCGTCTCCCTCACCGTGCCTGGCACGGCGTTCCAGCCCTCGCTCGGGGCATGAGCGGTCCTGATGCTCTCGGGTCTGACCATGAGCCTGACCTCCGTGCCCGTCGCGAAGGCTCCAGCGCCGCGGATCGAGCCGCCGCCGGCATCGATCGTCAGTCCATCCGCCGAAGCGGAGCGGACCGTGCCGTCCAGGAAGTTCGACTCGCCAAGGAAATCGGCGGCAAAGACGGTGGCCGGCTCGAAATAGAGCTCGGAGGGCGTGCCGAGCTGCTCGATGCGTCCGCCATTCATCAGGCAGATGCGGTCCGACATCGTCAGCGCTTCCTCCTGGTCGTGCGTGACGTAGAGGATCGTGATGCCGAGCGACTTGTGCAGATGCTTGATCTCGAGCTGCAGCTGGTCGCGCAGCTTCTTGTCGAGCGCCCCGAGAGGCTCGTCCATCAGGATCAGGCTCGGCTGGAAGACGAAGCAGCGGGCGAGCGCGATGCGCTGCTGCTGCCCGCCCGACAGCGCCCGGGGCAGGCGCTGCGCCGTATGCGGCAGCTGCACGATGTCGAGCACCCGCATGACTTCGCGCTTGATCTCCGCCTCCGGCCGGCGCCGCATCCGCAGCGGGAAGGCGATGTTCTCGAACACGGTTAGATGCGGGAACAGGGCGTAGTTCTGGAAGACCATGCCGATGTCGCGCTCCCAGGGCGGCGCGTAGGTCGCCTTGCGGCCATCGATCGCGAGTTCACCGCCATCGGCCTGCAACAGGCCGGCGACCATCATCAAGAGCGTCGTCTTGCCCGAGCCGGAAGGCCCGAGCAGCGTCATGAACTCACCCGAGCGGAGCGTCAGATCGGTCGGATGCAGCGCCACCGTGGTGCCATAGGTCTTGCGCAGCCCCGAGACGACGAGCTTGGGGGGAGTGCCGGCAGTCTGTTGCAGGGTGAGGTCCGTCATGCCGCTACCTCAGGCAATCTTCCGGCCGAGAGCCGGCATCAGGTTGTGGATGGCGTCGAGTTCGTTGCCGATGCGGTTGGCCAGCATCGCCGCGTCCGAGCCGATGGCGAGGAAGCGGAAGCCCTGCTCGCTGCGCGAGCGGACGTCGTCCGGCCCGACGCCATAGGTCCCGAGCGTGACGTTCGCCATCCTGGCGCTTTCGACGATCTGCCGGATCTTGTCCGAGACGCCCGGTCCCTCCCAGGCTCCGATATGGCCGAGGCTGGCCGACAGGTCGCCCGGACCGACAAAGGCGAATTCGAGGCCGGAGACGGCGCAGATCTCGTCGATGGCTGCGGCCGCCTCGGCGGTCTCGATCATCGGGATGACCATGATCTCTTCATTGGCGGTCGCGATGTAGTCCGCGACGCGCAAGCCCCAGCGCTGCGCCCGCTCGCCGCCGAGTCCGCGCTTGCCGGCCATGGGATAGCGGGCGAAGTCCAGCGCAGCCTCGACATCCCGCGCCGAGCGCACGAGCGGCACCACGATCCCGTCAGCCCCGAGGTCGAGGCAGCGCTTGATCGAGTCAATCGCGATCGAGGGCACGCGCACCAGCACGGCGAGGTCGCTGCCGCGGGCCGCCCGGGCGTGCTCGACGACATCACGGTAGTCGGTCGCGCCGTGCTCCATGTCGATGCACACCCAGTCGAGGCCCGCCTCGATCGCCAGCTCGGTCATCGTCGCCGTAGCGAGCGTCACCCAGAGCCCGAAGGTCGTCCTGCCTTCGGCGAGCTTGCGGCGGAGAGGATTCTTGTAGCTTTTCATCTGCTGATTTTCCGTGGTCGCTCGCGCCCTGACCGGGCCGTCAGCCGGCTTGCGAAAGGGCTTTGCCGAGCCGGTAGTTCGGCCGGGTCAGGACTTCCGGATTGACGATTCCGGCCAATTCCCCGCCTGCCAGCGCCGCCAGCACGCTGCCGGCGATCGTCTCCGAGCAACGTGCCCGGGCCGCGACCGTGTCGCCGGCATAGTGCGGTGAAAGAACGAGGTTCGGCGTGGTGTTGATCGGGTCGTCCGCCGGCACCGGTTCGGGGTCGAGCACGTCGAGGCCCGCCCCGAGCAGATGGCCCGAGCGCAGCGCTTCGATCAGAGCGCTCTGCACCACGACGGGTCCGCGCGAGGCATTGATGAAGACGCTGCCCGGCTTCATCCGCGCGAAGGCGGCCGCGTTCATCATGCCGCGCGTATCGGCCTTGAGCGGCACATGGAGGGTGACGAAATCGGCCTCGGTCAGGCCCTGCTCGAAGGAGACACGCTCGATGCCGCGCGCCGCCATCGCGGCCTCGTCATAGGCCGGATCATAACTCATGATGCGCATGCCGAACGCCGCCTGGCATTTGCGCGCCATCTCGGAGCCGATCCGCCCGAGGCCGACGACGAAGAGCGAGCGGCCCTCGAGCTCCATCGGCAACTGGCTGTTGCGGAACTCCGTGAAGCGCCCGTCGCGCACGGCGCGATCGCCCGACATGATGTTCTTGGTCACCGCCATCAGCAGCGCCAGGGCATGCTCCGAGGTCGACTTGAAATTGACGAAGGGCGTGTTGAGCACGACGATCCCGTGCTCGGTCGCCGCGTCCAGGTCGATCGCATCCGTGCCGACGCCGTGCATCCCGACGACCTTGAGCGCCGGCGCCTCGGCAAACATGCGGCGCGTCGCGGCTTCGACGCGCACGATGATCGCATCGGCGCCGGAAGTGTTGAGCTGCTCGACCAGCGTGTCCTCGCCGCCATCCGGCGCGAGCGTGATTTCAGCCCGTGCTTTCAGAATGTCGACGCCGACCGGGCGGATGGTCGGATGGATCAGGAGGATGTTGGGCCGCATATCGGCGTCCTTGTCGTGAATTGGCAGGGTGGCGCGGGCGCGCTGCTAGAGCAGGACGCCAGGGTTCATCAGGCCAGCGGGATCGAAGACGCGTTTGATCTGGCGCATGAATTCGAGCTCGACCGGGTCCTTGTGGCGCTGCAGGCGCGCTCGGTTGCTGCGACCGATGCCGTGCTCCGCGCTGACGCTGCCGCCGAGCGAGACGGTGACCTCATCGACGAGCGCATTCACCTCGCCCGCCAGCTCGGCAAAGCGCAGCGGATCTGAGAATTTCTCCCGCGGAAAGATCGCGATCGCGTGGATGTTGCCGTCGCCGATATGGCCGACGAAGTAGCTCTTCGCATCGGGGAACCGCGTCCTGATACCGTCCTCGACACCGGCCACGAACTCCGGGACACGGGAAACCGGAACCGATGTGTCATGCGACACCGCCGCACCGGCCTTCAGATTGGCCTCGGTGACCGAATGGCGGATGTGCCAGATGTTCTCCGCCTGGGCGCCACTCTCGGCCAACGTCGCATCCGTGATGCCGCCTGCTTCCATGACCTCGCCAAGTATTTCGGCCAGCGCCGTCTGCAGGTCGAGCGTTTCGATCGCATCGGTGAGCTCGATGAACGCGTACCAGGGCGCCTGCCCGGCCAGCGGGCTGCGCAACTCGGTGCGCAAGGCCAGGACGAGCTGGTATTCGCTGTCCGACATGATTTCGAAGGTGGTGACGCGTTCGCCGAAGTCGCGGCGAATCCGCTCCAGCAAGGAGAGCGCTGCGCGGACATCGGGTAGCGCAACCAGGGCGACCGCGCTCACCGCCGGTTGCGAGAACAGCTTCAACACTGCGCCGGTGACGATGCCGAGCGTTCCCTCCGAACCGATGAGGAGCTGCTTCAGGTCGTAGCCGGTATTGTCCTTGCGCAAGCCGCGCAGCCCGTTCCAGATCCGGCCGTCCGGCAGGACCGCCTCAATCCCCATGACCAGATCGCGCATCGGCCCGTAGCGCAGCACGGCGGTGCCGCCCGCATTGGTCGCGATGTTCCCGCCTATCTGGCAGGTCCCTTCGCTGCCGAGCGAGAGCGGGAAGAGCTTGCCGATCGCGCTTGCCGCCTCCTGCACCGCCGCCAGCGGGCAGCCGGCATCGACTGTCATCGTGCTGTTGGCCGGGTCGACCTCGCGGATGCCACGCATCCGCTCGAGGCTGATCACGATAGAGCGCCCCTGCGAGCCCGGCGTCGCGCCACCGCACATGCCGGTGTTTCCGCCCTGCGGGACGATCGCGATCCCGGCGCGTGCGCAGATCGCGACGGTCGCAGCGACCTCGGCCGTATTGGCCGGGCGGACCACGCACTGCGCCGCTCCCCGATAGCGGCCGCGAGCATCGACGAGATAGCGCGCCATGTCCTCCGGCGCAGTCAGCAGGTTGGCGGCACCGACGACTCCCTCGATCGCGTTGAGGGCCGGGTCGCCTTCCGGGCCGCGAAGATGGTTGGCGCTGCAGCTCATGTTGCTATAATTGATACTTAAGTGTGAAAGATGATAGACTGTTGCGCTGACGATGATGGTTGTCAATCCGCTTCGAACCTGTGACGAGATCCACCGGGGCGTGCGGCGGGGCTTTTCATTGGAAGAGGGTGGCTGCGGCCTGCGAGAGAAACGCGCATGCCGCGCTCCAGTCAGCAGCGATGTGCGAGACCGGAAGGCAGGAGCCGATGACTGAGACGCGTCCGAAACTCTTCAGTACATCGCTGGAAAGAGGCTTGCTGATTCTGGCGGCGTTCGATCAGGGCGAGCAGACGCTCGGCCTGACGCAGCTCGTCGAGCGCACCGGGATCGAGAAGACCGCGGCCCAGCGCTTCCTCTCGACCTTGGTCGCCATGGGCTATCTGCTGAAGGATCCGGTCACCAGACGCTACAGCCTGACCGCCCGGATGCTGCATCTGGGCTCGAGCTTCCTGCGCGGCAACCCGCTGATCGAGCGCGCGACGCCCTATATGCTGAACTGCAACAAGGAGCTCGGCGAGACGGTGAATCTCGGCGTGTTGGACGACGACGAGGTCATTCTCGTCGCCCGCATACCGAGCCGCGAAGTGGTCAGTCCCAATGTCGGCCTCGGCTCGAGCTTCCCCTGGCACGTATCCGGTCTGGGGCAGTCGATCGTGGCCTATCTGCCGAATGAGCGGAGGCAAGCGCTCGTCAGCCAGGTGAATTTCGTCCGCCGGGCCAGCAACACGATCATGGATGCCGAGGCTCTGCATGCCCGCCTCGACCAGATCCGCAGTTCGGGCTCAGTGCTGGTCGTCAACGAGAACTTCGACGGCGACATCACGGTCGCGGCGCCGGTCTTCGATGCAACCGGCGAGGTCACTGCAGCCGTCAACATCGTCGTGACGCCCCAGCGCTGGTCGACCGACAAGGCGGAATCCCTCCGGCCAACCGTCGTGGTCCTGGCCAGCGCTCTCTCGTCTCACTACCCCAGTCGGGCGAAGTAGGTCGCAGGGCCAGGCATCATCGGACGTGATGTCTGACCGACGGGCAAGCGCAGCAGCGAAAGCGCGCAAGTTCAGGCTGTCCATGTCCTCATCAGGAAGGTCGCACAGTTTCCAGAACAGGATCGCCCCAACATCCTGAAGCGCCGGCAGGGCTGGCTTGAGAGCCAGCCCGATCTCGATCCGGAACTCATCGGCTTCATCGACGGAAACTGGGCCTCGACCAACATGGCGCGCCGCCATGGCCGCTGTTTGCGTGGCGAACGGCAAAACCCAAGAGGCAACTCCGCCACCCTTGGCGGGAGCTAGTCGGTCAGCACCAGCACCTGAGCGCTTGCACTCCGCAGGGCCAAACTCGGGGAGCCTGTGACTGCTTCTCGGCCGCAGCCTTGCTCCCGCTATTGGCGCTATGCGGGCCTCCAATTCAGGCTTTCGCTTCGCAGAAAGTGCATGAACCCCTCGACGAGCTCGGTCCGTTGGCTGTGGGAGGGAAACAGCACGCCGAAATTGTAGGGCACGTCCGGCTCGAAACGGCGCCAGACGAGGCCTCGCGAAGTAAAGGCACCCGCGGTGAAGCGATCGGTGATCGTCACCCCGACGCCATTGGCGACCAACTCGCAAGCTACGGCGGCGATGGGAGTGTCGACGCGAATGTCCGGCATGGAGCCGGCATCATCCAGAGCGCGCTGCAGCGGCAGATGGGCAAAGCTGTCCCGCCCCTTTCCGACGAAGGCCAGCCCGTGCAGGTCTCGCGGAGTGATGACCTCGCGTGCCGCAAGCGGATGGTCGGGGAGCATCACGCAAACCCCGATCGCCGGATCGAACAGCTCGATCTCGACCCCCGGCTTCTCCATCGGCAGCATCGCGAAGCCGATGTCGAATTGGCGGGTCGAGACCCAGGATGCGATCGTCTCCGAGCGCTGGACCTGAAGGGCGGCCGCGACACCGCGGTGCTCCTTCAGGAAGCGAGCGAGCGCCGCCGGGAGGAACTGGTGGGCGAGCGCCGGCATGCTGACGATCCTGAGCTGCTCAACACGCTGGTCTTTGATCTGGGCGGCCCGCTCGGCGATGCGCTCCAGCCCGACGAAGCTGCGCTCGACCTCATCGTGCAGGGCCAGTGCTTCAGCCGTCGGCCAGCTGCGTCCATCGGCCCGCGTGAAAAGAGCGAAGCCCAGGCGCTCCTGCAGTTCCTTCAACAGCCGGGAAATTGAGGGCTGCGAGGTACGCAGCAGCCGCGCCGCCTGCGTGAAGCTGCCGACATGCAGCACGGCATTGAAGGCTTCCCAGTGCTTGTGGCCTATTTGCGACAAATCAAAGTACTCCGGGACGGAACGCCTCATAGTCCGATCGAAGGGCGCTCGGCGAACGGCAACGTTCGCCGGACGAAGAGTTGCGCCCATATCAAATCCGGATCGACCGATCCATACTTCGTCAATTGACAGATAGCCCCTCCAATCGGAACCCTGACGGCAATCAGGAAAAGAGAGGGGTTGCCGACATGAAGTCTCCACATCATGGAATCTGCTCGATAGCACTGGGCATGGCCCTGTCGGCGACGGGCTGGATGGCGCCCGGCGCCCTTGCGCAGGACACCATGTATGTCGCCGGCTATGGCGGATCGTTCGAGCGCCTCATGCGGAACTCCGTGATCCCGCCTTTCGAGAAGGCCAACAACGTCAAGATCGAATATGTCGCCGGGCAGTCGACTGCGACGCTCGCGAAGTTGCAGGCTCAGCGCAGCAAGCAGGAGATCGACGTCGCGATCGTCGATGACGGTCCGATGTATCAGGCCGTACAGTTCGGCTTCTGCGCACCAATCCAGAAGGCGCCGGTCCTGGATGACATCTATCCGATCGCGAAACTCGCCGATCAGGCGATGGCGTTCGGCATCGGTGTCACGGCGCCGGTCTATAACACCAAGATTTTCAAGGAAAAGGGACTGCCCGTCCCGACATCCTGGGGCGACCTCGGCAACAGCGCCTATAAGGGCCAGCTGGCTCTTCTGGGCGCCGCGAGCACGACCGGTCTGCATGGACTGATCATGGTCGCGCGGGCCAAGGGCGGCGGAGAGGCCAGCATCGACCCCGGCTTCAAGGCCTTCAAGGACGAGATCCGCCCGAACATCGTGACCTTCGCCCCCTCTGCACCGAAGCTGGAGGAACTCCTGCAGAGCGGCGAGATCGCGATGACGGTGGTTGCGCGCTCGCGCGCCGTCGCACTGAAGAAGGAGGGGCTGCCGCTGCAGGCCGTCGAGCCCAAGGAAGGTGCGGCGGCGCTGATGGTGTCGATGTGCCCGGTCGTCGACAGCGACGTGTCGGCACAGGCGCAGAAATTCATCCAGCACATGCTGTCGCCCGAGATCCAGAAGATCTTCGCGCAGGCGGGCTATGGTCCCGTCAATCGAAAGACCGAGCTGAGCGAAGCCGAGAAGGAAGGGCTCGCCGTCGGTGACGAGGCTGTGGGCAAGCTTGCCAGGATCGACTGGCCGACCGTCAACCAGAACCGTGCAGCCTGGACGCAGCGCTGGAATCGCGAAGTCGAACGCTGAGCCATCCTGATCCGGCCGGCCTTGCCCGGCCGGACACCTCCCGAACGAGTTCTCCTATCAATGGCCAAAATCGTGCTCGAGGCGCTGACCAAGCGCTTCGCAAGCTTCACGGCGCTCTCCGGCATCGACCTTTCGATCGAGCCGGGCGAGTTCGTCGGGCTTCTCGGGCCCTCCGGCTGCGGCAAGACCACGACTCTGAACATCGTTGCCGGCTTCGAGGAGCCGAGCGGCGGGCGCGTCCTGCTCGACGGCCGCGACCTTGCGGGTGTGCCGGCGAACCGGCGCGGCATGGGCATCGTCTTCCAGAGCTACGCGCTCTTCCCGCACATGACCGTGGCGGAGAACATCTCCTTTGGGCTGGAGATGCGCCGAATGGGCCGCGCCGAGCGGGATCAGACGATCCGCCGGGCGCTGGACCTCGTGCACCTATCGGCCATGAGCGAGCGCTATCCACGCCAGCTCTCCGGCGGCCAGCAGCAGCGCGTTGCGCTGGCGCGGGCGCTCGCCATAGAACCCGCTCTGCTCCTGCTCGATGAACCCTTGTCGAACCTCGACGCCAAGCTGCGCGAGGAGATGCAGGTCGAGATTCGTGCGATCCAGCGTCGCGTCGGCACCACGACGATCATGGTCACGCATGACCAGGCGGAAGCGCTCGCGACCTGCGACAAGATCGCCGTGATGGATGCCGGCCGCATCGTGCAGCTCGCCGACCCGCTGACGCTTTACGATGCCCCTGCGAGCCGGTTTGCAGCGGCCTTCGTCGGGCGTTCCTCGCAATTGCCGGCCACGGTCACTGCGGTGGACGGCTCGATCGCGCGCATGCGCATCGACGGACTCGCGGCCGAGGTTGGCGGGCGGCTTCATCGTCCCGTGCCGGTCGGTCAGGCCGTGCTGATCGCGCTGCGCCCGGAGAAGGTTCAGCTCGGGGCTCCGGGTACGGGCGCGGTCGACGGCCGTCTGCAATCGCGCGTCTTTCAGGGCAGTTCCTGGCTGTTCTCGATCCAGACGGAGCTCGGCAGCGTGCTGGTCTCCGAGCCGCATCGCGGCATACCCCATTTCCGGGAAGGCGACGCCGTCTCGATCGCCTGGATGCCGGAGGATGCCGCCGTGGTTCCGGAGGCGCCCCGTGGCTAGCCCCAAGCGCCGCGCTCCCTATCTGTTGAGCCTGCCCGCGCTGCTCGTCTTCGCAGCGCTGCTGGTGACGCCGCTCGCCATGATCGCAGGTCTGAGCTTCCAGGCCTTCGACCTGAACACTGGACAGATCGGCGGCCTGACACTCGGCAATTACGCCGACACCCTGGGCGATCCCTACTACCATACGATCTTCCTGCGCACGGTCGGCATCGCGCTGGCGACGACGGCAATCTGCATCCTGATCGGCGCACCGGAAGCCTATTTCCTGTCGCGCATGCGCGCCCCATGGCGCTCGATCTTCCTGATCGTCACCTTGAGCCCGCTGCTGATCTCGGTGGTGGTCCGCACGCTGGGCTGGGCCCTGCTGTTCGGCCGCAACGGCGTGATCAACCAGGTCCTGGCAGCGCTCGGCCTCGCCTCGGGCCCGATACCGATGCTCTATACGGTCCAGGGCGTCGTCATCGCGCTGGTCCATGTCGCGGTGCCGTTCATGGTGATCTCGGTCTGGGCCGCGCTCCAGCGCCTCGACCCCAAGGTTATCCGCGCCGCGAGCTCACTCGGAGCGAGCGAGTTCACGATCTTCCGCCGCATCGTGCTGCCGCAGATCATCCCCGGCATCCTCTCGGGCTCGCTGATCGTCTTCGCTCTCGCCGCCAGCGCTTTCGCGACGCCAGCGATCATCGGCGGGCGCCAGCTCAAAGTGGTCGCGACGGCGACCTATGACGAGTTCCTGGGCACGCTGAACTGGCCGCTGGGCGCCGCCATCGCCATCGTCCTGCTGATCGTCAACGCGGCGATCATGCTGACCTACAACCGTATCGTCGAGCGGCGCTATGCGAGGTTCGCACAATGAGCCGGAATGGAACCTTCGCGATCGCGTTCCACACATTGTTCGTCGCCTTCATGCTGGCGCCGCTGGTGGTGGTGATGTGGATGTCGCTGACGCCCTCGAACCTTTTGTCGCTGCCGACGACCTCGTTCTCGCTGCGCTGGTTCTGGGCGATCCTGCGCCACAGCCAGTTCATCGACGCCTTCTGGTTCAGCATCCTGCTCGGCGTCCTCTCGGCGAGCCTGGCGATGGTACTGGCCGTGCCCGCAGCGCTCGCTTTGGCGCGCTACCGTTTCCCGGGGCGGGACGGCTTCGTCGCCCTCTTCCTGTCGCCGCTGATCATCCCGCATGTCGTGCTCGGCGTGGCGTTCCTGCGCTTCTTCACCCAGATCGGCACGACCGGGACCTTCATCGGGCTGCTCGGCGCCCATGTGCTGGTGATCTTCCCCTATGGGCTACGGCTGGTGCTGGCGGCGCTGACGACGAGCGATCCGGCGATCGAGCGGGCAGCGATCTCGCTCGGAGCCTCGCAATGGACTGTGTTCCGGCGCGTGCTCTTCCCGCTGATGATCCCAGGCGTCGCCGGCGGCTGGGTCATCTCCTTCATCCAGAGCTTCGACGAGGTGA
Organism: Allobosea sp. NPDC055594; assembly: GCF_053618995.1. Taxonomy (NCBI): domain Bacteria; kingdom Pseudomonadati; phylum Pseudomonadota; class Alphaproteobacteria; order Hyphomicrobiales; family Alloboseaceae; genus Allobosea; species Allobosea sp. NPDC055594. Next base: position 511,264 of record NZ_JBSHIO010000002.1, read on the forward strand.
CGATGACCGTGTTCGTCGCGACCCCATCCTCGATGACGCTGCCGGTACGCATGTACCACTACATCGAGGAGTCGATCGATCCGCTGGTGGCCTCGGTCTCGACCATCGTCATCCTCCTCACCTTCCTGCTCATGGCCATCGTGGACCGCATCTACGGGCTGGACCGCATCCTGGTCGGCAAGGGCTGAACGCCCGGCCGGCACATCCTGACCTTTCGGGGATTGGACAATGAAAGCAATCGTTGTGGGGGCCGGCGTCGTCGGCTCATCGGTGGCCTATCGCCTGGCGCAGGCCGGGGCCGAGGTCACCATCGTCGAGGAAAGGCGGCCGGGCGGCGGCACCTCCAGCGTGACCTATGCCTGGGTCAATGCCTGCGAGAAGCTGACCTCGGAGGCCTATTTCCGGCTGAACTTCGCCGGCCGCCAGGCGCATGAGGACATCCTGGCCGAGTTTCCGGGCGCGGACTGGTACCACCGGCCCGGCGTGCTGCAATGGCAGGACGCGGAAGCAGAAGCCGGCGGCCGCGACGGCACCGATCCGCTCGCCAAGCTGCAGCAGCTGATCGCCTGGGGCTATCCGGCCGAGGTCCTCAGCCTCGACGACGTCCGCAAGCTCGAACCCGAGATCAATCCCGACGCGATCGGGAACGCGCCGGTCATCCACTATCCGCAGGACGGCTGGCTCGACCCTGTTCCCTATTCCGGCGCTTTGATCGCTGCTGCCGTGGAGCGGCATGACGCAACCGTCATCGAGGCCCGCGTCGACCGCCTCGTGCTGACCGGCGAGCGCTGCACCGGCATCGTGCTGGCCGATGGCCGGACGATCGAGGCAGACGTCGTGGTGAATTGTGCCGGGCGCTGGCTCAACGACGTCGTCCAGACGCCCCAGCATCGCATCCCACTGGCACCGACACTCGGCATCGTCGCCTATACCCCGCCGGCGGGCACGCCGCTCAGGAGCGCGCTGCGCACACCCCTGGTGAACATGCGGCCCGATGGCGGCGGACGCTTCCTGTTGCGCTCGAACGAGCTCGATCGCCTGCTGACCTCCGACGAAGGCGCCGTGCCATCCCACCCGCAGGCGCAGGAGCTGATGCGCCGCGCCATCAAGACCGTTCCCGCGCTGAAGCATGTCGAGGTCGAGGCAGTCCGGATCGCGACGCGGCCGATCCCGAAGGACTCCTATTCCGCCGTCGGCCCAGTGCCCGGCCTGTCCGGCTATTATGCCGTGGTCAGCCATAGCGGTGTCACGCTCGGCGCCTTCCTCGGCGAGGTCGTCGCCGACGAGCTCGTCCATGGGCGTGAGCGCGACGAGCTTATCGAATTTCGCCCGAGCCGCTTCTTCAACTGAGGATACCCCGATGCGTGTCGCCATCATGGGCGCGGGCGCAGCCGCCTTCGCCGCCACCGCATTTCTCGCCGAGAACGGGCATGAGGCCGTGCTCTGGTCGCCCTCGGGCAAGAGCACGGAGGCGCTTGCCGCCGGCGCCCCGCTTATCAGTGAAGGCAAGATCGCAGGAGAGTTCCGGCCCAACGTGGCGCCGAGCTGCGAGGCTGCTGTGATTGGTGCCGACGCCGTCTTGATCGCCCTACCGGCGAACGGGCACAAGCATGTCATGGACGCGATGGCGCCGCTGCTGTCGCCCGGGCAGCCGGTCATCATCTCCTCGCACGCCTCGCTCGGTGCCTTCTACCTGTCGCGTTTGCTCACCGCGCGCGGCGTGGAAGTGCCGATCATCGCGCTCAGCACGACGATCCTGCGCTCGCGCCGTACCGGACCGAACACGGTCAAGATCGCAACCATCCGCAGCAAGGTCGACATCGCCACCTTGCCGCGACGGCTCGCCGATCAGGGCCTAGATCTCTGCCGCACGTTGTTCGGCGATCGTTTCCGTGCCGTGGATGGCTTGCTCGCCGTCTCCCTGAGCAACGTCAACCCGCAAAGCCACATGGCTCTGGCGCTTGCCAACTTCACCCGCATGGAGAAGGGCGAAGCCTGGGGGCAGAGCGAGAATCTGACCATGGCGGTCGGCCGGTTGCTCGAAGCCATCGACGCCGAGCGGCTGGCTCTGGCCGCCGCGTTCGGCCTCAAGGTGCGGACGATGCGCGAGCACTATTCGCTGACCTATGGCGTGCCGGACGCACCGCTCGGCGAGACCTCGCGGATGCTGGCGGAGACCCAGCCGACAACGCTCGGCCCGGCCACCATCGACACACGCTACACGCTGGAAGACGTCCCGTTCGGGCTCTTGCCGCTCGCCGAGCTCGGACGGCTGGCCGGCGTGCCGATGCCGCTGCATGAGGCCGGGCTTGCCATCTTCTCGGGGCTCTATGGCCGTGATCTAGCGCAGGACAACGACATTCTGCCCGAACTTACAAGGAACGGTCTTTCGCGCGAGCAGTTGCTGGCATGAGCTTCATGGCGTTCGAGGCCCGGATCAAGATCGAGGCTGGCAAGATCCGCTTTCGATGAACGTCCGTTTCCGACTTTGCGGACTGTCGGATGCTCCGTTTTCGGGCGAGCTGATCGATCGACACCAAGGCGAAACTCGCTAACAAGTTTCAACCCTAGATCGCGGCGCGCCCGTTCGGACGCGGTCACGATGATCTATCTCATTGTTGTCGCATCGGAGTTTTCCGAAAACCGGAATCCACTTTTCGGAGAACTCCGATGCTATGGGAATAGCCTTCGCAGCATGGATGGTGCGATGTTCGCCTCGATGTCGCGGGGGGAACGACGATGACTTCCGGTGTCACCGCCGTGTTGGATATAGGCAAGACCAACAGCAAGATCCTCGCCGTCGATCACGATCTGAACGTCGTCGCCACTCATGGCATGGCGTCCATCAGTGATGGCCGGCGCCTCGACACGATGCGCTGCTGGACGTTCATTCTGGCCAGCCTGAAGCAGATCGCGAGGCGCTTCGACCTTTCCGCCATCGTGCCGACCACACATGGAGCTGCCTTCGCCATCATGGGCGAAGGCGGGCTTGCCCATGGGATCGTCGACTACGAACAGCGTGTGCCTGACACCGTTTCGGCCGAGTACGACATTCTGCGGCCGGATTTCACGGAGAGCTTTTCGCCGAATCTGCCTTTGGGTCTCAATGCCGGACGGCAGCTCTTCGCGCTCGATCGTTCCATGCCGCGCCTCTTCGACGAGGCTCGGGCGCTGATCGCCTATCCGCAGTACTGGGCCTGGAAGCTCAGCGGCGAGTTGGTCTCGGAAGTCTCATCGCTCGGCTGCCACACCGACCTCTGGGCGCCCTTGAAAGCCGGCCCCTCCTCGCTGTCCAGCGCGATGGGCTGGGACCGCCTGTTGCCGCCGATCGCCCCCGCCTGGGCGGTGCTCGGCAAGGCCGCGCCTGCGCTCGGCCTGCCCGCCGCATGCCGGGTCCTGGCCGGCGCACATGACAGCAACGCCGCCTTCCTGCGCTATCTCACCGGCTCACCGGACCCCTTCGCGCTCGTCAGCACGGGCACCTGGTTCGTCTGCTTCAACACCCAGGGTAATGTCCCCGGCCTTTCGGCCGAGCGCGATACGCTGGCGAATATCGATGTGCTCGGGCGCCCCGTGGCCTCGGCTCGTTTCATGGGCGGGCGGGAATATGCCGCAATAGCGGAGTTCAGCGGGCAAGCGAACCTCGAGGATCTGCGCGCGGTCGTGGCGGCGCAGATCTTCGCGCTGCCTTCCTTTGCAGCGGGCGGGCCGTTCGGCGGAAGAAGCGGGGCCATTTGCGGAACACCATCCGGGCCAGCGCAGAACGCGGCGCTGGCGGCGCTCTATTGCGCTTTGATGACCTGCGAAAGCCTCGCCCTCACCGGCCGCGTTTCCAAGCTCTATGTCGACGGGCCCTTCGCCACCAATCCGCTCTATCTCGGGGCGCTCGCCACGCTTCTGCCGAACGTGCGCGTCCTCGCCTCGCGGGACCAGCACGGAACCGGCGTCGGCGCGGCGCTGCTCGCGCATTGGCCGTCGCAGGCCGGGCAGCTGCCGGACTACGCGCTCGCCGCGCAGGAGATCGCCGCGCTCGACCTGGATCTGGAAGGCTATCGCAACACCTGGCGGGAGATGATCGCCGAAGCCCAGGATTCAGGACGCTGAGCGCAGGCTCGGCGGCTTGGTCGCAGTCGCCGCTTCCATGACACGGACATCGGGGCAAAGGCTGCGGAGCAGCTCGATCTCGGCCGCGCTGGCACCGCTATCGGTGATGATGATGTCGATCTCCTCGAGCGGAGCGACGATCATGGAAGAACGGACCTTGAGCTTCGCGCTATCCGCCAGCACCACGACGCGCTCGGCCCGATGCGCCAGCTTCTGCGCCGCGCGGGCGATGAGCGGATCCCTCTCGGTCGCTCCGGCGCGGCCAAGCCCGTAGCAGCTCGTGAACAGCACCTCGCCGGCGAAGCTCTCGGTGCCGTCATGCTCGAAGGAGCTCAGGATGATGTTGTGCTCGGGATAGACCGTCCCGCTCGGAATCGTCACGCGGCAGCCCGGGCGCACCGAGAGCAGTTCGCCTGCGATCGAGAATGAATTGGTCAGGACGTCGAGGTTGCGCCCGCGTAGCAGGCGCGCCAGCTCGAAGGTCGTCGAGCCGGCATTGAGGATGACGCTCATGCCGTCCTCGACCAGCCGGGCCGCCTCGCGCGCGATCGCCTGCTTTTGCGCGACATTGACGTCGCGGCTCATGGCGAAGGGCACGCCCGCGAGCTGGTGCTGATGGCGCGGCCGCAGCGCCTCCGCCCCGCCGCGAACCCGGCGCAGCTCGCCATTGCGGTCGAGCGCCGCGATATCCCGCCGGATCGTCGCCTCCGATGCATCCAGCATGTCGACGAGATCGGAGAGCGCGATGATCGAGCGCTCATTGGTCAGCTTGACGATCAGCCGGTGCCGTTCGCGTTCGAGCATCTGTTTCCGTTTCCCCGCCTTGGCCCGGCGCCGGTCGCTGCCGGCTGCATCCTTCATTTTTTCAGGCGCATCGCAATGCCGCTTGCAAGAAAATGACAGAACTTGATCGAACTTGACAATGATTGAGAGTTCGCGATGAATTTATGAAAAGGCGGCCGATACGCGCCGCTCGCCGGAAACGCCGAAGTCGAGGATCTCATGGCCGATCACGCCATTGCGGGCGGTTTGTCGCGTCTGCTCACCAGCTCATGGGATGAAGGGCTGGCGGAGACGCTCTCGCCACAGGATCTGCTGGTCTATCGCTCGAACCTGCTCGGCGCCGACAAGCGCATCACAAATTTCGGCGGCGGCAACACCTCCTCCAAGCTCGACATGCCCGATCCCCTGACCGGCGCCCCGGTCGAGGTGATGTGGGTCAAGGGCTCGGGCGGCGATCTCGGCTCGATCCGGATCGACGGTTTCGCGACGCTCGACATGGCGCGTTTTCGCAGCGTCCGGCAGGCCTATACCGGTCCTGAAATGGAGGACGATGTCGTCGCCCTCTATCCGCACTGCACCTTCGGCCTGAACCCGCGCGCCGCCAGCATCGACACCCCGCTTCACGGCCTGATTGACCGTCCGCATGTCGACCATGTCCACCCCGATGCGATCATCGCCATCGCCGCCTCGGTCGATGGCGAGGCGATCGCGCGCGAGATCTACGGCGACGAGATCGGCTGGCTGCCCTGGCGGCGGCCGGGCTTCGAACTCGGGCTGATGCTGGAGCGCTTCGTGCGCGACAATCCCGGCGCGCGCGGCGTCATTCTCGGCAGCCACGGGCTCTTTACCTGGGGCGATACCCAGCGTGGCTGTTATGAGACCACGGTCGAGGTGATCAATCGCGCGATCACCTGGCTGGCCGGGCAAGAGGCTGGCAAGCCGGCTTTCGGCGGCGCGGCAGTGGACATGTTGGCACCCGAGCAGCGCCGCATGGCGGCGGCCCGCTTGATGCCGATCCTGCGCGGCCTCGTCTCGGAAGGGCGCGCGAAGGTCGGCCATTTCGACGATCAGGCGGCGGTGCTCGATTTCGTCTGCAGTCGGGACCTCGCCGCATTGGCGCCGCTCGGAACCTCCTGTCCCGATCATTTCCTGCGCACCAAGATCCGCCCGCTGGTGCTGGAGATCGATGCCTCGCGCCTCGATGGCGAGGAGCTGCTGCCGACGCTTCGTCAGGCGATCGCGGCCTATCGCACCGATTATCTCGGCTATTACGAGCGCTGCAGGCGCCCGGACTCGCCGCCTGTGCGCGATACCAACCCTGTCGTCATCCTCGTGCCCGGGATCGGCATGTTCACCTTCGCCGCCGACAAGGCGACGGCGCGGATCGCCGGCGAGTTCTACGTCAACGCCATCAACGTGATGCGGGGCGCCAGCGCGGCCTCGACCTATGCCGGACTGCCGGAGCAGGAAGCCTTCGACATCGAATACTGGCTGCTCGAGGAAGCCAAGCTGCAGCGGCTGCCGAAGGGCAAGCCGCTCGAGGGACGGATCGCACTGGTCACTGGCGGGGCCGGCGGTATCGGCCTCGCCACGGCCCGCAGACTGCTCGGCGAAGGCGCCTGCGTCGTGATCTGCGACATCGACAGGGCGGCGCTGCGCGAGGCGGAGACTGCGCTGGTCAAGAGCCATGGCCGTGACCGCGTTGCGGCATGCCCCGTCGACGTGACCGACGAGCGGACCGTCGTCGCCCTGTTCGGCGAAGCGGCGCTCGCCTTCGGCGGGCTCGACATCCTCGTGTCGAATGCCGGGATCGCCTCGGCCGCGCCGATCGAGGAAACCAGCCTCGAACTCTGGCAGCGCAATATCGACATTCTCGCGACCGGCTATTTCCTGGTCTCGCGCGAAGGCTTCCGGCTGATGAAGGCGCAGGCGCGTGGCGGCTCCATCGTCTTCATCGCCTCGAAGAACGCGCTGGTCGCCTCGCCCAACGCTTCGGCCTATTGCACGGCGAAGGCTGCCGAGATCCAGCTGGCCCGCTGCCTCGCCCTGGAAGGCGCGCCGCATGGCATCCGCGCCAATGTCGTCAATCCCGACGCCGTGCTGCGCGGCTCGCGCATCTGGGAAGGCGAATGGCGTGCGCAACGCGCAGGGGCCTACAATGTCGCCCCCGATGCTCTGGACGAGGTCTACCGCCAGCGCAGCATGCTGAAGCTCAACGTCTTCCCCGAGGACATTGCCGAAGCCGTCTATTTCTTCGCCTCGGACCTCTCCGCGAAGTCGACCGGCAACATTCTCAATGTCGATGCCGGGCACGCGCCCGCCTTCACGAGATAGATCATGGCAGAGCTCCTGATCGATCCCGGCATCATCGAAGCGCATAACCGGCAGGAGGCCGGCGGGCTCGCGCAGGATTACGAGGCGCTTTCGCGCTCGCTGGCGCGACGAGGCATCGATTGCGAAGCGCTGCTGCACAAGGTCTCGGCGCTGGAGATCGCGGTCCCGTCATGGGGCGTCGGCACCGGCGGCACGCGTTTCGCGCGCTTCCCGGGACCGGGCGAGCCCGCTGACATCTTCGACAAGCTCGAGGATTGTGCCGTCATCCAGCAGCTTGGCCGGGCGACGCCACGCGTCTCGCTGCATTTCCCCTGGGACGAGGTCGCCGACATGGCGACGGTCAGTGCGCGTGGGCAGGAGCTCGGCCTCGGCTTCGATGCGGTGAATTCCAACACCTTCCAGGACCAGCCCGGCCAGGCGCTCTCCTACAAGTTCGGCAGCCTGTCGCATGCCGACGCCGAGGTGCGGGCGCAGGCCATCGCGCATAATATCGACTGCATCCGCAAGGGCGCGGTGCTGGGTGCACGGGCGCTGACGATCTGGCTGGCCGATGGCAGCAACTTCGCCGGCCAGTCCCATCTGGCGCGCGCCTTCGAGCGCTATGTCGAATCCGTCTCCGCGATCGAGGCGGCTTTGCCCGATGAAAGCTGGCGGCTGCTCCTCGAGTACAAGAACTTCGAGCCCGCCTTCTATGCGACGGTGGTGCAGGACTGGGGCTCCTGCCTTCTGGCGGCTCAGGCCGTCGGCCACCGGGCGCGTTGCCTCGTCGATCTCGGCCACCATGCCCCCTCGACCAATATCGAGCTGATCGTCGCGCGCCTGATCTCGGCCGGAAAGCTCGGCGGCTTCCATCTCAACGATTCCCGCTTCGGCGACGATGATCTCGATGCCGGCTCGGTCGATCCGTTCCGGCTCTTCCTGGTCTTCAACGAACTGGTCGATGCCGAGCAGCGCCAGGCCTGGGACGAGGCTCCGGCGTTGATGCTCGATCAGTCGCATAATCTCACCGACCCGATCGAAAGCCTGATGCTCAGCGCAGATGCCGCCAGGCGTGCCCATGCGCAGGCGCTGCTCGTCGACCGGGCGCAACTCGCGGAGCTACAGGCGCGCAACGATGCCGCCATGGCCGCGGAGACCCTGCGCCGCGCCTTCCGCACCGATGTGACGCCGCTGCTCGCCGAGGCACGGCGCCGGGCCGGGGGGGCGATCGAGCCGGTCGGCGCCTATCGCCTGTCCGGCTACCGGAAGCGCGTCGCCGCGCGTCGCCCGCTCAGCACGGGAAGCGGTGGCGGCATCGTCTGAGCCTCGAAGACCGAAAGCGCCGCCGGATCGTTCGGCCGGCAGGCGCAAAACGCAGAACGAACGCAGCGGAGGGAACCCATGAAGACACTCTTCAAATCACTGATGACCGGAGCCATGGCCTCGCTCGCCCTGGGAGCGGCGGCTTTCGCGCAGGCTCCGGCCCATGAGGGCAAGCTCGTCGTCTATGCCTCCCACCCGTCCGAAATGGTCGACCATTTCACCAAGATGTTCGGCGACAAATACGGCATTCGCGTCACGACCGTGAAGGCTGGCACCGGCGAGCTGCTGAACCGCATCCGCGCCGAGCGCAACCGCCCGGCCGCCGACGTCATGTGGGGTGGCTTCTCCGATACCGGCGCCTCGGCGCCCGATCTCTTCGACAAGTACAGCTCGCCCGAGCTCGCCAAGGTCGAGCCCAAAATGCTCGATGCCAACGGCTACAACACGCCGTTCGCCGCCAGCACCATGGTGATGATGTACAATAAGAGCCAGGTGAAGCCGGACCAGGCGCCCAAAACCTGGGCCGATCTCGCCAAGCCGGAATGGAAGGGCAAGATCGTCCATGCCGACCCGTCGAAGTCGAGCTCGGCGCTGGCCGCGCTCAACACCTGGCTGCTGATCTACGGCCGCGACGACAAGGGCTGGACGATGGTCGAGAACATGACCAAGAACATGAACATCATCCTCAAATCGAGCCTGGTGTTCCAGCAGGTCGGCCGCGGCGAATACCCGATCGGCGTCACCTATGAGGAAGCTGCGATCAACTACGTCCTCGCCGGTACCGCCGGCATCGTCTACCCGGCCGACGGCACGCTGCTGGAGCCGGAGGGCATGTTCATCGTCAAGGGTGCGCCGAACCCGCAGGCCTCGAAGCTGTTCGCCGACTTCCTGCTCTCCGAGGAGGCTCAGAAGGAACTCACCGCGAAGTTCCCGGGCCGCCGGCCGACCCGCCAGGGCGTCCAGACCCATCCAGAGATGAAGCCGGCAGGCGAGCTCAAGCTGATCGACTACGATGCGAAATGGGCCGCCACCAGCCGGGCCGAAGTGCTCGACAGGATGCAGAAGATCATCGTCAAGACGCAGCAGTAGGCGCTCCCGCCGAGCCGATCGCGGGCGAGAGCACGACCTCTCGCCCGTCCCTCCGTGACAAGCGCGACCGACCGGATTTCCAGATGGCCTCCACTTCCGTCCATATCGATCAGGTGACGAAACGCTATGGCGATTCCATCGCCGTCGACGGCGTCTCCCTCGATATCGCCAAGGGCGAGTTCTTCACCCTGCTCGGCTCGTCCGGCTGCGGGAAGACGACGCTGCTGCGCATTATCGCCGGCTTTCTGAAGCAGACGAGCGGACGCATCCTGTTCGGCAACAGCTGCATCGACGATCTGGCGCCGCAGCACCGCAATACGGGCATGGTGTTCCAGAGCTACGCGATCTTTCCGCATCTCAGCGTCGTCGACAACATCGCCTACGGCTTACGGGCCCGCGGCCTGAAGGCCGCTGAGATCAAGCAGAAGGTCGACACCTATCTGGCGCTGACCCGTCTCTCCCATCTCGGCCACCGCAAGCCCCGCGAACTCTCCGGCGGACAGCAGCAGCGCGTCGTGCTCGCACGCGCCATGGTGATCGAGCCCGACGTGCTGCTCATGGACGAACCGCTCTCCAATCTCGACACCGAGATGCGCATGCATCTGCGCACCGAGATCCGCGCCCTGCAGCGCAAGATCGGCGTGACCACGATCTATGTCACGCATGATCAGGAGGAGGCCCTGCTGATGTCGGATCGGATCGCGGTGATGCGCGGCGGCCGACTGGAGCAGGTCGCCAGCCCGCACGACATCTACAACAAGCCGAGCACGCGCTTCGTTGCGAGCTTCATCGGCGAGAACAATTTCCTGCCGGCGGTCCATCGCGGCAATGCCGAGGCCGGCTCCGTCCGGATCGAGCTGCCGGGCGGCCAGTTCACGGCAAAGCTGCGCGGCGAGCTGCCGCAAGGCGCGCTCGAAGCCGCCTTCCGCCCGCAGGACATCGAATTGCGCCCGCTCGACGGCGATGGTGACGGGCTCGTCGGGACGCTGACCGACATTCAGTTCCTCGGCGGGACCGTGCGCTACGCCATCGATCTCGGTGGTGGCCATCTCGTCCAGGTCGCGGGGGCGAGCCGGACCGGCGTCATGCTCCCCGAGATCGGAACCCGGCACCGCCTCGGCGTGTCGCCAGCCGCCATCGCCCTGTTCGCGCCCGAGGCTGCCTGATGAGCGCCGTCCCCGGCACGGAGACCCCGCTGCGGCGCGGCGGCGGGCTCGCCCGTCATTTCGGCTTCTGGCCGGTGGTCACGGCCATCGTCCTCGTCCTCATCGTCGGGCTCCTGCTGGTGCCCGTCGCGAACATCGTCGGCGTCAGCCTCTCGGCAGGGGCCAAGACCGGCAGCATCTTCGAGAACTACGTCAACTTCTTCTCCGAACGCTTCTACTACCAGACGCTGATCAACAGCTTCTGGGTCAGCATCTGGGCGATGATCTTCGCCGTCTGCCTCGGCGTTCCCGCCGCCTATTTCGTCAATCGCTACGAGATCTGGGGGCGCGGCTTCGTGCGCGCCGCCGTCGTCCTGACTTTCGTCTCCCCACCCTTCATCGGTTCCTATTCCTGGGTCGTCCTGTTCGGGCGCAGCGGCGTTCTGACCCAGTTCTTCAATTCGATCGGCGTCTCGCTGCCCTCGATCTACGGGGCCTCGGGGATCATCTTCGTCTTCACGCTGCAATTCTTCCCCTTCGTCTTCCTGCTCGTCTCCTCGGGCCTGAAGTCGATCGACCAGAGCGTCGAGGATGCCGCCCGCAATCTCGGCTCCAGCGAGTTCCGCACCTTCCGTACCGCGATCGCCCCCTTGCTGGTGCCCTCGATCACCACGAGCGCCCTGCTGGTCTTCATCGCCTCCTTCACCGATCTCGGCACGCCGATCATTCTCGGCGAACGCTTCCGGGTCCTGCCCGTCCTGATCTATGGCGAATTCGTCAACGAGTTCGGTGGCCGCCCGGTCCTTGCAAGCGCGCTCTCGGTGCTGCTCCTGTCGGTCACAACAGGGGCGCTCCTGCTGCAACGCTGGCTTTCGGCGCGGTTTTCCTACGCGACCTCGGCGATCCGCCCGCTGCAGGTCCAGGAACAGCCGCTGGGCAAGCGCATCGCCGCGACGGCCTTCGTCTTCCTGCTGATCGGCTTCGCGCTCCTACCGCTGGTGAACATCGTCGTCTCGTCATTCCTGCAGTCGAACGGGCCGGTCCTGGTCGCGAGCTTCACGCTCGACAATTACGCGCGCATCCTCGATCGGATCACGCTGCCGCTCTGGAACACGCTGTTCTACACCACGGTCGCGACGCTACTCTGCGCGATCATCGGGACGGCGATCGCCTACATCATCGTACGCCGGCCGGGGCCGGTTTCGAGCCTGCTCGATACCGTGGTGATGTTCTCCTATGCGGTTCCGGGGATCGTGCTGGGCGTCGGTCTGGTCGTGACCTATCATGAACCGCCCTTCGCCCTGACCGGCACCGCGGCCATCATCATCCTGGCCTATTTCATCCGCCGGCTGCCCTTCTCGGTCCGGTCCTCGGTCAGCATGCTGCAGCAGATCTCGCGCGATACCGAGGATGCCTCGATCAATCTCGGTGCGGGGCCGGGGCGGACCTTCGCCAAGATCACCGTGCCCTTGTTGGCGACGGCGATCCTTTCGGGCGCGCTCCTGACCTGGTCGAATACCATCCGCGAACTCAGCGCGACGCTGATCCTACAGTCGGGAACGACGACGACGGTCGCGATCGAGATCTTCAACGAGGTCGTGAACGGTAATTTCGGCGTCGCATCGGCGCTGGGCACGGTGCTCATCCTGCTGACCTTCCTGCCGCTGGTCGTGCTGTTCACGCTGCTCGGCAAGAAGGAGGAGGCCCTTGTCTGAGGCATGGCCCGAGATCGGGTAAGGAGCCAGTACCAGCCCTGGCGCACAGCGATCATTCGTGATGGGTTGGGCGCCGGAAGCTCGGCTGCTCCCGGCGCCCTGGACGCCTACCGACCAGTTTGCGTGCCGAGCCGCAGCCTATCGCTTCGCGCAGCGTGTCCCATGCTGATGATGACCGCCACCAGACCGGCTGCCGAGGTCAGGGCCCCGGCCAGCGCGACCATCGGATAGCCAAGCCCGGCGGCAATCACGCCGCCTCCAAGCGCAGCTCCAAATGCGTTGCCGAGGTTGAAGGCACCGATGTTCACGGCCGATGCGAGGTTCGGCGCGTCGGAGGCCGCCGACATCACCCGCACCTGCAGCGGTGGGACCAGCGCGAAGCTCGCGATGCCCCAAAGGAGGATCAGCACGGCACTCGCAGCCGCATGCCCCATCAGGATCGCGAAACCGACGAGAACGGCCGATAGCGACGCCAGCGTCACGATCAGCGTCCGGTCGACCGAGCGGTCGGCGAAGCGGCCGCCCAGCCAATTGCCGATGGTGAGGCCCACGCCATAGGTGAACAGCATCGCCGTCACGAAGGCGGACGAGGCCTGCGTCGCCTCCTGCAGGATCGGAGCGATATAGGTGAAGACGGTGAACATGGCGCTCGACGCGATCACCGTCAGGGCCAGAGCGCCGAGCACGGCACCGCGTGTCAGCGCGCGCAACTCCGCCATTGCCTTCGCGTTCTTCGGTGCCGGCAGCGGCGGCAGGGTCAGCCGTAGCGCCGCCATGGTCGCCACGCCCAGTGCCGCGATACCCCAGAATGCCGCACGCCAGCCGAGATGCTCACCGGCCCAGCTGGCTAGCGGCACGCCGACGACATTGGCAATGGTCAGGCCCATGAACATTGCCGCTACCGCGCCCGCCTGCCGCTGCGGCGGGACAAGCCCGGCCGCGACGATCGAGCCCACGCCGAAGAAGGCGCCATGGTTGAAGGAGGTCAGGATGCGCGCGGCCAGCAGCATCCCGTAGCTGTCCGAGACGGCTGCGAGCAAATTGCCGGCCGTGAAGATGCCGGCAAGGCCGATCAGGAGTGTGCGACGCGGCACGCGGCCCGTCGTCAGGGTCATCAGCGGGGCGCCGATCATCACGCCCAGCGCATAGGCGCTGATCAGCAGTCCCGCGCTGGGGATCGAAACGCCCAGATCGTTGGCGATGACGGAGAGCAGCCCCATCGGTGCGAACTCGGTGACGCCGATGCCGAAGGCGCCTACCGACAGCGCGATCAAGCCGGGATTGAGGCTCATGGCGACACCTCAGACAGCGCGCGGCGCCAGGCGGGCGAAGCCCTCCTGCTGCCGATAGGGCGTGTGAGGATAGGGTGGGAGTACCTCGCTCGCGGCATCGAGCGCTGCGACCTGATCGGCGGTCAGCGACCAGCCGATGGCGCCGAGATTCTGGCGCAATTGCTCTTCGTTGCGCGCGCCGATGATCACCGACGCGACGGTCGGACGCTGGAGAAGCCAGTTCAGCGCGATCTGAGGCACGGTGCGGCCGGTCTCGGCGGCGACGGCCTCGATTGCGTCGATGACACGATAGAGAAGTTCGGTCTCGACGGGTGGAGCGAACTGCTCGGTTTCGTGCAGGCGACTGCCTTCGGGCACCGGCCGGTCGCGCCCGATCCTGCCCGTCAGGCGTCCCCACCCTAGCGGGCTCCAGACCAGCGCTCCGATGCCCTGGTCGAGGCCGAGCGGCATCAACTCGGTTTCATAGGCGCGCCCGATCAGCGAGTAATAGACCTGATGCGCGACGAGGCGCGGCCAGCCATGGCGATCGGCGACGGCCTGCGCCTTCATCAACTGCCATCCGGGGTAGTTTGAGACACCGGCATAGCGCAGCTTGCCATCGACGATCAGCCGGTCGAGCGTGCCCATCAGCTCCTCGACCGGCGTTGACGAATCGAAGGCGTGAAGCTGGAGCAGGTCGATATGGTCGGTGCCGAGGCGCTTCAGCGAGGCCTCGACCGCGCGGACGAGCCGCGACCGCGACGCGCCCCAGTCCTGGGGGCCGTCGCCCATCGGCAGTCCGGTCTTGGTCGAGATCAGGACGTCGCCGCGCCGGCCGCGCACCGCCTCTCCGAGGATTTCCTCCGAGGCGCCGTTTGAATAGACGTCCGCGGTGTCGAACAGCGTGACGCCGGCCTCCAAGCAGATGTCGATCAGCCGCCGCGCCTCGCGAATGTCACTCTGTCCCCAGGCGCTGAACAGCGGGCCTTTGCCGCCGAACGTGCCCGTTCCGAAAGTCAAGGCCGGAACGCGTAGCCCCGACGACCCAGTTGACGATAGTCCATGGCTCTCTCTTCTGTTGCTATGTTGATGCACAGATAGAGGTGAGGCAGGCACGGGATTACCCGGGTTGGCCGGCGAGGATATCTGCGATGGACGCAAAGACACCACCGAGCGCCGATCGGGCGCATTCGTTGGCGATGTTCGTAGCCGTGGTCGAGCAGGGCAGTTTTTCGGCGGCGGCGCGACTACTGGGCCTGAGTCCTTCAGCGGTGAGTCGGACAATCGACCGCATCGAGGTCCGGCTCGGCGTGCGGCTCCTGCTGCGCTCGACGCGAGCTCTCTCGATCACCGCCGAGGGACAGGCCTATCTGCAGGCGGCACGGCGGATCCTCGCCGATCTCGACGATGCCGAGCAGCAGATCGCCGATCAGGGCGCCCCGCGCGGCCGCCTGCGGGTCAGCGCCGCACTGTCGCATGGGCGACTCTGCGTCGTGCCGCTGCTCGGCGAGTTTGCGGCGCTCTATCCGCATATCCTTGTCGACATCGCGCTGACCGACACGCTGGTGGACATCGCCGCCGGCCAGGCCGATGTCGCGATCCGCTTCGGACCGCTCGCCGACAGCGCGCTGACGGCGCGCAAGCTGGGCGAGACCCGGCGGGTCATCGTGGCCTCGCCCGATTATCTGTCCCGCTTCGGCACGCCGCAGGTGCCGGAGGACCTTCACCACCACAACTGCCTGAACTTCAACTTCCGTCGCGTCGAGCCGGTCTGGCCCTTCTCTCGTGCCGGCCGCGACTTCGCCCTGACAGTGAAAGGCAGCATCGAAGCCAATAATGGCGAGACACTGGGCCAACTCGCGGCGATCGGCGTCGGCATCGCCCGCGTGGGCGCTTTCAGCGTCGTGCAGGAGATCGCCGATGGGCGGCTGGTCCCGATCCTGGAGGATTTCAATCCGGGCGATGTGGAGGCGATCCACGCCGTGTTCGTCGGCGGTGCCACCACGCCAGCGCGCATCAGAGCCTTTGTCGACTTCATGGCGGGACGGCTATAGCGAGCCCTGCATGCGCATAGGCGCCTGGAGCATTGGCGTTGGTGCCTCAGGCGACCCCATACATTTCTGCGGCCAATGCCTGTTCTTCGGTGGTGAGCCAATGTGCGCTGCCGGCACGGGGGCCCCTTCCCCGGCCAAGCAATGGTCGGCGCCCGCCGAGAGCAGCGTTGCGGTCGGGCCGCGCCCAGGCGGCAACGGGCAGGCCGTTTGAACGGGCCGGAGAATTTGGCGTCGCGCCGGCAGTCATGCGCCGCGGCGGCACGCAAGCTCCCCGTGACCGGCTCGCGCCGGTCGCGAGGTTGGCATCGATCTGCAGGCCCAGCTCGCTGCCCCCGCGGCAAGGGCGGGCCAATACGCGGTTTCGGAAGCCGCCGCGTGACCCGACCGGATTGCCGAGCAATCCGGTCGCTGCGCGTGTCAGCGCTGGCCGTCGCCGACGCTGACCTTCTCCTTGAGCAGGCCGCCAAGGCGCGAATGGACGCGCCCACCAGTGCCCATGACGAGAGAGAACAGGATTTCGCGCGGCTTCGGCGCGTCCTGGATGCCGATCTCGATGCTGTTGAAGTGGCTGCGCACGTAGGAAGCGTGGATGTAGTGCACCGGCACCATCATGCGATAGCCGGCCGAGGCCACGGCCTTGACGGCCGGAACCATCGCCTTGGGCTCGCCGAGGACGGTGCGCATCGCCCAGCCGCCGGCCTCGTGCCAGACCGCGCCATGCTCCATCTCGCCATCGATACCGACGATCGCGGCCTTGCTGTAGACCTCGATGTTCTCCTTGCCGCCCAGCGTCTCGACGAGCTCGGTCGCCAGCAAAGTGCCGAGCGAGCGCAGTTCGGCCATGAAGGGCATGAGATCCGGCTCATAGCGGCCGGCATAGGGGTTGGCGATCACCGCGCTCGCGGCGGCGAGCTTGAGCGGCTTCTCCGGGGCCGGCCCGCCCTCGTGATAGATCGTCTCGACGATCAGGCTGCGCTTGCGAATGGCGATGAGCGACATGGTCTATCTCCGATTGGCGTCGTGCGGTACGTTTCAGGAGCGGGTCGCGGCGGTTCGCCGTGCGACATGCCGGTAGATGCTGGTATTGTCAGCGCCCGGCTCGGCCTCGTCGACCGCTTCTTTCCAGATGCTGTCACACAGTCGCAGCAGCCGCCCGTCGACGCCGGTGACGCCCTGCAGCTTGGCGGCGGTCGCGATGTCCTTGGCCTGCAGCGCGAGCGCGAAGCCACCGGCGAAATCGCGCGGGATGATAAATTGCTTGAGCTTGGTCTCGCTGGCGACGTTGCGGCCGCTCGAGGCGTTCAGCACATCCGCGAAGATGCCGGGATCGAGCTCCATGCGCTCGGCGATCGCCAGCGCTTCCGAAACCGCGAGCAACCCGGCGGCGTAGACATAGTTGTTGAGCGCTTTCATCGCATGGGCGGAGCCGATGGCGCCGGTGCGGATCAATGTCGCGCCCATCCGCGCCAGGATCGGCTCGATGCGCGCGAAAGTCGCCTCGTCGGTGCCGGCCATGATCGCCAGCGTTCCCGCACGCGCCTTGGCGACAGCGCCGGAGACGGGGGCATCGACGAAGCCGATGCCCGCCGCTGCCAGGACCGGCGCCAGGCGGATGGTCTCGGTCGGGTCGGACGAGCCCATGTCGATGATGGTGCTGCCCCGCCGCAGGATCCGGACCAGGCCGGGTTCGTCGTCAGCGCCCTCGATCACGCGCGAGGTGATCGCGCTGTTCGGCAACATGGTGATCACGACGTCGCAGCCGGCGAGATCCTCCAGCCTGGTGCTCGTCGATAATGCGTTGCCGTATGAGGGCAGGCTTGTCAGAGCCTCAAGCGCCGCGGGCGCGCGGTCGAAGGCGATGACGGCGAGCCCGTCGCGGCTCGCCAGATTCTCGACCATCGGGCGTCCCATCATCCCGAGGCCGATAAAACCGATCGTGGTGGTCACCTGTCACGCGCTCCCGGGTCAGTCGATCTTGTAGTCCATCCAGGCCGCGACCATGTCGCGCAGCGCGGAGCCTTCCTGGAACTGTTCGCGGCTTCCGTCAGCCTTGTTGCGCCCCAGTTCGAGGATGTAGAGGTGGTCGGAAATCTCGGCGCAGCGACGCACATTCTGGTCGACGAGGATGACCGTCATCCCCTCATCCGCAAAGGAACGGATCAGGTTGTAGAACTCACGCGAGATCTTCGGTGCCAGCATCGCCGTCGGCTCGTCGAGTAAGATGACGGAAGGCTCGAGCAGAAGTGCGCGACCAAACTCGACGAAACGCTGCTGGCCGCCGCTCATGCTGGAAACAGGGTCGTTGCGCTTGTCCCTGAGGATCGGGAAACGGTCGTAGATCGCATCGATACGCCGCCGGACGCGCGCCTTGTCGTGGCGGAACACCCAGCAGCCCAGCACGAGATTGTCCTCGACCGAGAGATCGGCGAACAGGCTGCGATGCTGCGGGACGAAGGCGACGCCTTCTCCGGCGCGGTCATGCGGCTTCTGCCGGCTGATGTCGCGCCCGTGCAGGGTGACCGAGCCCGAGCGCAAGGGCAGCAGACCGAAGAAGGTCTTCAGCGCGGTCGATTTGCCGGCGCCGTTGGGGCCGATGATGCCGGTGACCTGCCCGGCCCGCGCTTCGATGCTGACCTTGTTCAGGATGGTGATGTCACCGTGATAGGCGACGGTGACGTCCTTGATGGCCATGGTGGGGCTGGACATGTCAGGCTCCCAGATAGGCTTCGATCACAGCAGGATCGTTGCGTACCGTGTTGGCGTCCCCCTCGCAGAGCAGGGTCCCCTCGTTGAGTACGATCACATGGCCCGAAAGCTGGTAGATCGAGGTCAGGTCGTGGGAGACCAGAACCACCGAGCAGTCGTGCTCGCGCGGCAGCTCGGCGATGATCGCGATCAGAAGCTGGGCGAGGCCGGGGTTCACGCCGGCGAAGGGCTCGTCGAGCAGGATGACCTTCGGCTTCGCGACCATGATCCGGGCGAGCTCCAGCAATTTCTGCTGTCCGCCCGACAGTTCCTCGGCGAAATTATGCCTCAGCCCGAAGAGCTGGACCTTGTTCAGCCAGTAGGAGGATGCCTCGTAGCGCTCCGCCGCACTCAAGCCCATCTGGCCCTGCGCGACATCGAGATTATCGAGCAGCGACAGGTGCGAGAAGACGCGCGGCACCTGGAAGGTACGCCCGATACCTCGCCGGGCGATGGTGTGGACCGGCAGGCCCCCGATCTCCTGGCCGTCGAGCCGGATGCTGCCGCTATCGGGCTGGTAGATGCCGTTGATGCAGTTCAGCATCGTGGTCTTGCCCGAGCCGTTCATGCCGATCACGCCCAGGATCGCGCGGCGCGGCAGATGGAAACCGACGCCGCGCAGCGCGGCGACGCCGCCAAACCGCTTCTGAAGTCCTTCAACCTTCAACATGACGATGCCCCGGTCAGCGCAGCGCCTGCCGGCCGAGCAGGCCGGTCGGGCGGACGAAGATGGTCGCGACCATCAGCACGAAGCCGCAGATCGTCGCGATCGACGGGTTGAAATAGATCGACGCGACCTGCTCGGTGACGGCGAAGAGAATGGCGCCGAGCATCGCCCCGATCGGATGGCCAAGGCCGCCGAGCACGATGACGACGAAGCCGATCAGCGTGTAGTCCGCACCGACGAAAGGCGAGAAGGACGGGAAGACGAGCGCCGTCAGGATACCGGTCACGCCGGCGAGGCCGATGCCGAGGCCGAAGGCGATCGCCGAGAGCTGTTCGACCTTGATCCCGACGATGCGCACGGCGTCGCGATTCATGATGATCGCTCGCAGAGCCTTGCCGGTATGGGTCCGGTACAGGAAGTAGGCCAGCCCGGCGACGATCATCAACGCGGCGGCGAGCGCCACCAGCCTTACGGTCGGAACGACGACCGGTCCGAACGTCAGGAAGACCGGCTCCATTTCGAAGGACAGCGAGCGGGCGTCGGCGTCGAAGACGAGCAGCATCAGGGCGCCCATGGAAATCGAGACACCGAACATCAGCAGAAGCGACGAGATCTCGGGGTCGTCAGCCTTGGCCAAGGGTGGGATCAGCACGAAATAGAGCAGGTAGCTGACACCGAAGAACACGGCGAAGGTCAGAGGCATCGCCAGGAAGGGCTGGATGCCGAGCGCCTGCAACAGGAACCAGGCGAAATAGGCGCCCAGGATGACGAACTCGCCATGGGCAAAGTTCACGACGCGCAGCACGCCGAACACGATGTTCAGGCCGGCACCGATCAGACCGTAGATCACGCCCATGATCAGGCCGTTGATGATGCCTTGTAGGAGAAGTCCGCTCACGATGTTTCCCCTCAGGCGATGAAGCGCCGCAGCTGCGGCCGCCGCTTCAGCACGGTTCCGACGATCCCGCGCGGCAGGAAGAGCATCAGCGCGATGATGACGAGACCGAGCAGGAGCAGGTTGATCAGCGGGAATTTCTGCCAGATCACATGGTCGATCCCGAGCAGCACTGCGGCGCCGACCACCGGGCCGATAATCGTGCCGAAACCGCCCGCCATCGCGTAGACGATGCTCTTCGCGGTGATCAGCACGTGGAAGGCGTATTCGGGATCGATGATATTGGTGTGCCAGGCCTCGACGCCCCCGGCGAGCGCCGGGAACAGCGCCGCAAGCAGCCAGGCCACGAGGCGGGTACGCGGCACGTCGATGCCGATGCAGGCGGCCGCTCCATCGTCGTCACGGATCGCCTTGAGCGCCTTGCCGAGCGCCGACTGCGCCAACCAGAGCACGCTGAGCAGCGTCGCCGCCATGACGAGGAGCATGGCATAGTAGCTGGCGAAGGGGTTGTTCGAGGAAGACAGGATCAGCCCCATGCTGCCGCCGGTGATGTCGGAAGGCAGGTTGGCGATGATCAGACGCATGATCGTGGCCAGCGCCAGGCTGACGATGCCGAAATAGACACCCTTGAGCCTCAGCGTCGGCGCGAGCAGAAGCGCCAGGCAGATGCCGGCGACACCGGATGCCACGAGAGCCAGCGGGATCGGCCAGCCGAGAACCTTGTAGCAGATGCCGGCCGCATAGGCGCCAACGCCGTAGAAGACGACATAGCCAAAGGGCAGGTAGCCGGTGAAGCCGACCACGATGTTGAGCGCGCTCGCCATCGTGATCCACAGCATGAGGTAGAAGGCGAAGGAGGTATTGCCGGTCAGCACCGGCACGAGCGCAAGCGCCGCAATGACCGCCGCGAAGAATGCCGCCGCCATGCGCGCGCGCAGCCGCTCGCCACCCTCATCCTGTCTGCGACTGGCCTCGACCGCCGCCGCGTGATCCGCCGACTGCATGTCACCTCCCTGATGGCCGGGCGCGAGCTGCCCGACTCCTTATCCGGAGGCATCATAACTACAGGTTACTTCTTGTGTCCATTTTCTTCGCAGAGCCGCGGCCAAAAATTGCGTTCACGCCCGGCGAGGAGGACCCGCCGGCCCCGCGAAAGGCCCGACGAATCACTGGCGGAGCAAGGCGATGAACTGCTTCGCCAACGGCCCCGGCGTCCGGTTCCGGCTGTGGACAATGCTGGTCCGCAGCGAGATTTTTTCCTTGAGCGGCCGGGTCACGACGTTCGGCCAGGACATGTTCCGCGCCGTGAACTCGTCGACGAGCGCGACCCCGACGCCAGCATCGACCAGAGCACAGGCCTGCTGGCTATTCGGCACGTCGGCGCAGACCCGGCAGGGCAAGCCAGCCTGCTCGAAGGCGCTGCTCGTCAGCATGCCGAACGGCATGCGGCTTCCGACGAGAACATGCGGATAAGGAGAGAGATCGGCGAGCGATACCAACGGCTTGCTAGCCAGCTCATGGCTTCGCGGAAGCGCCGCAAGCATGCGCCCCTCGAACAGCGGCAGGACGGTCAGGAGCGGATGATCCGTCAACATGACCAGGAGACCGAGCTCCGCCTCGCCCTGCAGCACACTCTCGATGAGGTCAGGCACAGCGCCGGTCTCCAAACGCACGACGATATCGGGGTTTTCCAGCCGGAACCGCGCAATAGCGCCGGGAACGATGGCGTAGGCCAGGCTGGGAATCGAGGCCAGGGACAGCGCCCCGCCACCCTCTTTCGTCAGGCTGTCGGCGATATCGTTGACGCGACGCATGATCTTCTGCGCCTTGGCGATCTCGTCGAAAAGCAACCGCACCTGCTCGGTCGGCTGCAGCTTGCCGCGCACGCGCTCGAACAGACTGCCCCCGAGTTGGGCCTCGATTTGCGAGAGCATCTTGCTGACGGCGGGCTGACTGACATTCAGCAGCCGGGCAGCCCCGCTCGATGACCCGGCCATGACGATGGCCCACAGGATTTCCGTCTGCCTGAAGCTCAGCTTCATTGTCCGCTCGCCTGTTACTTGACGTTATAGGTGGATTGGATCAGCTTGCGGATCAAGCCATGAAGGCTCGCGCCGGCGGACGCTGGCGTCACGCGATAGCAGGGAGGAATGTTCATGAGGTCAACACTGTTTCGGACGGTGAGCGTCGGTGCACTTGGCGCGCTCATCATGGCTGGCGCGGCCGAGGCCGCCGAAAAGCTCCGCGTCGGCATGACCGTCTCGTCGACCGGCAGCTTCGCGCTCGCCTCGCAGTCAGGCGCACGCGGCATCGATATCTGGGTGGACGACGTCAACAAGCGCGGCGGCATCGAGATCGGCGGGAAGAAGGTCCCGGTCGAGATCGTCAAGCTGGACGACCGCAGCGACAAGCAGATGGTCACGCGCGTCTACGAGAACCTGATCTCCGACGAGAAGGTGGATCTCGTCTTCGCGCCGTTCGGCTCGACGCTGACCGCTGCGGCCGCAACCGTGACCGAGCGTCACGGGAAATACATGATGGTCTGGTCGGCCGCCAGCAATGATCTCTATCGCCAGGGCTTCAAATATATGGTGTCCGGCACGCAGATGCCGGTGTCGGCCATCCTGCGGGCGTCGACGGAACTGGCCAAGGATCTCGGCGTCAAGAAGGTCGCGATCATCCACTCCGACGAACCCTATCCGGCTGGCGAGGCGGAAGGCGGGCGTGAGCTCGTCAAGGAGGCGGGCATGGAGCTCGTCCTGCTCGAGAAATTCCCCAAGGGACAGAAGGACTTCAGCACGATCCTGCAGAAGGTCCGCGCCAGCGGTGCCGAAGCGCTGTTCCCGGCGGCCTATGAAGGCGACCAGATCAGCATTCTGCGCCAGATGAAGCAGCTCAACATCCATTTCCCGTTCGTGTTCATGGAATACGCCTCGACACCGCAATTCGCGGCTGCCGTGGGCAAGGACGGCGCCTACATCTTCAGCCACACCAACTACCATCCGGCGATCAACTGGCCGGTCACGGCCGGGCTCAACCGCCAGCAATTTGCCGACGCCTACAAGGCTAAGTTCCCGAACGCCGAGTTCGCGCCGGACTATCAGACCGTCCTGGCCTATGGCGCGGGCGTGCTGACCGAGGAAATCATCAAGAAGGCTGGGAGCACCGATGCGGCGGCCCTGAAGAAGGCCTCGCTCGATCTCTCCGACAAGGTGACGGTCCTCGCCGGCCCCTATGCGATCGACGAGACCGGCAAGCAGCTGAAGATGCCTTTCCCGGTCCTCCAGGCGCAGACCGACGGGCGGCTCGAAACCGTCTGGCCGAAGGATGTCGCCACGGTGAAGCCGGTCTTCCCGATCCCGGCCTGGAACAAGCGCTAATCCTGAACGGGACCGGCTCCGCGATGGAGCCGGTCCCCAATTTTTGAGTCATTCATGCCCGACCTGACCTCGGCCACGCTTTCGACGCTGGCCGCCGGCCTCGAAGCCGGAACCTATTCAAGCCGCTCCCTGACCGAATATTATCTCGACCGCATCCGGCGGTTCGATGGGGCGCTGAACGCCTTCGCCTCGGTCGACGAAGTCGCCGCGCTCGATCTGGCCGATGCAGCCGACCGGCGTCGTGCCGCGGCCTACGGGCTAGGCCCGCTGGATGGCCTGCCGATTGCGGTCAAGGATCTCTGCGACATCAAGGGACGTGTCACCACAGCCGGTTCGCGTGTCTGGAGCGAGCGTCGCGCAGATGAGACAGCCCCGGTGGTCCAGCGCCTGATCGAGGCCGGCATGGTGGTTCTCGGCAAGACGCAGATGGTCGAATTCGCCTTTGGCGGCTGGGGAACTAATCCGCATCTCGGCACGCCACTCAACCCGTGGGATCTGAGCGAACCGCGGATCCCAGGTGGCTCGTCGAGCGGCTCCGGCGTCGCGGTGGCCGCGGGCCTCGTTCCTGCTGCGCTCGGCTCGGATACCGGCGGGTCCGTGCGGATCCCGGCTGCGGCGAATGGCGTGACCGGCCTGAAGACCTCGCGCGGCCGGATCGATCTGGCCGGCACCGTCCCGTTGTCCTCGACGCTCGACACGATCGGGTTTCTCGCCCGGACCGCCGAAGATACGCTTCTCCTGACTCGGGCCGTCGGTGACGCCCCCCGGCATAGAGATCAGGCCGGCTGGCCCGGGATTGAACGTGCACGCCCGCTCGCAGGCATCCGCATCGCGACCATGGACCCGCGCCATTATCCCGTGCCGGTTGCCGACGATGTCCAAACGGCAACGGAAGCGGCGATCGCGACCTTTCTCGAGCTGGGCGCCACCATCGAGATGGCGACCGTCCCCTTCGATTTCATGCGCCTCATGCAGGCGAACGGGGTGATCATCGCCTCGGAGGCCTATGCCTATCACCGCCACCATATCGAGGATGAGGCGCTCCCCTTCGGGCCAGGCGTCCGGAGCCGCGTGCTCAGCGGCAAGACGATCTCCGCCTCGGCCTATCTCGACGCGCTGGGCTATCATCGTGAGATGCAGCTGGTCTGGCAGCGCTGGAGCAGGGAGTATCACGCACTGCTGACACCCTGCCTGGCGGATCCTGCCATTCCTGTATCGGAGGTTGCCGAGGACTTCTCCTCGCCCGCGGTCTTCACCCGCGCCGGAAACTTCGTCGATGCGACGGGCCTTGCCCTTCCCGCCGGCTTTTCCGGTTCCGGGCTGCCGGTCGGGATCCAGCTGCTTTCGGCCCCCGCTTCGGAGGCGTTCATTACCCGCCTTGGCGCTGTCTTCCAGCAGGTGACGGAATGGCACAATTGCGCGCCGGATCTTTCAGCCCTCGATTCGTAGAGCATTTACGGGCGAAGCGGATACCGCCCCCCTCCCCCGCGGCGGGGGCGCGGGGGCTCGCGCCGACCGCATCGGCCGGGTCTGCACGCGGCAACTGACGATCGTCTGGTACGCGTTCTTTTCGATGCTCTATGGCATTGGAGTTGGCCCGCTTCCGTAACAGTCGACGGAAGCGGGCCAACTCCATGCCGTCACTGCCGCGAGCCCCGACGCTTCAGGATCGCCGGGGATGCGGGGCCCGCCGAGCCAGCCGACAACCATAATGAGCGATTCGGCAGCGCAGCCGAGCCCAATGTCCGCGCATGCCATCTCAGCTATGGCGGCCCGCATCGTCCCTTGATCCGCTCCAAGCCTTCCCGAAACGGCAACCCACGCAATATCAACGCCCGAGCCGCGCGCTGATTTCGGCAGCGGCCTCCAGTACCAGCGGAAGATCGCGCGGCTTGCCATCCTGCATGGCGAATTGCGGGGTCAAGGCGGTGATGCTGATGCTGCCGGCGAGTGCGCCTGCATGGTCGAAGACTGGTGCGCCGAGGCCCGACAGGCCGAGCGTGTAGTCATCCACGGCGAATTCCCAGCCGCGCTGCCTGATATCGTCCGCGGCAGCCTCAAGCGCAGCCGGATCCGTCACGGTATGCACGGTGTGGCGCGGTAGCGGCCCGCTCAACACATGCGCACGCTCCTCGCGCGGCAGGAAGGCGAGCAGGACGCGTGGGCCGCCGGCGCAGTTCATCGCGATGCGGGTACCGATGGCGGACCAGGGCGTGACGATATGGAGATCGGGGCCTTTGACACGGTCGAGGCACAGGGCAAAGCCCCGAAAATACGTCCAGATGAACGAGGTCGCCCCGGTCCGTTCGGAGAGGCGGGCCAGAATCGGCGCCGCGATATCGCGCAGGTCGCTGCCATAGCGTACGCCCGGAACGAGCAGGAGAATGCCCGGCCCAAGGGCGTAGGTCTTGGTGCTGTCGTCAAACTCGATGAACTCGGCCGTGGCGAGTGTCTGCAGCAGCCGTCGCGTAGTGCTCTTGTCGAGGCCAGTATGTCGCGTCAGCTCCGCAAGCGACAGCCGTGACGCGGCAGGGCTGAAGGCGCGCAGAATCGCCATGGCCCGCTCGACGGCACGCACTTTGGACAGTCCGTCTCTTGCTTCCATCGCAGCCTCTTTCGCGAACGGGCAAGCCTGCTAATGCTCACGACGACGTATCGCCTGATGATACCTCGTGACACAGCTTGACACCATCGCAAAGTGCTTTTCCTATTGCAGCGTCGAACCGAAGCTCGCTCGTAAGAAGCGCGCCGGAAGCTCAGGCGGGCAACCTGCCAGGGCGAGGAGGGATGATGGCACTGGCGCCCGAACTGCAGAACGCCATTATTGCGTCGGTCGAGAAGGGTTTCGACGACCAGATCGCCTATACTCGCAAGCTGGTCTCGTTTGCCTCGGTGCGTGGCGCAGAACATGCCGTGCAGGATTTCACCTATCGCGAATTGAGCAGCCGCGGCTACGTCATGGACCGTTTCGCGATGGACCGGACGGCGATCGAAGCCCATCCCGGCGGCTCGCCCTGGTCGGAACACCATTCGAAGGCGCCGATCGTCGTCGCGATCCATCATCCGCGCAAGGAAACCGGACGGTCGCTGATCCTCCAGTCGCATCTCGACGTGGTGCCGCCTGGGCCCGAAGCGATGTGGCAGCACAAGCCGTATGGCGGCGAAATCGTGGGCGACTGGATGTTCGGCCGCGGCGCGGGCGACATGAAGGCAGGCGCTGCCGCCAATGTCTTCGCGCTCGATGCGCTGCGTCGTCTCGGCCTGCAGCCGGCGGCGACGGTTTACGTGCAGTCGGTCGTCGAGGAGGAATCGACCGGCAACGGCGCCCTGATGACGCATCTGCGCGGCTACAAGGCCGATGCGGTGCTGATCCCCGAGCCGGAGGACAACAAGCTGGTCCGGGCCAATGCCGGCGTGATCTGGTTCCAGGTCGAGGTGCGCGGCGTACCGGTGCATGTGCGCGAGATGGGCCAGGGCGCCAATGCCATCGACGCCGCCTACCGGGTGATCGGCCGGTTGCGCCAACTCGAAGCAGAGTGGAACACGCGCAAGGCACAGCATCCGCATTTCGAGAATGAGGCGCACCCGATCAACCTGAACATCGGCAAGATCGAGGGCGGCGACTGGGCCTCCTCGGTGCCCTGCTGGTGCGTGTTCGATTGCCGGATCGCGATTTACCCTGGCGTGCGCGCCGCCGACGCCGCCAGAGAAATTCGCGAAACGATCGAGAATTTCGCCCGAGGCGATGCGTATTTCTCCAATAACGCGCCGCGCATCACCTTCAACGGCTTCCACACCGAAGGCTCTGTGCTGGAGCCGGGCTCGGATGCGGAGGCCGTGCTCGGCCGGGCCCATGAAGCGGTTTTCGCGGCCCCGCTCGAGACCTTCATGACGCCCGCCTATCTCGATACGCGGGTTTACGCGCTGTACGATCAGATTCCGTCACTGTGCTACGGGCCGATTTCCAAAAACATTCATGGCTTCGACGAATGCGTCAGCCTGTCGTCGGTGAAAAGCATCACCAAGGCCATGGCGCTGTTCATCGCGGAGTGGTGCGGAACCGAGCCGCTGGCCGAACCGGCCTAGAAGCGTCGCAGCCGTGTGGCGGCTCCCGATAAGCAAACCAGGAACAGGGGGAATATCATGGCAGTCACAGACAAGATCCTCCGCTATTCGTTTGCGGCAACGCTCATCGGCGCCACGACCGCAGGCATGGCGGGGAGCGCTTCGGCGCGCGACATCACCATCGGCGTGATCGGCCCCCTGAGCGGCCCGGCGGCGAATTCCGGCATTTCGATGCGGCAGGCCTATGAAGTCGCGGCCGAGCAGGTCAACAAGGCCGGCGGCATCGAGATCGGCGGCGCGAAGAGCAAGATCAAGCTGATCTTCGAGGACAGTGCCTCGCGTCCGGAGGTCGGCGTCAGCGCGGCGCAGAAGCTCCTGACCCGCGACAATGTCGATATCCTGGTCGGCGATACGATCGCGAGCTCGGTCACGCTGGCGCTGATGGAAGTCGCGCCAAGCTTCGGCAAGTTCATGATGAGCGGACAGCCCGTCTCCATCGAAATCGCCAAGAAGATCAAGAGCGATCCGGCGCGGTTCGGCAATTTCTGGAAGGCGAGCTTCAACAGCGATGCCTATGCCGATGCGCTGTTCAGCTCGGTGCAGGACCTGATCAAGCAGGGCGCCGTCAAGGCCGACAAGAAGAAGGTCGCCTTCATCGTCGAGGACACCGACTACGGCAAATCGAACGTCGAATATACCGAGCCGCTGTTCAAAAAGGACGGCTGGTCGGTGTCGTCGAGCGAGACCGTGCCGCTCGGCTATGCCGATTTCTATCCTCAGCTCTCCAAGCTGCGTGGCAACGAGCCCGACGTGCTGATCTCGATCTTCACCTCGGTCAATTCCGGCATCGCGCTGGTCAAGCAGATCAAGGAGCAGGGTCTCAAATCGCTCCACCTGGCGGTCTACTATCCGATCCGCCCGGAATTCCTGAAGGGCGCGGGTGCCGCCGCCAACGGGCTGTTGTGGACGCCGCTGTTCTTCGACCCCGTCAACAACCCGAAGCACAAGGGCTTCGCGGAGATGTTCAAGACGGAGGCCAAGGTCGAGGGCAATGGCGACCACGCCCAAGGCTATTGCCAGATGACGATGCTCCTCGACAACATCAAGAAGGCCGGCTCGATCGAACCCGCCAAGCTGTCGGAAGCTTTCGCAAAGACGGATTCGCAATGCGTCATCGCCCGGCTGGTCTATGACACCGAGATCCATACGCCCAAGACCGGCGCGGATTATTTCCCGGTGCCGATCGCCCAGATCCAGGATGGCGTCAGCCGCGCGATCTGGCCCTCGACCGCTGCGACGTCCACGTTCAAGCCGGCCAAATAGGACACGGCAGGCGCGTCGGGACCAGTCAACGGTACCCCGGCGCGCCGTTTCATTGCGTGATCGTTTCGTGGCAGCGGCGGGGTCCGACTCTATGCAAAATCCGGCGCCCGTGACGCCCTTGTTGAAGGTCGAGGGCATCACGATGGCTTTTGGCGGCATCGTCGCTGTCGATAATCTGAGCTTTTCCGTGCAACCTGGCGAGATCCTCGCGCTGATGGGGCCAAACGGGGCCGGCAAGACCACGACCTTCCACGTCATCGCCGGGGTGCACGCGCCGACCAAGGGCAGGATCACCTTCGATGGGCACGAGATCACGGACACCAGGCCCGATCGGCGCTGCCGAGCAGGCCTGGCGCGCACCTTCCAGATCACCCAGCCCTTCGACGAACTCACCGTCGTCGAGAATGTCATGGTCGGCGCCATCGCCCATCACCGTTCCATGGCCGATGCGCGCGTCGAGGCCCGGCGCTATGTGGACATGGTTGGCTTGAGCGAACGGGCCGACATTCTCGCCAAGGGGCTGAGTACCGGCCAGCGCAAGCGGCTGGAAATGGCGCGCGCCATGGCGACGCGACCGAAGCTGCTGCTTCTCGACGAGGTGACGGGCGGCGTCGACATGGCGAGCGTGCCCGGGCTGATCGAACTGGTGAAGCGACTGCGCGGCGAAGGGCTGACGCTGATCATCATCGAGCACAACATGAAGGTGATCACCGAGCTTGCCGACCGCGCGATCTTCATGAATCGCGGCGTGCGCATGGCCGAGGGCACGCCGGCCGAGATCGCGCGTCATCCGGAGGTCATCGAACTCTATCTCGGCGACGGTGACGGGCATGGCTGATACCCCCATACTGACGGTCGAGGGCCTCAACGTCCTTTATGGCGACTACCAGGTCCTCTGGGACGTCTCCATGCAGGTCGGCCAGAGCGAGGTGGTCGCCGTGCTCGGCCCCAACGGCTCGGGCAAAAGCACCGTGCTCAAGGCGATCATGGGCCTGGCGCCGGCCAAATCCGGCAAGGTGATGTTCGAGGGCCAGGACATCACCCGCGTGCCGACGCATGAGATGGTGGGCCTCGGCATCGCGATGGTGCTGGAGCGCCGCCGCCTGTTTTCGGCGATGACCGTGCGCGAGAACGTGCTGCTGGGCGCCTACCACCGCAGCGTCAGCAAGGAGGCGCGCAACCGGCTCGAATGGGTGGAGAGCCTGTTTCCGATCCTGGCGGAGCGGCGCGACCAGATCGCCGGCAAGATGAGCGGCGGCGAACAGCAGATGGTCGCGATCGCCCGCAGCCTGATGTCGAAGCCGCGTCTGCTGCTGATGGACGAGCCTTATCTCGGCCTCTCGCCGCGGGTCGTCAAACAGATCGGCGAGATCATCAAGCGCATCAACCAGGACGGCGTCGCGGTGATCTTCAACGAGCAGAATGTGCAGCTCTCCTTCGGCCTGTCCAACCATGGCTACCTGCTCGAAGGCGGGCGCGTCGTGCTGTCGGGGACAGGAGACGAGATGATCCATTCCGATGTGATCCGCCGCGTCTATCTCGGCGTTTGAGGGGAAGCCTGTGACCTTCGCGATCTTCCTCGAACAGATCATCAACGGCCTGATCATCGGCTCGATGTACGCGCTGATCGGCAGCGGCATCGCGCTGGTCTACGGCACGATGCGCGTGCTGAACCTCGCCCATGGCGAGTTCTACATGCTCGGCGGCTATTTCGTGTTCTTCCTGGCGGTGACCTATGGGGTGCCGTCCTATCTCGCCATTCCGGTGGCGGTCGTCGCGACCTTCATCCTCGGCATGCTGATCCAGCGCCTGACGGTCCATTACCTGATGGGCAAGGAAGCCTGGATGTTCTCGACGATCGCAGCGACATTGGGACTGTCGATCTTCCTGCAGAACGCCGCATTGCTGACCTTCGGCGAGCAGTTCCAGAGCGTGCCCTATTATCTCGACGGCATGATCGAGATCGGCAGCGTCCGCCTGCCGCTGCAGCGCCTGCTGATCCTCGTGGTCGCCATCGTGACGATCGGGGCGATGACCTTCATCCTGAAGAAGACGCGGCTGGGCTGGGCGATCCGCGCCACTGCGCAGGACCGCGACGCGGCTGCCGTCGTCGGCATTCCGGCGCAGCACATCTACCTGATCACCTTCGGCATCGCCGGTGCGCTCGGCGCGGTCGCGGCCGCCATGCTGGCGCCGATCTATGCGATCAACCCGTGGAGCGGCATGCCGATCCTACTCAAGGGGTTCGTCGTGGTCATTCTCGGCGGGCTCGGCAGTTTCCCGGGCGCGATCGCCGGCGGCCTGCTGCTCGGTGTCGTCGAGGCGATCGGCGTGCAGCTGACCTCGTCGGAATGGCGCGACGTCATCGGCTTCGCGATGATGATCGCCGTGATCTGGTGGCGGCCATGGGGCCTGTTCGGCAAGAAGCCGTCATGAGAGCCAGCACCGCCATGCCAACACTCCCGCCGACCGTTTGGAGAGACGCATGTTCCAACCGGTAAAGCCGGCGCAATGGCTGATCATCGCAGTCGCCATCCTGGCGATGGTCGCGGTGCCGCTGGTCACGCGCAATCCCTACCTGCTGCATGTGCTGATCCTGTCGATGATCTTCGGCATCTTCGCCTCGGCCTGGAATCTGGTGGCGGGATTTGGCGGGATGAAGACCTTCGGCCATCACGCCTTTTTCGGCATCGGGGCCTATGTCTCGGCGCTGCTCAGCATCAAGCTGGGCCTGAGCCCCTGGCTGACGATCTGGCTCGGCGCGCTGGCTGCGACCGCAACGGGCCTGTTCATCGGGCTGCCGATCCTGCGGATCCGGTCGATGGCGCATGTCGCGATCGTGACGCTGGGCTTTGCCGAGATCGTGCGCATCGTGATCTCGAACCTGCAGACGATCACGCGCGGCGAGCTCGGCCTGTGGGGCATCCGGCCGTTCGAAGGCTTCACCCTGCCGCTGCTCGGCAAGGTCGTGTTCTCACCGGCCGACAAGGTACCGTACTACTATCTCATCCTGCTGCTGCTGATCGCCTCGACCGCGGTGATCATGCTGCTGATGCGCTCGCGGACGGGGCTCTCGATCATCGCGATGCGCGATGCCGAGGATGCCGCGGAGAGCCTCGGCGTCAACCTCACCCGCCAGAAGCTGCTGGTCTTCGGGATCAGCGCCTTCCTGGTCGGCATCTCCGGCGCCTTCTACGCGCATTACATCAGCATCCTCACGCCGACGGCGGCGGTCGGCATCGACCTGATAATCCTGGTGATCGCGATGGCGCTGGTCGGCGGGCTCAGCACCTTCAGCGGCCCGCTGATCGGGGCGCTGATCCTGACCGGCATCGTCGAGCTGCTGCGCGATCTCGATCAGTACCGGCTGCTGGTCTATGGCGCGATCATCATCCTCATCGTGATGTTCCTGCCCAAGGGACTGACCACGCTCGGTCCGGTGTTCAGGCGGCGCTTCGCGTCGCGCTCCTCGTCCTGAGGTCAAAGGGAACGATCATGCTGGATAAGGATATCGTCGCCGCGATCACGGCGGCAGTCGATCGTGGTTTCGACGAGCAGGTCCGCTTCACCCAGGAGATGGTGCGCTGCCCGTCGGTGCGCGGTCATGAGCATACCGTGCAGGACCTGATGGCGAGCGCGATGGCCGAGCGCGGCCTGGCGGTCGACCACTGGAAGGTCAAGGTCGAGGACATCAAGGATCTGCCCGGCTTCGCGCCCGTGGTCGATGCAAGCTATGAGAACGCCTACAATGTGGTCGGTACCTATCGTCCGGCACAGCGCAAGGGCCGCTCGCTGATCTTCAACGGCCATATCGACGTGGTGCCGACGGGCGCCTGGGAACGCTGGACGACACCGCCCTTCGAGCCGCGCATCGATGGCAAATGGATGTATGGCCGCGGCGCCGGCGACATGAAATCAGGCCTGGCGGGCACGCTGTTCGCGTTCGATGCCGTGCGCGCGGCGGGCTTTGCGCCGACGGCGCCGATCCATTTCCAGTCGGTCGTCGAAGAGGAATGCACCGGCAACGGCACGCTTGCCTGCCTGCAACGCGGCTACCGCGCCGATTGCGCCTTCGTGCCGGAGCCGCTGGAACCAAAGCTGATGCGGGCCGAGGTCGGCCTGATCTGGTTCCGGGTCCATGTCGAGGGCGATCCGCAGCATGCTTCGGCGGGCTTCAACAATGTCGGTTCCAACGCCATCGAGAAGGCGCTCCTGCTGTGGCCGCCGATCAAGCGGCTCGAGGATGAGTGGAACGCGCGCAAGGTTCACCACCCGCTCTACAAGGATCACCCGCATCCGATCCGGGTCAATCTCGGCGAGATCTCGGGCGGCGAGTGGACCTCGAGCGTCCCGTCCAAGGCCGTGCTCAACATCCGGGTCGGCGTGCTGCCAGGCGTGAAGCTCTCCGACATCCAGCGCGAGATCGAGGCGCGGGTGCACGAGGCGGCGCTGGCCGATCCCTATCTGTCGAACCACCAGCCGCGCATCGAGTATCACGGCCATATGGCGGAAGGGTATGTGCTGGAGAATGCGGAGGGCCCGGAAGCCGTGCTCGGTCGCGCCCATCAGGCGGTATTCAATGCGGTCCTGCAGGAGGAGATCACCTCGGCGGCGACCGATGCCCGCTTCTTCGGCCTCTACCAGAATACGCCCGGCCTGGTTTACGGGCCGATCTGCGAAAGGCCGCATGGCTTTGATGAGCGGGTCGACCTCGAGTCGGTCAAGGCCGTGACCAAGACCATGGCGCTGTTCCTGGCGGAATGGTGCGGAATCGAACGCCTGTAGGCCTTTGGGAGTTTGTGCCGTGAGCATGCTGCGCGTGAATGGCGACCGGCTGTGGTCCGCATTGATGGAGATCGGCGAGATCGGCGGAACGCCCGGAGGCGGATGTCGCCGTCTGGCATTGTCGGAAGAAGACGGGCGCGCCCGCGACCTGTTCCGCAAATGGGCGGAGGAGGCCGGCTGTACCGTGACGGTGGACGGCATCGGCAACATCTTCGCCCGCCGCGAGGGTACGGACCACGCCGCCGCGCCGGTGGCAATCGGCAGTCACCTCGACACCGTGCCGACGGGCGGAAAGTTCGATGGCGTCTATGGCGTGATGGCTGGCCTCGAGGTGCTGCGCCGGCTGCGCGACCTGGATCTGCAGACGCGCCTGCCGATCGAAGTGATCGCCTGGACCAACGAGGAAGGCGCGCGCTTCTCGCCGATGACCATGGGCTCCTCGGTGTTCACCGGCGACATGACGCTCGACTTCGCACTGTCGCGGCAGGATCCGTCAGGCCTGAGTGTCGGCGAGGCGCTGAAGCGCATCGGATATGCCGGCAACATGGCGGTCGGGGGGCGGCCATTCACGGCTTATCTCGAGGTTCATGTCGAGCAAGGGCCGCTGCTGAAGGAAGGCGGCGAACAGATCGGCGTGGTGACCGGCTCGTTCAAGGCGCGCTATTTCGTGGCGACGATCAAGGGTCAGGCGGCGCATGTCGGGCCGACTTTGATGGAGCAGCGCCATGATGCGCTGGTTGGCGCGGCGGCGCTGACGCTGGAGATCGACCGGATCGGCCGGTCGCGCGGGCGTGACGGGCGCTCGAACGCGCCCTATCTCGAAGTCTATCCCAATGTACGCGGCGTCATTCCCCAAGAGGTCAGGCTGAGTTGCGACGTGCGCCACCCGGATGCCGACATGGCGCTCGCCATGGAAATGGAATTGCGCGACGCCTGCCGCCGCATTGCGCAGGAGCGCGGCGTATCGATCGATCTTGAGCAGTATTTTGAGTTCGGCCCGATCAATTGCGATCCGGCGATGAGCGCCCTGATCCGCGACACGGCCGAGGGGTTGGGCTTTTCTCAGCGCGATATTCTTACCGTGGCCAGCCATGACGCGGTGCCGATGATGGATTATTGCCCTTCAGCGCTGTTCTTCGTCCCGAGCGATACAGGCATCAGCCACAACGAGACGGAATACAGCACGCCCGAGCAATGCCGGGATGGCGCGGACGTGCTGCTCAATGCGGTGCTGAAACTGGCCGCCTGAGGTCAATCCGCCTCCAGCGTGACGTTCGGCGCGTCGGGCCAGAAGCGCGTGCCGGCCCGCGCCAGGCCGCCGCCGAGGCCCATGGCCAAACCGTCCGCACGCCAGCAGGCCGCGCCCGTGGTGGCGCCACCCGGGCCGAAGGCGATGGCCGTCATGCCACCACCGACATGGGCGACCGGCAGCACGTTCCAGCCGCGCACGGCGAGCCCATCACGCTGGGCAGCGGGGACGGCCTCTTCCACCTCCAGCGCCTCGCCTTGCGTCCACAGTCTGGGCGCCTCGACCGCTTCCTGCAGGCTCATGCCATGATCGATCAGGTTGACGAGGGCCTGCATCACCGAGCCGAATATCCGCAAGCCCCCCGGCAGCCCGAGCGCGAAAGCGGGTTGGCCGTCGCGGAAGACGATGGTCGGCGCCATCGAGGTGGTGACGCGCTTGCCCGGCGCGATCGACAGCGCGTGGCCGGGATGGGGATCGAACAGCGCCATGTAGTTGTTCGGCACGATGCCGGTGCCGGGAATGATGAAGCGGGCGCCGAACAATCCGTTGATCGTCTGCGTGCTGGCGACGATGTTACCCTCGGCGTCGGCCACGGTGACATGCGTGGTATTGGCCGATTCCGATGAGACCACGCCGGGGGCCCAACTGGCGGTGCGTTTGGTGTCGATGCGGCCACGCCGCTCGCCGGCATAGGCTTTCGACATGAGCTGCTCGACCGGCACCTGAACGAAAGCGGGATCGGCAGTGGCTGCGGCGCGATCGGCGAAGGCGATCTTCAGGGCCTCGCCGAGCAGATGCATGCTCTCGACCGACCCGAAGCCGAGACCGGCCATGTCGTAGTGCTCGAGTATGTTGAGCATCTGCGCGACATGAACGCCACCGGCCGAAGGCGGCGGCGGCCCGTAAATGTCGAAGCCGCGATAACTGCCGTGAACCGGAGGGCGATCGATCGTCCTGACGGCCATGAGATCGTCGAGCCCAATCAGGCCGCCGGCCCTGGCCATGTGATCGCTGATATGCCGTCCGAGCGCGCCGCCATAGAGCGCGTCCGGCCCCTCGGCAGCGATGCTGGCGAGCGTGTCCGCGTAGTCGCCCGTCACCAGGCGGTGGCCGGCGGCGAGCGGCGTGCCCCCTGGCAGGTACAGGCGTGCAATTTCGGGGTCTCCGGCCAGATCGGCGGCCGCCTCCGCGATGCAGGCGGCGAGATAGGGCGTGACGGCAAAGCCGCGCCGGGCATGGCGGATCGCCGGCTCCATGACGTCGGCAAGCGAGAGCCGTCCGAAGCGCCGGTTCGCGTCGCACCAACCGCGCAGCGTGCCGGGCGTCGCAACCGCCTTTGCGCCGATCGTGTTCTCGCGATCCACCGTTTCCATATAGGCGGGCATGCGGTCCGAGACCGGGCGATACATATCAGGCGTGGCGGCGCGCGGCGCCGCGCTCAGACCGTCAAGCACGACATGGGTGCCGTCATGCAGGCGGATATGGGAGAGACCGCCGCCGAAAATACCGACCATCATCGGCTCGACGACCGTAAGCGTGAACAGGGCCGCGATCGCCGCATCGACGGCGTTTCCGCCGGCCGCCAGCATTTCGGCACCGGCCGCCGAGGCAAGCGGATGGTTGGTGACGACCATGCCGCGCGAGCCATGCGCCGGCTGCTTTTCCGCGGTGAAACTCACCGCCGCCCTGTCGCGCCAGCCCTGCATCTGTCTCGCCGTCATCGCTTCCCCCAATTGCCCCAAGAGATAGATCTGTCTCTCGCCGACCATAGGCCGAGCCACAATCTGAGCAATGCGATAGCGCTGTCGCAGTCTGGACTTCTGCCCTCCCAACCCTTGGAGCCATAGCGGCTTTATCGCCATGCCGAAGTCGGCCTGATGGCCGTAGCTCTCGTGGCGGCGAAGAGGTCGCAGCGCGGCTTGATCAGGGTCAGGATGACATCGTCCTGCAAGCGCGCATGGCTCAACCGGGTGGCCTACCAGGACCTCGCTGATCTGGTTGCGCTCATACATCGCAACCTCGATTGAAGCCGCAATGCTCAGCTTCACGATCGAAGCGTCAAGCTCGGCTTCCTTTTGCCGTTGCGATTGGCCGCCACCAGCTCTCGGAGCGCCTCCGCTTCCGCAGCTGACATCCAGGCGAAGTCCCTCACGGCCGACGCCATTAA
The DNA here is from genome assembly GCF_053618995.1 of Allobosea sp. NPDC055594. Classification (NCBI taxonomy): domain Bacteria; kingdom Pseudomonadati; phylum Pseudomonadota; class Alphaproteobacteria; order Hyphomicrobiales; family Alloboseaceae; genus Allobosea; species Allobosea sp. NPDC055594. The sequence continues at coordinate 548,337 of NZ_JBSHIO010000002.1, forward strand.
TCGCATTCTCCATGCAATATGCATTGACGTTGCAAGGGGCCGTTTGTAGCTTCGCGGAAACCGGGCGCGGCTCGCCGACCCGAACAATCACGCCGTCAGGGAGGTACAAATGCTCAAACGAATGACACTGGCCGCCGTCGCGCTCGCCGCCTCGGTCCTCGCCGTCCAGGCCAAATATCCGGAACGTCCGATCACGCTGATCGTGCCTTGGGCGGCGGGCGGCGGCACCGATGCGGTGGCGCGGCTGATCGCGGGAGGGCTGGAACAGGAGCTCGGCACGCCCGTCAACGTCGTCAACCGCGTCGGCGCGGGCGGCGTCATCGCTCATGCCGAAATCGCGAAGGCGGCCCCGGACGGCTACACCATCGGTCTCGCGACGACCGAACTCTCGACCTATTACTGGGGCGCCACCGGCGACATCACCTGGAAGAATTTCACGCCGATCGCGCTGGTGAACTTCGACCCGAGCGCCATTCACGTGAATGCGACCTCGCAATGGAAAGCGGCGAAGGAGGTCGTCGAGGCGATCCGCGCCGGCCAGCCCGGCACCTACAAGATGTCGGGAGTGCCGATCGGCGGCGCCGCCCATCTCGCCTTCGGCGGGCTGCTGCACTCGATTGGCATCGACCCCAACAAGGTGACGCTCGTCCCGACGCAAGGCGCCGCGCCCGGCTTCCAGCAACTGGCCGCCGGCGGCGTCCATATCGTTGCCTCCTCGCTGCCCGAGGGTGCCTCGATGGTCGAAGCCGGCAAAGTGCGCGCGCTCGCGACCATCGGCAACGAGCGCACCGCAGCCTTTCCGAACGTGCCGACGGCGAACGAGGCACTCGGCGCCAATTACAGCGCGGGCGCCTGGCGCGGCATCGTCGCCCCTCCCAAGCTGCCTGCGGATGTCCGTGAGCGGCTGACGAGCAGCCTGAAGAAAGTCTATGAATCCGAGAACTTCACCAAGACGATGAAGGGCCGCGGCTTCGGCCTGGTCTGGGCCGCCGGTGACGATTTCGCCGCCTATCTCGATAAGGACTTCACGCAGACCGGCGACGTCATGAAGGCGATCGGCATCCGACAGCGCGATTGAACCCGATCTCGGCCGCGCCGGTCCGATCGCCGGCGCGGCCCGCCGCCGCGCGGAGTGTGCGATGAAGGTGAATAATCTAGGCCTCGGAATCATCGCCGCATTTGCGGCGCTGTGCCTGGGGATCGCCGGGATACAACTGCCCAATCCCAGCAAGCAGATCTACGGCCCGGGCTTTTTTCCGCTGCTTCTGGCCGTTCTGCTCGGCGTGACCGCAGTCGCACTGGTCGTCGAGGGTGGCCGCCAGCGCGCGGCGCCGCTCATCAGCCTCCAGCCCTGGACCCGCAATCCGGTGTTCCTGCTGCGCTTCGCCGCGATCCCGGCCGGCGTGGCCTTCTATGTGCTCTGCGTCGGCACGCTCGGCTTCCTGCCGACAGTCTCATTGCTGCTGCTGGCGCTGTTCCTTTCGCTCGGGGTGCGCTGGCAACTGGCCCTCGCTGTCGCCGTCGGCGCCGCACTGCTCATGCACAGCCTGTTCCATCTCGGCCTGAGGGTGCAGTTGCCCTGGGGCCTGCTCGAACCGATCCGCTGGTGACCCCGTGCTCGATGCTTACCTCACCGCACTCGAGATGGTGCTCGCCCCGAGCGTCCTTCTCGTCATCATCGCCTCGGCGGCCTATGGCCTCCTGGTCGGAGCGATCCCCGGACTCTCGGCGACCATGGCGGTCGCCCTTCTCGTCCCGCTGACGTTCTTCATGCCGGCGGTGCCGGCGGTGGCCGCCATCGTCACCGCATCCTCGATGGCGATCTTCGCCGGCGATATACCCGGCTGCCTGCTGCGCATCCCCGGTACGCCCGCCTCGGCGGCCTATGTCGAGGATTCCTATCGGATGAGCCTGAAGGGCGAGCCGGAGAAGGCGCTCGGCATCAGCCTCGTCTTCTCGGTGATGGGCGGCCTCTTCGGGAGCGCCGTGCTGATGGCGGCCGCGCCGGCGATCGCCGATTACGCCCTCAAATTCGGAGCGGTCGAGTTCTTCTGGATTTCGCTGCTCGGCCTGAGCGCGGCCGTATTCATCGGCTCGTCCAGCCCGAGCAAGGGCGTGCTGTCGCTCTTGCTCGGCCTCATCGTGGCGATGGTGGGCATGAACAATCCGGGCGCGGTGCCGCGGCTGACCTTCGGCTCCACCGACCTGATGGCCGGCATTTCGTTGATCCCGGTCATCGTCGGCATGTTCGCCCTCTCCGAGGTGCTGCGCCACATGATCAGCCCCTCGGGGTCGCTCGAGATCGTGCAGAAGAAGATCGGTGGCATCTTCGCCAGCATGTGGCTCCTCACCAAGCAGTATCCCTGGCAGATACTTCGCGGCAGCACGCTCGGCACCGCGGTCGGGATCCTGCCGGGCGCGGGAGCCGACATGGCGGCCTGGCTGTCCTATGCCATGAGCAAGCGCTTCTCGAAGGAGCCGGAGAAGTTCGGCACGGGCCATCCCGAAGGCCTGATCGAGGCCGGCGCCTCCAACAACAGCGCGGTATCGGGCGCCTGGATCCCGGCACTGGTCTTCGGGATTCCCGGCGACTCCATCACCGCGATCGCCATTGGCGTGCTCTTCATGAAGAATATGAATCCGGGCCCGACGATCTTCCTCAATTCGCCGGAGAACGTCTATGCGCTGTTCATCGTCTTCATCCTCGCCAATCTGATCATGCTTCCGCTCGGCTGGGCCTTGATCAAGGTCTCGGCGAAGATCCTCAAAGCGCCGCGCGATTTGCTCATGCCCGTGATCCTGGTTCTGTCGATCCTGGGAGCCTACGCGATCAACAACTCGCTGTTCGACATCTGGGTGATGCTCGGCTTCGGCGTGCTCGCCTTCTTCATGGAGGAGAACGACATCCCGCTCGCGCCGGCCATTCTCGGGCTCGTCCTCGGGCCGATGATCGAGGAGAACTTCGTGAACTCCATGATCATGTCGGGCGGCAGCTTCGTCGGCCTTGTCGACCGGCCGATCGCTGGCACGCTCGCGCTGGTGACCGGCTCCGTCATCCTGTGGCCGATCGTGGCCGGGCTGCGCAGTCGCAGCCAGCCGGCCTGAGCGCTCGGCGCGCCGGCTATCCCGGATCCCAATGAAGAAGGCCGGCATCGATGATGCCGGCCTTCTTCATTGTCTGCAGTTCGCGCAAGGACGCGATCGTCACCAGTTACCGTGGGCCTGCCTTGCGCTCACCGTGCGGTCAAGCGCTTCCCAGTTCCAGTCGATGCCCAGCCCTGGCTGCTCGGACGGGAAGGCGACCCCGTTCTCGATACGGATGCCGGTATGGGTCACGAGATCGAGCTGCGGGATGAACTCCAGCCAGCGGCTGTTGGGCACAGCGCAGCACAGGCCGAGGTGGATCTCCATCAGAAAGTGCGGACAAACCGGGATGTTGAAGCCCTCGGCCATATGCGCGACCTTCAGCCAGGGCGTGATGCCGCCGATACGCGCGACATCGGTCTGCACGATCGAACAGGCACCCGCCTGCATGTAGTCCTTGAACTGCGACAGGCTGTACATCGATTCGCCGACCGCGATCGGGATCGAGGTCGACTGGCAGAGCCGGCGATGCGCGGCGACGTCATCGGCATGGATAGGCTCCTCGAACCAAGCGATATCGAAGGGCTCAAACGCCTTCGCCCGCCGGATCGCCTCGTCCATATGGAACCCTTGGTTGGCATCGGTCATGATGTCCCATTCGGCTCCGACCGCCTCGCGCACCGCGGCGATGCGGCGCGCATCTTCGGCCGCGTGCGGGCGCCCGAGCTTCAGCTTGGAAGCGCCGAAACCGTCCTCCTTGGCGCGGATCGCCTCCTCGACCAATTCGGACTGGTCAAGATGCAGCCAGCCATTCTCGGTGTTGTAGAGCTTGATCCGGTCCTTGGCGCCGCCGGCCAGGCGGTGCAATGGCAGCCCGGTCCGGCGCCCGCGCAAGTCCCAGAGCGCGGTATCGACTGCCGCAAGCGCGAGCGAGGTCACGGGCCCCACGGTGGTTGCATGAACGCGATACATCAGGTCGCGCCAGATCGCCTCGATGTCGTCGGCCTCGCGGCCGAGCAGCACGGGGACGAGGTGGTCATTCAGCATGTGGATCACCGACGAGCCGCCGGTGCCGATCGTGTAGCTGTAGCCGGTCCCGATCACGCCGTCGGCATCCCGGATACGAACGATCGGGGTCTCCTGCAGCTCGAAGCTCTGGACCGCATCGGTCCGCTTCACCTTGGGCTTCAGGTCCGCCTGCAGCACCTGCACTCCGACGATCTTAGCCATTCCGCAACAGCCTCCCATTGACTTCTTGCGCCGAGTCCCGGCTTGGAATAATGAACTTCGTATGCATTAAGCGTTTTTGGGAGGAGCGCGCAATGACTAATCGAGAGGTGAAGGTCGCGCTGTGCGGCGATTGGCCCGACGCCCTGGTCGATCGGCTTGAGCGGCTGCTGCCGGACTGCCGGATCGTGAACCGCGCCCATCTCGATCACACCGCGGCGCGCGCTTGCGAGGTGCTGATTCCGCTGGGCATGGCCGTCACCGAGGAGTTGCTCGCCGGCAGCGCGATCAAGCTCGTCCACCAGTTCGGCGTCGGCTACGACAAGGTCGACACCGCCGCCGCCAAGCGCCATGGCGTGCAGGTCGCCAACGCGCCCTCGGAGTTCTCGGGAATGGCCGCCTCCGTGGCCGAGCACGCAGTGATGCTCGTCCTGGCCTGCGCGCGCCTGCCTGCCGAGTCGGCCGAGAAGATCGAGACCCGGCGCTGGGTCTGGACCGAGCACCTCAATCTCGGCCTGGCCGGCAAATGCGCCGGGCTGATCGGCCTCGGAAACATCGGCTCGGCCGTGGCGCAGCGGCTGCGCGCCTTCGACATGAGGCTCGTCGGCGTCAAGCGGACCGCGCCGGAGACGACGCCTGACGGCTTCGCCTGGGTCGGCGGGCTAGACCGGCTCGACGCCCTCTGCGCGGAAGCGGACTTCATCGTCGTGACGGCGCCCCACAACGCCCAGTCGGACGCTCTGGTCGATGCCGCCTTCCTCGCCCGGATGAAGCCGAACGCCTCCCTGATCAATGTCGGCCGGGGTGCGATCGTCGACGAAGAGGCCTTGATCGGCGCCCTCGATCAGGGGCGCATCCGCGCAGCCGGTCTCGACACCGTACGCCAGGAGCCTCCGGCCGAAGGCAGCCGCCTCGTCGGCCATCCGCGCATCGTGCTGACGCCGCACATCGCCGGCGTGACAGAAATTGCCTTCGACGGCACCACTGCGATGATCGGCGAGAATATCCGCAGGCTTCGCGCCGGCGAAGCACTCCGCTTCCGCGTCGCCTGAGGCACACCATGAAGATCATCAAGGTCGAGCCCTTTATCCTGCATATCCCGGTCACGAGCGGGCAGATCTCCGATTCGACCCATACGATCTCGCATTGGGGCGTGGTCGGCTGCCGCATCGAGACGGAGACCGGCCTTTCCGGCTACGGTTTCACCGGAACTCATGCGCATCTGCCGTCGGACAGGCTGATCACCGCCTGCATACGCGACTGCTATGCACCGCTGCTGCTCGGCGAGGACGCCGGCGAAATCACGCGGCTCTGGCACCGTCTGGCCCGATCGCCGGCACTGCAGTGGATCGGCCGCGCCGGCATCACCCAGCTCGCCCTTGCGGCGGTCGACGTGGCGCTCTGGGATCTCAAGGCGAAGGCGGCGGAGCAGCCGCTCTGGCATGTCCTCGGCGGCGCGACCAGTACGGTCCTCGACGCCTACAACACCGACATCGGCTGGCTCTCGATTCCGGACGACGCATTGGTCGCGGGCAGCGTCGCCGCCGTCGAAAAAGGCGGTTTCCGGCGCATCAAGCTCAAGGTCGGCCATGCCGACCCGAACACCGACCTCGCCCGCATCGAGAAGGTGCGCAGGGCGGTTGGCGACAGCGTTACCATTGCGGTGGACGGCAACGGGAAATGGGATCTCCCAACCTGCATGCGCTTCTGCGCCCGGGCCGAGGCCTATGATTTGCTCTGGTTCGAGGAGCCGCTCTGGTACGACGACGTCGCCTCCCACGGCGCACTGGCCCGGGCGACCACGATCCCGGTTGCGCTCGGCGAGCAGCTCTACACCCTCGACGCCTTCAATGCCTTCCTCGACGCCGGCGCGATCCATTATGTCCAGCCGGACGTGACCCGCCTCGGGGGCATCACCGAGTACATTCAAGTGGCGGATGCAGCCCATGCCCGGCGCCTGCCGGTCGCCCCGCATGCCGGCGACATGTCCCAGGTTCACGTCCACCTCGCCTTCTGGCATCCCGCCTCGACGATTCTGGAGTATATCCCCTGGATCAAGGACTGGTTCGAAGAGCCCGCCGCGGTCGAGGCCGGCGCCTTTCGGCGCCCACAACGGCCGGGCGCGAGTTCGACACCAAGCGAAGAGGCGTTCAGGCGGTTCGCCCAGCCCGCCTGAACGCATCGACTGATGTGAGCGGCTTTGAAAGGCGCAGGCAGCATGACGAGAGCTTCGGCGTCTCCGGCTGGCAAGGTCGGCGAACCCCTGGTCGGCCTGCCGATGTACAGGCTCATCGCCGACACACTCCAGAGCAACATTCGCGACGGCACGCTGCCGGACGGCACCGTGGTGAACGAGACTTCCGTCGCGAAGGCATTCGGCACCAGTCGCGTGCCGGCGGCAGCGGCATTGCGGGAGCTTGAAGAAGCGGGGCTGGTCAGCCGTCTGGCGCGGCGCGGCTTCCAGGTCGGGCAGGGAGCCGGCAAGCTGCACCGGGTCGATCTGCTCGAAGCCGGACTCGTCCTGCCGGAGGGGTTCGACACCGCCGGCGGCTCGCGCAGCCACCGCGCACGGCTCTATCCGGAGGTCGAGCGCGAAATTTCCGCCTGCCTCGCCTATGGCAAATTCACCGTCAACGAGAGCGGGCTGGCGCGCGCCTACGGCGTCAGCCGGACCATCGCGCACGAGATCCTGGTGCGATTGGAGCGGCTCGATATCGCGCGGCTCGAAGGCTCGCGCTGGTATGTCGGGCCGCTGTCCATGGACGATCTACGCAACCGCTACGAGATGCGCTGGCTGCTCGAGCCCGCCGCCCTCATGCGCGCAGCCCCCCTCCTCGGCCGCCCCGCCGTTACGCGTGCCCTGCGCAGGGTCGAGCGCTATGTCGATGCCGAAACCCGCCCGGCCGCGACGACGATCCTCGAGCTCGAACAGGACCTCCATCTCGACATGGTGCTCAAGAGCCCCAACAGCGAGATGTGCTCGGCAATCTACCGCTCGCAACTGCCCCTGCTGTCGACGCACTACACCTTCCAGAAGGGCACCAGCGTGGAAGAGATACGCAGCATGGCGCGCGAACACGTCGCGGTGTTCCGCCGGCTGCTGGCGGGGGACGCGGCGGGCGCAGCGGAGGCGCTGGAGCAGCATCTTCGCTCGGCCTTCGACGTCGTGATCGAGCGCTATCAAGCCTCGCCGCCGGACGATTTCGTGGCGCCAGAATACATGTCGCGCGAGGCCTAGAGCTTTTTCGAGCAACGCACCAGCCGGAACAATGCCGGGCCGAACGCAGCCGCGGCGGCACATTCTCGGCCGCAACCGCCAAGCCCTGCCGTCACATCGTCGCTGACGGCAAGAGAGACCTTCCGATGCCTCTCTTGCGAACCTCACCTATAGCCAGAACGGGCGCTTTCACGCTCCTGGTCGAAGCCCTGACGCAGATCGTCGAAACCGATGACGAAGCCCGCGACAAGGCCATCGCCAAGCCTCGCATCGAGGCCCGGACGGCAACTCAGCACAGCGCCTGAAGCCGAGGACGATTGACGAGACGAGGCGTGCCGGTGAAGATCAGCGGACTCTATCCAAGCAAAATACGACGAACTGCCTCGACATCCTTCTGCCGCAACAGAAATTATTGAAGACTATATTTACTTACTTGGATAGCTCGCAGTGGAATTTTCCTTCGCCGGCCGGTATCGGATTGTGCGTCTGGAAACAGGCGATTATCGTATATACGGAGGATGCCAGCGCTATGGACGCGACTGAGCTTTGCTCATTTGTCCATTTTATAGTCGCGATATTCTCACCCGGATAGTAAGTTCCGGTCTTACAGCGCCAATCTCCGACATTCTGGAATCCAAATATTCGCGCGACTTCGCCGACACCGCTCTTGTCACAGAACCTGGCTGTTATTGCCCGGTCGCACTTATTTTCAAAACTCCGAAAACTCCAGCTCCGATCATCGGAAACATTGATGCAATGCATCGCCGAAGCGCTGCTCGTTGATTTAAAAACATAAGGAACAACGATCGCCCCGAAAACGCCTGCGAGAACATATGGCCAGATTTTCATCTTAACGGAACACTCTTTCGATAACGGCCCATATGACGTAGAACCACGACAAGGGCGCTAAAAACAGTAAATATGCAATTCCTGACATTCCATTTTTGGCAATAAGAATCATGGCTGCAATAAACACACCAGCCCAATAGCCATCAGAACTCATTTCTGCGCACCTCCCCCAATCCCCGTAAAACCGCGAACATGCGAAATGAAACGGCCCACGCGCGAGTCATTGCGGCGATCTGAATTCAAATCGCCATGAAGGCGGCGCAGATGGTGCTTTATTGAATGCCTGCTCTTTCTTTGCTTGCTCCGCCATCACCGATCCCTCCCGGTGTCGCGCGATGCCCCTGAGAACACGCCACGCACAAAGCCGCGAGAGACGGCTTTGGCAGCAGCCCCCGGAACGTCCGCCGCTCGCTTCCATATTTCTCAACCGGCCCGATCGTTCCCACGCGATCGCGCCACGATCGTCTTCGATCTCGGCCAGCCTCGCCGACATGACCTATTCCTCCTTCACGAGAACGGAACAGGAGCAAAAGCCGAGCGGATACCAGGCTGCTTGCCGGGGTATGCACAATGCGCTTGATCAGTGTTGTGCGCTTCCGCGCTTTGATTGCCGCATGAGCAAGCTGGAACAGCATCGGATTGAGCGCCCATGCCTTGGCGCCGACAAGGAACCCGTACAGTTCGGCGGCGCTTTGCGGCGATCTCGCGCCGTCATAGCCGAGCTGCTGCGAGCCGGACATTCTCGGCCTCGCACTGCGCCCTGATGAGCTCCGTTGAGTTGGTCCCTACCGAGCCATGTCTTTTGGCGGCCAGCAGGACCGCGATGCCGAGGAAACACCGCGGGCCGGAAGAAACCCTGAAGCACTGTTCGATCGATTTTTCGATCCCGATCTCGTCAAAAATCAGCATCCGCTGTCGTGGCCGCAGCCTACGCTGCCACATGACAGGACTGACGGCATCGATCCCCGTCGAACGCCATGGCCGGATCGATCGAGATGTCGGCCTATGCGATCCGCGCCTATGTCTTCAGCGCCCCATCATGCGAAATGATCGGGATCGGCGGCGAGACCGCGACGATACGCGCCTGCGCCTCGACCATCTGGCGCAGGGCTTGCGGCGTCACCTCGACCGCCGGCTCATCCCCGCCCGCCCGGCCAAACAGCCAGTCGAATTCGAAAGCGCCCGAGAGCGCCTCTGGGAGATGCAGCAGCGATATGTCGACCCAGAATTCGCCTGCGCCGCCCTTCGCCTCAACCCCGATGAAGAAGCCGGAATTCTCTCTGATCTTTGTCGGCATTGCAAAGCTGCCGGCGCTGTTGTCATGCGGAACCAAGCGTGCCTCTCCGTCGGATCGCAATTGCTGGACGGACACGATCCTTTCTCCCTCCACCCGCAGCTCGAGCGCCTTGGTGAAGCTCTTCGCGCCGTTGTCGAGCTGGATCTCGATCTTGCGGAGATTCTTGTTCGCATCGGCCAACTCAAGCTCCAGGCTGGTGAACCGGCGCAGATGCGCTGGCGATCCAACCAGGCGTATCAGGAGCCGCATGCCGTTGATGTCGGTGTCGAGGCCGGTTCCCGTCAGGTCGAAATAGGCCTTGTGGTATGTCAGCGGGATCGCCCCCGACGGGGTCCCGCACAGGATCGCGGCCGGCGTCTCGAACTCGACGACTCGCACGCGGTCTTCGGCAGAGGGGGATTTGATGGCGCCCGACGGCAAGACAAGCGCGTTGGCCGCGCCAGCGAGCAGCGCCGAACGGCAGAAAGTCTCGACCGGCCGCCCCGGCTCGTCGAGATAGCGGGTGGTGAGCGCCGCAAGATGGCGATGGACGTGGAGCGGAAACGGGCTGAGGAGGGTTGACGAGATCAGCCAGGCGGGCTGGCCATTGCTGCCGCTGCGCATCAGCTGGATCTTCTCGTGGTTCGCCGTGAGCATGGCGACGAGATCCGTTGTCGGCACCGGTTCCGCGGCAAAGTCATTCTGATCGCCCGAACCGCCCGGCAGCTTCTGCTCGGCGACATGCACGAAGTCGAAATCGCGGCTGGTCCGTGTCCAGGCCAGGAAGGTCGGCAAGCTCGCCATCGCGGCACGGGCAGTAGCGCTTTCCACTGCCGTCAAAGTGATGGCGACCGGCTGCTCCTTCTTGCCCTTGCCCTTGTCCTTGGCGGGCGACGACCATTCGAAGCTTGCCAGCATAAGCGGCGCACTGCTGCGGCCGGCGGCTGTGTCGACCCAGTTCGCTGTCGGAACCGCGAATACGGAAAGCGAATAGCGTCCGGCGGAGACCGGCTGGTGCAGAACGGCGAGCTTCGCGAAATCGCGTTCCTCCGGCGAGCCCTTCTGGATCGACGGCAAGCGTGCGATGTCGACATGCTTGTCCTTGGCTCCCGCGACATGGCCGTCGACGGCGAGCTTGAGGGTGTGCAAGACGAGGGCGCCACCGGCTTCAGCGCTCAGCAGCAGATCCGCTTCGGCCCCGTCGGCGCCGTATCGCAGCAGCTTTTCGGGCATCCCTTTCTGCAGATCCAGCTCGATCCACCAGCCGCGCTCGGCGTCGAGGCCGATGGGCGCAACGGTCTCTTCCGTCGTCCATGCCGGATCGAGGTGACGGCGTAGCGAAACGCCGAGGAAGTGCTCCTCGAGCGAAACGGCGTTGGAGTCCGCATCGCCGATATCGCGTGGCGAGAGCATGACGAGGCTGTTCGGGAAGGCCGGCGCCGTGGCGTTGGCATGGTCGAAGGTCAGGCCGACCGGGCCTTCGGCCATCAGCGTCATGCCGAGCGCCCGCGTCTTGTCCATGGGGCGGTAGTCCAGATAGGGGGTCGGTCCGATCTCCTTGCGCGCGTCGAGGATCTCGACGGTTGCGACCTGCTTGCCCGAGCCCGATTGTGGGAGCGCTTCAAAGCCGTAGCCGAAGCCGGTCTTGATCTCCGAAGCGATCCGATCGGCGAGCCCGCCGCGGGCGAAAGGCGGCTCCTGCAGCACGCCGATCACCGGCGGCCCGGGATGCCTGTCGGCCCCGCCGCCCGGCGCCGACGTCAGGGGGATCAGCGCGCGCAGTTGCGGCCGGGTCAGCATGATGCGCGACTGGTCGGCGAGCATTGCGACGCGCATCGTCCAGCCTGTCTCCGGCCTCGCCTCCTCCGCCGACCAGGAACTGAGCTCGCGGCCAGCCCGCAAGGCGCCGGCATAGCGCGAGCGCAGGGTGAAGCGATGACGGAAATAGGTGGCGGAAGGCTGGTCCCAGAAATGCGGTTGCAGCACCGTGCGCGAGGGCAAGGGCAGCAGCTTCTGGGTGACGCTCTGAGCGTCGAGATTCGAGCGGTCGAAAAACGCCTCACCCTCGAAACGAGCCAGCCGACCAGCCTGATCGAGCCGGAGCTCCACGGCCGGGTCGAGCGGGGCGTCCACCTTCTGGCAGTCCTCGCGAAAATCTCTCGGGTTGATGTGATGATAGATCGGGCGCCCGCTCGGGCGCCAGCGCTGCGACGTCACGTCGATTTCGCCGATCAGTCGCCAGAAGCGCGTCCGCTCGGCGTGCGATGGACCTTTCGGCAGTTGGTCCCTGGTGACGATCTCATAGCGGCGGGAGCTGCGGATCGGCTGAACCGTGATCATCTCGGCGGCGAGCCGGTTCCGAGCCTCCTTGTCCTGCTGCGCGGGCGTGAAGGCCAGCATCGTCTCGACCCGAACCGCCGCGGCCGGGAAAGCGAGGTACTTGCCGGCGATGGCGCGTGTCGTGAATTGCAGAAGGCCGGAGTCGAACACGGGCGGATGAATGACCTGCCCAGCGAAGTGCTCGGCCGGGACGAGCGCGTCGACAGACAGGCGCGCGACATGGCCGGCCGGGATGGTCGCCCTGAAATCGCTGGCTTTGCCTGCAAGGCTCAGCGAAGAGCCCGGACCGAGCGTGACCGTGCAACAGAATGCCTGCGCGATCGGGTTGAAGATCTCGGAGCGCAGACGCTCGGGCGTCCAGAACATGTTGTCCTTCAGCGCCTTGGCGATCCTGCCCAGCACCGCCGAGACGTCGAAGGTCACGCTGCCGGGCTTCGCCGGCGTACCGGCGAGCTGATCGAGCAGGACGAGCTCGATCCGCATCTGCTCCACGGCCGGATCGGGCAGCCGGTCGAGCGCGGCCGCGAGGCTCTCATCCTGGTGACGCATCAGATAGGCGGCGAGCAGCGCGCCCTCGAAGCACCGGGCGATGGCGTCATCCTTGAAGATCCGCTTGCGCAGATCGGCATTGCCGAGCCAACGGTCGAAATCGAGATAGCCGATCCGCGGCGTATGCAGCGTGACGGTGACCTCGTCGCTCAGCCCGCCATTCCAGCCACCCTTTTCCGGGGCTAGAAGCAGCAGCGGTGCATCCACTCCGTCCGGCGCGCGGGCCCCCGTATCCGTGAAGCTCATCGCGGCCGACTCGCCGGCGGCTTTCAACACGAGGCGCAGCCGCAGCGTGTCGGACCGGCTCTGGAACGTGCGCCTTTCCTTGACACCGCCGCAGCTCACCGTCAGCACCACGTCGAGCGGGCTGGCGGCATCATACGGGTCGCTGCGCGTCGCACTGGAACTGATCTCGATCGCGTCCACCGCTGCGAGATCGACAGCGTTCGACTTGCCCTCATTGGCCGCGCCCAACTGCTCGAAGCTGACATTGGCGATGCCGGGATGGTCCGGGTGCGCGGCCGGGCCATCGAAGAAGCGCAACTCGAGCGCGGAGGGCGCGCCGATCCAGCGGATATCGGCGAGCTGCCAGCTGTTCGTCATGTGCGAGGCGATGGCGCTGCCGATCACCAGGGCCCCGCGTCCGTCGGATTCGCGAAACAGATCGCGCGCGCCATCGGCGGATTGTTCGGCGTAAAGTCCGATGCGCGGATAGTCGGCGGCGAGCGGCACGACCGCGGCGAGCGGAGCACCGATGCGCAGGAGCTTTCCGTTCTCGCGCCTCTCCTCCACCGCCGTCTGGCCGATCGCGGTACGACGGCTGTAAGGGACTCGTGCGATCAGCGCGCCCTGCGTCGTCTCGCCCGGCGCCTGCAGCTCGTGCTTCGGCATCCAAGGCTGCGCGGCCGAGTGCTGCAGAATGAGCGGCAAGGTACCGGCATTGGTCGTGACGAAGGACAGGCTCTCGACCCAACGCCCATAGGCGAGACGTGGGACCCTGGCGAAACCGGGCGCCGTGGAGGAGCCGTGGCGATAGAACGGCGTGTAGCTGCGTTCTCCTTCCGCGGTACCGTTCGGAAGCCGCGTTTCCAGGAGCTCGCTGCTGGCGAAGGGAAAGCCCTGAAAGTCGATGAACATCGGGGCCCGGCCGTCGCTCACCGCCGGCAGCATCGGATGGATCGCAGCTTCAACGGTCGTGACGGATGCGGGCTTGTCAGGATCGTGCGGCCAGGTCAGCTCGGCCAGATTGGCATGTGCCCAGGGGTTCTTGCTGTCATCGGGGCTGTCGATGCGCCGCAGGCAGACGCCGATGCCGTTCAGATGCTGCGCGAAAACGTCGACCCGGGCTCCGTCCATATCGGCGGCAATCTGGATAGGCAGCGGCTGCGGCGCATTCTCAGGGATGAAATGCGCCAGCGGATCGAGGAGGCGGTCGAGCCCCGCGATCGACGCAGCATAGGCTCGCGCGAGATGCGTGTGGACCAGCCGCCTGTCCTCGGACGTTCCCGGAAACGCCGGCGTCGGCAGCGCCTCGATCAACGTGGCGAAACATCCCAGCCCTGCCGCAACGCCGTCCTCGCCGAGCAGACGCCTGCCGAAATAGTCGGCGTCCCTGGCGAGCTCGCGAAATTGCGTCGATCTGCTTCGCTCCGTGCCGTCCAGCCGCTCCAGCACCAGTTTGAGGAACTCGCTGCCGGCAGCACGCCTGGCCGCCTCGGCACCGTTGAAAGCGCCGTCGAGCAGGGTTCGGAAGGCAGCCCAGGCCGACGGGACCACATTGCTCTCGATAGCACCGATGAGTGCCTCGTCGCCGGGTCGCCCGATCGCCTCCGCATAGTTTTCGGCGATCAGCCGCGCCGGCGGTCCGTTGAACGCCGGTGCACTGGTCTCGATCAGCCGCAATGTCGCCGCTTCCAGCCCCGCTTCGTCCTGCAGACGCTGTTCCGCAGCGGCGAGGCCCCGCATCAGCATCGCGAGCCCCTGCTCCTCGGTGACCGAGAGCCGGGCGGGGTCGAGCACCGGTCCCGGCGCGCCCTCATAAATGCGCAGCAAGGTCTCGACATAGCCTGCTTCAGGCGAGGCATCGGATCCGGGCTTGCCGATGCCGTGCACATGGCGCAGGGCTGCGGCAAGCTGCGCGCGATCGGCATTGCGCTGCGCAAGCGGACTGTGCCGCAACGTATCGCGCAGCGCGCCGGTCACGAGCGGAGCGCGCAAATTCTCTGGTGTGAGCTTATGGGCGTCTTGAAACCCCGGCCGTTCGAGCTCTTCGAGCAGCGCCGTGACCAATGGCGCGAGGATCGGCCCCTCGCTGTCACCGCCGGATGCAGGTTTCAGGAGACCGATGAGGAGGGTGTCGAGCGCGGCGCAGAGCCCGGCGGCGGCGGCCCAGACGGCGATCGGCGACGGTGTTCCTGGCTCGGCCGGAACTGAACTTGGCTCGAACAACGCTTCGTACGGCCTGTCCACCTCGCCGGCAGACGAAGCCAGCGCAGGGCCGACCGCCAGCAACGTGGCGGCCCGTTCCTCGAACCAGCGCACGACGCGCCACAGATTGACGGCGTCGCAATCGACCTTGAGAAAGCCCTCTGGGCCGATGATGTCGTCGACGTCCCCGGGCAGGTCGAGCGGCAGGGTCGCCTCGCTCAGCAGCTCGGTCCTGCAAATGACCCTGCCGAGTCCGCCGAGCGGGTCATAGCTGACATCCCAGTTTGGATCGGCGATGGTGCCAGCGGTCGTCGGCACCTCCGGATGCTCGCCCGGGTCGGCGAAATAGGGCAGCACCAGATAGTGCCCGAGCCCCTTGCTCGCCGGGCGCAGCAGATGCGTCAGCCCGAATTTGTGGGCGATCGGCGCGTTCCACGACTGCGCCGCCCGCAGCCGGTCGGCGGCTCCGGCAGCCTGGATGGTGATCTCCGTCGGCTCTTGCGTGTTGGCGGCTGCGCTGGTCGACCAGTACCGCGACGAGGAGGTCGAGGCTGGTCGCCCTTCCTTGTCGAGCCATGCCAGGAGCTCCCCAGCCGCACCGAGCGAGGTCTCGGAAATCTGGTCGTCGACCTTGCCGACCCATGCCAGCCCCTGGCCGGTGACGTATTTCCAGACATGGAACCGGACCTGCTGCACGGCCTGCAGAAATCTGTCGAAGAGGTCCCGCGCCACGACCTCCTCCTCATCGATCGGCGCGGCCGCTCCGGAATCAGACGGGTATTCAAGGCTGAGATTGACCGCGAAGACGATCGGCTTCTCGGCGCTGGCGGGGTGGAACGAGGCCGGCTCGCGATCCAGCAGGCAATGGAGGACGGGGTCTTGCAAGGCCATGGCTCAGCTCCTCGCTCCCTGCAATTTCCTGGCTTGCTTGAGGAACCCCGGTTCGGCGGCCGCCCCGGCGGCGCTGACCTCCAGGCTCGTGGCGGTCTCGGCCTTGCCGTCGCGCAGCTTGTATCGGACGCCGGCGCGCGCCGTGATCTTGAAGAACCTCGAAATGCGGATGGTCACGGAAAGCGTGCCGTCGGCGTCGATCTGGCCGGAGTCGCGATAGGTCATCCGCAGTATCAGCACGATGCCGACCGTGGCGATGCCGGCGACATTGACGTGGCCGGCGATCACCAGCACCAAGGCGATCGAGAGCCCGCCGCCGGGACGGCCGATTACCTTGCGGTAGCTCAGCACTCCGGAAAGCGTGATGAAGACCTGGCCGGAGAACGGGCCGACGGCGAAGGCGAGAGAGGCCGACCCGCCCGCGCCGGCCTCGACCGCGACCATCAGCTCGGAGTCGAAGGGCCGGTACTCGGCTTCGACCTGGATGTAGCCAGTGCCGCCGATGATGAAGATCGAGAAGATGAAGGGCCGCTCCACCGTCGACAGGTTGAAACGGTCGGCGAGCATGAAGTCCGGATAGGCGAGCAGCTTGAAGCGGTTCTCGATCGAGAGGTTCGAGATGCCGCTGGTGCCGAAGTTCAGAGCGAGCGGCGGGATCGCAAATTCGTGCTCGATCCCGATCGGGACGCCATCGCGCTTGACGAGCTTCAGCCCACCGATCTCATCCGGGAAGAGGGTCGAGAGGAAGTCCTGGATGAATTTGAAGCTCGGATTGAGCCGGATGTTCTTCGGATCGAACTCGATCTCGAGCCCCTTCTCGCGCGTGAAGGCGAGCGCGAACTTGTCGAAGCGCAGCATCGACTGGCCGCCGACGACGATGTCGATGCTGGTGTCGATGCGGCCGAAGCCGCTTTCCGTCGGCCGATCCTCGTCCTTGGAGGCTTCCAGCCGCACCCGGCCGGTAAGCACCATGTCGACGAAATCGGCGCTGAACGGGCCGACCGAGAACAGGCTGCGGCGCCCCGGCATGGGCGCGTTGATGTCGAGCTGCACCCAGGCGCGCGCCTGAGCCTTGTCGAAGTCGTGCGTGACCTTGATCGCTTCGCGAACGCCGGCGGGCAATTTGAAGCCCTTGAACAGGCCGTCGAGCTTGGCGCCGCCGAGATTGCGGAACACCGCGCCGATATCGAGCCCGGACAGGTCGGAGGGCAGCAGCCGGTCGCCGATCCTGTCGAAGGGCAACGACAGGCCGAGCGCTTTCAGCTCGTCGCCGAGCCGGTTGAACAGCGCCTTCGTCTCGGCGGTGTCGATGATGTCCGAAAGCTCGTCATAGCCTGACCGGATACGGTCGATATCGGCCTTGAGGGCGGCGAGCTCGGGCGCCGAGGTGACCGCCGAATAGAGCTTCAGGACATTGGACGGGGCCGCCATCGGCCCGCCCGTGGTGAGCCGGCTCGCTGCGCCGAAGGCGCGCTCGCCATACATGCGCGCTGTTTCGGTCGAGCGGGCAAGGTCGTTCTGCAGGCCGCGCACCGAATGATCCAGCGCGTTCACCGTGGCGAGCAGCGCGTCCGCCTTCCTGCCAAAATCCTCGATACTGCCGCCGATGGCATCCTCGATGCGCTTCGTGACCGTACCGAATGCGGCCTTCAGCTCCTCGGCCTTCGTATCGAGATATTTCTCCGCATCGGTCGCCAGGGCCTGGAGATAGGATCTGGCCTTGTCCACGCCTTCGAAGGCCGCCCCGCAGGCGAGCGAGACCTCGTCCAGCGCTCCGAGCGTCGCGGCCGAGAGCTCGCCGATCGGCTCCTGAATCGCCTCGCCCAAGGCGCGCATCTGCTGGCGGATCCGTGCGAGCGCCTCGTCGGGCTTTCCGAGATCCGCTTCGGTCAGCGATCTGAGCAGCTCTTCGAGCGCCGGACGCAGCACCTTTTCGCGCACCACGGTCGCCAGCAGGCCCTGCGGCGCCAGCGCGAGCTGAGCCGCCTTGAGGGCACCGGCCACATCGTCGACGATTGCGGTGATCCGGGCTTCGACCTCGTCGACATCGCCGCGGAGCTCTTCGAGCACGCCGTCGAGGCGCGCGAGCGCCGACGCGATCAGGAAGTCGAGCAGCTTGCCGAGATCCGCCAGCTCCTTTGCGAGTGGCGCAAGCCTCGTCTCGACCCAGCCGGCGAGTTCGCCGATCTCGCTCTCGACATCCGGCCAGATCGCCTTGAACGAATTCGCGATCGCATCGAAGCCCAGATCGGAGAGCTCCTTTGCAAAGACAATGACCTCATCGGCCGTCCCGGCCAGGGCCGTGACGACGGATGACAGTGCCTCGGCCAGGCTGGCGACCGTGGCCGCCGCCCGGTCCAGGGCCTCGTCGCCCTGCGCTTCCATCTTGTCGAGCTGCTGGCGCGTGTTCGATACCGTCGTCCTGGCATCGCTCGCGGCGGTCCGCAGCGCCTGCAACGCCGCCAGGACCTTGCCCTTCAGCGCTGCGTCGATCCTGCCCTCATTGTTGACGCTGACGATTGCGTCATTGATCCTGACGATCGCCGTATCGATCTGGCCGGGGTTTCCGTCAGGCGCGAGTCGGTCCAGCGCGGCCCGCGCCGTGTGAAGTTCAAGCTTGTCGGCGAACGAGCCGAGATCGGACAATGCGCCTGCGCGCTGCTGTGCGATTTCGCTCAGGGCCTTCGCCAAATAGCCGCCGATCGCCTGGCTCGCATCATCGAGCTCCGAGGCGAAACGCTGCCGTGCCTCGCCGATCAGCGCGCTGATGTCGGCCGCGACATTGCCGGTGCAGGCGCGCAACCCAGCGTGAAGGCTCCTGATGCGTCCTGCCGACCAGGGCTTGTCGCGATCATAGCCCGCGACGAACTCCGCGACGCGCTGACGGGCGCGCGTGACCATCGCCGCGAATTCGGAATCGAGATCACTGATGATGGCGCGCGCCTTCTCGGCGCCTTCCCCGGCCTTGCCGACATCCTGGCTCACTTCGCGGAAGTGCGGCTCGATATAGGCCGTGCTGCGATCGAGCAGTGACTCGATCAGCGTCGCCCTGGTCGTGAACTCGAAGTCGTCCGGCAGCACCGCTCGCGCATCGTCCACCCACTCGCTGAGCGCACTGCGAATCAGCATCTGCTTGCGCCGGATCATGCCGACGGCATCGGACTTCATCTTCTCGCAGGGGCTTTCCTGGTCGGCGAAGCTGCCGAGCGCCCCTTTCAGCCCGTCGAGAAAACCCTGAGCATCCTTGGCGCGCGGCTTGAGATTGTCCGCCACGATCTGCGCATAGCTGCCGGGGTGTTGCGCCCATTCGGCCTTGAGCGCCGCCAGCGCCGTGCCGGTCCAGCCCGGGTCCTCGGCCGCGAGCGCGTCGCGCAGATCCTTGACCAATCCCGAAAACGCAGCGCCGTCCGGCACGCTGCTGTCATTGCCCGCAGCATCCCAGTAGGCCAGCTCCCTGATTGCCGGGGGCTCCTTGTCCGGCGTCAGTTCGGCCAGGCCGGCGAGCAATTTGCCGAGATCCGCGTGGAGAGGTTTCTCTTTCGCCGCCACATGCGAGGCGCGCATGAAGGTGACGGAATCGAGACTGACATAGACCGGCTTGCTGGCCCGGCCGGCATTGATCGCAGTCTTCTGTGCCGCCGGCGCCAGTCGCCAGGTGAAGCGGCGCAGCCCGGGGAGGAAGCGGCTGACGGATGCCTGCCGCGGGTCGCCGCCGCCGGAATCGGCAGGGTTCTGCGGGCGCGCGGGGGCGAGCGCTTTCATCATCGCCTGGGCGGCGGGGATATTGGCAAAATCGAGATCTATGCGGGTAGACCAGGCATCGGTGTCGGAGGTGTTCGCCTTGAAATCCGCGAAGAAGAACAGGAAGTCCGGATCGCGGCATTCCTGTGCCGCCACCGGCTTCTCGCCCTCGCCTTCCGCCACCGTGACGAAAGCGATGTCCGGCATCGGATAGACCTGCGGCCGTTCGCGCGCGCTCAGCCGGTTCCACAGCGGAATCTGCCAACCATAGTCCTCAACCTCGCTGCTCCAGGCGCTGTCGACATTGATGATCCTCGAATTGAAGCGCACCCGTTCGAGGAAACCGGCGCTGCGCGCAGCCGCATTGTCGAAATCCGGATAGGCCCGCTCCGGCTCGAGCAGCTCGATATACTCACGGACCTTGCGCAGGATCGGCCGGCGCGACCTCGTCCCGTCCGGGTCTTCCGCGCGCTTCGGCGCGAACTGTGCCGAAGCGTTGACCGTGCGCTCATAGACCACGACATGCTTGGCCCGGTGCCAGAGCGCGCAGATGCGGCCGAGCACCTCGACCTTCTGCCGTTCGACGAATCCGTTGCGGGTCTCGCTCAATATCGTGACGATGCCGTTGAGGAACTCCGCCTTTTGCGTCGCGTCACCGCCGAGCGGTGTGAAAGCGAGCGCCTCGATTGCGCCGCCGCGCGATTCCGGGCGCTCGAGCAGAACTTTGAACAGGTTGACCGACTCGACCGGCCAGAGTGCGCCGCCGCCCAAGCCCTGCGGATGGTAACGCGGCGAGCCGGGTGCCGGCGCCCTGCCCTGGCTGCCCTTGGGCAGCTCCGGATAATCCGTTTCGTCTTCGAGCGCCTTGAGCGGCGCGCGATGCAGCGCCGTTGCGCGCAAGGCGAAGTTGACCCCGTCCGAGAAGCGCGCCGGGGCGAAGTCGACGGTCGCGTCGGGATCGCGCGCCCAGACTTCCAGGCGTTCCGGACGGCGCGCGAGCGCCTGCGACAGGCCGTTCCAACGGTCGCGCAGCGCAGCATCTGCATGTCTTTCGCGCGCGTTGCCGACGATCCGGCCGGTCAACGCCTCGATCTCGGCGATTCTGGCGAAGCGCGCGACGGTGCGTTCCTTCGCCACGTCGATACCCACCGACAGCCCGTACAGGAATTCGGCCCGGATGAAGGCGAGCGGAGCGCCGAGCCCATATTCGCCGCGCTGCCGGAAGATCTCGTGGCTCGACGATTCCGGCATGAAGTAGCCGCGCTCGACATCGCTCGGACGGATCCATATTTCGGCCGACGGCGTCAGCCGGAACTCCACCGCCCGGCGTCTCAGCCCGCTCTGGAACTGGGCAGGCTTTTCGGTGCCTTCGTCGAGATCGCTGACGAAGGGCCGCGGCGGCATCTCGGGTGGAGTGCCGGGCGGAGTGTCGGGCAGATCGTGGATCTCGAGCCGGCGCGGCTTGTCGGCGCTCTCCGCGGCGACCTGCGAGGCCATCCTGTAATGAAAGAGCTCGTTGACGCGCCGGAACTCCCAGACGCGCGTGTCGCTCGAATAGAAGGCGACCGACGCGCTGCCGAGATCACCACGGTCGCCGAGCGGCCGCTGGGTGAAGCGCATCAACGAGAACGGTTCCTGCGACAGCAGCACATAGGAGCCGCTGCCACCATCGGTCCCGTCTTCCAGCAGGTCGACCTCGAGCAGGCGGTCCTGCGTCGGTGAGATCTGTTCGGTCACCTGCAGATGAAACGCGATGCCTGCACCGCCCGCGCTCTGGTTCAGCGGTATCAGAAGCGGAGTCGGCCGCCCGCTGCGATCTGTCCGGGCGACGTCGACGGCGACCGGCTCGACTCGCGACAGCGGAACGATGATGCGCAGCAGGGCCGCGACATAGCCCGCCGCCAGGCTGATCGGCGCGGCGCCATGGCCCATTCCGTACCGGGCCCCGGGACCGGCGACCCGAAGATAGTGAGCCTCCTTGCCCACCCAGGACACCGGCGTCTCGTCGTCCCCTTCCTCCCCGTCCGCCCGGGAGCGCCTGAATTGCAGCGACGACAGGCGCCCCTGCCACTTCCTTTGTCCGGCAACGTCGAGGGCGAAGGAGGCAAAGAACGGATCGCCATCCGCGACATCCTTCGCCGTCTCCCGCCGCCAGCTCTCATCATGCGACAGAATGAGGTCGCAGCGCATGCCGGTATCGGTGAAGAAGCTCAGCTGCTCCGCGCTGAGCGCGAGTTTCAGTCCGACGCTTTTTGGCGTCTCGTAACCCATTACGAGATCGGCCTCGCTCGCAAGGCTCAGCCACATGCGCGGACGCGGGAAGACCGGCAGGGTCTTTCCGCTCCGTTCGGGTCTTCCCCAGACAAGGAAGTTGCCGTCCTTCAGGAAGCGCGCCGTGAAGCGGGGCGCATAGAGCGCGAACCGCACGGTCTGCCTCGTCCTGGCGACGAGGTCAGGCAGGAAGGACTGGGGCTGTCCGCCCTCCGTCGCCTGCAGAGCCTTGCGCGCCGCGCTGAGGGAGTGCGCGGCCTGTGCGAGCGTGCCGGCGAAGAGAATGCCGTCCTTCTGGGGCGGCGCTGCGAAGCCGGGCGCGATTCTTTCGTCCCAGAGTAGCTTGACCGTCGCAAACGCCGTCCAGTCACGCGCGCGGTCCCTGAAGATCACGTCGTCCGGAATCTCCCAGGACAAGGTGCATTCGACATGGACGGCGTCAGCGGTTCTCAGCCAGCCACCGGTCTCTGGGACCAGGCGAAGCGCGAGCCCGCCGAAAGATCTGATGTCTTCGTTCTCCGGCTTGTCCGGGTCGGGCGCGGCGACGACGCGCATGCGGTAGATCAGCTCGCCCTTGCCTCCGGCTTCGGCGCGAAAGCGCAGGCTGAGATCGGTGGCGCTCGCGGGAGCCACCTTGAGCCAAGCCTTGCTCGGCGGCACGGCGAACCCGCTGCGCGACAGCACGTCGTGAACGAACGCCTCGCTGTGCTGCGGCCAGAAGTGAAAAGGATCGACTTTCGATCCGCCGAGATACTGGTTTCCTTCATAGGCCGCGAAGCCCTTGCCTACGCCCGCCGCCAGGGCGGCGAAGCCGAACTGGCCCAGTCGTCGCCGCTTCGGCAAATGGCTGCCATCGAAGACGAACGAGGTTTGGCCGTCGCCGGCGCCGATCCAGCCGCCGACCAGGGTGGTGAAGTCGAGGATTTTCTCCGCAGGCCGGCGTGTCGGATAGACGACGCAGAAGGGAAACGAGGCGGGGTTGTGGTTCCGGCCGGCCGGCAAAGTGGTGCGGCGCACCGGCAGGGGCAGATGGAGATTGAAGCGAAAGATCGCGCTGCCCGAAACACGCGCGACGACGAGTTCGCTATAGACTGTCTTGTTCTTCCGATAGGCGCAGGCCGTGACCAAAGGCAAGCGCAGGTCGAGCCTCGGCTTGCCTGCCGCGTCTGTTTCGTACTGGTCGATCAGGAAGGCACCGCGGAACGCGACCTTCAAGATATTCTTCGCCGATACTTCGTTATCGATCCAGAGCGACGCGGCCTGCTCCTGGTGGTCGACGAACCATTGGGCCGCATCGGAAATGCGATAGATGTTCTCCGTCGGAAGTTCGACGGCCGTATCCGGGACGCCCCGCGGAACCCAGCGCAGGAACGCATGGAGGTTGTTTCCGCCCCTTTGCGCGTAGTGGACCTCGATCGTGCCGGGTTTCGTCGTCGGCTGCAGCGCCGGCTCCGGTGTGGGCGGCCAATGGAAATCGCCATGGAGTTTGAACGCGAGAACCATCGCAGGCAGCCCCCCCATCTTCTGCTGGCGCCGCTCGGATCGGCGCTCTTGCTTCAGCTCAGGCGCAACACGTCATGTCTGTGGCGCGGCCTCGCATTGGACCGGCCCGGTTTCCTCGGCACGGAAGCGGCTATTCGATCCGATAGACCACGAGGCTCTGGTCGCTGAGGTCGACCGGTTCTCCGCAGCGATGATTGGTATGCCCCCAGACCTTGCCGCCGGAGGCGCTGACGGGGCCGGCCAGAACCATCACATGATCCTTCGACAGGCCGAACCAGCTGACGACGAAGCAGAAATCGCCTTCTTTCGTTTTGCTGAGATCAGTGATGGGCTTGACGTTCGAGTACTTGCCGGCGGCGTTCTTGAACGCGGCAGCAAGTTCCGTCACGCGTATGCAGACACCATTGGCGCAGGTCGTGCTCGGGAGGTTGACGAGGATTTTGCTCTTCGACAGGCCGTGAGCGACGAAATGCGTGCAATCCAAGGGAAATTCGTGATCGGGGCAGTCGTTTCCGCCACCGCGGGGACAGTATTCCGCATAGTATTTTCTGGCGCTCGGCCAATCGAACGGCAGCTTCGTCACATCCGCGCCGTCGCGCGGGATCAGCAGCAGGTTCGGGGCGAGCGGACCGATTTCAGCGGAAAGGCGCCGTGAGAATTCCGAATCCGTAAGTACCGTTGCTGCTTTGAGGCGCCCTTTATCCTTCGTCTCCATCGGTGATCTCCCCGGATCATGCCGTCGGTTACGCGGTGGCTGTATAGTGCTTCAGATCGAACGTTGATTGTCTCGAGCCGTCTCGCGCAAACCGGGCCGCCATGACCCCATTCCTTCGCGACGAAGTTCCTTGAGCAGGCTCCTTCATTATTGGCGAAGCTTTTCAAGAGAGGCGTTTACTGCCGGAATATCAACCTTAAGTTGCAACCCCTCTCACATTCTTCCGGACTGCAAGGAAATGCAACTCCTTTTTGCAGGCGGCATTCGATGCAATCTTTCAGGCTTTTTGGCAGAGACCAAGCAATGCGCGAAACCTCAGGGCATTTCCGGGGTTCGCTGAATCGCGGGAATGCCCAATCTCCTTGTTTCATCGCACTTTCTTCACGTGGGCCGGTACCCGCTGCGCTCCAAAATGCTCGAGATCGCCGCGCGTCCGTTCGGACGCGGTCACGGTGATCTATCTCAGTGCTATCGCATCGGAGTTTTCCGAAAAGTGGAGGCCACTTTTCGGTCCGATGCTCGAGCGGCCAGGCGAACCATCTCGGAGCCCGATGGCGCGATTGCGCCGGGTCGTCCGCGCGACGGCGCCACGCGGAACATCCACCCGCGCCGCGCCTTCGCGGCGTGCCGCGGCGGACACGGATCCTGCCGCTGAACGGCTCGATCCGATGCCTTGCTCAGCCTTCGAAAGGCCGCCCTGCGTCCGGCGCCAAGGTCAGGCGGCGATGCGGTTGGCGTTCCATTGCCCGGCCTGGCTCAGGATCATGCCGGGATCCTTGAAGCGGCGGCGCAGGATCTCGCGATACAATGCGCTCTCACGCTGCCGCCCGATCTCGCCCCTGCCGCCCGTCAGGATCCGCAGCGCCTGCTGCAGCGCCTCCACGGTCCCCGAGCCCTCGTCGAACTGCGCCTTCTTGCGCCAGACGAGATCGACCGGCAGCAGGTCGGCGCAGGCCTTGCGCAGCAGCCATTTCTCGGTCGTCGGCCCGGTCGCCTCCGTAATCGCCGGATCGGTCCGGCGTAGCTTGAGCTGTGCCGGGATGGATTGGGCGAAGGCGATCAGCTCGCGGTCCAGGAACGGGGTCCGCGCTTCCAGCGACTCCGCCATGGTCATGCGATCGACTCGCTGCAGGTTGATGTTGTGCATGGCGCAAAGACTGCGCGTCAGCTCGTCCGCGAGGGCGCGCGGCTGGTCGACATAGTCATGGTGGTAGGTGTAGCCCGCGAAGAGCTCGTCGGCTCCCTCGCCGGTCAGCACGGCCTTGACATGGGCACGCGCCAGCCTGGCCGCGAACAGCGTCGGGATGGCGCTGCGGACGAGGTCGGCATCGGCGCTTTCGAGATGATAGATCACATGCGGCAGGTTGTCGGCGATGTCCTGCGCCGTGAAGGTGAACTCATGGTGCTCCGTGCCGATATGCTCCGCCACGCGCCGCGCCGCGATCAGGTCGGAGGAGCCGGCCGTGCCGACAGCGAAAGTCTTGAGCGGCCCCTGCCCCGCATTGACCCTGACCTTCTGCGCGAGCGCCGCGATGATGGAGCTGTCGAGCCCTCCGGACAGGAACGAGCCGACCTCGACATCGGCGACCATCCATTTCGCCACCGCCTCTTCCAGGCTTAGGCGCAATTCACCCGCCACCGCGTCGACGTCGAGCTCCGGCTCGGCTTTTGCCGCTCCCGACGGGACGCGATACCATTGCCTCAGGCCACCGCGGCTGTCGAAGAGCGCGCCGGGCGGCAGCGCGCTGATCTCCTCGAAACCGAGGCCGTCGAAGGCCTTGAGTTCGGAGGCGAACGCCAGGCCCTTGCCGCGGCGCGCCATGTAGAGCGGCTTGATCCCGAGAGGATCGCGCGCCGCGATGATCCGGTCCGGCGTCGCCAGCACGAAGGCGAACATGCCGTCGAGCCGGCTGACCCAGCGCTGCGAACCGGTGCGGAACAAGTGAAGAATAGTTTCGCTGTCGCTTGCCGTATCGAAGATCTCGGCGCCGAGGATCGCTCTCAGATCCTCATGATTATAGATTTCTCCGTTGGCGACCAGCATTTCCGCACCGGCCCGAATGGGCTGTCGGCCGTTCTCGGCTCCGATGATCGAGAGCCGGCAATGGCCCATCACGGCCGGCGTCCCACTCAGCTCGGCGACCTCGGTCGCATCGGGACCGCGATGCCCAAGGCGCGAGAGCATTGCCTCGATCAGCGTCCCGTCCTGGTCATCGATCTCCCACAGGCACACGAAGCCACACATGAAACATCCTCTTCATTCACGGCTTTTCACGACGCTCGACACCAGATTGCGCCACACATGAAAAGCTACAAGGTTTCGGTAAAGAGTTAATTTGCTAAATTCTAAAATTTAATTTGAGATATACAAAGTATGCATTCGTCATAAGAGAAATAAATATTTCAAACTAAATAGAATCAGAGAATAGATATCATTAGGAACAACTGTCATATTATCATAAAAAATTCTCAAAAATGGGTTGCCAAGCCCGGATATCCTGCTCTAAAAGCCGCATCAACGCAATGGACATTCTCAATTACATCATTTCGAACTGGGGGCTCATCGTCACCCGGACTGGCGAACACGTTGCCATCGTCGGGGTCGCGGTTGCGCTGGCCATTCTGACCGGCGTGCCGATCGGCGTGGCGATCAGCCAGAACCGACGCGTGGCGGACGCCGTGCTCTATGTGGCGTCGATGGTGATCACCATCCCGTCGATCGCATTGTTCGGGATGATGATCCCGGTCCTGTCGCTGGTCGGCCACGGGATCGGCTACCTTCCGGCGGTGATTGCGGTATTACTCTACTCGCAGCTGCCGATTATCCGGAATACATACGCCGCGATCCGCAATCTTGATCCGGCCCTGCGAGAAGCTGCGCGAGGCATGGGCTTGACCAGAGGCCAGCGCTTGCGGGAGGTCGAGCTGCCGCTCGCACTGCCAGTGATCATGACCGGGGTGCGGCTCGCGGTGGTAATGAATATCGGCGTGACCGCGATCGCCGCCTATATCGGCGCCGGCGGACTCGGAACCTTCATTTCGCGGGGCATCAGCCAGACCGATCCGCGCCAGCTCATCACCGGAGCCCTCGCCGTCAGCCTGCTCGCCATCGTCGCCGACCTCGCCCTGCTGTGGCTGCAGCGGAAGCTCACCTCTCCGGGACTGAGGACCAGATGATCAGACTGCACCAGGTCAGCAAGACCTTCGCCGGAAGCACCATGCCGGCCGTGGACCGCGTTTCGCTGGAGGTTCCCGCGGGCGAGATCTGCGTCCTGCTCGGCCCCTCGGGCTGCGGCAAGACGACGACGATGAAGATGGTCAACCGGCTGATCGAGCCGAGTTCCGGCGACATCCTCATCGACGGAAAGAGCACGGCCGATTGCGACGTCACGCAATTGCGGCGCAGCATCGGCTACGTCATCCAGCAGATCGGCCTGTTCCCCAACAAGACCGTCGAGGACAATATCTGCATCGTCCCCGACATTCTCGGCTGGGACCGACGCAAATCGCGCGAGCGGGCGGCCGAACTGCTCGACATGGTCGCGCTCGAGCCCGGCGCCTTCCTGCACCGCTATCCGCGGGAGCTTTCGGGCGGCCAGCAGCAGCGCATCGGCGTGCTGCGCGCCATCGCCGCCGATCCGCCGGTCCTGCTGATGGACGAGCCTTTCGGCGCCATCGACCCGATCAACCGCGTGATCATCCAGGACGAGTTCCTGAAGATGCAGGCGCAGATCCGCAAGACCATCCTGTTCGTCAGCCACGATATCGACGAGGCCGTGAAGATGGCCGACCGGATCGCGATCTTCAAGGATGGCAGGCTGGTCCAGTACGATACGCCGGACAACATCCTCGCCCATCCGGCGAGCAGCTTCGTCTCCGATTTCGTCGGCGGCGACCGGACGCTGAAGCGCCTGCAATTGCTGACGGTGCGCGACGCCATGCTGTCGGATCCGCCGCGCGTCAAAGCCACGGACGATCTGAGCCAGGCGGCTTCGACGATGGAGCGGCACGGACACCAGGCGATCGTGATGGTCGGGCCGCGCGGTCGGGCACGCGGCTATGTCTCGCTCCAGGCGGCGCGCGGCGCCAGCGGCATGGTCGGCGAGAACCATGAGACCCTGCCGACGACGATCAGGCCGCATGAGGATCTGCGGACCGCGGTCTCGACGATGTTCCGCCATGACGTCTCCTGGCTCGCCTGTGTCGACGAGGACGGCATGTTCGTCGGCTATGTCACCCTGCGCGGCATGACGCGTCTGCTCTCGGAGACTTACCGGGATGGCTGACGGGGTGCTGCCCATGCTGACCCGGCTGCGCCGCAATGGAGTCCATCTCGCCGTCTTCCTGCTCGGAGCATGGGCCTGGGCGGGCGGCCTTCTGCCGGGCCTCATCGAGAAGTGGGACGACATCGCCTTTCTCGGCTGGCAGCATATCGAGCTGGTCGCCATGTCGGGCGGCGCCGCGATCCTGTTCGGCGTGCCGCTCGGCGTTCTCCTCACCCGGCCGCGCTTTCGCCGGCTCGGCGACATGGCGCTTCAGCTTCTCAATGTCGGGGCGACGATTCCGACGCTCGCCGTCCTGGCCCTGGCGATGAGCCTGCTCGGCATCGGCAACGGCTCGGCGATCTTCGCGCTGTTCGTCGCCTCCCTGCTGCCGATCGTCAGCAACACGATGGCGGGCCTGCGCGCCGTGCCGCCGCATCTGCTCGAGGCGGCGCGCGGCATGGGCCTTTCGGCGCGCCATACGCTGTTCCAGGTCGAGCTGCCCAACAGCCTGTTCGTGATCTACACCGGCATCCGCACCGCGCTGGCGATCAATGTCGGCACCGTGCCGCTGGCCTTCCTGATCGGCGGCGGCGGGCTCGGCGAACTGATCTTCACCGGCATCGCGCTCAACGAGTTCGGCACCATGCTCGCCGGCGCTATCCCCACCGCCCTGCTGGCGGTGCTGATCGATTTCATCATGGCCCAGCTCCAGTTCTGGACCATCCCCCGAGGGGTCAACCCGCTGCGCTGACCCTCCGGCCTTTTCCCGCAGTAGCTTCAAGGAGACCTGGCATGAAGCTTTCGTCGCGCATGTTCGCCATGGCCGCGCTCGCGGCCCTCTGGGCGATGCCCGTGCAGGCCAAGCCCATCGTCGTCGGTGGCAAGAACTATACCGAGCAATTGCTGCTCGCGGAGATCACCACGCAACTGCTCAAGAAGAAGGGATTGGAGGTCGACAAGCGCGACGGCATCGGCTCGCAAGTCCTGCGCGACGCCCAGATCAGCGGCCAGGTCGACGTCTACTGGGAGTATACCGGCACCTCGCTCGTCACCTACAACAAGATCAAGGACCGCCTGAGCGCCAAGGATACCTATGAGCGCGTCAAGGAACTCGATGCCAAGCTCGGCCTGGTCTGGCTTCAGCCTTCGAGCGCCAACAACACCTATGCACTCGCCGTCCGTTCCGATGATCCCAAGACGGCTTCGGTCAAGACGCTCTCGGATCTCGCCGCCGCCTTCAACGCCAAGAAGCCGCTGAGCATCGCCATCAACGCCGAATTCTCCGGGCGTCCCGACGGCCTGCCGGGCCTCCAGACGACCTATGGCTTCAAGGCCGGGCGCGCCAATCTGAAATCGATGGATTCCGGCCTGACCTACCAGGCTCTCCGCGACTCCCAGGTCGACGTCGCGCTCGTCTTCGCCACCGATGGGCGCATCCAGGCCTTCAAGTTCCGCGTGCTCGCCGACGACAAGGAGTTCTTCCCGAACTATGCCGCCGTCCCGGTGGTGCGCGCCGAGATCCTCAAGGCCAATCCGGCCCTCGAAGCGACGCTCAATGCGCTCTCCGGCAAGCTTTCCGACGAAGTCCTGCAGGGCCTCAACGCCAAGGTCGATGTCGACAAGACCCCGATCGAGGAGGTTGCGCGCCAGTTCCTGGCCGAAAGCGGCTTGAACTAGAGCATTTTCGCGCGAATCGGGCACCGGCTCGCGTGAAGAAAATGCGATAAAACAAAGACTTGGAGCATTTCCGCGATTCAGCGAACCGCGGAAATGCGCTGGGTCATCGGGCGTCCCGACCGGACGCGGATCGGCGATCCAGCTCTTTGCGATTGCATCGGCCCGAAAAGTGGATCCCACTTTTCGGGCCGATGCATTAGGCGCCCTGCCGCGTCGCGACGATGAACAGGCGCGGGAACCGAAGCAGCACCTTGCCATCCGGTTCGGCTGGATAGGCTGCAGCGATCCGTTTCAGATACTGGTCCAGGAAGGCGGTCCGCTCCTCGGCGGACAAAAGATCGACAAAGGGCTTGAGCCCCGTGCTCTTGAACCATTCCACGATCGCGCCGGGCCCTGCCAGCGCATGCACATAGGTCGTCTGCCAGATGTCGACGGCGCAGCCGGCCTCCTGGAGCCAGCGGCGATAGTCGGAAAACGAACCGATCAGTGCCCTCGCCTCGCGCGCGCTCGCCAGTCGCTGCGCCCAAGGACCATCGGCCGCCACCTCTGTCATCGCGACATGCGAAGGCTCGGCCAGATTGTTCGGCATCTGGACCGCGAGCACACCGCCCGGCTTCAAGGCACGCGCCAGCCGGGCGAACAGGGTGGCATGATCGGGAATCCATTGCAGAACGGCATTCGCGAAGATCAGGTCGTAGCGGCTCTGTGCCGACCATTCCTCGAGCTGCGCCAGTTGGAAGGTGACCTGCGGCAGCCGCCTGCGCGCCTTGTCGAGCATGTCGGGCGAGGAATCGAGGCCCTCGATCTGCGCTGCCGGAAACCGCGCCGCGACCAGCTCGGTGCTGTTGCCGGGTCCGCAGCCGAGATCGATGCAGCGCTCCAGCTGGGCCGGGCGGACGCGCAGGAGCAGATCGAGCGAAGGGCGTGTCCGCTCGTCCTCGAAGCGTAGATATTGCTCGGCATCCCAGTCGACGCGCTCGCCCATGACCTCATCCCCGCGAATCCGTGGAGCATCATGCCGGCTCGGGCCCTGCCCGACCAGCCACGAGGCGCGCCGGCCGCAGCCTCAACCTTTTGTTAACCCTATGGCTCTCTCTTGGAAGACATCCGACCGGGGGCTGGGCAACCGGAAAAGGATAAGGCCATGGGCGATGCCGGGCCAGAAGCGACCGCGGTCAATGACCTCGTCGGCCTGCCTGTCGCACAGGTAGAGCGCGACCTCATCCTCGCGACATTGCGTGAGACGCGCGGCAACCGTACGCATGCCGCCCATATCCTCGGCGTTTCGATCAGGACGCTGCGGAACAAGATCGCAGCCTATGTCGCGGAGGGGTATTACGTGCCCGAACCCGGCTCCGCCGTTCATTGAGCCGGCGCCCTTCCCGATGTCCGACCCATTCACGGCTGCGCGGATCGCTGCGCCTCCCGCCGGAACCTCGCGCCCCGCGGCCAGCGCAAGACACCGGCGAGGTTCACCGTTTCGCTCGCCAGGCACGGTAGCGCTCGAGCAGACCGACGCTGCGCATGGCGAAAGCCGCCATCGGCTTGCGCAGGAAGGGGATGTCGGCAGCGATCAGCATCAGGCCCAGTGGCAGCATCCAGAGGCCGAGAAAGGGCAGGATCGAGAAGATGCCACCGAGGATCAGCAGAAGCGCCGCGGGAATGCGGACGAGGCGCGACGAGGGATGCCTGAGCCAACGGCTCACCGCGGCGAGCCTCTCGGGCAGTTCCTGTTCCAGGCGCTTGAAGGCCAGGCGAAGAAGCCGTTCTCCGTCGTTCATCCGTTCCTATTTCAACCAAGGCCCGACAGGGGCCGCCTTCATCTGCCCGTAAATCATGTCGTTTTCTGAGCAGCGCAAGCTCAGTGGAAATCGCGCGACTTCGGCAGGATGCGGACATTGCGCGGATGGCCGGCGCGCGGGTGCTGCGGATGCAGGAACTCGTCGGCGCGGCTGAGCGCGATCTCGGCGCGGTGAGTGTCGGACAGGCTGAGCAGATCGGCCGAGCGGTCGAAGACGCGCCGCGCCATCAGATGCACCACGCCTTCCTGGCTCTTCTGCACCCTGCCTTCGACCAGCAACAGCCGCGCCGCCATCACCTCGCGGCGGAAGCGGACGAAATCACGGACCCAGAGCACGATGTTGGCGATGCCGGTCTCGTCCTCGAGCGTGATGAAGACCGCATTGCCCTTGCCGGGGCGCTGACGCACCAGCACGACGCCGGCGACATTCGCCCAGGCGCCGTCGCGCCCGGCGGCGATCGCCGCACAGGTCACGACGCCCGCCCCGGCGAAACGTGGACGCAGCAGGCCCATCGGATGACCTTTCAGCGAAAGCCGCACCGTCTGGTAGTCGGCGACGACATGCTCGGCGAGCGGCATGACTGGCAAAGCAGCAGCCGGCTCCTTCCCGAGCTCGCGGGCCTTTGCGACCTCGAACAAGGGCAGTGCCTCGTCATCCGGCAGGCGGCGCACGGCCCAGAGCGCCTCGCGCCGGTCCAGCCCAAGCGAGCGGAAGGCGTCGGCATCGGCGAGCAGACGCATGGCGCGCGCCGGGAGCCACGCCCGGCGCGCAAGACCCTCGACATCGCGATAGCCCTCGCCGCGGGCCGCGATGAGGCGCTCCGCCCATTCCTTCTTGAAGCCGTCGAGCTGGCACAGGCCGAGGCGCAAGGCCCAGGGGCTTTTCCAGCCAGGCGCCGCCGGCTCCAAGAGATTGTCCCAGGCGCTGGAATTCACATCGATCGGGCGCGGCTCGACGCCGCCATTCTCCTGCGCCTCCCGAACGATCTGGGCCGGGGCGTAGAAGCCCATGGGTTGCGAGTTCAGCAGCGCAGCGGCGAAGATCGCCGGATGGTGGCATTTCAGCCAGGAGGAGACATAGACCAGCTTGGCGAAGGAGGCGGCATGGCTTTCCGGAAAACCGTAGCTGCCGAAGCCCTTGATCTGCTCGAAGCAGCGCTGGGCGAAGGCCGGCTCGTAGCCGCGCTCGACCATGCGCCCGACCATCAGCGCCTCGTATTGGCCGATGGTGCCGAGATTGCGGAAGGTCGCCATGGCACGGCGCAGGCCGTTGGCTTCCGGGTCGGTGAATTTCGCCGCCGTCATGGCGAGCTGCATCGCCTGCTCCTGGAAAAGCGGCACGCCCAGGGTGCGATTCAGGACATGATAGAGTTCGTCCTCCTTCCCATGAGCCGGTGAGGGCGAGGGATAGTCCACTTTTTCGATGCCAGAGCGCCGCTTCAGATAAGGGTGGACCATGTTGCCCTGAATCGGGCCGGGGCGGACGATCGCGACCTGGATGACGAGATCGTAGAACTCTCTCGGCTTCAACCGTGGCAGCATGTTCATCTGCGCCCGGCTCTCGACCTGGAAGACGCCGAGCGACTCGCCCCGCTGCAGCATGGCGTAGGTCTTGCCATCCCCCTGCGGGATGTCGGCGAGACCGTAATCCTTACCTTCCCACTCGCGCAGCAGATCAAATGCCTTGCGGATGCAGGTCAGCATGCCCAGCGCCAGCACGTCGACCTTCATCAGGCGCAGCGCGTCGATATCGTCCTTGTCCCATTCGATGAAGGTGCGATCCTCCATCGCGGCATTGCCTATCGGCACGGTCTCGTCGAGGCGCCCGCGCATCAGCACGAAGCCGCCGACATGCTGCGAGAGATGACGCGGGAAGCCGAGCAGGCGCACGGCGAACTGCACGGCCTGCGCGATCACCGGATTATCGGGATCGAGCCCGGCCTGGCGGACCTGCTCGCGGGTGATGTCGGAGCCCCAGCTGCCCCATTGCGTCGAGGCGAGCCGGGCGGTGACGTCCTCGGTCAGCCCCAGCGCCTTGCCGGCCTCGCGGATGGCGCTGCGCGGCCGGTAATGGATCACGGTCGCGGCGATCCCGGCGCGTTCGCGGCCATAGGTCCGGTAGATCCACTGGATCACCTCCTCACGCCGCTCATGCTCGAAATCGACGTCGATATCGGGCGGCTCACGCCGCTCCTCCGAGATGAAGCGCGCGAAGAGCAGGGTGTGCTCGGCCGGATCGACCGCGGTGATGCCGAGCGCGTAGCAGACGGCTGAATTAGCGGCCGAGCCTCGCCCCTGGCAGAGGATGCCCTCGCCTTCGGCGAACTCGACGATCTGGCGGATGGTCAGGAAATAGCGGGCATAGTCGAGCCTGCCGATCAGGACGAGCTCGTCGTCGACCTGCTTCTGGACCGCGGGCGGGATGCCGTCGGGATAGCGCATCGGCAGGCGCCGGCGCACCAGCTCCTCCAGCCAGCCCTGCGGCGTCCAGCCCGGCGGCACCGGTTCGTCGGGATATTCATATCTGAGCTGATCGAGGTCGAAATCGATGCGGCCGAGCAGATGCTGCGTCTCCTCGATCGCCTCCGGCGCCTCCTTGAACAGCCGGACCATCTCCTGCGGGGTCTTGAGATGGCGCTCGGCATTGGCCTCGAGCAGGCGCCCGGCCCTGGCGATCGTCGTGCCCTCGCGAATGCAGGTCACGAGGTCCTGCAGATCGCGTTGTCCGGGCGCGTCGTAGAGCACGTCGTTCGTGGCGATCAGCGGGGTGCGGGTCGCAGCCGCGACGCCTCTCAGCCGGGCGAGGCGGCGGCGATCATCGCCGCGGCGCGACATGCCGGCAGCGAGCCAGACCGCGCCGGGCGCGGCGGCATCGAGCCGGGCGAGCAGCTCTGGCAAGCCATCGAGCCGGCGTTCCGGCATGACGATCAGCAGGAGGTCGCGGGCGTCGCGCAGGAGATCGTCGAGGACGAGAATGCATTCGCCCTTCGTTTCCGTCTTCAGGTTTCCAGCGGTCAGCAGGCGGCAGAGCCGGCCCCAGCCCGCGCGATTGGCGGGATAGGCGACGATATCGGGCGTACCGTCGGCGAAGACCAACCGGCTACCGGTGACGAGCTTGAAGGCCTGCGCCATTTCCCTCAGCTGTTGCGCAGTGAAGGGCAGGTCGGCGAAGGCCGGATTCTCGACCCAGACATATTCGCCGGGGCTGCCGCCCTCACGGACCTTTTCCGCCGAGGGCAGGCCGGTCTCGCGCAGATCGCGCAGCGCGCTCCAGGCCCGCACCACGCCGGCCACGGTGTTCCGGTCGGCGATGCCGAGGCCGGCCTGACCGAGCAGCAGCGCGGTCATGACCAGGTTCGGCCCGGGCGAGGCGCCGCGCAGGAAGGAGAAATTCGTCGCGGCGACGGGCTCGGCGTAAGTCGTCATGCGAACAGCCCGTGCAGGAACCAGCGTGGCTGGACGCTCTCGCGATCGTAGAGCCCGGCGCGGAACAGCCAGAAGCGGCGCCCCTGCGCATCCTCGACGCGGTAGTAATCGCGCGTCGGCTCGTCCGGCCCGTCGCGCCACCATTCCGGCGCGATCCGCTCCGGCCCCTCGGCGCGGGCGATCTCGTGCAGCACCCGGCGCCAGCGAAAGCGCAGAGGTGGGCCGTCCGGCACCTCGGCGAGCGTCTCGACCGGCTGCGGCGGCTCGAAGAGCTGGAGCGGCCGCGCCGGCGGTTCGCCCGCTTCGGGCTCCGGCCAGGGCTGCATCTCGGATGGCGCGCCGACGGCCGGGACCATCCCCGCTTCCCGCTCGGGATGGTGGGAGTTGCGCGCGACGAAGCGCAGCACCCGGTCACGGCCGAAGCGGGCGCCGAGCCGGTCGACCAGATCGGCCACCGCCTCCTCCTCGACGGCGCGCCCGTCAAGGCTCGCCTGCGGCGTCCCGAGCGGCTCGCAAACCGGCACGGCGAGGCGGATCGCATCGAAGCCGAAACCGGGATCGAGCGGGTCCGCCAGCGTGTCGATGCGTTCGCGGTAGAGCCGCAATATGGCGGCGGGATCGCGCGAGGGACGACCGGTCTCGAGGGACATGCGCCGGACGGCGCCGTCGCTGCGGAAGAAGCTGATCTCGAAGGCGCGCCCGCCCTCGCCGCGCTGATCGAGAATGCGGGCGGCCTCGTCGAGCAAATGCCGCAGGATCGCCTCCAGCCCATCGGTATCCTGCAGCGGCTCGGGGAAATGCCGCTCGACCATGCAATCGGGCGGCGGCCGCAAGGGCGTGATGCGAATATCCTCATGGCCGAGGATGCGTTGCAGGCGCCTGGCGAGGGCCTCGCCGAAGCGGGCGGACAGCGTGCCCGAAGGACGGGCAGTGAGATCGGCGAGCGTCTTCAGCCCGGCCCGTGACAGAGCAAGAATAACCTCGGGCGGCGCCTCCAGGGCGGCGACCGGCAGGAGCCGGGTGCGCTCCGTATCGCCGCCCGGCGGGGAGACGGCGCAATCGCCGAAGCGGGCGAGCGCGCGCGCCGCCTCGGGCGTACCGGCGATGCTGGCGCGAAGCTGGAGGCCGAGCCGGCGCAGCCGGATGCCGATCTCCTGGCGCAATGCTGCCTCGCCGCCGAAGAGATGGGCGCAGCCGCTGATGTCGAGCACCAGCCCATGCGGCGGATCGAGCGCAACCAGCGGGGTGAAACGGTCGCAAAGCCCGGCAAGGCGTTCGAGAAAGCGCGCATCGGCGGCGGGATCGGCCTCGGCGATGGCGAGATCGGGAATGCGGGCGCGGGCATCGGCGAGGGTCAGGCCGCGGGTCAGGCCGAGCGCGACGGCTCGCCGGTCGCAATCGGCGAGCCTGAGCGCACCGCCCTCCTTCTCGACCAGGACGAGCGGCCGCTCATCCAGCCCGGCGCCAGGCGGGAGCGCCCTCTGCCGATGCAGCCGGTCGCTCGCCAGGAAGGGAAACCAGAGGGCGAGATAGCGGCGCTGCATCGCTTCGGCCTCCATCCTCCCGGCTCCATTCCTGGAAAGATCGTTGCTCACGGTTCCACTCCACACGCCACTCACACTCACCGAGGCCGCCGCGATGGCGCAGCAGCCTCAAACTGAAGGCCGGATCGCCCGGCGCATTGGCCTCGCGCGGCCGCGACGGCAGGGCCCGCACCAGCCAGCGGGTCGTCGCCGCGCTGGGCGCCGGCTCAGGAGAGACCCGCAGGAGCAGGGTCATGACGCCGGAAGCCTCGGCTGCCAGAGCAAGGCGCCGGCTGGCGGTCAGATCGAGCTGGCGCGGCTCGCCCCAGGGCTCGATCAGCGCCGCGCCGAGCGCCGAACAGCGGGCCGCCTCGGCCCCGGCGCGCAACACGCCCTCGGCATCGCGGGCCCGCACCAGCAGAACCTGCGCGGGGTCGAGGCCGAGTTCGGCGAGGCCGGACGGGTGCAGCCGGCCGGCCTCGGCCGCCAGAAAATCCTGCCGAACCCAGAGCAGCGGCCGCGCCCCCGCGGCCCGCAGGGCCAGCGCCGCGGCGAAGCCGGTCGCGGCGGGCAGATCGGCCCCGCCGGACGCATAGACCTCGTGCAGGGCGGCCCGGGCGACGCCACCGCCCAGCGGCTCATCCAGCCCCGCCATGCCGAAACCGACCCGCTCCACCGGCGCGAGCTCGCGCGCCAGCCCCGCCAGAGCGAGGCTTTGCCGGAGACTGGCCAACGCGGAGGAAGGGATGTCGGGCATGAAAAATGTTCACTATTTGTTCCGACACAAAACCACTCCCAAACTCTGCCGGAGTCAAGCCCGGATATGCGGCCCGCTCCTTGCCAGAAAGGCGAGACATGGCAGGAATCGCCTCCCAGCCGGCCGAACTGTCGCCAATCGCAGGTTTTCTGTCATATCAAGGAAATGCCGATCGGCTTGCTGCGAGGCAGGCACGCCCGCCGCCTTCCCGGGGACAGAGATGAGCTCAGGACTGTTCGCGCTTCTCGACGACATCGCCGGCCTCGCCAAGGTCGCGGCCGCCGCGCTCGACGATGCGGCGGGCCAGGCGACCAAGGCGGGCGCCAAAGCTGCGGGCATCGTCATCGACGATGCGGCCGTGACGCCGCGCTATGCCGTCGGCTTCTCGGCCGATCGCGAGCTGCCGATCATCGGCAAGATCGCCCTCGGCTCACTCAAGAACAAGCTCATCTTCCTGCTGCCGGCGGCTTTGGTGCTGAGCTTCATCGCGCCCTGGGCGATCACGCCGCTCCTGATGGCAGGCGGCGCCTATCTCTGCTTCGAGGGCTTCGCGAAGGTCTACGAGCTCGTCATGCCGCATGCCGGGCACGAGGCGGTGCAGGGCGAAGCCACGGCCGAAATCCTCGATGCCACGCAGCTCGAGGCACAGAAGATCTCAAGCGCGATCAAGACCGATTTCATCCTCTCCGCCGAGATCATGGCGATCACGCTCGCGACCGTCACCGCCTCGTCCTACTGGACGCAGGCCCTGGTGCTTGCCGTGGTCGGCCTCGGCATGACCCTGCTGGTCTATGGCGCCGTCGCCCTGATCGTGAAGGCGGACGATGCAGGCGCCGCGATGGCGCGCACCGGCAAGCCGCTGATCCGGCCGATCGGCCGCGGCCTCGTCCTCGGCATGCCGCATTTCCTGAAAGCGCTGAGCGCAGTCGGCACCGCCGCGATGCTCTGGGTCGGCGGCGGCATCATCATCCACGGCCTCGCCGGCTACGGCCTCGACGGGATCGAGCACGCCATTCACGGCGTCGCGGTGGCGGTCGGGCAGGCCGTCCCGGCGGCGTCCGGCCTGCTGGAATGGCTGACCACTGCCGGCGCCTCGGCCGTGTTCGGGCTTGCGATCGGCGGGCTCTGCCTCGTCGGCATGCATTTCGTCGTCGAGCCGGCCCTCAGGATCTGGCGCGGCAGGGCGGCGAAGACCGCCGGCGCCGCGGCGAGGAAGTAGTCCAGCCGGCGGAAGCCCTGGCGGGCAGCACTTCGCTACCCAAACGACCACTACCGTGCCCTTGGCTCGCCGAATAATCTCACGCCACAGACATGCGGGGAAAGAGCATGACTCCGTTCCTGGTCGGCGCCGTCGCGTTCATCTTCGTGTTCGGCGCAGCAGCCGGCGGAATGCTGCTGCGCGCGCGCCTGCAGGATCATCATCTCTCCCCCGACTCCCGGGAGTTGATCAAGCTCGCCACTGCCATCATCGGAACCCTGTCCGCGATCGCGCTCGGCCTGCTGATCGCCTCGGCGAAACGCTCCTTCGACGAAGCCGGGACCGAGCTCAGAACCTCGGCGGCCCATGTCGTGCTCCTCGACCGGACGATGGCCCAATACGGGCCGGAGACGAAGCCGCTGCGCGTCGCCCTGCGACAGAGCCTCGAGACGAGGCTGAACGAGCTCAAAGATGAACGCGAGGGGCTGCTGCATGAGGGCCTCGACGTCGAGCCCATCCAGATCGGGCTCAGGCATCTCGTACCGGCCAATGACGGACAGCGCTGGCTTCAGGCCCGAGCCCTCCAGCTCAGCGGACAGATCTCGGAAATGAGGTGGCAGCGGCCGGAAACCGAGACCGGCGGCTTCCCAGGCATCTTCATCATCATCCTCGTCTTCTGGCTCGCTTTGCTCTTCGCCTCCTTCGGCCTGCTGAGCCCGGGAAATGCCACGGTCGTGGTGACGCTGTTAGGCTCGGCCTTGTCGGTGACGGCAGCACTGGTGCTGATCATCGACATGGACCACCCCTATCTCGGCTTCATCCGCGTCTCCGACCTGCCGCTCCAGCTCGCGCTCGCACGTCTCGGCCAGCCCTGATCCGCATCGCAGCCGCCGGTATTCCGCCTCCCCCCGCAAACATGCCGGGCGCCATGCATGGGCAGGGGCCGTCATCCCCACGCAAATCTGCTAGCTCCTCGCCCGAGGTCCAACGCACGGACCGCCGGACCTGTCATGCTGCAATTCCTCGCCACCAGCACGCCCTTCTTCGCCGTGATCGGGCTCGGTGCCCTCTCCGCCTGGCGCGGCCTGTTCGGCAGCGATGCGGTCCGGGTGCTCAACACCTATGCCTTCATGGTGGCGACGCCGGCGATGGTGCTCCGGGTGATGTCGCGCCAGCCGATCGCCGAGCTCTGGAACGGGGTGTTCTTCGCCGCCCTGGCCCTGCTCGGCATCGTGGGGATGGGCCTCGGCATCCTTGTGGCGCGCCGCTTTTTCGGGATGCCCTTCCCCAATGCGGTCTCGCGCGGCCAGAGCCTGGTCGGCGGCAATTTCGCCTTCCTCGGCATTCCCCTGATGCTGGCCTTCCTCGGCGACGGGGCGGCAGCGCCGATCGCGATCGGGCTGATCTGCGACACGGCACTGGTCGTTCCCCTCGCGATCGGGCTGATCGAGGCCGGGCGGGGCAAGGGCTCGCCCTGGCGCATCGCGGCAAGGCTGGTGCGCGGCACCATCGTCAATCCCTTCATGCTCTCGATCATGGGCGGCGTCGCGCTCTCACTCAGCGGCCTTTCCATCCCCGAGCCGATCGACCGCTTCCTCGTCTTCCTCGGCGGCTCGGCCGCCCCGGTCGGCATCTTCGCGCTCGGCGTCGCCGCCTGGCAGTGGAGCCGGGAAGGCAGGCTGCCGCTGAAAGGCGTGCTGCCGCTCGTCCTCGGCAAGCTCGTCCTGCACCCGCTGCTGACCTGGTTCGTGCTCGCCATCGTACTCAGACTCGACCCGTTCTGGGTCAAAGCCGGCGTGCTCTATGCGGCGCTGCCGATCGCCGCCAATGTCTTCGTGATCTCGGAGCGCTTCGAGACCGACAGCCGGCCGCTGGCCGCCGCCATCGTGATCTCGACCACCGCCGCAGCCCTGACCTTCC
This sequence comes from Allobosea sp. NPDC055594, assembly GCF_053618995.1. Lineage (NCBI taxonomy): Bacteria > Pseudomonadati > Pseudomonadota > Alphaproteobacteria > Hyphomicrobiales > Alloboseaceae > Allobosea > Allobosea sp. NPDC055594. The sequence continues at coordinate 588,994 of NZ_JBSHIO010000002.1, forward strand.
CCATCGCGATCTGGCTGGTCTCCGGCTGAACCGCAGCCCGTCGCAATTCCTGCCTTTCCACTGCTCCAGCAATCTCGAGGACAGCGCATGACAAGCCAGCTCTTCCGCCCGCTCGCACTCGATGGGCTCCAGCTTCCGAACCGCATCGTCATCGCGCCGATGTGCCAATATTCGGCGGAAGACGGCTCGGCCACCGACTGGCACCTGATCCATCTCGGCAATCTCGCGCTCTCCGGCGCCGGCCTCCTGATCATCGAGGCGACCGCGGTCGAGCCCGAGGGCCGGATCAGCCCCGACGATCTCGGCCTGTGGAGCGATGAGAACGAGCGCGCGCTCGGCCGCGTGCTCGACGCCGTCCGGCGCCATTCCGACATGCCGATCGGCATCCAGCTCGGCCATGCCGGACGCAAGGCCTCGATCCACTCACCCTGGAACGGCAGCCGCCAGCGGCCGCTCGACGATCGCGGCTGGCAGACCCTCGCGCCCTCGGCCCTGCCGATGAACCCGAACGATCGGCCGCCGCTGCCCCTCGATGCCGACGGGCTGAAGCGCGTGCGCGAGGCCTTCGTCGCCTCGGCGAAGCGCGCGGCGCGGCTCGGCCTGCAGATGGTCGAGATCCATTGCGCCCATGGCTATCTGCTACACCAGTTCCTCTCGCCGCTCGCCAACCGGCGCGACGACGCCTATGGCGGCGCGCTCGAAAACCGGCTGCGCTTTCCGCTCGAGATCTATGAGGCGGTGCGCGACGCCGTGCCGGCCGAAATCCCGGTCGGCGTGCGGGTCTCCGGCACGGACTGGGTCGAGGGCGGCTGGGAGATCGAGCAGACCATCGCCTTCGCGCAGACGCTGAAGGCACGCGGGGTCAGCTTCGTCCATGTCTCCAGCGGCGGCCTCTCGCCGGAGCAGAAGATCCCGCTCGGGCCGGGCTATCAGGTTCCGCTGGCGCGGGCAGTGAAGGCGGCGACGGCGCTGCCGGTCATCGCAGTCGGGCTGATCACCGAATACGAGCATGCCGAGGCGATCGTTGCCGGCGGCGATGCCGACATGGTCGGACTGGCGCGCGGCATTCTCTACGATCCGCGCTGGCCCTGGCACGCGGCCGCCCATCTCGGCGCCAGCGTCAAGGCGCCGAAGCAGTATCTGCGTTCCCAGCCGCGGCAGCTGAAGGAGTTGTTCGAAAGCTGAGCCAGGTTCGCGTCGTCATTCGGGGACTTCGCGGAGCGAAGAGCCAGCCCCCTATAATCGGTGTTGTTCCAGTTCGTCATGCTCGCCCTTGTGGCGAGCATCCACGTCTTGAACACCGCTCTCGTAACAGGAAGACGTGGATGGTCGGGACAAGCCCGACCATGACGGCAAAAGTGGTGTTCATGGGTTCCGGGCTCGGCCCTGCGGCCGCCCCGGAAAGATAAGTCTTGCGCACCAGGCGGGCTCAATCGCCCGGCTGGGCTCCGTCATAGCCGCCGATGATCACGAGATCGACCGGGCCGACCTTGGCGAGGTGCTGCACCGCCGCCTGATATTCCGGCGATTCATAGCAGGCACGGGCCGTCGCCTCGTCCTTGAACTCGATGACGACGTTGTGCTTGCGGCCCTCGCCGCGGGCGAGCTTGTACTCGCCGCCGCGGACGATGAACTTGCCGCCATACTTCGCGAAAGCGATGGCGTTGAGCGAACGGTAGGTCGCGTATTCAGCCTCGTTCTGCACGTCGAGGCGGGCGATCCAGTAGCCCTTCGCCATGATCAGACGCCTTCGACGACGACGATGTCGATCTCGCCGGCGCCTTCGCGCTCCTTGCGCGCCGCGGCGTATTCCGGCGAGTTCACATAGGCCTTGGCCGCTTCGAAATCCTTGAACTCGATGACGATGTTGCGGGCCCTGCCCTCGCCCTCGCCGACCGTCATCTGGCCACCACGCACCAAAGGCGTGCCGCCATACTGCTTGATCGCTTCCGAGGCCTTGGCGGCATAGGCCGCCCACAGCGTCGCGTTGGAGACCTTGGCGCGCGCGATCACATATCCCTTGGGCATTTCGGCTTCCATTTCCGTTTGGATGGGGGGCGAAGCTTAGGCGGCGCCGGCGATCTCGTCCATGATCGCGGCAGCCGCCGCGCGCGGATCGGCCGCGCGGATGACGGGACGCCCGATCACCAGATGGTCGGCACCGGCGGCGATGGCCTCGCCCGGCGTCAAGGTGCGCTTCTGGTCGCCGGCGGCGCTGCCGGCCGGGCGGATGCCGGGGGTGACGATGACCATGTCCGGACCGATGACGCCGCGCACGATCTCGGTCTCGGCGGCGGAGCAGACGATGCCATCGACGCCGGCGATGCGGGCCTGCTGGGCGCGCATGCGCACGAGATCGCGCACGGCGAGCCCGTAGCCGGCATCCTTGAGATCGCCATCGTCATAGGAGGTGAGCGCCGTGACGGCGAGCAGCTTCATGGCGGAATCGCCGCGCCCCTCGACCGCGCCGCGCATGGTCTGCGGATAGGCGTGCACGGTGAGGAAGGTGACGCCGAGTTTGGTCAGCGATTCCACCCCTTCGGTGACGGTGTTGCCGATATCGTGCAGCTTGAGGTCGAGGAAGACCTTCTTGCCCTCGCCGATCAGCTGGCGGGCGAGGTCGAGCCCGCCGGCGAAGGCGAGCCGGTAGCCGATCTTGTAGAAGCTCGCCTGGTCGCCGAGCGTCGCGACGATGCGATAGGCGTCCCAGATCGTCGGAACGTCGAGCGCGACGATCATGCGGTCCCGGAGATCGTTGATTTTCTGCGCCATGGCCCTGTCCTCCTCGCTGCCCGGCGGCGATGGGGCACGATTCGACGGGGAGCGCAACCTTTGCCTGCTTGCTCGCGGGCGAAGAGGCGCCTCAGGCCGCCCCGCTCAGCACCTGCGCGAAGACCTTGGCCCAGACGTCAGGCGTCTGCGCGCCGGAGACGGCGAGCTTGCCGTCGACGATGAAGAAGGGCACGCCGGTGACGCCGACCCGCTGCGCATGCGCCTCGAGGCCGATCACCGTCTCGCGCAACTCGTCATTGGCGAGTTCGTCGCGCGCCGCCCGCTCGTCATAGCCCTGCTCGCCCGCGATCGCGACCAGGGTGTCGAGATCGCCGATGTCGCGACCGTCCTGCCAATAGGCCTTGAACAGCGCCGCCTTCATCTCGCTGCCGCGCTGTACGGTCGAGGCGGCGGCGACGAGCATATGGGCCATGCGGGTGTTGACGCTCTTCTTGACCGCAGCCCAGTTGAAGGTGACGCCGCTTTCGAGCGCCGCCTCGGAGAGGCGCAGTTCGATCTCCCTGCGCTTGCCGGGCCCGAACTTGGCATCGAGATAAGCGGTACGGTCCATGCCCTCCTCCGGCATGTCCGGATTGAGTTCATAGGGCAGCCAGGTGATGGCGACACGCTCGGTCAGGCCGTGATTGGCGAGCGCCGTCTCGAGCCGCGCCTTGCCGATGAAGCACCAGGGGCAGGCGAGATCGGAGACGATCGCGATCGGCAGCTTGTCTTGCATGGGGGTCTCCGCTCAAACTTTCCGGACCGGCTCGCCATAGCGCGCGAGCGTCGCGTCCGAGGTCAAAAGGGCAATGCCTTCGATACGGGCCTGCGCGACCAGCATACGGTCGAACGGGTCCTTATGATGGGGTGGCAGGGCATCCAATGCGAGAGTGTGCTCGCCAAGCACAGGCAACTCGCGATAGCCGTTCTCCAGCAGGCCACGCCGCAGGGCCGGCAGTTTCACCGAGAAATCGCGACGCCCCAGCCCGTTCTTGATCGCGATCTCCCACAGGCTGACGACACTGAAGGTGAGCTCGTTTCCGGCATCCCCGATCAGCGCCCGTGCCTCGAAAGACAGCATATCCGGCCGGCCCGCTGCCCATAGCAGCAGGTGGGTATCAAGCAAAAGCCTCACGAACGGCCTTCGAACATCTCGACGATGCCGTCGGCGCCCATGCTGTCGAAATCATCGGGCACGCTGATCTCGCCGGCCATGAAGCCGAGACGCCGCGGCGCGAGGCGCTCGCCCTCACCGAGCGGCACGAGCTTGACCAGCGGCTTGCCCGCCCGGGCGATGACGATGCTCTCGCCTCGCGCCGCCCGCTCGACCAGCCGGGACAGATTGGTCTTGGCCTCGTGAATGTTGACCGTCTTCATCAGAAATCCAAACTTAGTCCACCGGGCTTAGTTTAACATCACGACCTCCCGGCCAAAAGACCGGTCACATCGGCGGATAGGCATGGAGGTCGCCATGGCGATCTTCCGCATGGCCCTGCGCGCCAGGCGTCTCGCAGCCCGAGAGAAAAGCTGGGCCGACGGGGATCTTGCCGGCGCCGCCGGGGATGTCGAGGATATAGGTCGGCTGGCAGAGGCCGGAAAGATTGCCGCGCAGGCTTTTGACCAGCGCCTGCCCTTCCGCCAGCGACAGCCGGAAATGCGAGGTTCCCGGCGCGAGATCGGGATGGTGCAGGTAGTAGGGCTTGACCCGGTTCTCGACGAAGGCGCGCATCAGCGCCGAGAGCGTCTCGACATCGGCGTTGACGCCCTTGAGCAGCACGCTCTGGCTGACCAGGACATGGCCGGCATCGGCGAGCCGGGCGAGCGCCGCGCGCGCCGCCGGCGTGAACTCGCGCGGATGATTGGCGTGGACCGCGACATAGCTCGCCTTGCCGGGCACACGCAGCGCCCTGGCGTAATCCTGTGTGACGCGCTCCGGCTGGACCATCGGCACGCGGCTGTGCCAGCGCGCCACCTTGATATGCGGGATCGCGGCGAGCCGCTCGCCGACCTCACGCAGGCGCCGGGCGGAGAGGATCAGCGGGTCGCCGCCGGTCATGATCACCTCCCAGATCTCAGGCCGAGAGGCGAGATAGGCGAGCGCCGCGTCGAGCTTCTCGCCGGTCAGCGCATCGCCGCCGGGGCCGACCATCTCGCGGCGGAAGCAGAAGCGGCAATAGACCGGGCAGGCATGGACCAGCTTGAGCAGAGCGCGGTCGGGATAGCGATGAACCACGCCCTCGACCGGCGAATGCGCCTCGTCGCCGATCGGATCCGCCAGTTCCTCGGGCAGGGTCCTGAGCTCGGCGGCATCCGGCACGAACTGGCGAGCGATCGGGTCGGCCGCCTCGGCCGGGTCGATCAGCGCCGCGACCGCCGGGGTCACCGAAACGGCGTAGCGCGCTGCGACCTCGCCCAAGGCCTCGCGCCGGGCGGGCGCGACGAGGCCTCGCTCGACGAGGGCGTCGATCGTCTTCAGCGGCTGGCCGGGCGGCTGATGGCTGGTCATCGCCCTCCCCTGTCCGGTTGCGCGACCGGCGTCCAGAGCACATCTTCGATGCGGCGCGCATCGGTGCAGAGCATCACCAGCCGGTCGAAGCCGAGCGCGATGCCGGAGGCCTCGGGCATCGCGCCGAGCGCCGCGAGGAAATCCTCGTCGATCGGATAGCGCTCGCCATAGATGCGCTCCTTCTCGTCCATATCCGCCTCGAAACGCCGGCGCTGCTCGGCCGGATCGGTCAGTTCGCCGAAGGCGTTCGCCAGCTCGACGCCGCAGGCGAAGAGTTCGAAGCGTTCGGCGACGCGCGGATCGCCGGGTTTCGGCCGGGCCAGCGCCGCCTCGGAGATCGGGTATTCGCACAGGATGGTGGCGCGCCCGCGGCCGAGATGCGGCTCGACCTTCTCGGCGAGGACGCGGCTGAAGATGTCGGACCAGCTGTCGTCCTCGGCCAACCTGATGCCGGCGGCCCGCGCCTGCCCGGCCAGTGCCTCGCGATCGGTCGCTCCATCGGCCGCGATCGTCGCCATCAGGTCGATGCCGGCATGGCGGGCGAAGGCTTCGTGCAAGGTGAGTCGCTCGGGCTCGGCGAAAGGATCGACCTCGGAGCCGCGCCAGCGCAGGCTCGCCGCACCGGCTGCCCGTGCAGCCTGCGCCAGTAATTCGGCGCAATCGGCCATCAGCGCCTCATAGGGCTCGCCGACCCGGTACCATTCCAGCATGGTGAATTCGGGGTGGTGCAGCGCCGTGCGCTCGCGGTTGCGGAAGACGCGGGCGAAATCGAAGATGCGCCGCTCGCCGGCCGCAAGCAGCTTCTTGGCGGCGAATTCCGGCGAGGTATGCAGGTAATAGGGGTGCTCGGCGCCGCCATCGTCGACGAAGACGGTGCGGAACCCGTGCAGATGCGTCTCGTTGCCGGGCGAGCGCTGCAACAGTGCCGCCTCGACCTCGAAAAAATCGCGCGCCTCGAACCAGCGCCGCAGCGCCGCCTTGATACGGCCGCGCGCCATCAAGGCGGGGCGCCGGTCGGCATGGATGTCCGGCCGCCAGAAGGGCGGGGCATTTTCGTTCATGGATCCTCTGGCGAAACCGTCAGCCAGCTTTCGTTTTGCGCGTAAATGCGGTAGTTGCGCGGCGATGAAATCGGCATAGCGCGCCCCTCAGCAGCGCACCAGCGAGGAATTTCAAGTGGTCAAGGTCATCGCCTCCTCCGTCCGCAAGGGCAACGTCCTCGAAGTCGACGGGCATCTCTGCTCGGTGCTGTCGGCCGAGAGCTTCTTCCCCGGCAAGGGCACGCCGACGACACAGATCGACATGCGCCGCATCGCGGACGGCGTGAAGGTCTCGCAGCGCTACAAGACGACCGAGCAGGTCGAGCGCGCCTATGTCGAGGATCGTGACTTCACCTATCTCTACCAGGACGGCGAGCAATACGTCTTCATGAACCCCGAGACCTATGACCAGCTGCCGGTCGACGGCGATGTGGTCGGCGATCTCGCCGCCTATCTCCAGGAAGGCATGAAGGTCACCCTCTCGGTGTTCGACGACCGGGCGGTGGCGATCGAGCTGCCGCAGCGCGTCACGCTCGAAGTGGTCGAGACCGAGCCGGTGACCAAGGGCCAGACGGCCTCCTCCTCCTACAAGCCGGCGATCCTCTCGAACGGCGTGCGCTCGGCCGTGCCGCCGCATATCGGCGTCGGCACCCGCATCGTGGTGATGACCGCCGACGGCTCCTATGTCGAGCGCGCGAAGGATTGATCGCGCTTCGACGCGCCGCCTGACGGCGCATGCGCTATAGAATGAGGCAGCGGGCCCTTTCCGGGCCCGTTTCCGTTTCTGGAGCCAGACCATGCCGCTTTCCGCCCATGCCGCCGCCTTCACCGGCTTCATCCAGACCCTGAAGGCACTCGACGCCATCCTCGACAAGGCGCAGGCCGAAGCGGAGACGCGCAAGATCCAGCCGGAAGTGCTGCTGTCGAGCCGCCTCGCGCCGGACATGCTGCCCTTCACCCGGCAGATCCAGCTGATGTCGGATTTCGCCAAGAACGCCGGGGCGCGCCTCGCCGGCGGCGAGAATCCGCGCTTCCCCGACGAGGAGAAGAGCTTCCCGGAACTCAAGGCGCGGATCGCCCGGACGCTCGATTTCCTCGCATCCGTCGACAAGGCGGCGCTCGATGCCGGGCTGGAACGGGACGTCACCTTCCCGCGCGGTCAGTCCGCCACCGTGACGATGAAGGGCGCGGATTATCTCACGCGCTTCGCAGTTCCGAACTTCTATTTCCACGCCACCACCGCCTACGCGATCCTGCGCGAGAACTGCTTCTCGATCGGCAAGCAGGACTTCCTCAAGGGCGTGTTCGACGCCTGAGCCGCGCCGCACCACCGCGAGCGCGGAGACAGGACGACTGTCGTCATGCTCGCCCTTGGGGCGAGCATCCATCTCTTGAACATCGCACTCGCTACGGGAAGACGTGGATGGTCGGGACAAGCCCGACCATGACGGCAAGCGGCTCGCCCGGACTTCGACGAGACTGAGTCTCCGTCACTCCGTGACGCCACTGGATGCAGCGGCCCGTCTCACAGATAGGGCGAGCAGAGCCAGAGCAGGCGGTCGAGCAGGCGGATCGGAAAGGGCCGGGCCCGCAACTGCGCCAAGGTGACCGGGCGCGCCGTGGCGATCACCCCGTCGATACGCGCCTCGATGCTGCGAGCGAAATCCGCATCCAGCACTTCGAGGTCGATCTCGAAATTCAGCCGCAGCGAGCGCGGGTCGAGATTGGAGGAGCCGACATAGGCCCAGGTTCCGTCGATAGCGAGCAGCTTGGAATGGTCGAAGGCGCCGGTAGCGCGCCAGACCCGGCAGCCATCCTTCAGCACCTGGTCGAACTGCGCCTGCATGGCGCGGTCGACGAGGACGAGATTGTTGACCTCGGGCACGACGATGTCGATCGTAACCCCGCGGCGGGCGGCGGTGACGAGCGCGCTGATCAATTCGCGATCCGGCAGGAAATAGGGCGACATGATCCGGATCGAGTCGCGCGCCACCGAAAAGGCGCCGATCAGCAGCCGGTGATTGGTCTCGAGGCTGGAATCCGGCCCCGAGGCGACCGCGCGCATCACCACGCCGCCTTCGCCGGGGGTAGGCTGCGGCGCAACCGACCAGGCAGCGTCGGCGAGGTCCTCGCCCGAGGCGAAACGCCAGTCCTCGGAGGCGACCGCGAGCAGATCCTCGACCACCGGGCCGGCAATGCGGAAATGCGTGTCTCGCGCCGTTGCGTCCCCGGCGAATTCCCGGGTGAAGCCCTGCCTGATGTTCATGCCGCCGGCGAAGGCGATCTCCCCGTCGACGATCAGGAGCTTGCGGTGCGTGCGCAGGTTCGCATAGGGCAGCCGCAGTCCCATGATGATGTTGCCGTTGAAGACGTCGACCTGCACGCCGCCCTTCTGCAGATAGCCGACGATGCTCGGCACCGAATAGCGCGCGCCGACCGCATCGATCAGAACCCGCACCGCGACGCCGCGCCCGCGCGCCGCGATCAGCGCATCGGCGAGACGCAGCCCGATCGGATCCCGGTCGAAGATATAGGTCTCGAGGATGACCGCGCGGCGGGCGCTCGCGATCGCTTCCGCCATCGCGGCATAGGCCTCGTCGCCGGTTCGCAGGGTCGCGATGGCGTTGCCGCTCTTGAGCTGACGGCGTACCACCTTGTCGCCGAGCGTCTTCAGCGCGGCGAAGCGCCGGCCGAATGCGCGCGCCACCACTTCATCGGAGATCGCGGCGGGCTCGCCCGCCGCGCCGGCCCCGAACTCCCGCCTTCGCTGCGAGACGATCGAGGCCCGGCGCATGCGGTTGACGCCGGCGACCGCATAGATCAGTGCGCCCAGAAAAGGGGAGAGCAGGATGACGCCAACCCAGCCGATGGCGGCGCGGACCTCGTCCTTGGTCAGCGCGGCGTGGCTGGCGGCGACCACTGTGATCGCAAGCGACAGCGCGGCCAGGATATGCGGCCAGTAGCCGTAGAGAATCTCCCACATGGCGCCGACTATCGCACGGCCGGCAGCCCCGGCAATGGCGCTCGCGCCGGCGTAGCGCTTCACCCCTTGCGCAACGGCGGGGTATACCCATATCGGGTTCACGGCGATGTCGAGGGCGTTCCACGGCCCTCCAGCGCCGTTGAAGACGGCCATGAATTTGGACCGGTGACGCCGGATGTACGCGCACAGGTTCGGGACATGGCCGTTGGCCAATCAGAGACCCGCCGCGAGCGCTCGCGGCGGGTCTTTTCACATCAGTCGCGCAGGAACGGATTGTTGCGCCGCTCCTCGCCGAGCGTGCTCGCCGGCCCGTGGCCGGGCAGGAACTGGACGTCGTCGCCGAGCGGCAGGAGCTTGCCCTTGATGCCGGCAATCAGGTCCTCATGACTGCCATAGGGAAAGTCGGTGCGACCGACCGAGCCGGCAAAAAGCGTGTCGCCGGCGAGCAGGAAGCGCAAATCCCTCTGGAAGAAGGTGACATGGCCCGGCGTATGCCCCGGCACATGCTGGACGGCGAAGCTGATCTCGCCGACCGAGACATTATCGCCCTCGGCGAGCCAGCGCGTCGGCTTCACCGCTTTCATGTCGCGGATCTCGAAGCGCAGCCCCTGTTCAGGCAGCGCATCGAGCAGCGGCCTGTCGGCCTCGTGCGGGCCGATGATCGGCAGGGAAAGCGCCTCGGCGAGCTCGGTCGCGCCACCGGCATGGTCGAGATGGCCATGGGTCAGCCAGATCGCCACCGGCTTGACGCCGGTTTCCTTCAGCGCCGCCTGGATGCGGGCGACATCGCCGCCGGGATCGACGATCGCCGCCTCCATGGTCTTGGTGCACCAGACGAGCGAGCAGTTCTGCTGAAACGGCGTCACCGGAATGACGGCGATGCTGAGCGGGGGCTGCGGTTGGTCGTTCATGCGGTGCCTTTCGGTGAAATGGGCCGAGCTTGCTAGGCTGCGTCGGGCCGGCGCCGGTCAACGCTTGCCGCAGCGATTGGCGAGCAGCACCCGGTAGTCGGAGAGCGACTCGTCCATCTGGGCGACGTTCTGCTCGCGCTCGCGCCCGCTCTGGCAGGTCGCGAAGACCGAACGGGCCTTCTGCAGGAAGGCGACATGCTCACGCCAGGCCGCGCATTGCGTCGCCTGGTCGGCATTGGCGACCTGCTGCATCTTGTACTGCCGCTGGCGCATCGCCGCCTCATTCTGGAACAGGTCGCGCGAGCAGGTCGCCGGAACCGGGCGCGGCTGCGCCGCCGCCAGCGTCGGCAGCAGCGCGAGCGTCACCCCAAGGATGGCACGGCGAATCATCCGAGATTCAGCTCCTTGAAGAAGTCGTTGCCCTTGTCGTCGATGACGATGAAGGCCGGGAAGTCCTCGACCTCGACCTTCCAGACCGCTTCCATGCCGAGCTCGGGATATTCGAGCACCTCGACCTTCTTGATGCAGTCCTGCGCCAGCCGCGCCGCCGGTCCGCCGATCGAGCCGAGATAGAAGCCGCCATGGCGGGCGCAGGCCTCGCGCACCGCCGAGGAACGGTTGCCCTTGGCGAGCATGACCATCGAGCCGCCAAAGGACTGGAACTGGTCGACGAAGGAATCCATGCGCCCGGCCGTGGTCGGGCCGAAGGAGCCGGAAGCCATGCCTTCCGGCGTCTTGGCCGGGCCGGCGTAGTAAACCGGGTGGTTCTTGAAATAGTCGGGCATGCCCTGCCCGCTCTCGAGCCGCTCGCGAATCTTGGCATGGGCGAGGTCGCGGGCGACGACGATCGTGCCGGTCAGCGAAAGGCGGGTCTTGACCGGGTGCCTGGTCAAGGTGGCCAGAATCTCGCTCATCGGCTGGTTGAGGTCGACCTTGACGACATCGCCGCCGAGCGAAGCGTCCTCGACCTCGGGCAGGTATTTGGCCGGGTTGGTCTCCAGCGCCTCGAGGAAGATGCCGTCGCGGGTGATCTTGCCCTTGGCCTGACGGTCGGCCGAGCAGGAGACGCCGAGCCCGATCGGCAGCGAGGCACCGTGGCGCGGCAGGCGGATGACGCGCACGTCATGGCAGAAATACTTGCCGCCGAACTGCGCGCCGACACCGAGCGACTGCGTCAGCTTGTGGATTTCCTCTTCCATCTCGATGTCGCGGAAGGCGTGACCGGAGGGCGAGCCCTTGGTCGGCAGGCCGTCGAGATAACGGGTCGAGGCGAGCTTGACGGTCTTCAGATTCTGCTCGGCCGAGGTGCCGCCGATGACGATAGCGAGGTGGTAGGGCGGGCAGGCCGCTGTGCCGAGCGTCAGGATCTTCTCCTTCAGGAACGCCGTCATGCGGTCCTTGGTCAGGAGCGAGGGCGTCGCCTGGTAGAGGAAGGTCTTGTTGGCCGAGCCGCCGCCCTTGCAGACGAAGAGGAATTTGTAGGCGTCCTCGCCCTCGGCATAGATGTCGATCTGCGCCGGCAGATTGGTCGCCGTGTTCTTCTCCTCGAACATGGAGAGCGGTGCGAGCTGCGAATAGCGCAGATTGCGCTTGAAATAGGCATCCGCGACGCCTTCGCCGAGCGCGGCTTCATCGTCGCCATCGGTCCAGACCTTGCGGCCGCGCTTGCCCATGATGATCGCCGTGCCGGTATCCTGGCACATCGGCAGCACGCCACCCGCGGCGATATTGGCGTTCTTGAGCAGATCATAGGCGACGAACTTGTCGTTCGAGGTCGCCTCGGGATCGTCGAGGATCTTCTGAAGCTGGGCGAGATGACCCGGGCGCAGGAGATGGTTGATGTCGATGAAGGCCTGCTCGGAGAGCCGGCGGATCGCCTCGCGCGAAACCGTCAGGAGCTCGCGATCACCGATCCTCTCGACCGTGACACCTTCCGTGCCGAGCGAGCGATAGGGCGTCTTGTCCTCGCCGAGCGGGAAGAGATCGACATGGGTATAGGCCATCGGGCGACACTCCGGCATTTCGGTGGCGCCTGGTGCGACACCTCACAGCTTCGGCCGCGTCATAGCCCCTTGGGCCAAGGCCTCCAAGCCTAGATTGCGATGGTTCCAGGGAGGGGGTGGCGGCGCTCGAAACGCGATACGAACCCTCGTCCCGAGGCGCGATCGCAATTCGCGTCTCGCAAGCCGCCCCAGATGATTCCGATGCCTTCCGGAGCATCCTTCGAGACCGCCGCCCAGCGGCGCCTCCGGACGAGGGGCTCGCAGCCCCTTGCGAAATTCAGGCCGCCTTGGCGGCGGTCTCCGCCAGGATCGCATAGATCGCCGCCGGATCATGCGCATGGCGCACCTGCTCCAGCACAGTCTGGTTGCGCAGCACGCGGGCGACGCGCGCCAGCGCCTTGAGATGGTCGGCCCCCGCCCCTTCCGGGGCGATCAGCACGAAGATGATGTCGACGGGCTGGCCATCGAGTGCCTCGAAATCGAGCGCTTTCTCGGCGCGCGCGAACAGACCGACGAGCTTGTCGATACCGGGCATCCGGCCATGGGGAATGGCGATTCCATCGCCGATTCCGGTCGAGCCGAGGCGCTCGCGCTGCAGCAGCGCCTCGAAGAGTTCACGCTCGGGCAGGCCGGTGAGCAAAGCCGCGTGCTGGGCCAGTTCCTGAAGCGCCTGCTTCTTGCTGTTGGCGCGCAGCGGCGAAATCACCGCCTCGGGCCGAAGGAGATCGGTCAGCGTCATAGGCCAATCCATGCATGTCCCGTGCCTAGCGTCCGGTCCCTACCGGCAAGCCCGGCAGGGCGCCCAGATTCATCGGCGGCGGAACCTCAAGAAAGAGAAGCCGGCGGATCGATCCAGCCGATATTGCCGTCGCGGCGGCGGTATACGACGTTCATGCGACCATTGCCAGCGTGGCGGAAGATGACGACCGGCGCGCCCGTCATGTCGAGCTCGGCCACTGCATCACCCACCGTCATCTGATGCAGGGATTTCGTCGATTCGGCCACGATCACCGGGTTTTCGCCGACGAGATCCGCATCATGTTCCTCGACGTCCTGGTCGGGAGCCGCGATGACATAGCTGGGGATGGCGAGCCCGGCCTCGCGCCCGTTCATCGCCGCGGAACGATCCTTCAACCGGCGCTTGTAGCGGCGCAGCCGCTTCTCGATCCGCTCGGCCATCTTTTCGAGGCTGGCATAGGGATCATGCGCGACGGCCGAGGCTTCGAGCGTGATGCCGGAGGAGAGATGCAGGACACCATCCGTCTTGAACGCCGTTCCGTCCTTGCCGACGGTGACGTGCCCCTGATAGCCGCCCTCGTAATACTTGCTCAGGGCTGCCGCCACGCGCGCTTCGGCCTGGCCACGCAGGGCCTCGCCGACATCGAGATTCTTGCCGGAGATTCGCAAGCTCATGGAGTGCTTCCCCTTCTTGTCGCCATGGCCAGTGGTCGGCCATCTACTGGAGGTAAGGACGGGGTTGCCGGCTTGTCAATGAGCCGGAAGGCGGGTGCTTCGAAGGGACTGCTCCGAAATTGACACCTGCCGCTAGGGCACCGAAAGCACCCGAGGCCGGACAAGCTCCCGCCTCTGCCAGCCGCCCGTGCAGAGCTCTTCCGGGCCGGCCGCGGCCGCTCTCAGCGCCCGCCTCCGGCCATGGCGAGTTTCTCGCGACGGCGCTCCATCGAGGATGGGATGCGCAGCGATTCGCGGTATTTCGCGACGGTTCGCCGGGCGATGTCGATGCCGCTCGCCTTCAGCCTGGTGACGATCGCGTCATCCGAAAGGATCCCGGACGCGCTCTCCTCGTCGATCATCTGCTTGATCCGGTAACGCACCGCCTCGGCGGAATGGGCCTCGCCATAACCGGTGGCGGCGATCGCAGCCGAGAAAAAATACTTCATCTCGAAGACGCCGCGCGGGCAGCCCAGATACTTGTTCGAGGTCACGCGCGACACCGTCGATTCGTGCATGCCGATCGCGTCGGCGACGGTCTTGAGATTCAACGGCCGCAAATGCTCGACGCCATGGGCGAAGAACCCGTCCTGCTGCCGCACGATCTCGCTGGCCACCTTGAGGATGGTGCGGGCGCGCTGCTCGAGCGAACGGGTCAGCCAGTTCGCGGTCTGCAGGCATTCGGCGATGAAGGCCTTGTCCTCGTCATTGCGCGCCGCGCGCGAGACACGGGCATGGTAGGTCTGGTTGACCAGCACCCGTGGCAGCGTGTCGGGATTGAGGTCGATCAGCCAGGAGCCATCCGGCGCCGCACGGATGAAGACGTCCGGCACCACCGTCTCGGCCGCCGAACCGCCGAAGGCCCGGCCCGGCTTCGGGTCGAGGCGCCTGATCTCGGCGACCATATCGGCGATGTCCTCGTCATCGACGCCACAGACCCGCTTCAGCGCGGCATAATCGCGTTTGGCGAGCAGCGGCAGATTGGCGAGCAGGGCCTGCATGGCGGGGTCGTAGCGATCGCGGTCGCGCAGCTGGATGGCGAGGCACTCGCCGACGTCGCGCGCCGCGACACCGCTCGGATCGAAACCCTGGACGAGGCGCAGCACCGCCTCGACCCTGGCCTCGTCGACGCCCAGCCGCGACGCGATCTCCGTCAGCGGCTCGGCGAGATAGCCGGCATCGTCGACCCCGTCGATGATGTGCCGCCCGATCAGGCGCTCGGCCGGCGAGGCGACGGCAAGGTCGAGCTGGGCGGCGAGATGCTCGTGCAGCGAGAGCTCGGCGGTCAGGCTCGACTCGAAGCCCTCAGGGCCATCCTCGAAGGAGCCGCCATTGCCGCCATAGGCCCCGCCGGTGATCGGCAGGCTGTCGGCGCCACGGCTGTCGAGCCGCGCAACCTGCGGCTGCTCGCTCTGGAAGACGTTCTCCAGCCCGGTGCCGAGCCGGCCTTCGATGCCCTCCTGGGTGTTCAGGCTCTCGGCCCGCTCATAGCTCGCCTGGTCGGCAGCCAGCACAGCCTCGTTGGCGGCACCGGGCAGCGCCGGCTCGCCGGCTTCGTCACCGCGCTCGAGCAACGGGTTCCGCTCGAGCTCGCCCTCGACGAAGCTCTGCAGTTCGAGATGGGAAAGCTGGAGGAGCTTGATCGCCTGCAGAAGCTGCGGCGTCATCACCAGGGATTGTCCCTGGCGCAACTCCATGCGCGGCATCATCGCCATAGACGGCCTTCACTCCAACTCCTGCAAGACCCGGCCGGCACGCCAATCCACCGGCACGCTTCTTGCTTGAAGCGAAACCCTAACCGCCTCGGCGGATGAGGTCAAAGGCCGATCCGCCGCAGCCTGACGTCCTGAAGCGAGGCGCCAGTGCAGCGCACCGAGAGGTGGAATCCACTCTTCGGGCGCATCCGATGCCTTCACGATGAGGCAGATCGCCAATCCGCATCCGACAGGATGCCCGGCGATCCGGGCCGGAAACGGCTTTCAGAGCCGGAAATCCTCGCCGAGATAGACGCGGCGGACGTCCGCATTGGCGATAATCTCGGCCGGCGAGCCCTCGGTCAGCACGCGGCCGGAATGGATGATATAGGCGCGATCGACCAGACCCAGCGTCTCGCGGACATTGTGGTCGGTGATCAACACGCCGATGCCGCGATCGGTCAGCTGCCGGACCAGTTCCTGGATGTCACCGACGGCGATCGGGTCGATGCCGGCGAAAGGCTCGTCGAGCAGGATGAAGGAGGGCCGGCCGGCCAGCGCGCGGGCGATCTCGCAACGGCGGCGCTCGCCGCCGGAGAGCGCGATCGAAGGCGCCTTGCGCAGGCGGGTGATATTGAACTCGTCGAGCAGTTTGTCGAGCTCGCGCTCGCGCTTCTTGCGGTTGGGCTCGACCACCTCGAGCACCGCCCGGATATTGTCCTCGACCGAGAGACCGCGAAAGATCGAAGCTTCCTGCGGGAGATAACCGATGCCGAGCCGGGCGCGCTGGTACATCGGCAGATTGGTGATGTCGTTCCCTTCGAGCGAGATCACGCCCATATCGGCCCCGACCAGGCCGGTGATCATGTAGAAGATCGTGGTCTTTCCGGCGCCGTTCGGCCCGAGCAGGCCGACGGCCTCGCCATTGCGGACATAGAGCGACGCCTCGCTCACGACATTGCGGGCGCCATAGCTCTTGCGCAGCCCGCTGACAGCGAGGATGCCAGGCCCGCCGATCGAGGAGGCGACCGGCTCCGCCCCCGCGAACGGCTCGCTCGCCCGGGCATCGCCCTTCCTGCCGAAGAGCCGACCGAGGCGCGAGAACACACCACCGCCGCCGGGCGACGCCACGGCTGCGGCCGAAGCTTGCGAACGCTGCGGGCTTGCGACGGTTTCGGCGGGCGATGGCGGGGAGATCGTCACGGGAAAGGGCGTAACCTGCTGGTTTTCGGCACGGCGTGTGCTCTGGTATTCGAGGCGTTCCAAACTGGCAACGCCCTCGTCATCACGAAATGCCGTGCGGCGGGATCAGTTCGTCGGGGTGGCGGGCTTGGCCGCCGCACCCGGCTTCTCCTTGCCGGCCTCGGCCGAATTGGGCACGAAGAAGCCCTGCACGCGACCGCCCGGCTTCGTGTCGACATTGGCGATGCCGGTCTGCGTGTCATAGACGAGGCGCTCGCCGCGGGTGATGTTCGGGCCGTCGTTCAGCGCGACATTGCCGGTCATGATCACCTTGTTGTTGGCACGGTCGAAGACGGCGTTGTCCGAGGTCGCGGCCTGAGTCTTCGACACGACGGTCACGGGCCCCGCGCATTCGATGCGCTTGATCGCGCCATCGTTCGAGGAAGGCGCGGCGCCCGCCGCCGGGGCCGGCGCAGGCGTGGTGCGCTTGCCGGCGCCGTTCTGGCCACGCCCCTCATAGAACACCGTCATGGTCGAGCAGCGAACCGTGGTCTCGCCCTGGACGGCGACGACATTGCCGGAGAAGATCGCCTTGTTGTCCTTGTCCAGCACGTCGAGCTTGTCGGCGTCGATCTTGATCGGCTCCTTGCTGTCGCCGCCCATGCCGCCGAAGGGCGAGCCCGGAGCACCGCCACGCGCCTTGGCCGGGGCGGCCGCAGGCTTGGCGGCCGGCTGCGCCGGCGCCGCGCCGGACCTGGCTGGGGCCTGCTGCTGAGCCTGCGCCGCCGAAGGCAGCCAGAAGAGTGCGGACATCGCTGCGAAGAGGAGGGTTGTAGGTTTCATCGCCGACCTGTCATTCGCTTGAGCTTCACTTTCGGCCCGCCTCTCAGCGCTGCGGCGCCGGTGCGGTCGCAGCCCCCGCCTCCGCGGCGGGCCGCAGCAGATCGGGATTGGGCGTGCTGCCCTGGCGCTCCGGACCGGCCAGGCTGTTGGCCGGCGCGTTCTCGATCACGACACGCACCCGCCCCTCGAACACGATCAGGCCCCCGTTATCCTTAACATCGAGTGTATCGGCATTGACCGTGGTGGTGCCGAGATTGACCGTGACCGGCTCGCGCGACAACACCGTTCCGGCCTTGAAGTCGACATCCGCCGTCCGCATCTGCACGTCATAGCCCGATTCCGTCCGGATCTTGACGTCGTCGACCAGCTTCAGCTTCTCCTTCTGCTGGTCGAAATGGCCGCTGCGCGCATTGACCGTGACCCAGCCATCCTCGGATTTCATCTGGACCCGCGCCGTCATCTTCACCAGCTCGATCTGGGTGGGGTTGCGGATGTCCTGAAGGGCGGACTCGGCCGTGACCACGTAGGGGCTGTTATCCTTGCGATAGCCGGCAAGCTTGGGGGCCTCCATCACGACCTTGCCGCCGGACAGCCCGATCGAGCCGAGCGAGAGATTGCCGACCTCGCGCAGCGGGCTGAGGAAGGGAGCAACGATCAGGCCGAGCACGGCCACGACCGCACCGACGGGGATGGCGCGCCGCAGCAGCCGCACCAGGCCGGAATGGCGGCGCGCCGCCTTGAACGCCGCCTGCCGCGCCCGTGCCTGCTTTGCCAGTGTTGACGCCATGTCAGGCGATGTCATTGCCAAGGTCATGCCCCGCCCATTGCCAGCCGCCGGCGGCTTTTTCATGTCGGCACCCACCCGTCCGGCTGCAAGGCCGCGGGCCACCGGACCGACCGCTCGACGATTGACCTAGCTGGAATACATCAACTTTACGTATGTGCGAAGATGTCGGTTTCAGGCCAGCCGGCGAGATCGAGTTCCGCCCGGACCGGCAGGAAGTCGAAGCAGGCACTGGCCAGATGAGCCCGCTGCTCTCGCTCGAGCATCACATCCAGCCTAGCCTTCAATGCATGCAGATGCAGCACGTCGGCCGCAGCATAGCTCAGCTGCGATTCGGAGAGTGTCTCGGCGCCCCAGTCGGATGACTGCTGCTGCTTCGACAGATCGATGCCGAGCAGCTCCCTGACCAGATCCTTGAGCCCGTGCCGATCGGTATAGGTGCGGACCAGCTTCGAGGCGATCTTGGTGCAGTAGACCGGCGCAGTGACGACGCCGAAGGCCTTCTGCAGCGCGGCGATATCGAAGCGGGCGAAGTGGAAGAGCTTGAGCACGCCGGGATCGGCGAGGATGCGGCAGAGATTGGCCGGCGGCGGTGCATCCTTCGGGATCTGCACGACATCCGCCGAACCATCGCCGCGCGAGAGCTGCACCACGCAGAGCCGGTCGCGCTGCGGGTTGAGACCGAGCGTCTCGGTGTCGATCGCCAGGATCGGCCCGGGCTGGAAATCGGCCGGCAGATCGCCGCGATGCAGACGAATGGTCATGGTGTGGAATCAACCCTTGCGAATACTGGCCGCTCACCGTCCAGGCGGGCGGCCCTTGCCAGCTAGCGAGCCGACCGGCGCCAGACAAGCCTTTTCTCGCTGCAACTGTCCGGAGAAAATTAACCCTTCATTCACCATATCTTTCATTTCGCGGCCAAGACGTGCCAAGGTTGGTGATCGGAGCCCAACTCATGTCCGTCATCCGCCTGTTCACCGATCTCGATGGCCGCATCGGCCTGCGCCAGTTCTGGCTTGGCAGCATCGCGCTGGCGCTCTGCCTGCTCTTGGTGCAATGGGCGGCGCCGCGCCTGGTCGAGATGCCGATGGCGATGAGCATCATCGCCTTCACCAAGGCTTTCGCGCTGTTCCCCTGGGCGGCCCTGGCCGCCAAGCGCGCCATCGACCGCGGCGGCTCGGCGCAATTCGGCATCTTTCTCGTCTGCGCCATCGTGCTGCCGGCCGAATTGCAGCCGCATCTCGGCTATGCTTGGCGTCCCTCGCTCGATGCGATCTCGACCATCGCCTGGCTGATCGCGCTGGTCGATCTCGGCCTGCTGCCGGGCGCCAGGCCCGATCGGCAGCTTGCAGCACAGAGGGCTGCTGCTAAACCGGCGTCATGAGCCAGAACAGCACCGCCCCCGCCTTCGACGCCGCCGATCCCGTAGCCCTGACCCAGGCGCTGATACGCTGCCCCTCGGTGACGCCTGCCGAAGGCGGCGCGCTCGCCTTGCTCGGCGCCGTGCTGACGGCGGAGGGTTTCACGGTCGACCGGCCGGTGTTCTCGGCGCCCGGCATGCCGGATGTCGAGAATCTCTATGCCCGGATCGGTGCTGACGGACCGGTCCTCGTCATCGCCGGACATACCGACGTCGTGCCGCCCGGGGACCTCGCCGCCTGGACGCGTGATCCTTTCGCGGCAACGATCGTCGACGGCGTCCTCTATGGCCGCGGCGCCTGCGACATGAAGGGTGGCCTCGCTGCGATGGTGGCGGCGGCGATCCGCTATCGCCGCGAGAATCCGCAGTCGCACGGATCGGTCGCCTTCCTCATCACCGGCGACGAGGAAGGCCCGGCCGTCAACGGCACGGTCAAGCTGCTGGAATGGGCGAAGGCGCGCGGCGAGCGCTTCGACCATTGCCTGCTCGGCGAGCCGACCAATCCGGCGAACATGAGCGACATGATCAAGATCGGCCGGCGCGGCTCGCTGACCGGGAAGCTGACGGTCGCCGGCGTGCAGGGCCATGTCGGCTATCCGCATCTGGCGCAGAACCCGATCCGCGGCATGGTCCGCCTGCTCGCAGGGCTCGATGCGAGCCCGCTCGACGCCGGCACGGAGCATTTCGACCCGAGCAATCTCGAGGTAACGACGCTCGATGTCGGCAATCCCGCATCGAACGTGATCCCGGCGCAAGCCAAGGCGGTGTTCAACATCCGCTTCAACGATCTCTGGACGCCCGAGACGCTCGCCGCCGAGATCGAGCGCCGGCTGCGCGAGGCAGCCGGCAACACGGTGCGCTACGAGATCACCTTCGAGCCGACCAACGCGGTCGCCTTCCTGACCAAGCCCGGCCCGTTCGTCGCCATGGTCGCCGACGCGGTCGAGGCCGAGACCGGCAAGCGCCCGGCGCTCTCGACGACGGGCGGCACCTCGGATGCGCGCTTCATCAAGAATTACTGCCCGGTCGTCGAATACGGCGTCGTCGGGCAGACCATGCACCAGATCGACGAACGCGTCGCCCTCGTCGATCTCGCGACCCTGGAGCGGATCACCCATCGCCTGCTGAGCGCCTATTTCGCCGCAGCACCCACGGCTTGACGGAACCTTCCCGGCTCGACATGCTTTAGACGAAAGTCTAATGCCGTCGAACCCGGAGGGTCTGGCCATGAGGCTTGCTGCCGACGATGTGACGCGCTCGCTGCGGGCCTCATGGCGCCTGCTCTCGGCCGACGCCAAGGCCCTGCCCGATCTCGACCTTTCCCGCGACGGATTCTGGCGCTCCTATCTGGCGCTGGTCCTGACGGTTCCGGCGATCATCCCGGTGCTGGCGGCCGAGCGGGTGCTGGCCGGCCTGCCGAACACCGGCCGCCTCTTCGACGCCCCTCTCCTGCTCGCCTCGGTGATCGCAGCCCAGCTTCTGGCCGTCATCACCGTGCCGGCTCTTCTCGTGCTGCTCGTGCCGGGGCTGCGGCAATCCCCGCGCTTCACCGGCTTCATCATCGCCTGGAACTGGGCGAGCATTCTGTCAGCCGGGCTGATCGCGGTACCTGCCGCGGTCTTCGCGCTCGGCTGGTCGCATGGCGGCATCGCGGTGATCCAGGCCCTCGCCTTCGGCACGATCATCCTGCGGCTGCGCTATTGCGTGGCGCGCGCCACGTTCGGTGCGGAATCCCGTATTGCCGGGGCGATCGCCTGCGCGAGCCTGCTCGCCGATTACGCGATCATCAGGACCTTCGGACTCGCCGGGTTCTGAGGCTCAAGCCTCGGGCCGCGGAAGCGCGGATCAGTAGTCGACACCGTCGAGATAAAGCCCGCAGGGCGGGGCGAGCGCCGCGCATTGCGAACGGTCGCGCGCCGCCAGCACCTTGCCGACCTTGTTCTCCGGCCAGCGCCCCATGCCGACCATCTTCAGGCAGCCGACCATGGAGCGGACCTGATGGTGCAGGAAGGAGCGGGCATGGGCGTAGACCACGATCTCGGCGCCCTCGCGCCGGCAATCGAGCCGGTCGAGCGTGCGCAGCGGGCTGTTGGCCTGGCATTCGGCGGCGCGGAAGGTGGTGAAGTCGTGATGGCCGAGCAGGGCCTTGGCGGCGCGGTCCATCGCCTCGTGATCGAGCCGGACCGGAACATGCCAGACGCGGCCGGCATCGAGAGCGGGCTGCGCCCGGCGGTCGAGGATACGATAGATGTAATAGCGGCGCTTCGCCGAGATACGGGCGTCGAAGCTGTCCGGCACCGCTTCGGCGCTCAGCACCGCCACCGGCAGGCGCTTCAGCCTGGCATTGCTGGCGTCGCGCACGACATCCGTGCGCCATTCGCGCTCGAGTTCGACATGGGCGACCTGATGGGTGGCATGGACGCCGGCATCGGTGCGCCCGGCGCAATGCAGCCGCACGGGGTGGCCGCAGAAGGCCTCGACGGCCTCCTCGACGCTCTGCTGCACGGAGGGGCCGTTGAGCTGGCGCTGCCAGCCCGAGAACGGGCCGCCATCGTATTCGATGACGAGCTTGTAACGCGGCATCGCGCTAGAGCTTCGCACCGGCGCTGAGCCGGGCGCCGCGCAGGAACTCGCCGCCGCTCATCGGCGCGCGCCCGGCGCGCTGGACCTGGAGCAACTTCACCGCCCCGACCTTGCAAGCGACAGTGCCCTCGTCATCGAGCAGGGTGCCCGGCTCGGCGGCGCCGCCGGCGCGTGCCGTGCGCAGCAGCTTGAGCCTCTCCGGGCCCTTGCCGAGATCGACCTCGACGAAGGCGCCGGGAAAGGGCGAGAGACCGCGCACGAGATCGTGCACCTGCTGCGCCGGCCTGGTCCAGCTCAGCCGCGCCTCCTCATTGCCGATCTTGCTGGCATAGGTGACGCCTTCCTGCGCCTGCGACGTGAAGCGCAAGCCCCCACGGCCGAGCGCCGCCAGGGCCCTGACCATCAGGTCGGCGCCGAGCACGGAAAGCCGGTCATGCATGTCACCGGCGGTAGCGTCGCTGTCGATGGCCAGGCGCTCGACCATGCCGACCGGGCCGGTATCGAGCCCCTCCTCCATCTTCATCACGCAGACGCCGGTCTCGGCGTCACCGGCCATGATCGCGCGCTGGATCGGGGCGGCGCCGCGCCAGCGCGGCAGCAGCGAGGCGTGCAGGTTGAGGCAGCCAAGCTCGGGAACCTCGAGGATCGCCTTCGGCAGGATCAGGCCATAGGCGACGACGACCGCGACATCGGCCTGGTGCGAGGCCATGATCTCGGCCGCCTCGGGATTCCGCAGCGTCTTCGGCGTGAAGACCGGGATGCCGAAGCGCTCGGCGGTGCGCTGCACCGGCGACGGCTTCAATTCCATGCCGCGCCCGGCCGGCGCCGGCGCGCGCGTATAGACGGAAACGACCTCGTGGCCCTGGCCGATGATCTCGGTCAGGGTGGGCACGGCGAAGTCCGGCGTGCCCATGAAGATGACGCGCAAGCTCATACGCGGAATTTACCCCAAACGCGCCCGGCATTCCGGGCGTAGCGAAGCGAAGACCCGGAAGCCATCGAAGGTCTCCGGCATTCTACGATGGATTCCGGAGCGGGGCCGCTCACGCGGCTCGTCCGGAATGACGGTGTGTTTCGTCGCCCTGGCCTAGGCCGCGCTCTCGCGACGGGCGGCCTTGGCGAAGCGCTTGGTGACGCGCTCGCGCTTCAGGCGCGACAGATGGTCGATGAAGAGAATGCCGTTGAGGTGGTCGATCTCATGCTGGAGACAGGTAGCGAGGATGCCGTCGGCCTCGATCTCCTGCGTCGCGCCGTCGAGATTCATGTAGCGCACCTTGACGCGGGCCGGCCGCTCGACCTCCTCGTAATATTCGGGGATCGACAGGCAACCCTCCTCGTAGACGTTCATCTCTTCCGAGTTCCAGATGACCTCGGGATTGATGAAGACCATCGGCGCCTTCGGCGTCTCCTCGTCCTCCTCGCTCTTCTTCGAGACGTCGATGGTGACGAGGCGGACCGGCTCGCCGATCTGGATGGCGGCAAGGCCGATTCCGGGCGCGTCATACATCGTCTCGAGCATGTCGTCGGCGAGCTTGCGGATATCGGGCGTGACCGAAGCGACAGGTGCCGAGACCAGCCTGAGCTGGCTGTCGGGCAGGATGACGAGGGGGCGAATGGCCATGGGGCGCTCTGGAGCAGGAATAATGAAGGTTCTGGCGACATAAGCACTTGTGCGGGAACGGTCAAACTGTTCCGCTTTTGTTCGAATTGATATAGGATCGCCGGCATGAACCAGACCGCTTTCCTCCTGCTCGAACACCCCGTCAGCTGGGGCGAGGCCGCTTTCGGCTTCGCCGGGCTCGTCCTGCTGCTCCTGTCGCTGGCGCTGCTCTCGTCCTGGCGCAGCGGGAGGCGGCACGCAGCGGAGGCCAGCGCAGCCGCCGAACGCGCCCGCGAGATGGACGACAAGGTCGCCGAGATGAACCGGATGCAGGCCGAATTGACCGGGCGCATGCAGACCATGGCCGAGATCCTCTCGACCCGGCAGGGCGACCTCGCCCGACTCGTCGCCGATCGGATCGACGGACTGCGCCAGCAGGTCGGCAGCGGGCTCGAACAGAATGTCCGCCAGACCACCGAGCATCTCGGCAAGCTGCAGGAGCGGCTCGCGGTGATCGACAGCGCCCAGAAGAACCTGACCGAGCTGACCGGCGAGGTGGTGACGCTGAAGGAGGTGCTCGCGAACAAGCAGACGCGCGGCGCCTATGGCCAGGGCCGGATGGAAGCGATCATCCGCGACGGGCTGCCAGCCGCGTTCTTCTCGTTCCAGCCGACGCTGTCCAACGGCCGGCGGCCGGACTGCCTGGTGACCCTGCCGGGAGACGGGCGCGGCCTCGTCATCGACGCCAAATTCCCGCTGGAGAGCTTCACGCAACTGCGCGCGGCGCGCGGCGAGCAGGAGAAGAAGGCCGCGGCTGCGCGGGTACGCGGCGATGTCGGCCAGCACATCAAGGACATTGCCGAGCGCTATTTCCTGCCCGGCGAGACGCAGGACATGGCGCTGCTCTTCGTGCCCTCGGAAGCGCTCCATGCCGATCTGCACGAGCATTTCGACGATCTGATCCAGAAGGCGCACCGGGCCAGGGTGATGATCGTCTCGCCCTCGCTGCTGGCGCTGGCGATCCAGCTGATGCAGTCGCTCATCCGCGACGCCCGCATGCGCGAAGAAGCGCAGGTGATTCAGTCCGAGGTCGGCAAACTGCTGGACGATGTCCGTCGCCTCGGCGAGCGGGTCGACAAGCTCGATACGCATTTCCGTCAGGCGCAGGAGGATGTCGGCCTGATCAAGACCTCGGCCGGCAAGGTCACCGGCCGGGCCGAGAAAATCGGCGCGTTGGAGTTCGACGACGGCCCTGGCAGTCAGCCGAGCCTGCCCTTCGCGCGGGAAACCCGGCTCAAAGCCGCAGAATAAACCCGCACCGCCATCTGAAGATCACATTCCCGCGTAGTCCTGCGCGGCCTGCCCCCGCTGCTCAGGAGATCGCCCGGCGTGCTCGTCCAGATCGGAACCCTCATTGCCGCAACCAGCGTCGTCCAACTCGCCAATGGCTTCTTCAACACCTTCCTGTCGCTGCGGCTGACGACCGAGAATTTCGGCCCGACACTCACCGGCATCGTGCTCAGCGCCTATTTCATCGGCTTCTCGGTCGGCGCCGTCGGCAGCGGCCGCATCATCCAGCGCATCGGACATATCCGCGCCTATGCCGCCTTCGCCGGCATGGTCGTCGTCGGCACGGCCGGAATGGCGATCTTCGTCTCGCCGCTCGGCTGGATCCTGTGCCGAATGGCGATCGGCATCGGCTGCGTCGGCCTGTTCATCACCACGGAGAGCTGGCTCAACGCCAAGGCTCCGCCGGACCAGCGCGGCCGGATCTTCTCGATCTACATGGTCGGCACCTTCCTGGCGCTGGCGGCCGGGCAATTGCTGATCGGCTCGTTGCCGATCGCCTCCATGACGCCGTTCTTCATCATCATCGCGCTGTTCGCGCTGGCGCTGATGATGGTCAGCGCGACGCGTGCGGAGGCACCTGCGCTCCCGGCGGAGGCTTCACTGCCCTATGGCGAGCTGACCCGGCAGGCGCCGGTCTCGGTACTCGGCTGCGTCGTATCGGGGATCGTCACCAGCGCCTTCTACGCGCTGGTGCCCGCCTGGATGGCACGCAACGAAATTCCCCAGGAGACAATCGCGCTGTTCATGCTGGTCGCGGTGCTTGGCGGCTTCGCCTTCCAGGTCCCGGTCGGCAAGGTTTCGGACCGCGGCGACCGGCGGGTCGTACTCGCCGGGCTCGCGGTCGGCTTTTCGGCCGCAGCCCTGCTGATCCAGCTCGTGCCGCCGAGGCTCGCCTTCGTGCTGCCGGTCGCGGCCCTGCTCGGCGGCTTCATGTCGACGCTCTACCCGGTCAGCGTCGCCCACGCGCTCGACCGCATGCCCCAGGACCGGGTCGTGGCGGTGAGCGGCCGGCTGATCCTGGTCAGCGGCATCGGCTCGGCACTGGGGCCGATCCTCGGCGCCCAGGTGATGGGCCAGCTCGACATCAACGGACTGCTCTATTTCATGGCTGCCGCGACGGTCGCGCTCGCCGCGGTCGCCGGCCTGCGCATCAGGCACCGCGCGCCGCCGGAGCAGATGGCGGAGCGGCCCTTCGCCATCATCGACCCGCTGGCGGCGCCGATCTCGCAGGAGCCGGAAGCGACGGACGCAGACGGAACGCCGCGTCCGCTACCCGCCTGAGCCGGCGGCTCAGGCCGTCTGCAATGTCGCCGACAGCTCCGGCTTGACGTTCAGCGTCTGGAAGACGACGCAATAGCGCTCGGTCAGCTTGAGCAGGCTGTCGAGCTTCTCCTGCGGGGCGTCGGTCTCGACGTCGAAAAACAGGCGGATCGCCTTGAAACCCACGGCGGCGTCCCTGGCGACGCCGAGGGTACCGCGGAAGTCGAGATCGCCCTCGGCGCGGACGACGCCCTTCTTCAGCTCGATCTCGAGCGCGGTCGCGACCGCCTTCAGCGTGACGCCGGCACAGGCGACCAGCGCCTCCAGCAGCATGTCGCCGGAGCAGAGCTCGGCGCCCGTGCCGCCGGTCGCCGGGTGCAGGCCGGCGAGCGCGATGGCGCGGCCGGTCTCGACCTTGCAGGCGATATGCTGGTCGTCGAGCTCGCCCTTGGCCTTGAGGGTGATCACGGCCGCCTCGGGGGCTTCGCGATACTTGTCCTTGAGCGGGGCCTGGAGGGCGCGAAGCGCGGTGACGTCCATGATGACTTGTCCTCGTTCGAAACGGATACCGGCAGGATTTACCGCATCGGGCAGGAAAGTGGATGCGGTTTTCGGCAGGGTCTCTGGCTGCCGCGTCAGGCGGCGGCTTCCGCCTGCTCCGGCAGCGCGGCACCGCGTTCCTTTTCGAGCGAGTGTCGCAATTCGCGCCGCAGGGCGACGAAGCCGACAGAACGGGGATCGCGCGGATACGGCAGGAGATTGTCGAGCCGGAAGGCGAGCGGACCAGTCGCCTGCGGCAGGACCAGAACCCGATCGGCGAGACGGACGGCCTCCTCGACGGAGCCCGTGGCGATCGCGACCGCCGGGCGGCCCTGCCGACAAAGGTCCGCGAGAGGCTCGGCGAGACGCTCCTGCGTCTCGTCGTCCAGCGCGGCGAAGGGCGCATCGACCAGCAGCAGCTTCGGACGCAGCAGCGACAGCCGGGCGATCGCCAGCCCCTGCAATTCGGCCGGCGAGAGCGCGCCGGGACGACGATCCGCCAACCCGCCGAGGCCGGCCCTGACCAGGGCATTGGCGATCAGCCCCTCGCGGGCGAAGGGCGTCGTGCCGGCGAGGCCGAATGCGAGGTTTTCGGCAAGGTTCAGCCAGGGAAAGAAGCCGGGCCGGGCAGCGAGCAGCCCTAGTTCGGCTGTCGGCACCGGATCGGCTTCGGCATCGAGGCCGGCCAGAGCGCGCAGCAGAGCGCTACGGCCTTCAGCCTGCCCGCCGAGCAAGGCGAGGACCTGCCCCGGCGCCGGGCGCAGCGCAGCCGCGTCGAAACCGGCGGCGAAGAGCTTTGACTCATTGGATTTGGCGGACATGGCGCGTTTCCTTCCCAAGCAAGGCGGAGGGAAAGCGCGCGACGGCCACGGCCGTCATCTCGTCTCCCACGCTTTAGCGGCATTTATTTCGCGCCCGCAAGCTGAGGCTCAAATCGGCGCGTATCCTTTATTACGGCCTCACTGTCCGTTTTGTCAAACACGCAAGCCTGACGTCACCACCACAGCCCGGCATTGGCCGCCGTCTTCTGCTGCCGGGGCTGATCGTCGCGCAGCGAACGGTCGAGCGTGCGCAGCATCTCGCGCTTGGCGGCCTCGAAGGCGGGCGAGAGGTGGTCACGCGGCCGGGCCTGTGGGTTCTCGAGCTCGTCGAAGACACGGCCCGGCCTCGGCTGCATCACCATGATCCGGTCGGCCAGCGTCACCGCCTCCTCGACATCATGGGTGACCATCACCACGGTCGGCCGGCTCTCCTGCCAGAGCGCCAGCAGATGCTCGTGCAGGCTGGCACGGGTTGTGGCGTCGAGCGCCGAGAAGGGCTCGTCCATCAGCAGGAGCTTGGGGCGGGTTATCAGGGCGCGTGCAATGGCGACTCGCTGCTGCTGGCCGCCGGAGAGCTCGCGCGGCCAGCGCTTGTCATACCCGCCGAGACCGACGCGCTCGAGCGCATGGTCAACGCGGTGCCGGCGCTCGGCGGATGCGAGCTCCGACAGGCCGAAGCCGACATTGTCGGCGACGCTGAGCCAGGGGAAGAGTCGCGGCTCCTGAAAGATCACGCCGACATCGGCGCGCGGCTCGGAGATCGCCTTGCCGTCCAGCACGATCCGGCCCTCGCTCGGCCGGTCGAGCCCGGCGACGAGGCGCAGCAAGGTGGTCTTGCCGCAACCGGAGCCACCGACGAGGGCGAGGATCTCGCCCGCCGCCACCTCGGCGGTGATGCCTGCGAGCGCCCTGGTGCCGTCGGCATAGGTCTTGGAGAGGTTGTCGAAGGTCAGCATCGCCACAGCCTCAGAGCTTGTCGCGGGCCGTGTCCTGCCAGCGCAGGAAGGGGCGTGCGAGCGCGACGAGCACGCCGTCGGCGAGCTTGCCGAGCACGGCGAAGGAAATGATGGCAGCGATGATGGTGGCGGGCCGGCCGAGTTGCTGGCCATCGACCAGGAGATAGCCGAGGCCTTCGCTCGCGCCCATGATCTCGGCGGCGACGACGAACATGAAGCCGAGGCCGAGGCCACCGCGCAAAGCCGTGAACCAGTCCGGCAGGATCGCCGGCAGCAGCACGCGCCGGACCATGGCGAGCCTGCCGAGGCGGAAGACGCGACCAACCTCGACGATCTTGCGGTCGATCGAGAGGATCGCGGCGGCGACGCCGAGATAGATCGGGAAGAAGACGCCGACCGCGATCAGCGCCACTTTCGAGGCCTCGAAAATGCCGAACCAGAGGATGAAGAGCGGCACCCAGGCGATCGAGGGAATGGCGCGCAGCGCCTGCAAGGTCGGATCGAGCAGTCCGCGCGCTACGGGCAGCGCCCCGGTCAGCGCGCCGAGCACCGTGCCGGCGAGGGCGCCGAGGCCGAAGCCGGCGAGGACGCGCCAGAGCGTCGCGGCGGCATGGGTGGCGAGCTCGCCGCTGGCGGCCAGCTCCCAGAGCGTCGCACCGACCACGCTCGGCGGCGGCATCAGCCGGCCATTGGCCAGGCCGGCCCTGACCAGCGCCTCCCAGATCACGGCGAGCACGACCGGCAGCACCAGCCCGGCGAGCCGCAGTTGCGCCCGGCCCGCCCGCTTCGCCGGGACGGCCTCGGGCGCCGCTGCCGCCGTTCCGATCTCGATCGCGCTCATCGTCGCAGGATCACGCCGCTCAGTTGGTGGCGGCGAAGCGCCGGTCGAGCAGCGCGTCGACCGCCGCCTTCACATCCGTGCTCGCGGGCAGCACCCCGGCCTGCTGCAAAGCGAGGCCGGCGGCGAGGATGATTTCGGCCTGGGCCGGCCCGATATTGCTGTGGGTCAGCTCGGTGCGGGTGAGCTGGCGCTCGATCACCGCATCGGAGAGCTTGGTCGCCTCGACCAGCGCCTTCCTGACCTCGGCCGGGTTGGCGAGAGCAATGGCGCGCGCCTCCTCATAGGCTTTCAGCACCTTGCGGACGAGTTCCGGGTTCTTTTCGGCGAATTCCTCGCGGACATTGAGCACGCCCCAGGTGTTGTCGGCCGCCTTGCGGTGGAAGAGCCTGGCGCCGCTCTCGATCTCGGCAGCCGCCATCAGTGGGTCGAGCCCCGCCCAGGCCTCGACATCGCCGCGCTCCAGCGCGAGGCGGCCATCGGCATGCTGGAGCAGGACGAGCTTGACGTCCTTTTCGGTCAAACCGGCATCGGCGAGCGAGCGAACGAGGAAGATGTGCGGATCGGTACCGCGGGTGACGGCGACGCGCTTGCCCTTGAGATCGGAAACCTTGGTGATCTCACTCTTGGCGCCGGTGACCAGCGCCGTCCATTCCGGCCGCGAATAGACATAGATCGACTTGATCGGATTGCCGTTGATCTTGCCGATCAGCGCGGCGGCGCCGGCGGTCGAGCCGAAATCGAGCGAGCCGGCATTGAGGAATTCGAGCGCCTTGTTGGAGCCGGCCGAGAAGACCCAGCGGACCTTGATGCCATCGGCCTCGAGCGCCTTCTCGAGGATGCCGCGCTCCTTCAGGACGAGGCCGACCGGATTGTAGGTCGCATAGTCGACGCGGATTTCCTTCGGTGCCTGGGCCAAAGCGGCGCCGGCTGTGATGGTGACAGCGGCAAGGCCGGCAAGCACGGCGCGGCGGTTCGGAAGCAAGGTCCGGATCATGGCGTTTCCCTTTCGTCACATGGCTGCGAAGGGATCGGAGGCCTTGCCGGGCCTCCCGCGCCCCACGCTTTAGCTGCACTTGTTTCGCGCCCGCAAGCTGGTGGCTCAAATCGGCGCGTATCCGGTTTTTAGGCTCACATGTTCTTTTTGTCAAACAATACTTTCAAAAATCGGCTTACCCATTATTCACATAAAATATGCGTTCAATAACGATTTCCGCCATGGCGCGCCGACGTGTTAGGGATCGCACCCGATCCTCCGCCGCGAAAGCGCCACCGTGCCGCCCATCGACGACAAGCCTGCCCCGAAACTGGCCGAGTTGATCGAGGACCCGGCCGCGGCCGTCGCCAGGCTGGCGCGGCAGACCCGTGGCGGCCCCGAGGCGCTCCGCGCCGTCCTCGTCCCCGCGCTGCGCGACACGCTCGAGGAAGGCCGCGCCTCGGCCAAGGAACTGCTCGTCCGCACCCGCAACGGCCTCGCTTGCGCCAAGCGGCTCTCCGCCAGCATGGATGCCGTGGTCTGCAGCCTGCATGCCGCGGCGACCCGGCATTTCTACCCGGTGCAGAACCCGTCCTCGGGCGAACGCATGGCGGTCGTCGCCGTTGGCGGCTATGGCCGCGGCACGCTGGCGCCGGGCTCGGATGTCGACCTGCTCTTCCTGTTCCCGGACAAGCAGACGGCCTGGGGCGAGAGCGTGGTCGAGGCAGTGCTCTATCCGCTCTGGGACCTGAAGCTGAAGATCGGTCATTCCGTCCGCTCGGTTGAGGACTGCATCCGCGAGGCGCGCGGCGACATGACGATCCGCACGGCATTGCTGGAATCGCGGCTGGTGGCCGGGGATGCGACGCTGTTCGCCGACATGCTGCGGCGCTACGGCGCGGAAGTGGTCGAGGGCACGGCTCCCGCCTTCACCGAGGCGAAGCTCGCCGAGCGCGAGACGCGGGTGATGCGGGCCGGCGCCTCGCGCTATCTGGTCGAGCCCAACGTCAAGGACGGCAAGGGCGGGCTGCGCGATCTCAACACCCTGTTCTGGATCGCGAAATACGCCTATCGCGTCGATAATTCGGCTGATCTCGTCGAGGCCGGCCTGTTCGACGCCCGCGAGCTCGCTATCTTCCAGCGCGCCGAGGAGTTCCTCTGGCGGGTGCGCTGCTGGATGCACTTCATCACCGGCCGGGCGGAAGAGCGCCTGTCCTTCGACCTGCAGCGCCAGGTGGCGGCGGCGATCGGCTATGCCGGCCGGAGCGGACTGGCGCCGGTCGAGCGCTTCATGAAAGCCTATTTCCTCACCGCCAAGGATGTCGGCGACCTCACCGCCATCGTCTGCGCCGCGCTCGAAGCGCGCCAGCAGAAGCCGCGCGCCAGCCTGACGCATCTGCTCGGCTCGCTGACCAAGCGCAAGCGCGTGCGCGCGCTCGGCCACCCGGATTTCACCCTGAAGGGCCAGCGCCTCGGCGTCGTCGACGACGACGCCTTCAAGCGCGACCCGGTCAACCTGCTGCGACTCTACGAGATCGCCAGCCGCGACGACCTCGCCATCCACCCGGCGACCAGCCGGCTGGTGACGCAGTCGCTCCGCCTGGTCACGGCGCAATTGCGCCATGACCGCGAGGCCAACCGCATCTTCGTCGAGATACTGACCGCGCGGCGCTCGCCCGAGGCTGTGCTGCGGCGGATGAACGAATCCGGGCTGCTCGGCCGCTTCATCCCGGATTTCGGCCGCATCGTCGCGATGATGCAGTTCAACATGTATCATCACTACACGGTCGACGAGCACCTGATCCGCTCGATCGGCATCCTCGCCGAGATCGACGCCGGAGCGCTTGAGGCCGAGCATCCGCTCGCCAATGCGATCTTCCCCAGCATCGCCAACCGGCGCGCGCTCTATGTCGCGCTGTTCCTGCACGACATCGCCAAGGGGCGGCCCGAAGACCATTCGATCGCCGGTGCACGCATCGCCCGCAAGCTCTGCCGGCGCTTCGGCCTGACGGAAGCGCAGACCGAGACCGTGGTCTGGCTGATCGAGAACCATCTGGTGATGTCGACCGTCGCCCAGAGCCGCGACCTCGGCGACCCCAAGACGATCGAGAGCTTCGCAGCGACCGTGCAATCGCTGGAGCGGCTGAAGCTGCTGCTCGTGCTCACCGTCGCCGACATCAAGGCCGTCGGCCCCGGCGTCTGGAACGGCTGGAAGGGCCAGCTCCTGCGCACGCTCTATTACGAGACCGAGATGGTGCTCGCCGGCGGCCATTCGGCGATCGAGCGCAAGGCCAGGGTCGAGCTGAAGCAGGACGCACTCGCCGCAAGGCTCTCCGACTGGGAGCCGGCGGCGCGCGAGGCCTATCTCGCCCGGCACTACCCGGCCTATTGGCTCAAGGTCGAACTCGACCGGCAGGAGCAGCATGCCCGCTTTCTGCACGCGGCCGAGGCGGCCGGCCGCACCACGGCGACGCGGGTCGAGACCGATCGCTTCCGTGGCGTCACCGAACTCACCATCCTGGCGCCTGACCATCCGCGCCTGCTCGCCATCGTCACCGGCGCCTGCGCCGCGGCGGGCGGCAACATCGTCGACGCCCAGATCTTCACCACCAGCGACGGTCTCGTGCTCGACACGATCTTCGTCTCGCGCGCCTTCGAGCGCGACGACGACGAATTGCGCCGGGCCGAGCGCATCGCGGCGGCGATCGAGCGCGCGCTCAAGGGCGAGATCAAGATCGCCGATCTGGTGGCGCAGCGCCGCGCCCCGCCGCCGCGCGGCCAGACCTTCCAGGTCGCGCCCGAAGTCGTCATCGACAACGTGCTCTCGACCCGCCACACGGTGATCGAAGTCTCGGGCCTCGACCGCCCGGGCCTGCTCTACGACCTGACCACCGCGATCTCGAAGCTCAACCTCAACATCGCCTCGGCCCATATCGCCACCTTCGGCGAGAAGGCCGTCGACGTCTTCTACGTCACCGATCTGACGGGCGCGAAGATCACCACCACCGCGCGCCAGCTGATCATCCGCCAGGCGCTGCTCGCTGTCTTCAGCTTCGACCATGACAAGGCCACGAAGAGCAAAGCGATGGCCCGAACTTGATTTCGGTCGACCGAAATCCGATATCGGCCTCGAACAGAGGCGGGTGAAACCCCGCTCCTGAGAGTCTGCATGACCGGAGTTTGATGACGCGATGACGCAGAACCCTGCGATGGACGATCCCAAGCCCGAGACGGAAGCCCAGGTCGAGACCGAGGGCCAGGCGCCCGACGCGCTCGCCGCCGCCTTGGCCGAGCGTGACGACCTCAAGGACAAGCTGCTGCGCACGCTCGCCGAGATGGAGAATCTGCGCCGTCGCACAGAGCGCGAGATCGCCGATGCCAAGGCCTATGCCGTGACCAGCTTCGCCCGCGACATGCTGGGCTCGGCCGACAACCTCCGCCGCGCCATCGAGAGCGTGCCGACGACGGCCGAGGCCGCCGCCGACACCGCCTTGAAGGCCGTCGTCGAAGGCGTCGAACTGACCGAGCGCGAACTGCTCAAGACGCTGGAGCGCCATGGCGTGCGCCGCATCGAGCCGCAGGGCGAAAAATTCGACCCGAACCTGCACCAGGCGATGTTCGAGGCGCCTGACGAAAGCATCGCCAAGGGCCTGGTCTCGAAGGTGGTGCAGACCGGCTACAAGATCGGCGAGCGCGTGCTGCGTCCGGCCCTGGTCGGCGTCTCCGCTGGCGGCGCGAAGCCTGCAGTGAACGAGACCCCTGCGGCGGAAGCCGGGGACAAGCCCGCCTCCGGCAACTGAACGACGGCGCGAGGGCGAGCGACAGCGCCGCCCTCGCCGGCATCGGTCCACTGGCCAAGCCGTCGAGAATCAGACCCGCGGCTTTGTCACCCGGCGCAGGGTCAGATTGATCCGCCCGGCCTGCGGCAAAAGGCTCGACGAACCGGCGAGGATGCGGTCGATGCCGTGATAGGCCAGCCGCGCCGCGCCGCCGAAGGCGAGCGCATCGCCCGAGGCCAGCTTCAGCGAGACGGTCTTTCCGCCGCGCACCGTGCCGCCGATTCGGAACAGCGCGGTGTCGCCGAGCGACAGGGACAGGACCGGAGCGGCGAAATCCTCCTCGTCGCGGTCCTGGTGCAGGCCCATCTTCGCCGTCGGCTCGTAGAAATTGATCAGACAGGCCTGTGGCGGAAGCGGGTAGCCCGCGAGCTCCTCCCAGGCCTGCAGCAGTCGCGAAGGCATGGCTGGCCAGGGCTCCCCGGTTTCGGGATGGTTGGGCTGGTAGCGATAGCCGCCCTCGTCCGAGACCCAGCCGAGCACGCCGCAATTCGTCATCCTGACCGAAAAGGGCTTGCCCGTCTTCGGCATGCGCGGGGTGAAGAACGGCGCCTGCCGCGCAACCTCGCGCAATTCGGCGACCAACGCCGCCTGCTCACCTGCGTCGAGATACCCCGGCCAATGCGTGACGCCGGGGGCGACCGCGAGCGGCACCGTCCGGCTCAGAACTTGTCGAGGCCGAGCACGTCGGCCATCGAATAGAGACCGGGCTTGCGGCCGCGGCCCCAGAGCGCCGCCCTGACCGCGCCCTGCGCGAACAGGCTGCGATCCTCGGCGACATGGGCGAGCTCGAGGCGCTCGCCGGCGCCGGCGAAGATCACCTTGTGGTCGCCGACCACGGTGCCGCCGCGCAAGGCGGCGAAACCGATCGCGCCGGCCGGACGCGCCCCGACCTGACCGTCGCGCACGGCGACGCGGGCCTGGGCGAGGTCGACGCCGCGGCCTTCCGCCGCCGCCTCGCCGAGCAGCACCGCCGTGCCCGAGGGCGCATCGACCTTCATCCGGTGATGCATCTCGGCGATCTCGATGTCCCAGTCGGTGCCGAGCGTCGCGGCGACCTTGCGCACCAGCGCCGCCAGGAGATTGACGCCGAGGCTCATATTCCCCGAGCGGATGATCGCGGCGTGCCGGGCAGCCGCCTCGAGCCGGGCGAGATGGCCGGGCTCCAGCCCGGTGGTGCCGACGACATGGGTGATGCGGGCCTGGGCGGCGAGGCCGGCAAAGGCGACGCTGGCCTCTGGCGAGGTGAAATCGAGCACGCCCTCGGCCTCGACGAAGGCCGGCAGGGCATCGTCGGTGACGAGGACGCCACCGGCGGGCAGCCCGGCCAGAACCGCTGCATCCTGACCGATCGCAGGCGAGCCCGGACGCTCGATCGCGGCGCTGAGCACGCAGCCCTGCGTCTCCGCGACCGCCTTGATCAGCGTGCGGCCCATCCGGCCGGCGGCGCCGACGACGACGAGGCGCATATCGCTCATGATGAAACGCTCCAGAAAAGCCAAGCCAGCGCCCGAACGGGCGACGCGAATGCCTATAAGCCGCTTCGGCGCCGGCCGAAACGAAAAACGGCCGGGCGAACCCGGCCGCTCCGATTGGAGGTGAAGCTGGCCTTACTCGGCCGGCTGGATCGCCGAGACCTGCCACTGGCCGCCGCGCGGACGCAGGAAGGTCCAGAGCTCGGTGACCTCGCGCGGGATCGTGGCGTGGCCCTCGACGACGCGGCCACCCTCGCGCTCGACCAGCGCATTGAGCGAGCTGAAGCGCATGGCGACGGTGGCGTATTCGACGCCGGCCTCGCGCCAGGACTCCGCGAGGTCGCCCTGCAGCAGCTTGACGTCGGCGACACGGTCGACGAGGCCCTTGCTGGCATTCTCGGCGATGTCCTCTGCGAAATAGCCGGCCATTTCAGGCGTAGCGAGCTGGCGCAGCGTGGCCAGATCCTCGTTCGAATAGGCGATCTGGACGTCGTTGAGCAGACGCTCGAAGCTGCCGTAGTCGGCTGGCGCGAGCTCGAACTCGACGGGCTTGGCCGCAGCGGTCGCCGCACCCATGCCACCCATCATGCCGCCCATGCGCTGGGCCGCCTGCGGCTGCTCCTGCTGGGGCTGATAGGGCGCGCGATCGAGCGGCGCGCCGGCCGCAGCGAACTGCTGCTGGGGCTGCGCGCGACGACGGAAGAAGCGCAGCGCGAGCCAGATCAGGCCGCCGATCAGCGCCACCTGGAACAGCATGCCGAGCATGCCGGCAAGACCGCCGAAGCCGGCGCCCGAGAGCAGGCCAAACAGGCCGGCGCCGAGCAGACCAGCGCCGATGCCCATCATCATGTTGCGGGCGAAAGACGGACGCGCCGCCTGGGCGGCGGCAGCGCCGGGGGCGGCCGCCGAAGCGCTGGGCGCAGGGGTCGCGGTACGCTGCATCGGCGCAGCGCCGGTCGGCGCCGTCTGGGTCGGCGCTACCTGCTGCGTGGTGCGCGAGCCGCGGCTGCCAAAGCCCTTGCCGCCACCGGGGCGGGCCTCGGCCAGAACCGGAACGAGCATCAGCGCGCCAGCTACAAGAGCGACGGCCCGGCCACGCCGGGCAAGCGAAATCAAAGACATGGTCCCTCCCGGGGCCGGATTGGCCCTCTTCGCGCAAATATGGAGGGGTCGTACGACTTTCGCAAGGTGAGAGCCCCGCTCGAAAGCGCAGTTTCCGCGCGCCGCGACCGGTTTGGGCCGCGAGCGCGCCGTGCTATGCTTTCGGCTTCGTTACGCCTCGACAGCGAACGAAAGGAGCAGGCCATGATCCGGATCATTCGGAGGCTGCACCGCACCGGCGCGACGGCGTCACGCCTCGCCGCGCCTCTCGCGACATCGCTGCTGCTTTTGGCGCTCCAGGCGCAGTTCCAGCCGGCGCGGGCGCAGGAATACGCCGAGGCGCTCGACCGGCCGAGGCTGGCCCAGGCGCCCGAGCCCTATTGCTTCTGCTGGAGCGACGGCAAGAAGATCGCCGAAGGAGCGACCGCCTGCATCCGCACCACCAAGGGGCGTCGCCTCGCCCTGTGCGGCCGGGTCATCAACATGATGTCCTGGGAAGTGAGCGAGAATCCCTGCCCCGAGAGCTGAGCACGCGTTTCCCGCCGGCGAGCGGGCCGAAAAAGGAAAAGCGCCGCCGGATCCTTCCGGCGACGCTTTCTAACCGTCTCAATGGTCTTCAGACTTCAGACTGACTTCTGTCAGAACGCTCCGACCACGATCGCCAGAACGAGCAAAAACGCCGCTCCCATGGCCAACCGGTCGAGACTTAGCGCGAGGCTCATAGAACCCTCCTTTGTCACTGACCTGACATGGAAACTAGCAGAATCACGGAGCACCGCAAGCGGAAACGGCGCGAGAAACCGAACCGCCCGAGAGCAATGACCTTAATCAAGCGTTAAAGCAATATCTCGCTTTGTATATAGTCAAGATAAAGACCATTTCGGCAACGGACATTAGTATTCGCAAGTTCTACTAACGCGGCCGACACCACCATTTCGCCAAAATTATTGCGATGCAATATTGTTCCAGACGGAACGGGCTGACCTTCCCGCCAACCTTCCGTCAATCAGACGCCACGATCAGCCGTTCGAGTGCCTTGGCCACGGCGATCACCCGCGCATCCTCGCCGAAGCGACCAATGAGCTGGAAGGAGACCGGCAAGCCGCGCGGGCCGCGCAGCAGCGGCACGGTCACGCATGGCGTTCCCATCAGGGTCCAGAGCCGGTTGAAGCGGGAATCGCCGGTCGAGGCCAGCGTCGCCGGCGCCTCGCCCGGCGCGGCATAGGTCAGCATAGCATCGACTTCGCCAAGCCAGGCCTCGGTGAGATGGCGCCCGCGCCGCGCGACGCGTCTCGCTTCGTCGTACTGGCCCGGCGTGGTCCGGCGCGCCTCGTCGAGATAGGCACGCAGCTTGGGCGGCAAGGCCTCGCGGTGATTGGCATATTCCCAGCCCAGAGCCTGGGTCGCCTCCCAGTCCTGCAAGGGTCCATGCGCCCGGAAGGCGTCGCCGAGCGCGGCCGGTGCAGCCAGATCGACGACGCTCGCACCGGCCTGTCGCACCAGCGCCGCGATGCGCTGCAGGGCCTGCTCGCAGGCCGGCTCCGGCGCCTCGGCGAATTCCTGGCGGTTGAGGCCGAGCCGGAGGCCCTGCAAGGAAGCCTCGGCGGCGTCGAGCTCCGGCCGGTCGGTCAGCGCCGCCAGGGCGAAGCCCAGATCGTCGGCGCTGGCGGCCATCAGCCCGAGTGTGTCGAGCGACCAGGAATAGGGCTTCACGCCGACTGTCGGCAGCAGGCCGTAGGAGGGCTTGATTGCCGCGGCACCGCAATAAGCGGCCGGGCGGATCACCGAGCCGCCGGTCTGGGTACCGATCGCCAGGGGGATCAGCCCGGCAGCGACAGCCGCAGCCGAGCCGGCCGAAGAGCCGCCGGGGCTCGCCGTCGGGTCATGCGGATTGCGGGTCGGAGCGGGATCGAGAAAGGCGAAGGCGGTCGTCTGGGTCTTGCCGGCGACGGTCGCGCCGGCCGCCTTCAGCGCCATGACGATCGCGGCGTCGGCGCGCGGCTGCCAGCCTTCATAGATCGGCGAGCCCATTCCGGTCGGCAGATCGGCGGTGTCGATGATGTCCTTGACGCCGCAGGCGATGCCGGCGAGCGGACCTTCGCCCGGCACCAAGACCTGGGGGCGGCTGGCGAAGGCGCGCAATTCGCCATCACGCGCCTCGATGCGGCGCTCGCTCTCGGCAAGGGCAGCCTGAGCCGAAATCTCGCCATTGGCGACGCGGCGGGCAATATCGCGAACCGAAAGCATGGCAGGTTCCTGGATGGCTTGACGGCCGCCGGATCGGGCCGGACGCAGGCATGCTGGCACGAAGCCGTCGGCTTGCGGTAGCCGGCAAAGCGCGGCCGTGCAGCAGCCTGGCGCATGGCCCCGCGCCGATGCGCCAGGCCATGCGAGCCTCAGATCGGGGCGCTCAGTAGCTCGCCCGCCCGCCCGAGAGATCGAAGATGCCGCCGGTCGAGAAGGAGCAATCGTCCGAGGAGAGCCAGAGCACCATACGGGCGACCTCGTCGACCTCGACGAAACGGCCCATCGGAATGCGCGCCATGATCTCGGCCCGGCGCTCGGCGGAGATTTCCTTCGCCATCGCCGTCTCGGCCGCCGAGGGCGTCACCGCCGTGACCATGATGCCGTCCGTCGCGGTGTCGCGGGCAACGCTCTTGGTCAGCGCGATCATCCCGGCCTTCGAGGCCGAATAGGCGCTGGCCATCGGCATGCCTTCCTTGCCCTGGATCGAGGCGATGTTGACAACATGGCCGCGCAGGGGATGACCGCCGGCATCGGGCGAGCGCGGCGCCTGACGGCGCATCAGCCCGACCACCGAGCGGGTCACCAGATAGGTGCCGAACAGGTTGACCTGGAGCACGCGCTGGAAATTCTCGGGCGTCGTCTCCCAGATCGGCTTCACCTCGCCGAGCACGCCGGCATTGTTGACGAGAATGTCGATCCGGCCGTGGCTGGCGAAGGCCGCTTGCGCCGCCTCCTCGACCGCCCCGGCCACCCTTATATCGAGCTGGCGCCGGCTCACACGGCGGCCGAGATCGACGACAGCCTCGGTCAGCGCATTGGCATCCTGATCCCAGAGCTCGACGCTCGCCCCGGCGGCGAGAAGCGCCCGGGCGATGCCTCGCCCCAGCCCACCGGCGCCGCCGGTAACGATGGCGCAGCGGCCGGAAAGATCGTAGCGCACGCTCATCAGCCGGCACTCCACTGCGTCTTGGTGCGGGTGATCTGGTGGCGGTAGAGGCCGAGCGTGAAAGGCGCCTCACCGCCGCGCGCCGCCAGCCGGTCGGAGGCGAGCTCGGCCTTGGCCAGCGCGATGAAATCGGCCTCGTCGCCCCAGCCTTCCAGCAGCAGCACCCAGCGCGGCACGGCATTGGCGACGCCGCGCGCCTTCTGCTCGGCGGTGGCGACGCCGCTCGCCTGGGCATCGGCCGTCAGCAGGTGCAGACCCGCGACGCCCGGCCGGGCCAACAGATCGGGAATGAGACCGCGCAGCAGCGCGGCCTTGTGGCTTTCGGCAGCCTCATCCGGCACGTCATAGCGCAGCGTCGCGATCAGGCCGCCCTGAGCCGGCCCGGCCGTGTGGGCGACACGGCAGATCGAGCGGGCGACCGAACGGAAATGCTTTACCGCCGACAGAGTCCAGGGCGTGGGCGCATTGACGCGAGCCGTGTAGTCCTGGCCCTTCAGGACCTCGACGGTCTGGGCCTCGTAGAGGTTGAAGAATTCGAGATCGGCCTCGATCGCGACATAGCGCCGGCCGCGCAGGAAGCCGGGAATCCCGACTCGCTCCGGCATGTGCTCCTGCCCGTGCCAGGCGTAGAAATCCGCCCTGCCCTCCGGCGCGATGTCGTGCCAGATCGCGACCGCCCCCTCACCCGCCAGACTCATCTTTCCTCCGTCAGGCTCTCTGCCGGGCGCGTTGACTCGGCCCGCTTCCATCCGTATACGAAAATCAAATCCAAATTGGAAATCATTTCCAATTATAACATCGAACGGGACGGAACAGGTGACGATCGCTGCGGTCGAGCGCGCATTGAAGATGCTGGAAGCCCTGGCCGACGAGGCCGAGGGCGCCGATCTCAGCCTGCTCGCCGAACGGCTTGGCCTGCCGGTCAGCGCGACGCATCGCCTGCTGGCGACGCTCGCCGAGCGCGGCCTGGTGGCGCAGGATGCCAGCTCCGGCGCCTATGGGCTGACGCTGAAACTGGCCCAGCTCGCCTTTCGCAATCTCGACCTGCGCGGCCTGCCCGACGCCGGCCAACTGGTGCTCGACGAGCTCGCCCGCACCACCCGCGAATATTGTCGCCTCGCCGTCGTCGAAGGCGAGGATCTCGTCTGGATCGCCCGCGCGCAGGGCGCGACGGCCGGCCTGCGCTATGAACCGCCAATGGGCACCGACATCGTGCTGCACGCCACCGCGACCGGAAAAGCCTGGCTCACCAGCCTGCCGGAGGCGGAGGCGCTGCGCATCGTCTGCGCTCGCGGCTTCAAGGCGGAAGGACGCACCGGCCCTAACGCGCTGGGCGACGTCGATGCCTTGCGCGCCCATCTCGACGAGACCCGCAGGCGCGGCTTCGCGCTCGCCGTCGAGGAAGGCGAGATCGGCACCGTCGCCATGGCCGTGACCTTCCGCGCCGGCCCCGAGCCGGATGTCGCCATCGCGGGGACATTGAGTGTCGCCGGCCCACTGCAGCGCATGCACGAAGCCAGGCGCGAAGAAATCGCCGCCGCCCTGCAGCGCGCCGCCCAGGCCATGGCCGAAATCTGGCCGTTGCGGCGCCGACAGATCGCGCCGGCCGGCGCACAGGCGCCGCGCCTGGGCGCTACGGCACCGGCAACGGGAACAGCCGCATGAGCCAGGACAGCACCGCCACCACTTCTGCCCCAGCACCGGCCACCACCGGCGGCGCGAAAGCCGGCGCACTGGCCTCCGCCATCGCCTGGCCGCTGGCGAGCTTCGCCGTTCTGCTGCTCGCCTGGCAATGGTTCGTGCCGGCCGCCGGCATCCCGGAATACATCCTCCCCGTCCCAAGCGCCTTCTTCGAGCGTCTCTGGACCGACCGCGCCCTGATCTTCCAGCACACGCTGGTCACGGCGAACGAGATCGTGCTCGGCTTCCTGATGGCGGCGGCGATCTCGATCCCGCTCGGCTACGTCATCGTCTCGGTGAAGCTGCTCGAGAAGGCGATCTATCCGGTGATCGTCTTCTTCCAGCTGGTGCCGAAGATCGCGATCGCGCCGCTCTTCGTGGTCTGGTTCGGCTTCGGCCTGTTCCCGAAGGTGCTGCTCACCTTCCTGCTCTGCTTCTTCCCGACGCTGGTCGCCAGCATGACGGGGTTCAGAGCGCTGGACGAGCGCGTGCTCTACCTGACCCGCTCGATGGGCGCCTCGGCCTGGCAGACCTTCCGCTATGTCCGGGTGCCAGCCGCGCTGACCTACATCTTCTCCGGCCTCAAGGTCTCCGCGGTGTTCGCGGCGACCGGCGCCATCGTCGGCGAGTTCGTCGGCGCCAATGCCGGGCTCGGCTATCTCCTGCTGCGCGGGACGAGCTTCCTCGACATGCCGCTGATCTTCGCCTGCCTGGTGGCGCTGAGTTTCGTCGGCATCCTGTTCAGCTATCTCGTCGACGGGCTCGAAGTGCTGCTGATGCCGTGGCAGCGCAAGGGCTGAAGGCCAGGAACACGACCATCAAGCCGGGCAAACCGGAACCATAAGGGAGGACAGGATCATGCTCAGAAGGACCTTACTCACCGCAGCCGCCGTCCTGGCGCTCGGCTCGTCAGGCGCGCTCGCCCAGGCCGGCGGCAAGCCGATGAAGATCACGCTGAACTTCCTCGCCGCTGCGCCGAATGCCGGCTTCATGATGGCCAAGCAGATGGGCCTCTATGAGAAGGCCGGGATCAACCTGACGATCGAGGAAGGCAAGGGCTCGGGCACGACGGCGCAGATGGTCGCGACCGGGCAGAGCGATGTCGGCTTCGCCGATGCGCCAGCCGCGATGCAGCTGCGCACCAAGGGCGCGCCGGTGAAGATCGTCGCCCCGGTGCTGCAGACCAATGGCTTCGCCATCATCTCGCTCGAAGACAGCGGCATCGCCTCGCCCAAGGACCTGGTCGGCAAGAAACTCGCGGTCCAGCCCGGCACGGCACAGACGATCCTGCTCGACGCCATCCTCGCCTCGAACCAGATCGACAAGAGCAAGGTCGACATCATCAACATCGATCCGGGCGCCTTCGTCGGCGCGCTGCTCGAGAAGAAGGTCGACGCGATCCTGGGCGGCGCCGATTTCCACTCGATCCAGATCCGCGAGCGCGGCTTCAAGGTGCGCGACATGTTCTACCGCGATGTCGGCGTGCCGACGGTCGGACTCTCGATCATCGCGCGCGACGACAAGATCAAGGCCGATGGCGATCTCTACAATAAGTTCATCGAGGCGAGCCTGCAGGGCTGGGACACCGCCCGCAAGAACCCCGATGCCGCCGCCGACGCAGTCGTCGCCCAGTTCCCCTCGGTGAAGAAGGCGCAGGTGCTGGCCCAGTTCGACGTGGTCAACAAGCTGCTCTGCGCTCCCGGCGCGACCGCGCTCGGCAAGGTGCCGGAGAAGAACTGGAACACCAGCTTCGAGCTGCTGACCCAGTATCTCGGCCTGCCCAAGGACAAGCCGATCACCGACTACTACACCACCGAGCTGCTGCCGGCCTCGCCGCCGGCCTGCTCTTAGGCCGCACGAAGCATCACCGGAACCGCGCCGTCATTCCGGCCGCAGAGCAGCGGAGCGCCGGAATCCATCGTAGAGCATGACGCCTTTCGATGGATTCCGGGTCTACGCCGCTTCGCGGCTTGCCCGGAAGACGGATCGGTTCTCGACTGGGAACGAAAAATGACCGCCACAGCCGCTTCCGCCGCCGCCTCGATCGAGGGGCGCGGCATCGTCAAGAGCTTCGGCGGCTTCACCGCCGTCGACGGCCTGACGCTCGACATCAAGAGCGGCGAGTTCGTCAGCCTGATCGGCCCGTCCGGCTGCGGCAAGAGCACCTTCATGCTGATGGCGGCCGGGCTGATCCCGACCAGCAGCGGCGAGCTCCTGGTCAACGGCAAGGCCCTGCGCGAGCCGCTGACCGATATCGGCATCGTCTTCCAGGATCATCTCCTGCTCGAATTCAGGACGGCGCTGGAGAACGTCATGCTCCAGGCCGAGATCCGCGGCCTGCCGCTCGCGCCGGCGAAGGAGCGGGCGCTCGAACTCTTCAAGAAGCTCGGCATCAGCCATGCCGTCGATCGCTATCCGAAGCAGCTCTCGGGCGGGATGCGCCAGCGCGTCTCGATCGCCCGGGCGCTGATCCACGACCCGTCCGTGCTGATGATGGACGAGCCCTTCGGCGCGCTCGACGCGATCACCCGCACCCAGATCCGGCACGATCTCGAAATGCTCTGGCTGGAACAAGCCAAGACCGTGGTCTTCATCACCCATTCGATCGACGAGGCGATCGGCCTCTCCGACCGGGTGCTGGTGATGTCGCCGACGCCGGGGCGGATCGTCGACGAGATCAAGATCGAGCTGCCGCGGCCGCGCCCGGCCCATCTCGGCGATTACCCGAGCTTCAACACCTATGCCGACCGCATCCACGACGCCTTCCGGCGCTTCGGCGTGATCAAGTACTGAGACATCCGCGCCCGGCCGCGGCTGGCGCCAAGCAAAAACGGTGCTCCCGTTTCGACCGGAGCGCCGCCATGTTGCGTCGCGGAAAGCCTTGCCGGACAGGCTCAGAGCTCGGCGCGCGGATCGTGCCTGGCGAGGCGGGCGAGCAGGTAATCGACCTCGGCCTTGGCCGCGGCGGACAGGG
Organism: Allobosea sp. NPDC055594; assembly: GCF_053618995.1. Taxonomy (NCBI): domain Bacteria; kingdom Pseudomonadati; phylum Pseudomonadota; class Alphaproteobacteria; order Hyphomicrobiales; family Alloboseaceae; genus Allobosea; species Allobosea sp. NPDC055594. Next base: position 633,767 of record NZ_JBSHIO010000002.1, read on the forward strand.
CGGAACCCGGCTTGCGCTGCGCGTCATGGGCGAGGATGCCGCGCTTCATCATGGTGTATTTGCGCACCGCAAGGCCGACGCCCTGCTGCTGCTCGTAGCGCATCAGCGGCAGATGCGCGTCGAAGATGTCATGCGCCTCGTCGCGCTTGCCGGCCTTGCTCAGCCTGACGACGTCGATCAGCAGCTCCGGGAAGGCATAGCCGGTATTGGCACCGTCGACACCGCGCTCCATCTCGAAATCGAGAAAGATGCCGCCATTGCCGGTGACGATCGAGACATGGCGCAGGCTGCCCTCGGCCTCGAATTTGCGCAGGGCCGAGATCTTCTCCAGCCCCGGCCAATCCTCGTGCTTCAGCATCACGCAGGAGGGGTTGTCCTGGATGATCTTGCGGATGACGGCGGGCGTCATCACCACCGAGAGCGTCAGCGGATAGTCCTGGATGACGAAGGGGATGTCGGCGCCGATCGCCTCGACGGCCTGGGCGTAATAGCCGGTGATCTGGTCATCGGTGCGCAGGCTCGGCGGCGGCGCGATCATCACGCCGCCGGCGCCGAGGTCCATGACCTGGCGGGCGAGCGAGCGCATCGCGGCGAAGCCCGGAGCCGAAACGCCGACGATGATCGGCTTGCCGCCCATCTTGGCGACGGCACGCTTGACGAGGCCGACCGATTCCTCCGGCTCGAGCTTGGGCGCCTCGCCCATGATGCCGAGCACGGTGACGCCGTCCGAGCCGATATCGGCATAGAACTCGAAGAGCTTGTCGGCCGAGTTCCAGTCGACAGTGCCGTCGGGCATGAACGGGGTCGGGGCGATCGGGAAGACGCCGCCGGCTTCGGGAGTCAGACGCATGTTCGATCCTACCTATTCACGATAATCGCGGAGCGGCCGCAAGGGCGGCCGGCTGAGGCCGAAACTTCAGACGATGCGGGTGCGGACGCTGCCGACGCCGGCGATGGAGCCTTCCAGCAGATCGCCCTTCACCACCGCGGCGACGCCTTCCGGCGTTCCGGTCAGGATCAAATCGCCGGGCGCGAGCTCGATCAGACCGGAGAGATAAGCGATGGTCTCGGGCACGTTCCAGATCTGCTTGGCGAGATCGGAACTCTGGCGGACCTTGCCGTTGACCTTGAGCTCGATCAGTCCGGCATCGGGATGGCCTGCCCTGGCCGCCGGCACGATCTCGCCGATCGGCGCCGAGAGGTCGAAGCCCTTGGCCATGTCCCAGGGCCGGCCGGCCTTCTTGGCGGCGGCCTGCAGGTCGCGACGCGTCATATCGAGGCCGGCGGCATAGCCATAGACATGGCCGAGCGCATCGGCCTCGGCGATGTCCTTGCCACCCTTCCCGATCGCCACGACGAGCTCCATCTCGTGGTGCAGATCGGCGGTCTTGGTCGGATAGGGCATGTCGGCGCCAGCGATCAGGAGCGCATCGGCCGGCTTGGTGAAGAAGAAGGGTTCCTCGCGATCGGGATCACCGCCCATCTCGCGGGTGTGCTCGGCGTAGTTGCGCCCGACGCAGAAGATGCGGCGCACCGGGAAGAGCCCGCCGCCTGCGACTGGGGCAGCGGCAACCTTCGGCGGGTCGATGACATAGCTGGACATGGCGCGCCTCGTTCGAGAAATCCAGAGCGTTCATGCGGGAGCAAGCCGGCTTCGGCAAGGCCCATCGCAGGCGGGACCGGCCTGCAATGCCGGCATTCCCGGCAAGCCTCCTCTCCCCAGCCCTCATCCTGAGGAGCAAGCGGAGCTTGCGTCTCGAAGGATGCTCCAGCTGGTTCTGGAGCCTCTCTGGCACATCCTTCGAGACGTGCTCCTGCGGAGCGCTCCTCAGGATGAGGGTAAGTGTCGGGCCGAAGCGTCGATCACGACGCCTTCGGCAGGTCCGGCACCTTATAGGCGGTGGTCGCCTTGATCCGCTCCATGGCGAAGCGCGAGGTGACGTTCTTCAGCGGAATCGTCTCGATCAGCTTCTTGTAGAAGCCGTCATAGGCTGCCATGTCGGCGACGACGACGCGCAGCATGTAATCGACGTCGCCGGCCATGCGGTAGAACTCCATCACCTCCGGCATCGCCGCGACGCTCTGGGCGAACTTCTCCAGCCAGGGGCCGGAATGGTCGGCCGTCTCGATCTGAACAAAGACGGTCAGCCCGAGCCCGATCCGCTCCGGGGCCACCAGCGCGACGCGCTTCGTGATGACGCCGGACTGCTCCAGGCGCTGAATGCGCTTCCAGCACGGTGTCTGCGACAGGCCGACACGGTCGGCGAGCTCCGCGATCGAGATGTTGGCGTCCGCCTGCAGGACGGTGAGAATCTTCCGGTCGATCGCGTCCATTCCATAGATCCTTGGATTTCGAGACGAATTATTTCTCTGAACCGGCATCGTTAGAAGGAATTTCTTTTTACCGGCAAGTTATTGTCATTAGATAGAAAATCCTTTTATCAGACGTCAATAGGCTGAGATACACACGCTGATCGAGGGATTAAGCCATGGACCGCCGCCAGTTCCTGCTCGCCGGCTCTTCGCTGCTCGCCGCCACGCCTTTCACCGGCGTCCGCGCGCAGGCCCCAATTGCCGCCCGCATCGGCTACATCCCGATCATCGGCACCGCGCCGATCTTCGTCGCCAATGGCGAGGGCTGGCTGAAACAGGCCGGGATCGAGCCCGCCTTCACCGTGTTCGAATCCGGTCCGAACATGATCCAGGCGCTCGCCTCGGGCACGATCGACCTCTACGTCGCCGGCGTCGCGCCGCTTGCCGTCGCCCGCTCGCGCGGCGTCGACATCCGTGTCGTCGCCTCGACCGCGACCGGTGAGAACGTCTTCGTCGCGGCCCCCGCGCTGGCGAAATTCTTCACGACGGGCACGGCCGCAGCGGCCGCCTTCAAGGCGCACAAGGCCGCGACCGGCAAGGCCGCGCGGCTCGCCACGCAGCCGGCCGGCTCGGTACCGAACACCGTGCTGCAATACTGGCTCTGGGAGGTCGCCAAGGCCGACAAGGCCGATGTCGAGATCGTGCCGATGGGTATCGACGCGACGCAGCAGGCGGTGCTCGCCGGCGCCGTCGAGGGCGCGATCGTGCGCGAGCCGGCCCTAACCATCGTCCAGACCCGCAATCCCGGCATCAAGCTGATCGCCGGCGGCGAGGAACTCTTCCCAGGTCAGCCCGGCACGGTCGTCGCCGCCTCCGGCAATTTCGTCAGCAAGAACCCCGACGCGGTCCAGAAGCTGGTCAACGGCCTCGTCCGCGCCGCCGACCTGCTCGCCAAGTCGCCGGACAAGGCCGCCCCCCATGTCGGCGCCGCGCTCGGCAAGGGTATCGTCGACCCAGCCTTGATCCAGAAGGCGCTGGTTTCCCCGGCGAGCAAGTTCGAGATCGACCCGCGCAAGATCATCGCACCGGCGCGGGCCATGCAGGCCTATCAGGTCAAGCTCGGCTCGCTGGAGAAGGAGCTGCCCTTCGACGGCCTGTTCGAGGCGCAGTTCTACGAGCGGGCCCTCAAGGTGACCGGCTGACGGCGGTTGCGAGACTACCGCGCTGAAGCATCGCCCTCATCCTGAGGAGCGATCCGAACGGATCGCGTCTCGAAGGATCTTCCAGAACTCGCCCGAGCCTCCTGGACCATCCTTCGAGACGCCGCTTTGCGGCTCCTCAGGATGAGGCTTGAGCACTCGATAGGAACGATCTTGCAGTCATTACGGGCCCCGGCCCTAGCCCTGACGGGCCTCGTCGCCTTCCTGCTGCTGTGGGAGGCGATCCCCTTTTTCGGCATCGTCAACCCGGCCTTCCTGCCCGGGCCGAGCGCGCTGCCGGCCGCCTTTCTGCGCGAGGTCCAGTCGGGGGCCTGGCTGTCGGCGATCGCCGGCTCGCTCGGGCACTATTTCATCGGGCTCGGCACCGGCGCCGGCCTCGGCATCGCGCTCGGCGTGCTGACCGGCATGTCGAAGATCGCCGAGGAGCTGAGTTCCTGGGTGGTGCGCCTGCTGCGGCCGATCCCCGGTCTCGCCTGGGTCCCGTTCGCGATCATCTGGTTCGGCGTCAACCCGCAGGCGGCGGTATTCATCATCGCGATCGGCGTGTTCTGGATCGTGTTCTTCGCGGCGCAGGGCGCGATCCGCGGCGTCGACCGCGACCTGATCGAGGTCGCCGACGCCTTCGGCTTCCACTCGGCGTGGCAGCGGCTCGCCAAGATCCTGCTGCCGGCGGCGATGCCCGGCATCCTGGTCGGCGTGCGCACCGCGCTCGGCCAGGCCTGGATGGCGGTGGTCGCGGCCGAGATCTTCGGCGTCGCCGGGGTCGGCCAGCGCATGATGCAGGCTTCGAGCCTGCTCGCGACCGATCTCGTGGTGATCTACATGCTGACGATGGCTGCTCTTTACGGGCTGCTCGACACGGCCTTCGTCGCCTTCCAGAAATGGGTGCTGCGTTGGAAAGCGTGATCGACATCAAGGGCCTGTCGCTGACCTTCACCCGCGACGGCGAGGCGACCGAGGTGCTGCGCAAACTCGACCTTCAGGTCGCGCGCGGCGAATTCCTCGCCATTGTCGGCCCTTCCGGCGTCGGCAAGTCGACGCTGCTACGCGTCATCGCCGGCCTCGCCAGGCCGAGCGGCGGCGAGGTGACGATCCACGCGAAGGATAATTCGCGCCGGCCGGTCGCCCTGGTCTTCCAGGATTCGCGCCTGCTGCCCTGGCGCAAGGTGATCTCGAATGTCGGCTTCGGTCTCGAAGGCCGGGCATCGCGGGGCGAGCGCCTCGCCAAGGCGCAGGAGACGCTGGATCTCGTCGGCCTCGGCGGACTCGCCCAGCGCTGGCCGCACCAGCTCTCCGGCGGCCAGCGCCAGCGCGTCTCGCTGGCGCGGGCGCTCGCGGTCGAGCCGGAAATCCTCCTGATGGACGAGCCCTTCTCGGCGCTCGACGCGCTGACCCGCGAGACGCTGCAGGACGAGCTGATCCGCGTCTGGCAGCGCACCGGCAAGACCGTGCTCTTCGTCACCCATGACATCGACGAGGCCGCCTATCTCGCCGACCGAGTGGTGGTGCTCTCGGGCGCGCCCGGCCAGATCATCGCCGAGCACCGGATTTCGGCGCCGCATCCGCGCCGGCGCGGCGCGGCGGCGGAAGCCGAGATCGTGCGGGCGGTGCGCGTCGACCTCGGAGCCGATACGGTGAGCGACGGCGCGGCGATCTGAGCCCGCCCCGCACAGAACCGCGGCGCCGGCTCCGGGCAATCGATCAGCAGCAGCCCGCCTGCGGTGACGCGGGCGCACAGCATGCCGGTCTGGTGACTTGGCGCGCTGCGCGGTGACGCGGCTTGCAGATGGCCGATCGCGCCATGAGCCGCAGGAGGACGTGCCCCTGCTGCGGCGCGAGCGCAGCGAGATCGAAGATCCGCATCGGCTCGTCCGGCCTGCCAACTTCGAAAGTCAGGCGGGCATCCGCCGCCAATGCGATTCGCGCCGCGACCCGGTCGAGGATCGACCGGAACTTTCCGACCAGCATGCAGCCGTCGTCATCACTCGCCGGCAGGTCCTCGATCTGGAGGATCGTCTCCTGCCAACGGTCGGGATTTCCGCCACAGTCGAGCGTGACGAAAGCCCCTGCCTTGACCTCGGTCAGGTGATAGCCGGGCTGGATCGTCCGCCCGGCATAGTCGAACAGCAGGGGCAGGGCCGCATAGGGTTCGAGAGCATCGAGAAGCGTCCCGAGCAAGGCATCGCCCTGAAAATCCACCGGCGAGGGGCTGGCTTCGATCGGCATCTTCGGCTACCTTCATTTCAATCTCTATTGAGATGTTGAGATGAAAATGACGGAAGCGCAAGCCCTCGCCGCCTTTTCGGCCCTCTCGCAGGAAACCAGACTGCGCATCATCCGACTGCTGGTTACGGCGGGGCCAGACGGGCTCGCCGCCGGCGCGATCGGCGAGACGGTCGGCGCCTCCTCGTCGCGCCTTTCCTTCCACCTCAGCCATCTCGAGCAGGCGGGCCTGGTCCAGTCGCGCCGCGAGGCGCGTTCGATCATCTATAGCGTGGCTTATCCGGCGCTGTCGGACCTCGTCGCCTTCCTGATGCGTGATTGCTGCCAGGGTCATCCCGCGATCTGCGGTCCAGCGGTCGCCGCGCTGGCCGATTGCTGCGCGGCCGGATCGCCATGAGCAGCGCTCTGCCCCAGCGCCTCGCGGCCGAATCCATCGGCACGGCCTTCCTGGTCGCGACCGTCGTCGGCTCCGGCATCATGGCGGACACGCTCGCCCGCGACCCGGCGCTGACCCTGCTCGCCAACACGCTGGCGACCGGGGCGATGCTCGTCGTGCTCATCACCGTGCTCGGGCCGGTCTCGGGCGCACATTTCAACCCGGCGATCAGCCTGATCCTTGCGCTCAGAGGCGAGTTGCCGCGCCGGGATGCCGGGCTCTACATGCTCGTCCAGACGGTCGGCGGCATCGCCGGAACCCTGGTCGCGCATGCGATGTTCGCGCTGCCGTTGCTGCACGCCTCTTCCAGGATCAGAACCGGCGGCGAGCAATGGCTCTCAGAAGGGCTCGCAACCTTTGGGCTCGCGGCGACCATCCTCGCCGGGCTGCGCTTCGAACGGAGCGCCGTCCCCTGGCTGGTCGGCCTCTATATCGCAGCGGCCTACTGGTTCACCGCCTCGACCTCCTTCGCCAACCCGGCGGTCGCGATCGCACGATCGCTGACCGACACATTCGCCGGAATCCGGGCCATCGACCTGCCGGGCTTCATCCTGGCCGAATTGGCAGGCGCGCTCTGCGCATTGGCCGCGATGACATGGTTGTTGTCAGCGCGCACAGACAATACCGAAATCCGAGCCGCCGAGGGACGACCATGACCATCACGATCTTCCACAACCCGGCTTGCGGCACCTCCCGCAACACGCTCGCCATGATCCGAAAGAGCGGCGAAGACCCCGTCATCGTCGAGTACCTCAAGACACCGCCAGATCGCGCCCGGCTCATCGAACTGATCGAGGCCATGGGGATCGGCGCGCGGGGGCTGCTTCGTGAAAAGGGCACGCCCTATGCCGAGCTCGATCTCGGCAATGCGAAATGGACGGATGACGAACTGGTCGATTTCATGCTGGCGCACCCGTTCCTGATCAACCGTCCCATCGTCGAGACGCCGAAGGGAACCAGGCTCTGCCGGCCTTCGGAAGAGGTGCTGCAGATCTTGCCGAACCCGCAGATCGGACCGTTCATCAAGGAGGATGGCGAACTGGTCGTTCCCGCCAGCAGCCCGCGACGCTGAGGCGGGGCACAGCCCATCCCGTAATCCTGACACAGCACGGCCGGCGGCAGTCCCTAGAAGGGAAAAACGTTCGCCTTTACGAACACAATCGACAGTGATATTCGCTTCGTCCGTTATAACGAACGAAACGGATGACGGGTCATGAGCATCGAAGCGGCGGACACATCAGCTCTGCACCCTGAAACCCGACTGGTCCATGCCGGCACGCTGCGCTCGCAGTTCGGCGAGACCTCAGAGGCGCTGTTCCTGACGCAGGGCCATGTCTACGACAGCGCCGAACAGAGCGAGGGCCGCTTCCTCAACACCGATCCCGGCTTCCAGTACGGACGCCTCTCCAATCCCACCGTCGCCATGCTGGAGCAGCGCATGGCCGCCTTCGAGGGTGCCGAGACCTGCCGCGCCACCGCGACCGGCATGGCCGCCGTCACTGCGGCCGTGATGGCGCCGGTGCGCGCCGGCGACCATGTCGTTGCGGCGCGGGCGCTGTTCGGCTCCTGTCGCTACGTCATCGAGGATCACCTGCCGCGCTACGGCGTCGAGTCGACCCTGGTCGATGGCACCGACCCTTCCGCCTGGCGTGCCGCGATCAAGCCCAACACCAAGCTGTTCTTCCTGGAGAGCCCGGCCAATCCGACGCTGGAGGTGATCGACATCGCCGCCGTCGCCGCGATCGCTAAAGAGGCCGGCATCATCCTCGTGGTCGACAATGTCTTCGCCACGCCGCTTTTCCAGCGCCCGCTCGAACTCGGCGCGGATCTCGTGGTCTATTCCGCGACCAAGCACATCGACGGTCAGGGCCGCTGCCTGGGCGGGCTCATCCTCGGCGCGAAGGCGCTGATCGAGGGCGATATCCAGACCTATCTGCGCCAGACCGGCCCGGCCTTGTCGCCCTTCAATGCCTGGGTGATGCTGAAGGCGCTGGAGACGCTGCCGCTGCGCATCCGCCAGCAGGCGCAGAACGCGGCAGCGGTCGCCAAATGGCTGAAGAGCCGCAAAGAACTCCCACATGTCGCCTTCATCGGCGACCCCGAGCATCCCCAAGCCGAGATCATCGCCCGGCAGATGAGCGGCCCCTCGACGCTGATCGCCTTCGAGGTCGCTGGCGGCAAGCAAGGCGCCTTCCGCTTCCTCAACAGGCTCAGGCTGATCCGCATCTCCAACAATCTCGGCGACGCCAAGAGCCTGATCGTCCACCCGGCGACGACGACGCATCAGCGCTTCACGCCGGAAGTGCGCGCCAGCATGGGGGTCGGCGATGGGCTGATCCGCCTCTCGATCGGCCTCGAGCACGCCGACGACCTGATCGCCGATCTCCAGCAGGCGCTGGGCGGCTGAATTCGGGGCCGGCGCCCGTCATTCCGGCCGCAGTGACGCTCGCCTGGAACGATGAGCACCGCGGCAGAATTGAACCTGGCAGGCCGATCCGCGTTGAACCTCGACAGCAACCGAGGTTCACATGCTCCGACGCATCGCCTGCGCGACCGCGCTGCTCGCTTCTCTCGCCGCCCCTGGCCTGGCGCAGAACGCCTCGCCGGCCTCGCCCGCGCCGGTCGAGAAGCCGGCATCGCCCGAACTTGCGGCCTGCAAGTCGACGGCGATGGTGGCGATCACCGCGCGCGAGCCCGAGATCAAGGACATCGTGATCGATGAGGACGGGCTGACGATCGCGACCTCGGAAACCAAGGTCGAGGATACGCGGATCACGCGCATCATCATGGGCGAGGCCTATCTGAAGACCGATCGCTCCGACAAGCCACGCCGCTTCCTCTGCCTGCTCGGCGAGAAGGGCAAGGTGCTGCTGACCTTCTTCACCCAGAACTGAGAGGGCTCAGGGCTCGTCGACGACGCGCGTTCCCGGCCGGTCGCGTCCGTCAGCGAGTTCCTCATGCCATCGGCCATCGGCGTCCTGGTAGACGATGCCGTCGGTGGTGCCAGGCCGCTTCTGCCGCGCCGCCGCCTTCTCGGCCGCCTTCAGCGCAGCATCATGCGTCCGGTACGTCTCGGAGAGCGCCCCGCCTGCCTTATAGGCCCAGCCGCCATCGTGCTGGACGACCTCGTATTTGACGATGACCATGAGCATTCTCCATCGCTCACAGGTCGAACCGCCGCGGCCGCGTCGGGTTCCACCATGAGCGAGGATAACGCCGTCAGGCCGATCGAGGGAAGGGCCGCGCTCCGCCGCCCGACCTATTCGCCATTGCCGGAATCGGCGGCGCGCAACCCGTCGAGCACCGGCATCGAGGTGATGTTGTAGCCGGCATCGACATGATGGATGTCGCCGGTGACGCCGCCCGAAAGATCGGAAAGATAATACAGCGCGGCACCGCCGATATCCTCGAGCGACACCGATTTGCGCAGGGGCGAATTGGCCCGCTGCCAGGAGTACATCGCACGGGCGTCGGAGATGCCGGCGCCGGCGAGCGTGCGTACAGGTCCGGGCGAGAGCGCGTTGACGCGGATGCCGCGCGGGCCGTAATCGGCCGCGAGATAGCGCATGCTCGCCTCGAGCGCCGCCTTGGCGACGCCCATGACATTGTAGTTCGGCATTACGCGGGTCGAGCCGCCATAGGTCAGCGTGATCATGCTGCCGCCCAGCGGCATACGCTCGGCGGCGCGCTTGGCTGCCTCCGTGAAGGAGAAGCAGGAGATCACCATGGTGCGCGAGAAATTCTCGCGGCTGGTGTCGGCATAGAGGCCCTTGAGCTCGTTCTTGTCGGAGAAGCCGATGGCGTGGATCAGGAAATCGAGCGTGTTGCGCTCGGGATCGCCGCCCCAGGCCTCGTCCAGCGCCGCGAAGGTCGCGTCGACCGAAGCGATGTCCTCGACATCGCAGGGAATGATCAGCTTGGAGCCGATGCTCTCGGCGAGCGGCTTGACGCGCTTGCCCAGCGCCTCGCCCTGATAGGTGAAGGCCATCTCGGCACCATGGGCGTGCAAGGTGCGGGCGATGCCCCAGGCGATCGAATTCTGGTTGGCGACGCCCATGACGAGGCCGCGCTTGTTGTGCATCAAGGGAAGCATGGGGTTCCGGTCTGGCTGCGATCAATTGCCGCTCATAGCGGCATTTTCACCGCCCCGGAAGCCCGGAGCGGATCAGGCGCCTCGCGGCGCCGCTCAGGTCTGCCCGCTCAGGGCTGCGGCGGTCGCCTTCGAGGTCGCGAGCGGCACGATCTCGAAACGGACGAGATCGCCCCAGGCAAGCACCCATTGCTGCAGCAAGGTGATGTCGTCGCATTCCATGACCTGGAAGCAACGTGAAAGATCGGCAGCGACCCAGCTGTCAGCGTAGCGCAGCCCGTCCGGCGCCATCCGGCCCCGCTCGGCGAACCGAGCGTAGACATCCTTCACGCGCCCCTGATCGAAATGCTCGATCACCATGAACAGCATGGCGGGCTCAGGCCTCCAGGCGCTTCATCACGATGGTGGCGTTGGTGCCGCCGAAGCCGAAGGAGTTGGAGAGCACGCAGCCGAGGCCGGCATTGTCGATGCGCTTGCGCACGATCGGCATGTCGGCGAAGGCCGGGTCGAGTTCGTCGATATGAGCGCTCTCGCAGATGAAGTCGTTGTTCAGCATCAGCAGCGAGTAGATCGCCTCCTGCACGCCGGTGGCGCCGAGCGAATGGCCGGTCAGCGACTTGGTCGCGGAGATCGGCGGGCTCTTCTCGCCGGCGCCGAAAACCTCGCGGATCGCCTCGATCTCCTTGCCGTCGCCGACCGGGGTCGAGGTGCCGTGCGGGTTGATGTAGTCGACCTTGGCGTTGACGCCCTGCAGCGCCATGCGCATGCAGCGCACCGCGCCCTCGCCGGACGGGGCGACCATGTCGTAGCCGTCGGAGGTCGCGCCATAGCCGACGATCTCGCCATAGATCTTGGCGCCGCGGGCCTTGGCGTGCTCGAGTTCCTCGAGCACCAGCACACCGGCACCACCGGCGATCACGAAACCGTCGCGGTTGACGTCATAGGCGCGCGAGGCCCGGTCGGCGGTCTCGTTGAAATTGGACGACATCGCGCCCATGGCGTCGAACAGCACCGACAGCGTCCAGTCGAGCTCCTCGCAGCCGCCGGCGAAGACGACGTCCTGCTTGCCCCACTGGATCAGCTCGTAGGCATTGCCGATGCAATGGTTCGAGGTCGCGCAGGCGGAGGAGATCGAATAGTTCACGCCCTTGATCTTGAACCAGGTCGCGAGCGTCGCGGACGCGGTCGAGGACATGCCCTTGGGCACCGCGAAGGGGCCGACCTTCTTGGACGAGCCACTCTCGCACGCCTTATCATAGGCATCGATCAGGGCACGGGTGGAAGGACCGCCGGAGCCCATGACGATGCCGGTGCGCTCATGGCTGATCTCCGCAGCCTCGAGCCCGGAATCGAGGATCGCCTGGTCCATGGCGACATGGTTCCAGGCCGTGCCGCCGCCATGGAAGCGCATGGCGCGGCGGTCGACGACATCGGCGGCGACGAGCGTCGGCACGCCGGCGACACGGCTGCGGAAGCCGTGCTTCTCGAAATCCGGGATATAGGAGATGCCGGATTTGGCCTCGCGCAGCGAAGCCAGCACTTCCTGCGTATTGTTGCCGATGGACGAGACGATGCCCATCCCGGTGACCACAACGCGTCTCATGCTGTTTCTCCGGCTCTTTGGTGACGGGCCGGGAAGCCAGCCCCGGACCCCATAAAGGTCAGCTCCTGCGCAAATGGACCGCGCAGGCGGCGAACGCAAGGCGCCTCGATCACGATGATCCGGGATCACTCTCGTCCAAGATCACAAACGTGATCGATTTCGGCGTTTCAGAGCGGTTTCGTCCGACGAGCCGGCAGCCGGCCCGTCCTGCTCCGCCCGAGCTGTTTCCGCTCAGGCCGCTTCCGGCTTGAACAGACCGACTCGCATGTCGGCGACCGTATAGATGCGCTTACCGTCGGCCTCGAGCCAGCCATCGGCGATCCCCAGCACCAGCTTCGACTTGAAGACGCGCTTGAACTCGACGCCGTAGACCACCTGCTTGACGCTCGGCAGAACCTGGTCGGCGAACTTGACCTCGCCGACACCGAGCGCGCGGCCGCGGCCCGGCAGGCCGAGCCAGCCGAGGAAGAAGCCGGTGAGCTGCCAGAGCGCATCGAGGCCGAGGCAGCCCGGCATCACCGGGTCGCCCTTGAAGTGACAGTCGAAGAACCAAAGATCCGGGCGGATGTCGAACTCAGCGCGGACAAAGCCCTTGCCGTGCGGGCCGCCTTCCTCGCTGATTTCGGTGATGCGATCGAACATCAGCATTGGCGGCAGCGGCAGCTGCGCATTGCCCGGCCCGAACAGCTCCCCGCGACCACAAGCGAGGATCTCCTCGTAGCTGAAAGACGATTGCCGCGCCATTCCCGTTCCGCTCCGTTCCGGCCGCCGACAAGGCGGTCATTTCTCGTGACGCGTGCCTAACACGGTGTCGCCGGGAAACGAAAGGGCGCAAGCGCGCCAGGGCGTGGATGACCCGGCCCCGCGCCCCGGCCTGCGCCCGAGCCGTCGCGCCGCAGCCGGCACGCCGCAGATGCAAGGCGCGGCGCTGTGCCGCGACGCTTGCGGGCCGAGGACCGAAGCCTTAAATCGAGGAGGAGCCGGAGGCCTTTCGCCTGCCGGCAGCAAACTCTGGAGGCGGACCCGCAGCATGAACGATCTGACGCCACAAGACCTGGGCTACGGATCGAGCGCGCGCCAGGGATGTCCGTTCCACGACGTGCGCCTGCGCCTGCGCCGCGTCGGCCTGCGGCCGACACGGCAGCGCGTCTCGCTCGGCTGGCTGCTCTTCGCCAAGGGCGACCGGCATGTCAGCGCCGAGATGCTGTATGAAGAAGCGATGAAGGCGCGCGTGCCGGTTTCGCTCGCGACTGTCTACAATACGCTGCATCAGTTCACCCAGGCGGGCCTGCTGCGCGAACTCGCGATCGACGGCGCCAAGACATTCTTCGACACCGACAGCAGCGACCACCATCATTTCGTCGTCGACGGCGAAGACAAGGTGATCGACATCCCCGCCGCCGCGGTCGATGTCGCGGAGCTTCCGCCGCCGCCCGAAGGCTATGAGATCGCGCGCGTCGACGTCGTCGTCCGCCTGCGCAAGATCGACGGCTGAGGCATTTCCGCGCCCGGAACGGGCCAGAACGCTGCGACAAGAACAGGATTTCAGATCATGACTGCATCGCGGCGTGCTTTCGTCGGCACCCTGGCGCTCGGGCTGCTGCTGCCGGCAGGAGGAGCCTTCGCCACCACAAGGACCCTGCGCGGGACGGTCTCCTATCGCGAGCGCATCGCGTTGCCGCCTGGAGCCATCGTCGAGGTCAAGCTGCTGGACGTCTCGCTCGCCGATGCGCCGGCGCGCATCATCGCCGAGACCAGGGTCGGCGGCGCGCGCAACCCCGCGCGCTATGTGCTGCACTTCGACCGGGCGCAGATCCAGCCGCGCCGGCGCTATGCGCTGCAGGCCCGCATCCTGCACCGCGGGCAGCTGCTCTTCATCAATACCAGCCATCACGGCATTTTCGATGGCGGGCCGGAGCAGACGGATATCCGCGTCGAGCGTGTCGCCGCCTCGCCTTCGCCTGCCCCGGAGCGCGAAGCCTCGCCCGTCGGCCGCTGGCTGCTCGAGGACATCCGGCGAGCGGGGGTGATCGACCGGCTGCAGACCGTGCTCGAAATCGCGCCCGATGGCAGGGTAAGCGGTTCCGGCGGCTGCAACCGAATGAGCGGCTCGGCCAGGATCACCGGCACGCGAATCAGCTTCGGACCGGTCGCCGCCACGCAGATGGCCTGCACGCCCGCCGCGATGAACCAGGAGCAGAAATTCTTCGCCGGATTGCGCGAGGTCCGGCGCTGGCGCACCGATCCGGCGCGCGGCAAGCTCGTCCTGCTCGATGGACGCGGCCGGCCGATGATGACCTTCTCGGCGATGTGACCGGCCGCCCGTCAGCGGGCGGCGGCGTTTCAGTTCAGCTTTTCGTTGGGATAGACGCCCCAGAGACGGTCCTGGCGCAGATAGCCGTTGATCTTGTTGACCGTGACATTGCACCAGCCGCCGCCGGGGCAGGAATGGACATTGGCGATCACGCCCGGCTCGAGGCTGGCGAGGATCGCGGCGTTGTCGCTGGCCGAGTCGCGCAGGGCGAACGTCTCGCCCTTCACCTTGGACCAGGGCGCGACCAGCACCGTGCGGCGCCCGGACAACAGGCTGTGCAGCACCCAGCCCTCGGTGCCATCGGCATCGCGCACGCGCCGCCAGGTCTCGAACTCGGCCGTGATCTCGACAGGCAGGCCGGCGCGCTGGAAGACCCAGCTGGTGCGATGCTCCTTCGACGGCCCCTCGCGCAGATTGACGCGGTCCGACTTCAGGCTGACATAGCGCGGCACCGGCAGGCCGCTGACCTGGCCGACGGCCAGCTCCTGTGCGACCGCACGCGGCGATGTCAGAGCAAGCCCCGCCATCAATGCCAGCGCCAGGCAGGCGAGTGCACCCCTCATGCTAGCCGCCATCCTTTCAAACTCCTTCATGCCTGCCGGGCGCCGCCACGGCGCGGCGTCGGGCCGTGCGCCTCGACAGGCGACCGAGCCCGGCGGCGATCTCGCACGAAAATCCGGTTTCCACTTTGCCGCATCCTGCTCTAGACAACAGATCGGCTGCCGGTCGTCGAAACGCCACTCGCCCCATTCCTGAAGCGCCTCGGTTAATGGCGGGTTGAGGCGGAAACGAGACGGGCGGCGCCCGTGTGTTGGGAGCAGTCGGCGATCAGGCGCAGCGCCTGCGCCGAGCGCCCCGGAGGAGCCGCTTATGTCGAAGAAGAAGCCTCTGGTCGTCGTTACGCGCAAGCTGCCCGCTGTCGTCGAGACACGGATGCGCGAGTTGTTCGACGCAAGGCTTAATCTTGACGATACGCCGATGAGCCAGGCGGCGCTGGTCGAGGCGCTGAAGACCGCCGACGTGTTGGTCCCGACCGTGACCGATAAGCTCGATGCCGGCCTGATCGCCCAGGCCGGCGAACAGCTGCGGCTGATCGCCAATTTCGGCAACGGCGTCGACAATATCGACGTCGCCAGCGCCGTGCAGCGCGGCATCACCGTCACCAACACGCCGGGCGTGCTCACCGACGACACCGCCGACATGACGATGGCGCTGATCCTCGCCGTCGCTAGGCGCATCGCCGAAGGCGCGCGCGTCATCACCGATGACGAATGGGGCGGCTGGTCGCCGACCTGGATGCTCGGACGCCGGATCACCGGCAAGCGCCTCGGCATCGTCGGCATGGGCCGCATCGGCCAGGCCCTGGCGCGCCGCGCCGCCGCCTTCGGCCTGTCGATCCACTACCACAACCGCCGCCGCATCGACCTGCGGGCCGAGGAGGCGCTCAACGCCACCTATTGGGATTCGCTCGACCAGATGCTGGCGCGGATGGACGTCGTCTCGGTCAACTGCCCGCATACGCCGGCGACCTATCACCTGCTCTCGGCCCGCCGGCTGAAGCTGATGAAGCCGGATGCGATCCTGGTGAACACGGCGCGCGGCGAGATCGTCGACGAGACGGCGCTCGCCCGCATGCTCGAGGCCGGCGAACTCGCCGGTGCCGGGCTCGATGTGTTCGAGCACGAGCCGGCGGTCAATCCGCGCCTGCTCAAGCTCGCTCGCCAGCACCGGGTCGTGGTGCTGCCGCATATGGGCTCGGCCACGCATGAGGGCCGCGCCGATATGGGCGAGAAGGTCATCGTTAACATCAAGACCTTCATGGACGGGCACAAGCCGCCGGATCGCGTGCTGCCGAGCATGCTCTGAGCGCAGCCTGAAGGCCTGCCCAGAAGCTTAAGGATCCATTCCGACGAAGCACTCCGTCGAGCGCGCAGTCAGATCGACAGCGCGCGCGGACATGCCGGGTCCCTGGGAACGCTGCGCGCTCCGGGGGCCCTGCCCCGGAGCCAACCTTCAGCCGCCGCGCGAGGTGGCGAACTGCCCAGCCTTGCGGAAGCGCCAGAGATAGGACGGCACCTCCGCCTCGAAGGAGACCGGCGCGATGCCGATGCCGGCGAATGTACGGCCGTCCTTGCGGGCGGCTTCGGAGACGACATTGTCGCTCTGCAGCAGGGTGACCTGGTCCCGGGTCAGCAGGAACTCGTCCGGCAGCAGACCGAGCGAGAGCGTGTTGACGATCTCGAGGATCCGGGCCTGGAAGCGTGCCAGCGGGACCGGCAGCGAAGCGATGAAGCGCCGGCGGCCGGTGACCTCGCAGACATATTCGACCAGCTCGCGGAAGCTCTTCACCTCCGGGCCGCCGAGCTCATAGACCTTGCCGCCCGCGACCTTGCCCTCGATCGCGAGCGCGACCGCCCTGGCGACATCGCCGACGAAGACCGGCTGGAACTTCGTCTCGCCGCCGCCGACCAGCGGCAAAACCGGCAGCATGCGGGCCAGCGAGGCGAAACGATTGAAGAAGGTATCCTCCGGCCCGAACATGATCGAGGGGCGCAGCACGACCGCGCTCTCGACCTGTTCCAACACCGCCGCCTCGCCCTGCGCCTTGGTACTGGCATAGCGCGATTTCGAATCGGCGTCGGCGCCGAGCGCCGAGATCTGGACGAGACGCTCGATGCCGAGGCTGGCACAGGCATGTGCGACGGTGCGCGCACCCTGAGCCTGGACGTTGGAGAAATTCTGCCGGCCGCTCTCGCTGAGGATACCGACCAGATTGATCACTGCATCCGAGCCCCGCACCGCGGCAGCGACCGAATCGGGGTAGCGCAGATTGGCCTGCACGGCATGGATCTGGCCGACAATGCCGAGCGGCTGCAGGAAATTCGCGAGATCAGGCCGGCGCACGGCGACCCGGACGCGATAGCCGCGCCGGGCGAGCGCCCGCACGACATGCCGCCCGAGGAAGCCCGAGCCGCCGAAGACGGTGACGAGTTGCTGAGCGGGAGGCAGGTTCGCCATGGTCACGCGAGCTCCGATTTTGAAGCGCTGGAAGCGGTTTCTCTCGCGCCTGTCCTAGTTCATCGCATCCCAACTGTGAAGGCGGCGCAACGCCTCGCCGCCCGCTGCAGAGTACTCTGCACAGCCGCCTGATAATTTCGTCGGCTAGGCCGTTGACAGGCGCGTCCGCCCCCCCTAAACGGACCCTCGTTGCCCAGGTGGCGGAATTGGTAGACGCACCAGCTTCAGGTGCTGGCGCTCGCAAGGGCGTGGAGGTTCGAGTCCTCTCCTGGGCACCACTCCTTCTCTTCAAGCAAGAGAAAGAGTTCCGTATCGAGAAGAACCGATCGACGCCGCATTAGTCTTGCGGTCGTGTTGAATGGATCTTCAGATGCCACGACCCGTCACTACCAAGACGGGTTTTTATTTTTGCATGCGAAGCGAGCACTGGCCTTTACCCGAACAGCAAGGGTATCGGGCCGGTTCGCCCGCGATCGATGGACATCGATCCGTCGTCAGCCGCCGCAATGTCGTCTTTTCGCTCAGGACCAAAGAGGCGAAGGTCGCCAAGGAGCGGTTCAAGCTCGCGCTAAGCGTTCTCGCACCTGCTTCGAATCGCTGAGCCAGCCGCCCCTGGGCCGAGCCGATGTGCGGGCCCTCGCCTGCGAGATCTGCAAGCAGGCCGTTCACGAAATCGACCATGACGATGCCGTCGCCGATGAGGCCGAAGCCTATCGCGATGCGTTTGCCCGACGCGACCAAGCGGCCCTTGCGATCGTCGAGGCCATAGAGGGCCTGACCATTCCTGGAGGCAGTTATCGGGTGATAGGCTTCGAGCGCGCCACACGCGCCTCGGCCGCTGCAATGTAAGCATCTCGTGAAGGTCCGAGGTGCTTGCGGCAAAGAGCAACCAGACGGACCCTATCTCCAGCCTTGATCGCTTCGATCATTCCAAGGTGCTCGTCGCGCGCGAGCGCCAGGTGCTCCGCGCTGGCAGCGGTGATCGAACGCGCGCCGTGAACCTTCTGAGCCATGGTCTGGATCAGTTCGACGAGATGAGGATTGCCGCAAGCGGCGAACAAGGCCTCGTGGAAGATCATGTTGGCGCGGAAGGCAGCACGCGCATCGCCCGACGCAACGGCGGCACTGTGAACGCCCTGGATTTTCTCCAGCTGCGACAGCAGCCCATCCGGCGCCGACAAGGGTATCTGCTCGGCCGCGAGCGTTTCGAGTGCCTCGCGCACCAGATAGATCTGCCGCACCTCGACCGGATCGAGCAGTTTTACGAAGGCGCCGCGGTTCGGGACGCGTTCAACGAGGCCTACGCGCTCCAGCTCTGCCAACGCCTCGCGGACCACATGCCGCTTTACGTCGAGCCGTTCGGCCAGTTCCTCCTCTATCAGGCGCTCGCGCGGCAAGAGCCAGCCGAGAACGATTTCCTCCTCGAGCGTCGCGGCAACGCCGCGAACGCGCTCGGCGGTCTGGGCTTTCAGGGCGGTCACGGCCATGCCAGTTTATAACGTCTCGACATAATTGTTGACAATCCTGTTGCCGAACATTCTGCTGGCGCCATGAGCGCGTCCGAGAACGATACCCGATCATCGAAGCCCGCGGCACGTGGCATGCGCCGCAATCTTGCGACCTATGGCGACCCCGGCTTCTCGCTGTTCCTGCGCAAGGCCTTCATCAAGGCCGCGGGCTTCTCGGACGATGCGCTCGACCGGCCGATCATCGGGATCACCAACACCTTCAGCGACTTCAATCCCTGTCATGGCAACGTGCCGCGGCTGATCGAGGCCGTGAAGCGCGGCGTGATGCTGGCGGGTGGCCTGCCGATGGAGTTCCCGACGATCTCCATCCACGAATCCTTCGCCAACCCGACCTCGATGTTCCTGCGCAACCTCATGGCCATCGACACCGAGGAGATGATCCGGGCGCAGCCCTGCGACTCCGTCGTGCTGATCGGTGGCTGCGACAAGACGGTGCCGGCCCAGCTGATGGGCGCCGTCAGCGCCGACATCCCGGCGATCCAGCTGATCACCGGCCCGATGCTCGTTGGCCATCACAAGGGCGAGGTGCTCGGCGCCTGCACCGATTGCCGCCGCCTCTGGGGCCAGCATCGGGCCGGCCAGATCGACGAGGCCGAAATCGAAGTGCTGAGCGGACGGCTCGCGCCGACGCAGGGCACGTGCATGGTCATGGGCACGGCCAGCACCATGGGCTGCCTCGTCGAGGCGCTTGGTATCGCGCTGCCGGGCTCCGGCACCATCCCTGCCACCCATGCCGACCGTATCCGCGCCGCCGAAGCCAGCGGGCGCGAGGCGGTCAGGCTTGCCAAGGGCGGGCCGAAGCCGAGCGATATCCTGACCGAAACCGCCTTCCGAAATGCGCTGACCGTGCTTCAGGCGATCGGCGGCTCGACCAACGGCCTCGTGCACCTGGCCGCGATCGCGCGGCGCGCGGGCCTCTCGATCGACCTCGAGGAATTCGATGCGATCGGCCGCAAGGTTCCGGTGCTGATCGATCTCAAGCCCTCCGGCGACCACTATATGGAGCACTTCCATTGGGCCGGCGGCGTGCCGAAGCTGATGAAGGAACTCGGTGAGCATCTCGACCGCTCCGCGCCCACCATCGACGGACGCACCATCGGCGAAGTCGCCGACGCAGCCGAGGACGTGCCGAACCAGAGCATCATCCGCACCGCCGCGAGCCCTGTGAAGCCGACCGGCGGCATGGCCGTGCTCCGCGGCAATCTCGCGCCCGGCGGCGCGGTGATCAAGCACTCCGCAGCCTCTCCTGCGCTGCTGAAACACACCGGGCGCGCGGTCGTCTTCGCCTCGGTCGAAGACATGGTCCGGCGGATGGACGATCCTGACCTCGACGTGAAGGCCGACGACGTCCTGGTGTTGACCAATGCCGGTCCGAAGGGCGCGCCCGGCATGCCGGAAGCGGGCTATATCCCGATCCCCAAGAAGCTGGCCCAGGCCGGCGTCAAGGACATGGTCCGGATCTCCGATGCCCGGATGAGCGGCACCGCCTTCGGCACGATCGTGCTGCATATCACGCCGGAATCGGCCGTCGGCGGCCCGCTTGGGCTCGTCCGCGATGGCGACATGATCCGCCTCGACGTCGAGGCTCGCGAGATCGCGCTCCTGGTCGAGGATGCCGAACTCGAGCGGCGCAAGGCCGAGTGGCAGCCGCCGGCGCATCTCTCCGAGGCCACGCGCGGCTATCGTCACCTCTATCTGACGACCGTCCTGCAGGCCGACGAGGGCTGCGATTTCGATTTCTGCTGATCGGCCGCCTCGGCCCAAAAGTTCCCGACGAGGCTGGAGCCAACCGGCCCGCGCGATCACTTCCGGAGGATAACCCCATGCTCGACCGTCGCCACCTGATCGGCGCGCTCGCCGGCCTTTCGCTGGCTCTTCCCGTTACGGCCTTCGCGCAGGCCTACCCGCAGAAGCCGATCACCCTGATCGTGCCCTATGCGCCTGGCGGCGCCACCGACATCATCGGCCGCGTCGTCGCCGAGGAACTGTCGAACGGCCTCGGCCAGCGCGTCGTCGTGGAAAACCGGGCAGGCGCGGGCGGCAGCGTCGGTGCACAGGCCGCCGCGCGTGCGACGCCCGATGGCTACACCCTGATGCTCGGTGCGCTGACCAGCCACTCGATCAATATGAGTTTCCAGGCCAAGCCGGGCTTCGACCTGAAGAAGGATTTCGTGCCCGTCGGACTTGCCGGCAATGTCGGGCTCGCTTTGGTCGTCCATCCTTCGGTGCAGGCCAAGACCGTGCCCGAACTGGTCGCGCTCATCAAAGCCAACCCGTCCGATTTCTCCTACGCCTCTTCGGGCCAGGGTTCGCCTCAGCATCTTTCGGGCGAACTCTTCAACCTGAAGGCGGGCACCAAGATGCCGGTCGTGCCCTATCGCGGCTCTGGGCCGGCGATGACCGATATGGTCGGCGGCCAGGTCAAGATCATGTTCGATACCATCCCTGCCGTCCTCCAGCATGTGAAAGCGGGCTCGCTGCGCGCCATCGCGACCACCGGCCGGGAGGCTTCGCCCTTCATGCCGGAGACGCCGACCGCGATCTCGCAGGGGCTGGACGGCTTCGAAGTCTCGTCCTGGTTCGGCCTGCTCGCCCCGACAGGCACGCCGCAACCGGTTCTGGACAAGTTGAACGCCGAGTTGAACAAGGCGCTGCAGAGCACGAAGGTGAAGGAAGCGCTCGCGCTGCAGGGCGTCGACCCGAAGCCGAGCACGCCGAGCGAGGCGACGAAGCTGATCGAAAGCGAGAGCACGAAATGGGCCGAGCTCATCAAGGCAAGCGGCATCAAGCCCGAATGACGCGCGCGGGGCGCAACCGATGAGCGAAACCGTCAAGCGCCTCGCGATCGTCGGGGCCGGCATGATCGGCGCCAGCTGGGCAGCCCTCGCCAGCGCCCATGGGATCAGCGTCTCCGCCTACGACCCCAATCTCGAGGCCGAGGCGCGCTTCCTGAGCTATGTCGAGCGGGCACGGACGCAATTGGCGGAACTCGGATTGGCCGGCTCCGGCGCTGTCAGCTTCTCGGGCAATCTTGCGGATTCGCTTGAAGGCGCCGGTTTCGTTCAGGAGAACGGCCCGGAGAACGAGGCGGTCAAGCGCGGGCTGCTCGCCGAAATCGACGACCTGCTTCCGTCCGAGGTCGTCATCGCCAGTTCGACATCGGCTCTGGTCCGCAGCGCCATCGTTGCCGATTGTGCGCAGCCCGAGCGGATCATCGTGGCGCATCCGTTCAACCCGCCGCATTTCGTGCCGCTGGTCGAGATCGTCGGAGCCGATCCCCTGATCGTCGCCCGTGCGGCCGCATTCTATCGCGGGCTCGGACGACGTCCGGTCATCCTCAACCGCGAAATGCCCGGCCATATCGCCAACCGCCTCGCCTCGGCGCTTTATCGCGAGGCGGTGCATCTGGTCGAACAGGGCGTCGCCAGCGTCGCCGATATCGATGCCGCACTCTGCAACGGCCCAGGCCTGCGCTGGGCCCTGATGGGACCGCACATGACCTATCACCTCGGCGGGGGCGAAGGCGGCATCGCCGGCTACCTCGCCCATCTCGGACCGAGCCAGGTGCGGCGCTGGCAGTCGCTCGGCAGTCCCTCGCTCGACACCGATGTCCAGACGAAGATCATCGCAGGCGTGGCGGAGGAAGCGGGCGGCCGCTCGATCGCCGAGCTCGAGGCGCGGCGCGACGAGGGCCTGCTCGCCCTGTTGAAGGCGCGCAGGCTGGTCAGCGAGTAACGGGACCCGCCATGATAGACGTCACCGAAGCGCCGCCCCGCGTCGCCTATCTTGGCATCAGCGACCGCTTCCAGGCAGCAGGCCAACTTCCGCTCCTGTGAAGGGTTTTGGATGCTGGCCCGTGCTCGCGGGTTCGGACCGGGCTTAGGACAGGCGTCCGAAAGCCTCCAGAGGAGGAAGCCGCGGCCCCGGGGCTGTGGGCTATGGAGATTTCGCCGCGCGGCGTGGCGCCGGCGCGAAGCGCTCGACGAGGATCATGCGGCCGCGCTGTTCGGGCCTTGCGGGCGATGGTCATCGCGCTGCGCCTCCGTCTGAGCACAGCCGCTTGCGTCGTGTTCCTTGGGCGCAGCCGCCAGGATCGCCGCCGCAATGATCTGCCTGATACGAGCGATGGTTCCGGCGCGCCGGCCGTAATGGCGGATACGGTAGAAGCCTTCGGGCAGGGCATGGAGCAGGGACCGATCAACTGCCCGGGCATGGCCGAGACGGCCTTGCGGCAAGGCCACGATGGCTCGGAGCGCCAGGGCAACGCGATGCTCAGGCTTTGCCGCGCTCGGCGTGCAGCATGTTCTCGTGCGAACGGCGCAGGTGAACGCGCATGGCCTGTTCGGCGACCTCGGGCTGGCCTGCTGCGATCGCGGCCGCGACGACTGCGTGCTCTTCGATCGCCAGCCGGTTGCGCCCGGCATGGGAGCTCGAGCGATAGCGAAGAACGCGCAGGGCGTAGTAGAGGTCTCCGTAGAGCATGTCGGACAGGCGGTCGTTCTTGCTGCCGCGGATCACGAAGAGATGGAAATCCTGCTCGGGGGACTGGTTGCGGTCGGCGGTCAGGCCCTGACGCTCATATTCCCTCTGCCGCTCCACCAATTGCAGGAGCGCCTCCTTCTCCTCTGCCGTCATGTTCTCCGCCGCCTTGCGCGCGGCATAGCTTTCCAGCGCTTCGCGGATCTCGAGGACCTCGCGCAATTCCTTCGCCGAATGCTCGGCCACCCTTGCGCCGGCATTGTGCCGGCGCACGACGAGCTTCTTGCCCTCGAGGCGACGAAAAGCCTCGCGCATGGGGCTTCTGCTGACCCCGAGCTCGGTGGCGAGCGACTGCTCCGAGAGCTTCATCCCCGCCGGATACTCGCCCAGCAATATCGCCTTCTCGATCCGCTCGACGACGAGGTCCACGAGCGAACCGGACTCCACCCTCGCCGTCATGCCGGTTTCCGCCCTGCTTGTGCCGTTGCGGCGGAGAGGCCCCTATACCATCGCAGCATTGGAACGACCGCCACGCAAACTACCAGCAGAAGTGCCAAGGCCAATGCAAGAGGCCGTTCGAACAGGTACTGCCAGTCTCCACCGCTGATCTGATAAACATACACCAGATTGGTGTCGCAAAGGCTCCCCATCAGCAGCCCGACCACCATCGCCGCAATGGAATAGTTGAAGCGGCGCATCAGCCAACCGAGCGCGCCGAATGCGATCAGCACATAGGGGCCGAGCATGTTGCCGGTCAGGGCATAGGCTCCAGTGACCGACATCACCAGAACGGCGGCCGTCAGGTAGCGGATCGGCACTTTGACCAGTGCGCTGATGAAATGGATCGTGAACAGGCCAAGGAGCAGGAGGAGGAAGGCCTGCGCCATGTTTCCCAGAATGATCGCGCAGACAATGTCGGTCTGGTCGCGAATGAATTTGGGGCCGCCGGTGATGTTATGGGCGGCGAAGGCCGCCAGCATGACCGCCGTACCGCCGCCGCCCGGCAGGCCCAGCGCCAGCAGTGTCACCATCGAGCCACCTTCCGAGCTGGAATTCGCCGATTCGGCAGCAACGACACCTTTCGGATTGCCCTGCCCGAAGCTCTCGGGATTCGGGTCGCGACGCCGCGCCTCGGCATAGGAGGCGAGATTCGACACGGATGAGCCGACCCCGGGTATGGCGCCGATCAGCGCGCCCATCACGCTGCCCTGGAGCAAGGTGCCGGGATATCGCATGGCCATGCCGAAACCGGCGATGATGCGGCCGAAATTCAGGCGGCGGGAATCTTCGGAGCCGACGATATAGTCGCGCTGCGTCAGGCTGATCAGCTCGGAGACCGCGAACAAGCCCAGCATCGCCGGGACGACCGGTATGCCGTCGAGCAGATCCGGAATCCCGAAGGTGCCGCGCGTCACGCCGATGGGACTGGTGCCGATGGTTCCCAAAAGCAGGCCGAACAACCCGGCGAGAAGCCCTTTCGAGAAGCTCTTGCCGCCCAGAATCCCGATCAATGTCACGCCCCAGAGGGCCACCATCAGCATTTCGAGGGGGCCGAAATTGAGGACGAAACTCGCCAGGAAACCGATCGTCAGGAACAGGATGACGTAGGAGAAGAGCATCCCGACACAGGAGGAGAAAAGGGCAGCGCCCAGCGCCTCGTTGTGCTGACCCTTGCGGGTCATGGGATAGCCGTCGAATGTGGTGGCGACCGCCGTCGACGTGCCGGGTATGCCGATCAGGATCGACGAGATTCCGCCGCCGAAGCCTCCCCCCGTGAAGATCGCGGTCAGAAACAGCATCGCCGACAGGAAGTCCATGTACAGCGTCGCAGGCAGAAAGATGGCCATCGCCATCGAGGTCTGCATGCCCGGAATGGCGCCGAAGATCAGGCCGATCATCAGGCCCAAGGGCACGACGGCCCAGGCCATCCAGGAACCGCCGAGAAGGGACAGGGCTCCATCGAGCGCCGAAAAGTCGATCCACATGGCGGGCGCTCCTAGAGCAGGGTCATCGGAAGTCGGTACGGAAGGATCATTTGGAAGGCCCATGCCGCTCCGAGGCCGAACAAGGCTCCGAACAGCAGGGCGTGCAGCGGCTGACGTGCCGCCTGCAGCCAGACGAACAGGGCGACGAAGACCATATTGGCCAGGTCGAACCCGATATGCGGGATCGACAGGACATAGGCGACGAGCAACCCGAAACAGTAGAAGGGAAGCGCGGCATTGGCCGCGCCTCCTTCGGATCGCGTCGTAGCTTCCGCTTCCCCGGCAGCGCCGGCCGGCCGCCGCCGCGTGACGGCGACCAGCAGGCAGAGCCCGAGAATCGCAATGGCGAGCGGGACAATGAAGGCAAGGTTTTCGACCGAGCGCGACTTGGCCTGCGCATCGACGACATAGGCGATCGTTGCCGCCGCGCAGGCCGAGACGACGAGCAGGTCGCCGGATTTTTCCAGGAAGCGCTTCATGACGTGGCGACGTCAGCGCTGGAGCAGAGGTTTGAATTCGGCGAAGATGTCGTGGACGGCCTTCACCTTCTCGGTGGTTTTCTCAGGGCCCAACCAGTCGTGTCCCATCGCGTTGCTTTCGGCGAACTTGATGAAATCGGGATCCTGCAAGGTGGCCTTGTGGGCTGCCTGGATGATGTCCCAGCGGTCCGGATGCTCGGCGCGGAACCGCGCCGACATCGCCAGTCCGCGCATCGACCCGGGCAGCACGGGCAATGACAGACCCATGGATTTAGTCGCCTCGGCCAGGACGGGCGCGTCCCAGTCGGGATGTGGCGTGTCCCGAACGACGGCAAGCGGCTTGACGAATTCGCGCACGCCCTCGCTGCCGCTGCCCGCGATGACGATGAAGTCGACCTGACCGCCCGCAATGGCTTGCCGCGCTTGCCCGCCGCCCTGGAACGTGACGAGGTTCAAGTTGCCAATCGGAATACCCGCCCGCTGCAGCATCAGCAGCGTCGTAAGATGACCGCTCGAGCCGGTCACGACACTCGCGCGCACCTTTTTGGGGTTTTCCTTGATCGCCTTCAGCAGATCGGGAAGCGTCCGGTACGGAGCATCCTTGTAGGCGGCGATGACGTCCCAATCCGACCAGAAGGCGTTCATGAACGCGAAATCCTCGATCTTGTAGGGCGCCTGATGGAACAGGATCGAGGAGGCGATATAGGGCGAGAGGGCATGCGCCAGAATCACGTTTCCATCCTGAGGCTGCTGCAGAAAATACCGCACCCCGAGCATGAAGGAGCCACCGGGGCGGTTCTCGACCTGGATCGGCTGGCCGATATGCTTCTGCATCACCGTGGAAAGGCCTCGGATCGCGCGGTCGATGCTGCCGCCAGCATCCGACGGCACGATCATCGTGAGAGGTCTTTCCGGCCAACGGGCGGCGCGGACCAGCGAGGGCATGGCAACGCTGGCGCCGGTCGCGGCGGCACCGATCATGAAGCTGCGGCGCTGCAGCGGCCGCTTGGTCCCGTTCTCTGTCATTGGTTTCCTCCCGAATGAATTTTTCGCGGTGATTTCAGCCGCGGGCTCAGTTGCGGATCGTCCGGAAGACGTGCTGCAACACGCCACCATTGCGGTACCATTCGAGCTCGCGGTCGGTATCGATGCGGCAGATCACCGGCACCTCGACGCTCTGGCGACCTGTCCTGTGAACCGTGATGTGGAGCTCGGCCTTGGGCCTGAGCCCTTCTGCGAGGGCTCGCATGTCGTAGGTTTCTGTCCCGTCCAGCTGCCAGCTATGGCGGCTTTCGCCAGAGCGGAATTCCAGTGGCAGCACGCCCATACCCACCAGGTTGGAGCGATGAATGCGTTCGAAGCTCTCGGCCAGAACGGCGTTCACGCCCAGGAGCCGGGTGCCCTTTGCGGCCCAGTCGCGGGAGGAGCCGGTGCCGTATTCCCTGCCCGCGACAACGATCAGCGGCGTGCCGGCTTCGCGATAGCGGCGCGAGGCTTCGAATACGGACATCTCCTCGCCGCTGGGCTGCAGGCGGGTGAACCCGCCGGTGCGGCCCGGCGCCATCTCGTTGACGAGACGCAGGTTGGCGAAGGTGCCGCGCATCATCACTTCATGGTTCACGCGCCTCGCAATGTAGGAGCTGAAGTCCCGGGGCTCGACGCCGCAGGATTTGAGATAGCGTCCAGCCTCGCTGTCCTCCGGGATCGCCGAACCCGGCGAGATGTGGTCGGTCGTGATGCTGTCGCCCAGGACCAGAAGGGCTCGCGCTCCCGGGATGTCAGGCGTTCCACGGGGACGGTCCACGAACTCCGGATCGAAAAAGGGCGGCCGGCGCAGATAGGTGCTTCCGGACGCCCACCGGAACAGCTCTTCCGTCGGCGCCTCCAGCCGGGACCAGTATTCGTCTCCCTCGAACAGGCGTGCCTTGCGGGCCGCGAACAGATCGGGGGTGACATGGCGGGACACGATGTCCGCGACCTCCCGTGCGTCCGGCCAGATGTCCCGCAGATAGATTTCGCGCCCGCCCGTGCCGAGGCCCAGCGGCTCCTTCTCGAAGTCGACCAGGACATTGCCGGCCAGCGCGTAGGCGATGGTGAGCGGCGGCGAGCAGAGATAGCCGGCGCGTGCCAGCGGATGGGTGCGCCCCTCGAAGTTCCGGTTGGCCGAAAGCACGGCCGCGACCACGAGATTGCGCTCGCGGATCTCGGCTTCGATCTCGGGCGCCAGAGAGCCCGACCCGCCGGCGCAGGTCATGCAGCCGAAGCCGACAATGTTGAAACCGATCGCATCGAGGTCCAGCTGCAGCTCCGAAGCTGCGAGGTAATCCGCGACGATGCGGGAGCCGGGCGAGAGTGAGGTCTTGACCCAGGGCTTGGCTTCGAGCCCGAGCGCCCTCGCCTTGCGCGCCAGAAGCCCGGCGGCAATCAGCAAGGACGGATTCGAGGTGTTGGTGCAGGAGGTGATCGAGGCGATCACCACGTCTCCTTCGGCGAGCGGCCGCTTTTCCCCGCCGGAGGGAGCGGGCGCGGCTGGTCGCGTCCGCCTATCGAAGAACTCTCCGAAGCTCGCGGGAACGTCGGCAAGGCGCCGGCGATCCTGCGGACGGCGGGGGCCGGAGACCGAGGTTTCGATCTCGGCGAGGTCGATGTCGATGACCTGGCTGTAGACGCGGCGAGCATCCTCGCCCCCCCACATCCCCTGCTCCTTGGCATAGGCTTCGGCCAGGGCGATGTCGGCTTCGGCCCTGCCGCTTTCGCGCAGATAGCGAATGGTCTCGGCGTCGATCGGGCTGAAGCCCATCGTCGCCCCGTATTCCGGCGCCATGTTTGCGAGCGTCGCGCGGTCCGGAACGGACAATGCGGTCAGGCCGGGACCGGTGAACTCGACAAGGCGGCCGACGACCCCGACCTTGCGCAGGCGCTCCGTGACGGTCAGCACCAGATCGGTGCTGGTGACGCCCTCGCGCAGAGCACCTGTCAAACGGCAGCCCACGACCTCCGGCAGTTGCATGGTGATCGGCTCTGCCAGCATCGCCGAGCCGGCCTCGATGCCGCCGACGCCCCAGCCCAGCACGCCGATGCCGTTGATCATCGGGGTATGACTGTCCATGCCGACCAGCGTGTCGGGATAGGCCCAGAGAATGCCGTCGGCCTCTTCGCTCCAGATCGGGCGCGCCAGGAACTCCAGGTTGACCTGATGCACGATGCCGCTGCCCGGAGGCAGGACGCGGAAGTTCTCATAGGCGGTCGCCGCCCATTTCAGGAACTTGTAGCGCTCGTCGTTCAGCCGGTATTCGAGCTCCAGATTGCGAGCGAAGGCGGTGCTGCTGCGGGCGAATTCCGCAGTCGCCGAGTGATCGACGACGATGTCGACCGGGATCATCGGATTGACGCCGGCTCCGCTGCGCCCCGCCCGCACCATGGCCTCCCGCATCGCCGTGAGATCGGCGAGAAGGGGAATGCCCGAGGAATCCGGCATCAGCACACGCACGGGATGGAAACAGATCTCGCGCTTCCCGGCCTCTTCGCCGCGAGCCACTGCCGCAACATCCTCGATCAACACGCTGCCGCGCGGCATATTGCGCAGGAGGTTTTCCAGCAGCACCTTCAGCGACACTGGCAATTGCGCGATGCGTGCCGTCGGCATGATCTCCTGAAGCGCTGCAAGCGACACATAGCGATAGTCGCGCCCGGAAACCCGGAGCGTGCGGACAACGCTGTTCAACGTTTCTAGCTGGTTGCTGTGCAGGCCCATTCTCTCACCCTCGACCGACAGACCGCACGGCCATCGCGGTGCCGTCGTCGTCATGTCTCCTCCCATTTGAATTGTATGTAACTTTGAGATTTGAGACCCGTCAACTCTTATGGATCCACCTTGTTTAAACCTTATTGTATGCAATAAGAGCGATCTGGTATATCTTGCTTTCCAAAGGAGCGATCGATGCGCCCACCCCTGAAGTCGATTCTCGTTCCCGCCGCGGCGGAGCTCATTCCCGGCGCCGCGAATGCGTTGACCGCGCGGGTGATCGAGGAAACCGGCTATCGGGTTCTGTTGGTGACGGGAGCCGGCGTAACGAACACCCATCTGGGCAAGCCGGATGTCGGCCTGATCTGCGTGAAGGAGATGGCCGACCATGTCTGGGCCATTCGCGACGCCGTGGAGATCGCGCTCATCGCCGATGCGGACACCGGCTTCGGCAACGGGGTCAACGTCTACCGCACGGTGCAGATGTTCGAGCGCGCGGGCGCCTCTGCGATCCAACTGGAGGACCAGGTCTTCCCGAAACGCTGCGGCCATTTCGACGGCAAGGCGGTGGTCCCGGCCGGCGAGATGGTCGGAAAGATCAAGGCGGCGGTCGATGCCCGCAAATCAGAGGACACGCTGATCCTTGCCCGGACCGATGCGATCGCGACCGACGGGATCGAAGCGGCGATCGAGCGGGCACATCTGTTCCACGAGGCCGGCGCCGATATGCTCTTCGTCGAGGCTCCGCAGGCGGAGGCCGACCTCGCGCGGATCGGCGCGGAATGTCCCGGCCCGCAGATCTGCAATCTCGTGATCGGCGGCAAGACCCCGATCCTGCCGCGCGAGCGCCTGCAGGAGATGGGCTTCGCCGGCATCATCTATGCGAATGCGCCCTTGCAGGCCGCCGTCAAAGCGATGCGCGACGTCCTGACCGCGCTCCACGAAAGCGGCAGCGCCGCCGGGCTGGAGCATATGGTCGCCTCGTTCCGCGAGCGGCAAGCGATGGTGCAGCACGATTTCTACAAGGAACTCGAAGCCCGCTACGCATTCGTCGACTAGACGAAGAGCGCTGGCCGGGCCCGCTTGAATGGCCCGGCCGCAATCGCATGCATGCTCGGCTCTGCGGCCATGCTCGACCGGGGCGCGCGCTGCCGACGCCGGCAGCTTGTCGCCGAGCACGGAAAGCGCGTCGGGCTTGTAGAGTTGGTGCGCCTTACGACCGCTCAGCCAAGCCGACACCGGCCGCGGCAAAGTCACCCAGCTCCTTCTGGAGGAAGGCGACGAAGGCGGGATCGTCGGCATAGGCGACATTGACGCGCATGCCGCCCAGGCCGGCATCGAGTTCGCCCGACCGCCTGTCGGGCAGGAAGACCGTGCCGGGCGCGATGAAGATGCCCTGCTCCGAGGCCCGGCGCGCCAGCGCGAGATCGTCCAGCTGCGCGGGCAGGCCGACCCAGAGATAATAGCCGCCACCCTGGCGCGCGAAAATCGGCAGGCCGAGACGGTCGAGGCTGGCAAAAGCGCTGCGCGTCGCCTTGCCGATCCGCTCGCCCAGGCGCTTGAGGTGGTGGCGGTACTGGCCGCTGGCGATCAGGTCGCTGATCAGCCGCTCCAGATAGCCGGACGAGTTGACCACGGTCAGCATCTTCATGTCGCCGAGCGAGCGGGAGAGCGCCGGGCTCGCGGCGATGTAGCCGATGCGCAGGCTGGCCGAGAGCGTCTTGGAGAAGGTGCCGACATAGATGACGCGCTCAAGCTGGTCGAGCGCGGCGAGCCGCGGCGCGCTCGCTGGCATCACATCCGCGAAGGGATCGTCCTCGACGATGATCAGGTCGTGATGAGCTGCGATCTGGAGCAGGCGATGGGCGACCGGCAGCGCGATCGAGCCGCCGGTCGGATTATGCGCCAGCGACTGGGTGAAGAAGATTTTCGGCCGGTGCCGCGCGATCTGGGCTGAAAGATCGTCGAGATCCGGCCCGTCGGCAAGGCGCCGCACGCCGGCGATCTCGATGCGCCCGAGCTTCAGCTTGCCGAAGAGCGGGTAATAGCCGGGGCTGTCGACCAGCACGGTGTCGCCGGGCTGTAGTAGATGGCGGATGATCAGATCGAGCGCGTGGTTAACTCCGAAGGTCATCAGGATCTGCGCCGGCGAGGCCTGGATCGAGCGCTCGGCCAGCATCAGCCCGATCTGGGCCCGCAGCGGACCATAGCCGACCGGATCGCCATAGCCGTGCTTGACCGGCAGATCGTCCTTGCCGCCGCGCAGGCGCAAGTGCCGGCCGAGTTCGGAATCCTCCATCCAGGAGGATGGCGGGCGCCCGTCGCCGACACGGACGGGATGGACCTGACAGAGTTGCTCGCGCAGCAGCGAGACGATGTCGATCGCCTCGGTCATGTGCGGCGGAGGCGCGTCGCTGGGACGGTGACCGGGTGCGCGGACGTAGAAGCCGGCGCCGCGCCGCGCCTCGAGCCGGCCGCTGGCGACGAGCCGGTCATAAACCTCGACCATGGTGTTCTTCGAGACGCCGTATTCGCCCGCGGCGCTCCGCAGCGAGGCCATGCGCCGCCCGGGCTGGAGCAGCCCCTCGTCGATCATCCGGCCGATGCGCGCGACGATCGCGCCGGTGCGGTTGCCTTCGGCCTGCTCGTCCATCGGACCTCGCACCTGTACCAGCAAATCGACTGGTACAGAGAATGGGACATTGCACAAATTGTGCCTTGCCGCTCTTCCGCGATTGTCCGAGCTTGTCAATCGAAGAAGCGTCGATCTCCAACGCGGCGCAGCAAAAACCCCGGCTGGGGAGGAAACGATATGACGACGGCCCAGGCACGCGGCGACGCCGCGCGCGCAGTGAATTCGCGCATCGAGAACTACCGCAATCTGAGCTGCGCCGAGCGACTGTCCGAGGCCGTCGCTGCCGCCGGCCTCGCCGATGCCGACCGCGCCTTGCTGGCACAGCCCGGCGGGCTGCCGCTCAATCTCGCCAATGGCATGATCGAGAACGTCGTCGGCACCTTCGAATTGCCGCTCGGCGTCGCCACCAACTTCATCGTCAACGGCAAGGATTATCTGATCCCTATGGCGGTGGAGGAACCCTCCGTCGTCGCCGCCGCCTCCTATATGGCGCGGATCGCGCGCGGCTCTGGCGGTTTCCGGACCTCCAGCGACCGGCCGATCATGCGGGCGCAGGTCCAGTTGCTCGGCATCGGCGATCCCGAAGGCGCGCGCCACAAGCTGCTGGCGGCGCAGGCCGAGATCGTCGCCGCCGCCAACGCCAAGGACAAGGTGCTGGTCTCGCTCGGCGGCGGCTGCCAGGGCATCGAGGTCCATGTCTTCCCCCAGACGCCGCGCGGCCCGATCGTGGTGATGCACCTGCTCGTCGATGTCCGCGACGCGATGGGCGCCAACACCGTCAACACCATGGCCGAGACGGTGGCGCCGATCGTCGAGCGCATCACCGGCGGCACGGTGCGCCTGCGCATCCTGTCGAACCTCGCCGATCTCCGGCTCGCGCGGGCCACCGTCACCATTCCCGAGGCGGCGCTCGCGACCAAGGAGTTCTCCGGCCGGCGGATGATCGACGGCATGCTCGACGCCTACACCTTCGCCGCGATCGACCCCTACCGCGCCACCACCCACAACAAGGGCATCATGAACGGCATCGACCCCGTGGTTGTCGCGACCGGCAATGACTGGCGCGCCATCGAGGCCGGTGCCCATGCCTATGCCGCCCGCAGCGGCCGCTACACCTCGCTGACCACCTGGGAGGAAGACAAGGACGGCAATCTCGTCGGCTCGATCGAGATGCCGATGGCGCTCGGCCTGGTCGGCGGCGCCACCAAGACGCATCCGCTGGCGCAATGGTCTCTGCGCCTGCTCGGCGTCCAGTCGGCACAGGAACTGGCGGAGGTCACCGTCGCGGTCGGCCTCGCCCAGAACATGGCGGCGCTCCGGGCGCTGGCCACCGAGGGCATCCAGCGCGGCCATATGGCACTGCACGCCCGCAACATCGCGATCGTCGCCGGAGCCGAGGGCGCCGAGATCGAGGCGATCGCAGCCGAACTCGCCCGCAGCCACGACGTCCGCGTCGACCGGGCACGCGAGCTGCTCGCCGAGCGGCGCAAGGGCGGCTGATCCTGCGCCCTATTCCCTTCAACTCTCACCACAGAACCGCATAAAGCGGACGACAACCGGAGGAACGCTGATGAACACCCTGATTTCGCGCCGCGCGCTGGGCGCCCTGCTGGTTTCGACCGGCATGGCGCTGTCGCTGCCGGCCTTCGCGCAGAACGAGATCAAGATCGGCTACAATGCCGACCAGTCGGCCTCCGGCGCCGCCGAGCTCGGACTCTCCGGCCTCTACGGCTTCCAGGCGGCGATCGAGGATCTGAACGCCCAAGGCGGCGTGCTCGGCCGCAAGGTCGTCGGCGTCGTCCGCGACGATGCCGGTGCGCCGCCGAAGTCGATCCAGAACATGAACGAGCTGATCGACAACGAGAAGGTCGCGGCCGTGGTCGGCCCGACCAACTCCGGCAACGCGCTCGCTTGGCTGCACATCCCGCAGCAGAAGAAAGTGCCGGTGGTGTCGCATGTCGCGACCGCGACCGACATCACCGCCCGCTACGCCAAGGAGCCGCAGAACTACATCTTCCGCGTCTCGATGGTCGACCGCGAGCAGCTCGCTCTGCTCGCCGCCTATGCGGTCAAGGCCTCTAAGACCAAGAACGTCGCGATCATCGCCGACACCACCGGCTACGGCCAGGCGGCGACCAAGGACTTGCAGGAGATTCTCGCCCTGCATGGCATCAAGCCGGTCGGCATCGAGAAGTTCGGGCCGAAGGACACCGACATGACCTCGCAGCTCGCCAAGCTGAAGGCGGCCGGCGCGGACATGATCATCACCGGCTCGCTCGCCGACGCGACCGCGCAGGTGCTGAAGAGCATGGAGAAGATGGACTACTACCCTGGCCTGCTCTCGACCTGGGGCTCGATCAACACGCCGCTGATCAACATCGCCGGCCCCAAGCTCGCCGAGAAGACGATCTTCGCGGCGTCGACCACCGAGGACGCCAGCGACCGCGCCGCGGCACTGCACAAGCGCCTGATGGCCAAGCACCCGAACATGCCGGCCTTCGTTTCGGCCGCGCAGGGCTATGACGCGGTGATGCTGATCGCCGCCGCGATCAAGCAGGCCGGCGGCACCGACGGGCCGAAGGTCCAGCAGGCGCTCGAAAACCTCGGCGCGGTCCAGGGCATCATCAAGAAATACGAGAAGCCCTTCAGCAAGGAGCAGCACGAGGCGCTCGGCGTCGCCGACTTCCATCTCGCGCAGTGGAAGGATGGCCGTGTCGTCAAGCTCGACGATCCGGTGGTCAAGGGGCTGACGGCGGCTGATCTGAAGCGCTGAGCCGCTCCAGAAGGCCTCCTCCGTCATGGTCGGGCTTGTCCCGACCATCCACGTCTTCGCTTCACTGATCACATGCGGTGTTCAAGACGTGGATGCTCGCCACAGGGGCGAGCATGACGGCGTGCGAGTGGAAACGGATTGGCTGGTGGCGACTCCAGGCGCTGGCCGCTCAAAATGATGGCGCAAACGACCTGAGTCGTGGCGGAGAGACGATGACGGCATTCCTTCAGGCTCTGGCCAGCGGTCTGGCGCTGGGCGCGATCTACGGATTGATCGCGCTCGGCTTCAACATCACCTACGCCACGACCAAGACCTTCAATTTCGGCCAGGGCGCCTTCCTAGTGCCGGGCAGCCTGGTCGGCGTCTCGCTCCTGCTGCTGGCGGCAGGCAAGCCGCATTTCGGCAACCTCACCCAGGCCGAGATGACGATGACGGCCTATGTGCTGGCGACCATCGCCAGCGTCGTCGTGGTCGGCGCCATCGGCGTCGCGCTCTATTACTGCGCGATCAAGCCCTTCGTCGGGGCCGGCGGCCTGAACTGGGTGCTGAGCACGATCGGCTTCGGCGTCATCATGCAGAACACAGCATTGGCGATCTGGGGCCCGGCCTCGATCGCGGTGCCCTCGCCGCTCGGCAGCGATGTCTGGCGCATCGCCGGCGCCGGCATCCGGCCGCAGGAGGTGCTGATCGCGGTCGTCGCGGTCGCGGTCATGGTCGGGCTCGACATCGTCCTGCGCAAGACGCGCTTCGGCAAGGCATTGCGGGCCGTCGCCTTCAATCCGCAGGCGGCCGCGATCGTCGGCATCAATGTCGAGACGATCGTCATCCTCGCCTTCGTGATCTCCTCGGCGCTGGCCGGGCTCGCCGGCATCCTGATCGCGCCGATCACCACCGCCTCGGTTTTCATCGGGCTCGGCGTCGCGCTGAAGGCGTTCTCGGCTGCGATCGTCGGCGGGCTGACCAGCCCGCGCGGCTGCATGCTCGGCGGCTTCCTGCTCGGCGTGGTCGAGGCACTGGTCGGGCTCTGGCGCGCCGAGATGCGCGAGATCACCATCTTCCTGCTGATCATCATCGTGCTGGTCGTCCGCCCGAGCGGGCTGATGGGCGCGCGCAGCGTGGAGAAGATCTGATGCCGGCGCTCGGCCACGCCATCGGGGTGGCGGCGCTCGCGGCAGCGCTGGCGCTCGTTCCCTATCTCTCACTCAACGATTTCTACCTGCAGATCCTGTTCACGATCGGGGTGAACTATCTCGCTGCCGCGGGCCTCAACGTGCTCGTCGGCGATGCCGGGCAGAAATCGCTCGGGCATGCCGGACTCTTCGCGGTCGGCGCCTATACGGCGGCGATCGCCAATATCGAATGGGGCATGAATCCCTGGCTGTCGCTGGTGCTGGCCTGCGTCTTCGGGGCGATCTTCGGCCTCGTCATCGCGATGCCCTCGGTACGCGTCTCGGGCCCGAGCCTCGCCATGGTGACGATCGGCTTCGGCATCGTCGTCGAGAAGATCGTCACTGAGTGGACCGACATCTTCAAGGGCCAGGCCGGCTTCTACGGCATCAGCCCGCCCTCGCTCGGCGGAGTCAGCTTCACCAATCTGCACTGGGTCTGGTTCGTCGGGGCGCTGTGCATCGCGACGCATCTGATGCTGCGCTCGCTGCTCGCCGGCCGCTATGGCCGGGCCTTCCTGGCGGTACAGATGGCGGAGCCGGCGGCGCAATCGGTCGGCATCTCGGTGGTGCGGGCCAAGACGCTGGCCTTCGTGATCTCGGCTGTGACCTGCGCGCTCGCCGGCGCCGTGGTCGCCCAGCAGAACCAGTATTTCAACTCCGACTTCATCACCTTCAACCTGTCGATCCTGCTCCTGGTGGTGGTGATCTTCGGCGGCTCGGGCTCGCTCTACGGACCGATCTTCGGCGCGGTGATCCTGACCCTGCTCGACGCCTGGCTGGCGCGCTGGCCGGCACTCCAGCACTTCACCTATGGCGCGCTGCTGCTGTTCTCGCTCTATCTGATGCCGAACGGCATCGCGGGCGCCGTCTCCGGGCTCGCGGCACGGTGGCGGAAGCCCGCCGAGACCAGGCCCGAGGACTCCGGACACAGTGCGCTGGCGGCAGCCTCGTCAGCACCGGCAAGCGGCGAGATTCTCGTCGTGAAGGATCTCTACAAGGCCTATGGCGGCATCGTGCCGGTCCGCAATGTCTCCTTCGCGATCAGCGCCGGCAAGGTCCATGCGCTGATCGGCCCGAACGGGGCCGGCAAGACGACCCTGCTCAACCTGCTTTCCGGGCATGTCGCGCCCGATGGCGGCTCGATCCGCTTCGAGGGGCGCGAGACGGTCGGCTTCGCCGCGCACCGCGTCGCCGGGCTCGGCATCGCGCGGACCTTCCAGAACCTGAAGCTGTTCGGCGAACTCTCGGCGCTCGACAACGTCCTGCTCGGCGCGCATCTGCACATCGAGACCGGCTTTGCCGCCTCGCTGCTCGGCTTGCCCTCGAGCCGCCGGACGGAGGCCAAGGCGCGGGCCGATGCCCTGGCGCTGCTGACCGATCTCGGTCTCGGCGAGCGCGCCCATGAGCCGGCGAAGAGCCTGCCCTATGGCCTGCAGCGGCGGCTCGAGATCGCCCGCGCCCTCGCCTCGCAGCCAAAACTCCTCCTGCTCGACGAGCCGGCGGCCGGGCTCAACCCGCAGGAGACGCATGAGCTCGGCGAGGTCATCCGCCGCATCCAGCAGGCCGGCGTCACCGTGCTGCTGATCGAGCACCACATGGATCTCGTCATGGGCATCTCGCAGCATGTGCTGGTTCTCGACTATGGCGCGCTGATCGCCGAGGGGCGGCCAGAGGCGATCCGCCGGGATCCCAAGGTCGTCGCCGCCTATCTCGGCGCCGAAGAGGACGAGGCCGCATGAGCATGCTCGCGATCGAGGGGCTGAAGGTCCGCTATGGCGCGGTCGAGGCGCTGAAGGGCATCTCGCTTTCCGTCGGGCAAGGCGAGGTCGTGACGCTGATCGGCGGCAACGGCGCCGGCAAGTCGACGCTGATGCGGGCGATCGGCGGGCTGGTGAAGGTCGCAGGCGGTGCGATCCGCTTCGAAGGGCGCGACATCGCCGGTATCAGGGGCCATGAATGCGTCCGGCTCGGCATCGGCCATTCGCCGGAAGGACGCATGGTCTTCGGTGACCAGAACGTGCGCGACAATCTCGTGCTCGGCGCCTATGCGCGCCGCGACGAGGACGGCATCGCCGCGGACATCGAACGCTATTTCGGCATCTTCCCGCGCCTCGCCGAGCGGCAGGACCAGCTCGCCGGCACGCTGTCGGGCGGCGAACAGCAGATGCTGGCGATCGCGCGCGCGCTGATGGCGCGGCCGAAGCTGCTTCTGCTCGACGAACCCTCGCTCGGTCTCGCGCCGCTGATCGTGCGCGAGGTCTTTTCCGTGATCCGCCGGCTGCGCGAGGAAGGGATGACCATCCTCCTGGTCGAGCAGATGGCCAATCAGGCGCTCGCCGTCTCCGACCGGGCCTATGTCATCGAGACCGGCACGATCACGCTGGAGGGCACCGGCGCCGAGCTGCTGCGCGACGAGCGCGTCCGCTCGGCCTATCTCGGAGCCTGAAATGGCGGGGCGCGAGGTCGTCATCGTCGAAGTCGGTCCGCGCGACGGCCTGCAGAACGAGACGACACCGATCACGACCGCCGACAAGCTCGCCTTGATCGGCAGGCTGGCGGAGGCCGGCCTCTCCCGCATCGAGGCGACGGCCTTCGTCTCGCCGCGCTGGGTGCCGCAAATGGCCGACCATGAGGCGGTGATGCGTGGCATCACCCGCCAGCCGGGCGTCGTCTATTCGGCCCTGGTCCCGAACGAGAAGGGAGCCGAGGCCGCGCTCGCCGCGGGCGCGCAGGCGCTCGCCGTGTTCACGGCGGCCTCGGAAAGCTTCTGCCGGAAGAACACCAATTGCTCGATCGCCGAGAGCATTGCGCGCTTCCGGCCTGTGATGAGGCTGGCGGAACGCGCCGGAGTGCCGGTCCGCGGCTATGTCTCCTGCGCGCTGGATTGCCCCTATGAGGGAGAGATCGCGCCAGAGGCGGTCGCAACCGTCTCGGCCGAGCTTCTGGCGCTCGGCTGCAGCGAGATCGCACTCTCCGACACGCTGGGGCGCGGCACGCCGGAGCGGACGCAGGCGATGGTCGAGGCAACGCTGAGGCGCGCTCCGGCGGCTATGCTCGCCGGGCATTTCCACGACACTTCGGGCCAGGCGATCGCCAATGTCGAGGTGGCCTGGCGGCTCGGCCTGCAGATCTTCGACGGCGCGGTCGGCGGCTCCGGCGGCTGCCCCTACGCACCGGGCGCGGCCGGGAATCTGGCGACCGAACACCTCGTCGCGCATTTCGAAGCGAAAGGTATCTCGACCGGCGTCGACCTCGCGGCACTGGAACGGGCGGGACGATGGATCGGCGCGCGCCTGGACATGACGGCCCGGTAGCCGATAGGCGCTCCCACCTCCAGGGCGAACGATGCCGCAGCACGCATACTCGCCACTCTGACTACCCCTTCCGCGCACTATCTCCGCGCCTCGCGAACACCGACGATTGCGGCTGACTTCAACCGGCGCGGCCTTCCAACGGTTTGCGGCGCCATTCGTGGGATCAGACAAGAACAGGTGTGGCAATGAGCTCGGATGGCGGGTTTTCGGAACGTGATCTGCAGGATCGCCCCCTCGACATTCGACATCTGATCTTCGACGAAGCGGACGATCATCCATCGGCAGCAAACGGGCTGCATCAGGTCGCGCGACAGCTCGCGCTCGAGCAGATCCATGCCGGAGATCGTTCGCGTCTGATCTTCCTGACCGCACCGGGACGGACACCGGACATCCCGTCAGGCATCCCGGCGCAGATTCTACCCTTGCGGGGCCGGCAGGTACTGGGGCGCCATATCGGGCTGGACCGCGACGTGCTGGAGGCGATCCTCGCCGATAGCGGCCCGTCGACCGTCTATCACATACACGGCGTCAGGCAGCCGCTGCTCCTGCCGATCTCGCGCGCCATGCGCCGGCGTGGTCTACCTTTCGGCATCACCGCCCATAGCCGCTTCGGCCACATCTACAGCCTGGACGGCAAGCTGGAGCGCCCCAGGGCGGTCCTCTACATCAAGCTTCTCGAGCGTTTTGCGCTGAACGCGGCGCGCTTCATCCATGCCCTGACCCCGCACGAGGCCGACGTCGTGCGCTGGCTGGTGCCCGGCGCCAAGGTCGCGCTGCTGCCCAATGCGGTCTATTCGAGCCGCCTGGACGGGATCCCGCAGGCGCCGCGCCATCGCAGCCCGTCCGCCACCTTCCCGACCTTCGGCTTCTTCGGCCGCCTGGCGATCGAGCACAAGGGTCTCGACCTGCTGATCGCCGGGTTCGCGCGCTATCGCCATACCGGCGGCAAGGGCAGGCTCGCGCTGTTCGGCAGCGGACAGACACATCAACAACTGACCGAGATGTGCGCCGCGCTCGGTATCGACGACGTCTGCACGATCGAGGGGCCACGCTTCGGGCAGGACAAGGTCGAGGCGGCCAGCCGATGGGATTTCTACGTCGCGCCGTCGCGTTTCGACCATATGCCGCTGGCGCTGATGGAAGCCGGGCTCATGGGCCTGCCGCTCATCCTCTCGGAAGGAACCGGGCTCCTCGGCCAGGTCGAGGCGGGCGGCGCCGGGTTTGCGATCGCAGGCCTCAGCGCCGAATCTGTCGCGGAGGCGATGCACGCCGCGGAGACGATCGATCCGGCGCAATGGCGCCGCCTGTCGGAAAACGCCTATCGTGTCGCCCTGGCCATAGGCGACTGGACCGGGATCGCCGCCTCGCTGCGCGAGCTCTATCGCGGCCTGCCGATGACGGATCGTGCGCCAGAGCGTGCCGGGCACACCGACCAATATGGGAAAAAGGAGTTACTCCCCCATTCATAAATGTATTTACGAGATAATCCTTGTGAGTTGTTAGAAATCAAATCTATTTGATTGATCTCTACAATTTTCCATGACCCTATTTCGCATGCACCTTTCAGATTAAAATTTCGATCATCGCTCTTCAAAATTAAAAATCTCGGTCGGGAGGCGAGCATGCGGGTGCCGTTTTACCGTCATTCATTGCCGGCGAGCAGTGCGACACTGGTGGCGGAAGTCATCGAAAGCGGATTTCTGACAAGCGGACAGTATTGCTCCCGGGTCGAGGACAAGCTCGGCGCCATTTTCGGGGTTTCCCACGCCAAGTTGACCAGCAGCTGGACGCAAGGCGCGGTGGCCGTCCTGCTCGCCCTCGGAATCGGGCCGGGCGATGAGGTGATCGTGCCGGCGATGACCTTCGTGGCGACGGCGAATGTCGTCAAACAGGTCGGCGCGACGCCGGTCTTCGTCGATGTCGAGCCCTCGACACTGCTGATCGACATCGCATCGGTCAGGGCCGCAGTCACGTCGCGGACCAGGGCCGTGATCCCGGTCCATCTCTATGGCCAGATGGTCGACATCCCAGCCCTGCGCGCCGCGCTGCCCGCAGGAATCCGGATCATCGAGGATGCCGCCCACTGCTTCGAAGGCCGGCGCGGAGGGCGTCGCCCCGGCCAGGACAGCGACGCCGCGATCTTCTCGTTCTACGCGACCAAGAACGTCACCTGCGGCGAAGGCGGCGCCGTGATCACGCAGGATGGCGCGCTCGCCGCAAACCTCAAGGAGGCGGTGCTGCACGGCATGTCGGCCGCTGCGGCGCAACGCTTCTCGGGTGGGCGCTACCAGCATTGGGATGTGGCGCGGCTCGGGACGAAAGCCAATCTTCCGGATCTTCTGGCCGTGTTGCTGGAGACGCAGCTGGACAGTGTCGATGCGCGTCTCGCGCAGCGCGAGCGTCTCGCCCGACGTTATGAGGAGAGCCTGGCGGGGACGCCGCTCGGCTTTCCGGCGATCGAGGCCGAGGCCGTCTCGGCCCGGCACCTGTTCCCGATCCATGTCCCCGGCGGCCAGCGCGACCGGGTGATGCGGGTGCTGAACGATCACGGCATCGGGGCGACGGTCAATTACCGCAGCGTGCCCGAGCTCAGCCTGTACCGCAACGATCCCGCGGTTCCGCGCAACGGCTTCCCGGTCTCGCTCGACTGGGGCGAAGGCACATTGTGCCTGCCGCTGTTCCCGACCTTGCGCCAGGACGAGCAGGACCACGTCCTTAACATCCTGCACGACGAGGTTTTGCCGTCCCTTGATTCCCGGATGATCGAAGAGAGAGGAGTGGCTGCACTATGAGCAAGATCATTGCCGTAACCGGTGCCGGCGGCTACATCGGCTCGGTTCTGGTCGGGCGCCTGCTCGACGCGGGCTATCGGGTTCGGGCGCTGGACCGCTTCTATTTCGGCGCGAATACGCTCGATCACTATGCCGATCGCCCGGCGCTCGAGACCAGGACGATCGACATCCGCGACCTGACCCCGCGCGAGCTGGAAGGCTGCTGGGGCGTCATCGATCTCTCCGGCCTGTCGAATGATCCCTCGGCCGAGGTCGATCTGCGTCTGACCTGGGAGATCAACGAGAAGGGCCGGATCGAGCTTGCCCGCAGCGCCCAGAAGGCGGGGGTCGAACGCTATGTCTTCTCGGGGTCCTGCTCGGTCTACGGCGCTGGCGGGGACGAGGAACTCGGCGAAGACAGCGAACTCAACCCGCTGACGGCCTATGCCCAGGCCGCGGCGAAGGCGGAAGCGGCGATCAGGGCGATGAACCGGCCGGGCTTCACCACCGTCGCCCTGCGCAATGCGACCGTGTTCGGCCTGTCGCCGCGCATGCGCTTCGATCTGGTCGTCAACGTGATGACCCTGAGTGCCTTCGAGCGCGGCGAGATCGTGGTGACGGGCGGCGGCTCGCAGCGCCGGCCGATCGTGCATGTCCAGGACGTCGCGCGCGCCTTCCTGCAGGCGCTGGAGGCAGATCCCGCCATCACCGGCGGCGAGGTCTTCAACATCGGCCTGGCCAATTTCCGGATGATCGAGCTGAGCCGGGAGGTCGAGCGAGCGATGCCGACGCCGGTCAAGGTGCAGTTCGCGCCCGGTGATGCGGACAAGCGCGACTACAGCGTGAAATTCGACAAGGCGCGGAAGCTTCTGGGCTTTTCGGCCTGCGCGGACGTTTCGCTCGGCGTGCGGGAGATCAGCAGGGCCTTGCAGGCCGGGCAGGTCGAGCGCGGGCTCGTGACGCGGACCGTGGCCTGGTATCGTCATCTGATCAAGATGCAGCGCGTGCTCGATTTCGGGCTCGTGGCACGCAGTCCAGCACCGGCTGCCGCAGTTGCATTCCCGGTCGCGGCCAGGCAGGCGGAACGGCAAGAGGCGGCGCGAACCGGTGCGCCGGCGGCAAAAGACATTCGCGCAGGCCGGCCGCTGCTCTCACTGCTGGCGATGATCGCCGTGCTCTTCGGGATCGAGACCGAATATGCCGAGGACTCCTTC
Organism: Allobosea sp. NPDC055594; assembly: GCF_053618995.1. NCBI lineage: Bacteria > Pseudomonadati > Pseudomonadota > Alphaproteobacteria > Hyphomicrobiales > Alloboseaceae > Allobosea > Allobosea sp. NPDC055594. The sequence continues at coordinate 677,077 of NZ_JBSHIO010000002.1, forward strand.
CCGTTGAGCGATCGCGCACCGAACCTGGCGCGGGTCCTCGAAACCGTCATGACGGTCATGGTCTGATCGGAAAGGCTGTCGCAGCCAAACAACAAAAAGCGCCGCCGCTGATCCCATGGAGATCAGCGGCGGCGCTTTTTTAGAATGTCATTGTTTAGAGGGATATCCTTGACAGGCCCGGCGACGACCTACTCTCCCGGGTCTTGAGACACAGTACCATCAGCGCTGAGGAGTTTAACGGC